>CAYZJH010000036.1:0-34664 GCA_964478625.1 uncultured Desulfobacteraceae bacterium
TATAACATGTTATAAACCGGTTTCGGCCCCTAATGTTGGTATCAGACAGGACCTTAGCTTGACTTCAATGGTCGAAGCTTGTCCCGGGCTTGAACCGGGGGTCGGGGACGCATTGAAACACAGCGCTTTCCCGGTGGATTAAGGAAGCTGGTTTTTCCGGATGCCGGATCAAGTCCGGGATGATGGAAACCTTTATACTGACATGATGGGTTAAAACAAGCGGAAAAAAAATGATTCTTGAACATCAAAGAACAGCTATAGTCCAGTTTGGGAAAAAAATGGTCCAATCAGGTTTAACCACCGGCACCGGTGGGAACCTGAGTTGTCTCGACCGCACTGAAAACCTTATGGCCATTAGTCCCAGTGGAATAGATTATAATGAAATGCTGGCAGACGATGTGGTGGTGCTGGACATGAGCGGAAAAATTGTTGACGGCAAACTAAAACCTTCCAGTGAAACAGGAATTCATCTTGAGCTTTATCGGGCGCGCCGTGATATGTCTGCAGTGATTCATACCCATTCACCCTATGCGACCACCATGGCCTGCTTAAACTGGGAGATCCCGGCAGTACACTATCTCGTAGGATTTTCAGGGAACAAAGTGCCTGTTGCCCCTTATGCCACCTTTGGATCCGAAAAACTGGCTAAAAACGTCTCGGATAGCATTGGTCGGTTCAATGCCGTTCTCATGGCCAACCATGGTCTCATAACCGTAGGGGATGACTTGCTTCGTGCATTTAATATTGCTGAAGAAATCGAGTTTGTGGCCAGAATTTATTATCAGGCCAAATGCATCGGCAAACCAGTAATTCTTCCGGATCGGGAGATGAAAATCGTGATCAAAAAGTTTTCAGAATATGGACAAAGGAGAAAGGATTAGAATTGTGTGCTGTTTTTCCAAAAAATCACCCGCTGATCCAAACACCGTATCTGAGCCTCCACAAAATCCCGGGAAAACCTGAAATCAACATAAACGACAACACCCCCAGCACAAGCCAAATACCGGCCTGTCTGATTCTGACAATTGCAGCAGCTTGCAGCCGGGGGTAACCGTTTGCAATACAAGCAACCGTCAAACCCATTGCACTTTCATAAACAATCAGAGCCAGGGCACCCAACAGGGGATAACCCACCAGGCGGTGTTCAAACAAAAAAAGGCACCAGGGACACTGATGATTCAGCACTTGGTAGTGATATGCCGAAAATACCCTCAGCAAAGTGATCCATGCCAAAACCACCCAGGACAAAGCGAATATTCCAAACAGAACCATCTCATAATGATTTCGAAAACCTGAAACCGCAACCATTTTCAAAACAAAAATCAGAAAAAACACCGTAACAGTTAAAAATGCCCCCACCAACCATATTTGGGGTATGGTTCCGATTAAGGATTGGGTTTGCAAAGATCGAACTGCATCATAAACAGCCGCGCAGCAATCGACCGGTTGCTGGATATTCAAACCGGATATAACCTGAAGGGTGGCCCGTGTTGACAAAAAAACCGCAGGCAGTGCTATAAGTAACAGCCTGGCATTTGTTTTCACCAATTGTGAATCCGGAACGGTGCGGTCCAGTTTTTCAAGTCCACACTGCATAAACAGCATCAAAACAGCAACCATGCGAAACCCAATCATTTGATACCCAAGACCGTTAGTGGCCTGCATGACCCCTGTTCCGCACATGGCCCCAGGAACGATTTTGGGAAGCACATTGGCAATGGCCACGATCATAAGGATGGTTGAGAAAAAAAAAGCCAGGGACCCTGCCCTGACTTTTAGGGATGATGTTTCAGCAGCAATTTCTAGGTTGAGTTGAACCTTGTCAGAAGATTCCGGTTTCCAGTATACCAGAACACGAAAAGCTGTAAGGGATGCCGACAATATAAGCAAAATCGCCATAAAATCGGTGACCAGAATCGCCAGGAATGTAGGCTCTAAATTGAACACCATATATTTTTCTTATCGAATCAATCCTCGAGTTCAATTTCCGTGGCGTAATGCTTCCCATCCCGATATTGAAAATCGACTTCAACTTTCTGACCGGGGCGAAGGTCGGCAAAACTTTTTAAACCATCGTCATAATCTGTTGATGGATTCGTATAAAAGGTGATCCCCTGCACCACAAAAGACTGATTAGCCGGATCCACAGCCTCGATACGGCCCTCTATGTCATCTGCAAGAGCAGTGCTTGCTATCAGCATGAAACAAACGAGCATTAGAACCATTTTAATTTTGAATTTCATGTCGTATCTCCTTTTTGAGTTGATGGTTTTAATTGTGCCGAAAGGAAAACTCCCTTCTGCCCCAGGAATTGTAGAAGGGCAGATATTGAATATGTTACATCATGGATAACGGTCTGGCAACGAGTAGCAAATTAAATGGCAAAGTTATTCTATTTTTTTACCTGTAGATATTTCAGAATGCCTTTAATTTCAAAAAATTATTGACACCCAATCCCGAATTGGGCATATTTTTTTTATCGAACTCCTTATTGCCCAGTTCATCCATCAGTTACCCAACATCATATTTTAGTTAACCGGACCATGAGATGAGCCCATTAAAACACACAAAACTGGTCAGGCGTCGCTGGCTTTCCAAAAAGGCATTTGAAATTGAACTGGTCCGTCCTCCTGATTTCGAATTTATCCCCGGCCAAAACATACGGTCTGTTTACGGCGATATGGAAAGGTATTATTCAATTATTTCCGCTCCTCATGAACCGAATATTGAGTTATGCATCCGTTTTATTCCGGAGGGAGCTTTCAGTTCGATTCTTGCTTCGGCTGAACCAGGTTTCGAGTTTCAATTCACCGGTCCTCACGGTTATTTTACTTTCAAACCATCGAAACGAATACCGGTTTTTGTGGCCACAGGAACTGGAATAGCTCCTTTTGTCTCCATGGTTCGCTCCGGCATTTCCAATTTTATGCTACTCCACGGAGTCAGTCACATTGAGGACCTTTATTATGAATCTTTTTTCAGAAAAAGCGCATCCGGATTTATCCCCTGCATCTCAGATTCCAAACCCGAATATTCGGATTTGCCGGATATCTTTCATGGAAGGGTCACTGATTTTATTAGAAATAAACTTCCCCGAAACTCATACGATTTCTACCTTTGCGGCAGGGGGGAAATGGTTCGTGATGTCACACTTCTTGTGGATGAATTATTCCCGGAATCATTGGTTTACCATGAAGTGTTTTTTTGACACCATGCGGATTCAGCGTTTATTAATTCGGTTTGTTCACCGGAGTGAGTCTGAAGCATTCGGCATGAAGAGATTCAGGGGGAACCCACCGGAAGAAAAGATTCATTTTTAAAACAGATCGCCTTTTTTAAAAGTCATGAATTTCTCACCCGGGTATGCCGTCAAGATATTCTTTAACGCCTTTCCATGTCCTGTTCAGCATATTGAGGTTTCCCTCCAGCATTTCAGTTCTAAAACCAAAAAGCCTGTTAAATTCATCGATATTCTTTTCCATCTGATCAACAGGAAGAGAGGGGTTGGGTATCATCAGTGACCTTTCATACTTGGACATTCCGAAAATGCGGCGCATCAACTCCACGTCGAACTTTCCGTATTCCTTTAAAAAAAGCTTTTTCCAATGCCGGGTCCATCCTGGTATCATAAAAAAAGTCCCGGCCACCTTGCACTGTTCCCGGTAATAACATTCTCGTCCGCCAATGATAAGACCGACACAGTCATCTACCGGATGATCATTGTCCATGGGGATAAACACCGGTACTCCGGCATCGGCCAGAAGTTCCTCAGGTTTTTGAAGAGCATTTCCGCAAAGACCGTACCCGAGCATAATGGCATCCGTATAGCGACCCATTTCTTTTGCGGCCTTGACCAAAGCCTCCTGAAGAAGACTTTTGCGATTGTGAAGTGCAAGTTCCAGAACCCGGACAACCACCTCCAGACAGCTTCGGCGATCGGCTTGAAATCCCCTGAGCATCGGTGTACGTTTAGGGCTTACCCCATACGATTCCAATTCCTCGATAAAACCTACCGAATGCCGATCCTCGATGACGGTAATACCTGCGATATCAGGGTCATTTCCCAAAATATAAGCAAATTCAAGTTCCAAGATTTCACATGTCAGGATTCCCAATACAGGCATTGACTATCCTTTTTTCCTTTTAAAACAGGTTTTCGGTAAAGAAATTACCTCTTGCCCTGTCATTTTTATGCATCGGCTCGAGGCGGTTTTATGACTGAAAAGAACATATCGAAGGGTAAGTGAATTGAAACCCCATCGACCGAAAAAAAATCCGTTCCCGGTTTTTACCCGGCACCAGCCCGGAAATTTTTCACCTATGGGTAAAGGCCGGAACCATTCAAATATCGCTTCCGGCCCGTAAATCGGTTTTAAAACCCATTGCGTCAGTTCACCTCGATAAACTTCTTTGCATCCACTCCACAATAAGGACATTTCTTGGGTGGCTCATCCGAACACGTATAACCGCACACCGGACAGACATAGTATACGGTTTCAGCATTTGCCAAAAGATCGGCCATAGCTTTCTTGAAAAATTTGGCATGCAGCATCTCGATGGACATGGCATACTCGAAACTGTGCCTTGCCTGCATGTCCTTTTCCTCAACAGAAACCTGAATCATGGCCGGATACATCTTCTTAAATTCATGGGTTTCACCATCTATAGCTGTCTGGAGGTTTTCAGCAGTCCCTTTGATTTGCCCCTCTGATTTAAGCTTATCGATGGCTTCTTTAACCTTTTCCGGTGAATTCAGATCTTCAATCACCTCGATCCGGCTGCCCAACGCACACTGATGAGATTGGGCATGGACCATCTCGGACCGGGAAGCTGCCCGAAAGAGTCTGGCAACTCCCGGATAACCCTCTTCATCTGCTTTTTCGGCAAAAGCCAGGTAACGAATACAGGCCTGGGATTCCCCTGCAAGTGCTTTTTGGAGATTTTCCTTGGTCTTGCTCACAACTTACCTCCGTTTACTGATACAAGTTATAAGACATATATTATTCCAGCAAGATGATACTGTAACAATTGTATTCGTCAGTGACATTCTTTGCGAGTTCAATTGGTTTTCCGATATTTTTCAGTGTCTGAAAAATATCGATGGAACAGGACTCCACTGAAGGGCGCCTGTCCATTGGGAATTTGCAATCAACAGGATAGGCGCATTTTTTGCAAAGGGCACAGCTTTCCGAAACCAGACTGAACGCCTTATAATATCCGGCCAAAAACAGGTATCGTTCCAATGCAACGGTCCCTTTCCAGGTATTCACCTGGATTTTTCGTTTATGGGAATTGTTTTTATAAAAATCACCGTTTTTCAGCCGCCCACAAAGCAACAAGGCTTTATGGTATTCTTTTAACAAAGCTTCCGTTTTGTCCGGAGTTGGCGTCTCAGGCGGACAGCACCAGCTTTTTCCATACTTTTGACACCCGAATTTACACTTGAGTTGAACCCAGTGGGCGATACAGATATCCTTGGTATCCAAAGGGATGATGGAATGGATATGATATTTTTTTCCAATCAAGCGGACTTCTTCCAGGATACCGTCATCATGGTGCTCTGTTTCATAACCGTTAAAATTTTTTTCATTCTGAATTGTGCATAGCATGGTCGACCGCCTTTAACTGATCAAATGCACCTCGGAGCCTGTTCACAGCATCACTCTGTATGGTGCCTGAACCAAACCTCCAAGCCCCGATGGAAGGGGCTGGGGGAGAGAACCCTATTTGGGTTATTGGTTAAGAATTTCGTCCCGAACAATTCCCACCAGATGAGGGAATTTATCGTGCATATGCGGCAACTGCATCGCCGCCATAAATTCTTTTTGAAAATCCTTTTCAACAGTCAACTCGATGTATTCCACGTTCCGGGCCACCCAGTTGGCTTCATCGCGTTTCGCCTTATTCAGCAATGCCGCGCGACAACCATCACCGGCTGCGTTTCCGACCGACTCGATTTTTTCAATATCGCAATCCGGAAAAAGTCCCATAATGAGAGCCTTTTGACGATCCACATGGGTCCCGAATGCTCCCGCGATTTTAACCTTGTCAACCTTTTCAATCCCCATCCGGTTCACCATGAGTTTGCATCCCGCATAGAGCGCTCCCTTGGCCAGTTGTATCTGCCGTACATCTTTCTGGGTGATAACAATATCTCTATCGATACTTGATTCTTCGGCCCAGGCCAAAACAAACTCCGGTTGACCGGTTTCCGCATTTTTGCGGAATCTCTTGGATTTCTGTCCCTTTTTGTTGAAAACACCGCTTTTGGCAACAACACCGGCTGCATATAATTCGGCCAGCACATCAAGGATTCCTGACCCGCAGATACCTTTCGCCTTCATCTCCTTGGGCTCGGAATAGCTTCGCCAGGCATCACGGCCGATAACCTTATAATCCACTTCGTGGGTGTCGGGATCGATCTTGATTCGCTCGATGGCACCGGGTGCCGCCCTCATTCCGAACGATAATTGTGCTCCCTCCAGGGCAGGACCGGTGGCGCAGGAAGATGATATTAACTTTTCCCTGTTGCCAAGAACCAGCTCCCCGTTGGTGCCGATATCGATAATCAACTGGATCTCATCGCTTTTATAGGGTTCCTCGGCGATCAACACGCCCACGTTGTCAGCTCCCACAAAACCCGCCTCGTTGGGAAGCACAAAAACATAGGCCGAAGGATTGATATTGATTCCAAGGTCCCTTGCCTTGATGTCCAGACTGTGATGAACAACAGGAGGAAAAGGCGCCAATCCCACGTGTTCTGGGTCAAGCTTCAGCAATATATGATGCATAGCGGTGTTAAAACCGATAGTAATATCTTCAATATCTTCCCGCGACAACCGTAAATAGGTTTTACCTTCCTCGGGAACCTCGACATATTCATCCGGGCCTTCTTCACCTTTTTTCTTCTTCACCTTCTTTTTAGGAGGGTAGGTTCCCTGGATCGCCTCATCGATCAGTTTGTTGAGGCCTTCGATGATGTCTGCACTCATGCGGTCGAGCCCATCCTTATTCATCATATGATAGGTGATTCTGCTCATGACATCTTCGCCATATTTGCACTGCGGGTTCATCATTGAGACGGTGTCCAGTACCTCCATGGTCATCAGGTTGCAAAAATAGGCCGCAACCGTGGTCGTGCCCACATCAATGGCTACGCCGTAAGAATTTTCTATCTTGCCGGGCCTGACACTGATTACCTCTTTGTCATTCCAGACACTTACTGTGACTTTCCAGTTTCCCTTACGAAGATTACCGGGAATCCGGCGAAGACAATATATGTCGGCACTGAGATCTTTAAGGCCGTATTGTTCCTCCAGTTTATGGCAAATACGCTCAAAATCGGCGGTAGGTTCTTCGAATGTCGGTTTTTCCACCTCCACATAGTAAAGTCTGACCGCAGGATTATGGTCAATGTGAATGTCACGGGCCGCTTTGCTGACAACCTGTTTTCCGGCTCTGGACTCCTCCGGAACAAAAACCAGAAGATCGCCCTCGATTTTGGTCACACAACCCAGCCTGAACCCCAGTTCTCTTTCCTTGGGAGTAATGAATTTTTCCTCTTCCTCCTGCCACGGGCTCACATTCGAAAGTTTGGAATCGATACCATATTTTTCAAAATATCCCTGTTCGATGCGAACCTTGCATTTGCCGCACACTTTTTTTTCACCGCACAAGGCTTCAATATCCACCCCGAGTTTGCGGGAAGCTTCAATAAGGGTAATTCCCTTAACTACTTCTCCTCTGCGTCCGGATGGCTGAAAAATCAGTTTAGCTTTGTTATCATCCATAAGTGCCGTCCTCCTTCTCTGTGCACACTTTACCCAGCATTGGCCCTAAAAATGGTAATTTAAATGTATCTTGAACCTATCAGAGGTCTGCTTCCCGATCCCTGAAAAACGGCTCATGAGCCGGCGGTGTAACCAGGATATCCTGATGGAAGTAAACATTGCGTCCACTGAGCCTTTTTCCTGGTCAGCCAATCAGCCCACAAACCGTTCAGGGACCGACCTGATTATTCCTCCTTATGCATTCTCCTCAACTGGCTGACCATCTTGATAGCTTCCTGAACTGCATTGCCTGCGGATTCGGCATATCCGTCAGCACCAAACAGCGTTGCAACATCCTGGGTCACCGGTGCGCCACCGAGCATGATCTTAACATTCGGATTTTTTTCTTTGATCATTTCAATGACTTTCTTCATACCCATCATGGTGGTGGTCATCATGGCGGACATGGCGACGATTTCGGAATCAGTCCGCATCTGCTCTTCCACGAATTTTTCCAACGGTACGTCACGTCCCAGATCATGCACCTCAAAACCCCCCACATCGAACATCAGCTTAATGATGTTTTTGCCGATGTCATGAACGTCTCCTTGAACGGTTCCGATGACCACTTGTCCCATCTTTTTGACGGTTTCTTTCTTGATATGAGGTTTAAGAATATCAAGTCCCAGATACAAAGCATCTGCGGACATCAGCAGTTCAGGCACAAAATATTCCTGTTTGTCATACAAATCACCTACCTTTTCCATGCCTGCCGCCAGTCCATTCATAATGGCATCCATGGCGTCCAAACCTTCGGAAACAGCGATTTCAGCCCATTTCTTGGCTTCATCCTCATCGTACTCCACCACGGCTTCCGCCAGTTTCGCAAGAATTTCTTTTCTTCTGTTTTCATCCGCCATTGCTGTTCTCCTTGTTAAAATATTTTAAATTTGTTTCAGAAATAATCATAATCTGCCAACGGCTGGAGAAGGCTTTTTCCCATATTCCTTGACAGCCTTCACATAATTGACCATCGACTCTTCCTTGACATCCGGCCAAATGTCACATCCGGGCCATACGGCATCGACCCCGTTTTCGATACACTTTTTCATGACACCTTCAACCGCGGAAGGATCACCTTGCACCAGCGTGCCGTAAGGATCAAAATTTCCGAAAATCAAAACATCATTTCCCAATTTTTTTCTTGACTCCGCCACATTGTTCTTTTGATCGACACTGACCGCATCCGCCCCACATTCATTCATCATTTCGATAATCATATCGGTGCTTCCGCAAATATGATTGACTGTGGGAATACTAATGGCTTCGAATATCTTGGTGAGATTTGGCTGAATAAGCCATTTCCACATTTTTGGAGAAAGCAGATCCGTTCCGGACCCCATTTCGCGAACCGTCAGGTAGTCTACCCCCAATGACTCGTAATGTTTGGCGGCTTTGATGGTCAAATCGGTCATTTTATCCAGGAAAGCTTCAACCGCTTCCTTATTTTTCTTAACACCTTTTAAAAGTAAATCCAGTTCGATAACCTGTCCGGCCTGGGTGAAAGGTCCCAGAACCCATGCTCCCACAGCAAGATCGCCCTTGGATTTCAATATTTCAAACCCCTTGTCTACTTCGGGCATCCGGGCTCTGGTCAGAAAATCATCGGGTATCTTCACATCTTCAAGTGATTTCCATTTTTCGGGTACAGTCGGATAAAGAATATCCTCTGAATCCATATACAAACTGGTGCCTCTTCCAAGGGCTTCAGCGATTGTACACATGTCATAAGGAATGATGGTTGCATCCAGTCCATATTTTTCAGCATTTTTCAAGGCCGAACGGGCCAGATTTTCTCCGGAGGTGTGAACCTCGGCAAAACGAATTCCGATATCTCTGATTGCATGGATCGTCACCATGCCGTATCCGCTGAACACCGGCATCCGGTCAATCGGCTCGCGGCGGAAAAGACGGTTGACTCGTTCCTTTGATGTAAGCTCTGCCATTTGATGCTCCTTTCTTTTCTGATGTCTGGTACAGTTGTTTTTTAAGCTCATCTATCCAAGCTGTTTAAGCTGATCGACAAATTCCGGAAATAATTTGAAAAGCGGATGATTGGGATCTTTGGGCAATTTTTTTGTTTCCGAAAAGACCGCGGTCGCCAAAAAAGCATCGGCCATGGCCACCGCCGGAATGATACGGGTTGCTCCGGCCATGGGTCCGGAAAAAATCATGTCATGATACATAAATGCTGACAATGCTTCCAGGGCCGCATCAGCCGCCGACCATCCTCTGAAACCCCACATTTCCCTGGCTTTCTGCCACATATAGGACCCGTTGCTGGGGGCACTGGCAGTTGCAAAGCCCCATTTTTCCTTAATCAGTCGATTGGCCACGCCACAAAATGCTGTTGCGGGTCCGTTCATTACCGAGGTATCGACAAATATACTTTCGAATTTGGCCCCCACCTTTTCAATGGCATCCAGTAATTTCTGAGTCCCCGCAATTCTTCCTGAGGGCATTTGATCATCCTGGTCGAAGGCAACCAGCAGAACATGCTTTACTCCGATTTGTGCCATTTCGCGAATTTCGGTTTCAATATCTTTTTCCCATACGGTCACGCTGTTATAGAACATTCGATCCAGCAATCCCTTTTCAGCACAGTATGCAGCCGCCTCCAGCTTGGGTTTCATTACCCATGCATCGATACAAAAAGGCATATCCGTGACGGAAACGACAAAATCGATGAAGGTCTTAAATTCTTTACCGGTATTGGCCACAATATCGGCCATTCCAGGCACCCCACTTTCTGCGGAAATTTTCTCCTGGTCCTTCAAAAGCTTTTCGGCCAGCTTTTCGTCAAAGCCCTCCTTGCGTTTGCCTTCAAATACGCGATCACCCTTCTGGAAAATCGAAGAACACACCACCGTGGGGTATTCCCCCGGCTGTCCTCCGAATTTTACTCCCCCCACACTACAGACCTGTTGTTCTTTGTCGAATTGAAACATGCCATTTCCTCCCTTCTTTAAATATTGGGATCTATTCCCTTAACCGTAATGCCGTTGAGGGATGCTCGACCCTGGATTCCGGCTGTCCCTGAGATGAATATTCAAAAAAATCGGGCTAAGTTAAACATGGTTATGGCAAAGACCGAAATACAGAGATAACTGCGCTGACTGTTTGAAAACCACGATCAAAATGATACGATTCTTAAAAGGTTCTGAATTTCAAGAAATGGGGTTCATACACCGTGGTTTCAATCGTTTATTCTATCTGATTTTAGCGATTTCATTTAATGAATCTTCTATCGTCATACCGGCGAAGCCTGTCCCGGGCTTGAACCGGGAACCGGTATCCAGTCTAATGGTTTCACCTTATGGATGGCGCCTGACGGCTTCATTTCGTGCCCGGCTTTCGCCCATTGGCATCAAGTTAAGGAAGCGACAAGGTATTGAAAATCGCCATTCTGAGAAGGCCGACATCGTGAACGGTTATATGGCACACATTCAATGACCGACGAAGAATCTTTCCTCCACACCGGTACGGTCTCTTTTGGTTAAACCTCGAGTCAAATCCGATGACCGGACCGGCCTCGGGAAGAGAGATTCTTCGGTCGCTGCCGCTCCCTCAGAATGGCATGTAATAAACCGTTTTCGGCCCCTTATGTTGAAAATTAGTAGGACCTAATCTGACGCCCATGGGCCTGCGCCGGAATGACGGTTATAGGTCACCAGAATCACTCAACTTAGATTTTTATTTATTTAAAGTGTACCGAGTGCCTTGTCCATTGTCTATCGGCTATAGGACTATTTTTGTTGGAAATCGGGATGATTTTTATGATGAGCAATTTGGAAGATACTCACAATTGGATATCAACGATACCCAAACGAATGGCGAATTGAACCAATTGGGAAATGTTTTCCACCTGGAGTTTTTCCATGATCTTTGCCCGATGGGTTTTTACGGTACTGGGACTGATGCACAATATATCAGCGATCTCTTTTGTTGAGCGCCCTTCTGCAATCATTTGGAACACCTCGCGTTCGCGGTTCGACAACTGATTGTAAAGATCATCCGTGGTCGACTTTTTTTTCATGGAAATATAGTCCTGGATTACCCGTTTCGATATGGAAGGGCTCAGATAGTGGTCTCCTTTGAGCGAAGCATGAATCGCCCTGATAATGTCGGAACCGGTTGAGTTTTTCAGAAGGTATCCGGAAGCTCCCAAACTGAAAAGTTCGTTGATATATCGATCATGGGAATGCATGGACAGGATAATCACCCTGGTTTGAGGAGAGATTTTTTTGATCTGACGGGTCGCCTCGATACCGTTTAACATGGGCATGGCAATATCCATCAGCACCACATCCGGCATCAGTTTTTCAACTTTGTCGACAGCCTCTCTTCCATTTTCCGCCTCTCCAACCACCCTGAAATTAGGTTCGGCTTCAAGCAGTTTGACCAGTCCCTGGCGTACAATGGTATGATCATCGGCTAACACGATAGATACGATTTTACTGGTCATGGGAATACTCTCTAAGGGAAATTTCGATCCGGATACGGGTGCCTGAACCGGGTGCTGTCCGGAGTGTAAATTTTCCGCCTACCATGGAAGCACGTTCCCGCATTGACAAAAGCCCCAATGCATGCTGGTGCTGATTAAGCTTGGAGGCATCAAAACCAATGCCGTCATCTTCAGCTAAAAATATGATATTGGGATAGCTTCTAATGATTGACAGATGGAATGTTTTGGCCATGGCGTGTTTCAAGGTATTGGTCAACGCCTCCTGGGAGAGACGATACAGCAATGTCTCCAGATCAGGATCGATGCGGCTTTCGAATCCAACCATTCGGAAATGAATGTCAAGCTCACAGTGTTTTGAAATGTGGGCCAAATAGGCATCCAACGCCGGTTCCAGTCCCAGATCGGTCAAAAGTGCCGGATGCAATCGATATGAAATACGGCGCATCTCCTGGTAGGTCCGATTGAGCTGTTTTTTGATCTCACTGATCATTTCCCTGACAGGGTTGTCCTGATCGGAAAGACTTTTTTCTATGGTTTCCAAAGAAAAATTGATGCCGGTCAGGGCTTGCCCGGCTTCATCGTGAAGTTCCCTGGCAATGCGTTTTCTCTCTGTTTCCTGGGATTGAAACAGTTGAGCAGTAAGCCCTTTGAGTTCTTCACGGTGTTTTTGGATTGTTTGTAACAATTGGCTGTTTTCTATGGCCCCTCCAAGAAAATTACCCAAAGAACCAAGCAGGTGCAGGTCGTGATCGGTCAGTTCCCTGTCCTCAGGAAGATCCAGTGCGATGAATCCGGAAGCTCTTTCCTTGGCGGTAATGAGAAAACATTTCAGACAAAGGGAATCAGCGGAATTTTCAACTTTCAACTTGATCTTGAAGGCAGGAAATGTCGGCTCCGGGGTGAGTACCAAATCCTTGTTTAACAGGGCCTCCATCAGTGCCTGATCCTGGAATTGGACGTAATCGCGACCCTTGCCGGATATATCTGAAAATCCTTGATGAACCCGAAGTGAAAATGAAGCCTGTTGATGGTCTATCAGAAAAATCCCACCCGACAATAAATTCAGGACATCCAGAACATTTTCAAGGGCAGTATTAAGAACGTCGTCCAGGTTTTGGGTCATGTTCATGGCCAAAGCAACTGAATTGAGCAAAGACAGTTGCCGATGGCGTTTTTGCAAATCCCGGATGGCATCCATGCGAGCGGTAATATCTTTGATAATCCCTTCATATCCGATTATTTCACCATCGTTTCCCCGGATTGCCGTGCCTGAAACCAGGCAATGAATCAAACTGCCGTCTTTTCTTTTGAATCGGGCCTCAAAATCTTTTACAAACCCTTGCCGCTCCATTTCCTTCTGATACACCTTCCGATGCATCGGATTGTAATATATTTTTTCCACAGAGGATATGGCCAACAACTCTTCCTTGCTGTCGTATCCCAGCAGATCCACACCGGCCTGATTGACCTCCTTGAAAATACCCTCTTTGGTGGTGATGAAAATCATGTCCTGGGAACCTTCAAAGATACGTCGATACTTGTTCTCCGAAACTCTCAGGTCATCTTCAAGTGCCTTTCGGCCTGAAATATCCTTAAAAACCTCCATGCCACCCATAACATTGCCATGGCGATCCTTGAGGGGGGAAATACTGGAAATAATGGATATCTGCCTGCCGTCCCGCCGGGTAACCCTGAATTCCCGGTCATATATATTTTTGCCTGCCTGGTCTCCTTTTGCAGGGATCCGGTCTGTTTCACACGTAGTCGCTTTGAAAATGTCACGGCAATGCATGCCCACCGCCTCATCCATGGGAATGCCTGTGATACGCTCCGCTGCAGCATTAAAATAGGTGATTCGTCCCTGTTTATCCATGGTGACGAGCCCATCCGGAAGTTGATCCAAAATCTGGCGAAGTTGTTCAGGTGTGCGAAACATTTTAAACGTCTGCTGCAACTAGAATGGTTCCCAACCCTTTCTCATCAGTCCCCTCGAAATAACTCTCCTTGAGATAAATGTCTGAAAGGGTGGACGGATTGGCGTAAAAAATGGCACGGCATGTAAAACGATGATCTTCCAATATGCAAAACTCGGCCGGTAGGCAAGGGATTTCGAAATGGCATACCTTTTTCATGATGTCCTGGGGAAAACAGATTTTATCCTTATACACGATAAAATTTTTGTGCAAAAACCATACGTTTTTGTCTTTTGATAATTCGGCAATGGTAGCTTCGTCTCGAACCTCCTTTCCAACGGTCTCATGGCCTTTTTTCAGGATTAACGTCGAATGAGCCCCCCAGTCAAATTCCATGGTCGTTATCGCAACATATACGAAATCATGTTCTAACACCTTTCTTACCCCGGTATTGATCACCTTCCCAAGTCCCATCAACGAACGGTCCTCAGCCTCCTGCTCCTTTTGAAGGATTACCGGATAATCCTCGTTTCTCAGCCGGCAAACTTTTTGAATCCCATTTGCCCGGCCTAAAGCTTCTAAAAGGACTTCATTGATCATTTCCCGATCCATGGCCAACCTATCCTATAAGGTGATAATTTTGATCAAATCAAAGCACTTCTCACTGCAAATACGTTCACACCGACGGCAGGCGACACCATCACAAAGAGCAAGATCGATGGTGATCTGAAATTCATCCCCTATTTTTTGAATCTCAAGCGCATTTTCAGGACAAACGTCAATACAAGCTTCATCGCCCAGGCACCCTTCGAAAAAAATACTCTTCTTTTCTCCAATGTCCGTGATAATTTGTAATCCCATTTCACCCAGGTCGGGGATATCTCTTTTCACTGTCTTGATGACTTCAGGTTTTTGAGAAATTTCTTTCAAAGCGGGAAAACCGTATTTTGTCAGAAATCTCTGGTACTGATTCATGGGCATTCCCTCTGTCCAGTATGACAGTTCCAGGATATAGACTTTTTCAAATACCTTTGAGGCAGCAAACATACAATGATGCTGCCGAAGATCATCGGCAATCTTTTTCATCTCCCAAAGCCTGTCGACATTTCGTACGATATCCCTCGCCATGGCCAGGGATGTGTTCCCCACCTGGTAAATTTTCTTCACATTGGCGGGAATCATGCCGATTTCCTGGGCTTTGATTGCATCCACATATGTTCCGGAAGCTCCGGACATGTAAGCCACTTCAATATCATCAAGCTTGATTCCGGCTTCCTGGCAAAGGGTGATATGACCTGCCCTGACCGATCCTATGGCTTTTCCGGCCTCCTGAAGATCATTTTCAGTGAATTTGATACCATCGGCCAAATAAATAGTTGTGTCAAAAGTTTTAATCCGGGGGATCTGAATGAGGTTTGCTTTCATGGCCTGGCTGATCAATCCAACAACACCTGTACCCGTAATACCGACAGCTCTCAGTTCTCCTTTTTCGATCAGCTTTCCTGTATTTGGGTCTACGGTGTCCCCGGGTCTGGCGGACATTTCCTTGCTTAATACCGTTGTCCTGAGCTTTCCATGCAAAGGTTTATCCTTCAGGCTTCCGCTTTTGGCCAAACTTACCTCATCAGGTTCGAAATCTACATCGGATATGGCTCCGGGAAGTGCCAACAATCCATGCTCAATCTGCTGTCCCTCCAAGGCCGGACCTGCAGCGGTGGAACCTGTATAAACGGTACCCTTTAATACAAGGGCCATTTCAGCATTGGTACCATAATCGGTGACAATGGAAATTTCATCTTTTTCAAGCATGCCTGTTTGAATCATCATGGCCAAAGCATCCGCTCCGATTTCGTGCTGGACCGCCGGCGGAATAATGACATCCACATCAGGATTTAAATCAAGTCCCCGAATTTCACACGCTTTGACAATTTGAGCATCTCTCGCAGGTGGCACCACCCCAAGGGATTCGAGTTTGCGTTTTCCGGCATAGGCAAGATCCCGGATTTCAATTTCCTGAAAGAGGGAAAGCTGGATGGGATTTCCACAAACCGCCATCCGGATCACCTGATCCTTTCTGATCCGTAAACTGTCGATCACCCGGTTGACAGCATTGATCACCACGTCATGAGCGCAGTTCAACCCGGCTTCAAGTGCAAAATGCAGATGATCGATCACATTGGCTCCCGCCAATGGGTGCCTGGTGGTAACGGCCGTGGATAATATTTTTCCCCCCTGGTCCAGATCAATGGCCTGCCCCCGGAATCCACTCGTACCCAAATCCATCGCAACGGCCAATTTCGGCATATCAATCCCCATCCTCTTATTGTGAATATGATTAGATGCTACTCATTGATGTTTCAGCAAGAACTCATCAGGTTTATTATTCATGTTTTAAAATAATTTCATATTACACTTCATGCAAATCCACTCGCCGTCCTCATCGATTGAAATCCGCGGTAAATGGCCCTGGGATTGAAAGTGCTCTTCTCTGATTTTACCCCAGTACTGCTTAACATCCGTGCAGGATAAATCTTTTCCGACAATCTTTTCGGCATCCAAATGCCAACGGCCGCACTTTGTGCATCCAATCATAAGAACTGATCCGTATGGTGAGGTCACAATCCAGCCCCCATATCATGAGACCTGATTATCTGGAGAATGATATTAAAAATTTCGGGCATAATGAATATATTATTACCAGTATATCCATTATGCCCTTTGAATCAAACAAATAAATGATACAAATTCACATCAACCCTAAACATTACAGCCCATAGGATCCAGGATTGAAACCCTTGACATTCTTGTACTTGTCAAGACACATCTGAATGAAATCGCCCTCTGAATCCGGTAATGATTCCAGCTCTTTCATGGCGGTTTCCAGAGCTTTCTTTTCAAGTCCGGTCAGTTTCATCTTGGGATCGCCCATGATAATGTTACCTGCCTTGATCGCACCGGCTCTCGCACTGGCATAATTGCTTTTGTCCCGGTTGCTGACAATGGCATTGCCGATTTCCCATGCGTTATTGGGTGCAATAATCAAGCTGTGAGAATCCCTGTACATATCCGAGTTGACCAGAATTTCTTTCAGCTGATTTTGATAGCCCAGTTCAATGGCTGAGTTGAACATGGCACAGTCATACCCCAAGATCTCGGCAAAAACCGAGGTTGTGGTTGCGCCGAACATATCATGGTACTCGACTGCTTCATTGCTCCATAGATCGCAAACTGCCGCGATCAAATTACCGGCAAGGTCGGAATGCGCGCATGCGCTGGTTTTTCCTTCGGTGGAAATAGGAACCCCCGCCATGGCCTTGATGATGGGATCTTCATAAGCACAGTCCTTGGTGGGTCCGGTAGCTCCGCATTCATAAGCAACAAGGGTTCTTGATGCGGAGATTGCCCGTGCCAAAGCCGCCATGACATGAGGAACATCCTTTGATGTCATACCGCCGGCCATAAACATGGCGGTATTAGCCTCCGAACAGTTGGTGTCTCCTCCGGGAATACAGTTATTTTCCTTGGCAATTGCCACAATCTGATCCCACATCCATTCCATATCAATCGCACCCAACACCCCGATACCAAAAAGAATGCCCGTGATATCATTTCGGATAATGGCATGGTCGAAGATCTCTTTCCCACCCATAGACTCGATGGAAATGATATCCGCATATTTTGCGCATTCCTTGAATGATTCGATAATTTCATGGGTATAGTCGCTGGTGCGCATATCGTGCATATCGGGTTTTCTCAAATCGGCGATGGTGGACCGGTATGAAGCTTTCAAGCCGTATTTATCGAGATAATCATCCATTTGCTTGGCGGTTTGGGCGGCAATTTCTCCACCCCATTTCGGATTGTGGGTCATTTGATAAATATGCTCATTTTCAATCTGAAGTGTGGGATGTCCTACAATGACCATTCTTTCCAAAGCATCGCCATTGGCCCGTTCATATTCCCGTAAAAGGGTTTTCATGGTTTTTTCACTGCCGGGACGAGGATGTGGAACCACTTCAGGATGAACAAAGCCGCCGCCAATGACAATACCCCGTTTTGTGGTAACCGGTTTTTTAGCGGTTCCGAAAATCATTTCTTCCCCGCTGCTATAGGCCATTTTCGTAATCTTTTGTCGTGCCATGTGGTATCCCCCTTTTTAAAGATGATTCATTAAACTTACTGTTCGCACCCCCTATGACAAAAATGAAACCGTTCGCCCCTCCTTTCAGCAGTCCATTTTGTTTTGAGAAAAAATCGGAAAGTTCACTTTTTCTATTTTTATTTTGCAAGACCAATGCCAGAAATCAAAGAAAAATTATATTATAACCATTTGATTTAATTCAAATTAATCGATTCGAAATTCCTGGTATTTCTAAAGAAAATCTTATCTGTCACCTGATGTGACATTGCCTCTGGCTATTGACACCTTATGTATCATTTCTTTCCTTGAATCTTCTTTTACCGCTTTAATGATACCTTGACTATACAAAGTGCTTCGTCATGCTGGACTTGATCCGGCATCCTGAAAAACCAGATTTCTTAAACCACCCGGATAGCGCTGAAACGTTTCTATCAACTGATTTGAGTTGCCGTCAGCTTTCCGGAGTGGTTGATGCATACGATGCCAGACGAAGATATAACCGGCGCCGGGTTATGCCTAACATTCTTGCGGCTTCTGTTTTATTCCCGCCGGCTGCTTCGAGAGTTTTGAAAATGAGTTCCTTTTCCAACTCCATCAGGCGGATACCCCCCGCCGGAATATCATTGATCAGCGACAGGTTTTCAGTTATGCTTGATTTTTTTGACTGTACTTCAATGGGAAGATCCTTAAAGGTGATATGCCCGTTCGGACAGGTCACCATCAGCCGTTCAACAATATTGATCAATTCGCGGACATTTCCCGGATAATGATAATCGCACAGGGCCTTTTCAGTTTCTTTGGTGAGCATGGGGGGCGACTTTCCCATTTGCCTGGATGTTTTTTGAAAAAAATGGGTCAGCAGCAAGGATATGTCTTCTTTTCTCGCCCTCAATGGCGGAATTTGAATGGGGACAACATTCAGGCGGAAATACAGGTCATCACGAAAATGTCCCTGATTTACAGCCTGTTTCAGATCCTGGCTGGTGGCTGCTATAATTCTGGCATCGGTACGATATGTGCGATTTCCCCCAACCCGCTGAAATTCTTTCTCCTGAAGCACTCTGAGCAGCTTGACTTGCAAATCCCGATCCATCTCGCTGATTTCATCCAGAAACAGCGTACCGCCTTCAGCCATTTCAAACTTGCCGATCCTTTGAGTAAAGGCCGTGGTAAAAGCTCCCCGCTCGTGGCCGAATAATTCGCTTTCCATCAGGTTGGCGGGAATGGCTCCGCAATTGATCGCGACAAAGGGTCTGTTTTGACGACTGCTGGTCTGGTGGATGGTCTGGGCAATCAACTCCTTTCCGGTACCACTTTCTCCCTGAATGAGTACCGTGCAGGAGGAACTCTTGAGCTTTTCAATTAATCGATAAATCTCATTGATCCCCTCACTTTGCCCGACAATGGTACCAAAGCTTTCCTTGTGTTGACCCGTCCTTTGGTTTGAAACCGGAGATTCCCGCCTGTTTTTTCTTTTTTGAACAATGCTGAACAAAATTTCGTTGATATTGTTTTTCAATCCTAAACCAAAACACTCGTAAAAGTTTCCCCCCTGGTACAAAAAGGGCCCCAGAGGCCCGGTGATCAAAATGGCGGCTTCCGGTGCCAGATGCCGTGCGTGTTGGAAAAAACCTCCTCCTCCCATTTCAGAGGATTTCAGGTCGATGATAATGATGACGACTTTATTTCCCAGTTCTTCCAGTGCCTTGAGTCCCTGTCGGTCATCAGGGGACCAGACACAGTCAAACTGGTCCGGCGATATTAGGTGAAGCAGTGATCGAAAGCACCGATATTGGTCATCCACAATGAGAATAACCGGTTTATCATCGATTATTTTTTTTTCAGGATATAAGTTCATGGTTTATTGATTCACTCATTCAAAACGGAAGCTTTCCCGCCGCCAGCAACCAGAATCCTGGAATCCACAACCCGACAACCACCCAGAGGATTAAGGAGTACGCCAGAACTTTTGCCGAGAACTTACCATAAGCATTCAGCCAGACCATATAGGTCAAAATGGCGTATCCGGCACATGCCATGGCCAGGTATTTACTGGGTGCGATTAATTGCCGTCCGTCCTCCATTACCGGTCCCCCGGTAATATAAAGAATCATAAATATGGTTGAAACAATGGCCGTCGTGAGACTGACATTTCCGACAGATCTCAGATCTTCCTGACCCGTCATCAACGCCCAGGCCACAGAGCAGTAAAAGGTTCCGTGCATAAACAGCAATGTTGGAATGACAGGATCTTTGAACACGGCTATATGAATCATCGAGCCGATCAACACCAATGCACCTACAACCGCAGTGATAAATCCCGTTCCCTTGGCCTCCCCTTTCCCGAGAAAAAGCAGCGCCACCGGCAACCACATACAACTGATGACGATTACAACTGGTATTAACATTTTTATATCCTCCCTTGAAATCGATGGTAATGGACCTTTAATTTCGAAAAATGGTCATTCCAGCTCTACGCCTCTTTCAAGAGAGATTCAAAAATCCTGGACGGGAAAATACTGCTTTAATCTAAAATGAACGATTAGCAATTGGAAGATTTCGTTGACGTCATACCGGTGAAGCCAATTCCGGGCTTCACCCATTGGCGCCAAATTAAGGCTCCCTGGCCATGCATTAAAAGGTTGTCATTCTGAGGAAGTCAACATCGTAAACGGTTATATGGCACGCGGTTAATGGCCGACGAAGAATCTTTCCTCCACACCGATACGGTCTTTGGTTTAACCTTCGAGCCAGATTCGATGACCGGACCAGGCTCGTGAAGAAAGATTCTTCGGTCGCTACCGCTCCCTCAGAATGACATGTAATAAACCCTTTTCGGCCCCTAATGTGGGTATTAGATAGGACCTTAACTTGACGCTAATAGGCTTTCGCCGGAATGACGAACACTTCCCCGTTAAATCGACCAGTTTGGGTTTAACTAAAAACCCATAATATTGCGGAATCATTCTGGCATATGGCGCGGAGTTGAAATTACGATTTTCTTGACCATCCTGCCTCCATATATCGTTACAGGTTTAAATTTCAACCGTTTCGCCGGGCCGCTTCTCGCTGTTAAGCCTTCTCATCGCGATTGGGCCATCAAACAACCGTCCAGCGCCTCATCCAGTTTTTCCCGGTTCAATTTTTTTCCGATAACCGTTACCCTGGTCTGTTTGCATTCACCTATTGGCTGCGATGAAAATTCACCCGAAGCCAACTCCATCAAAACTCCTTTGGCGCCGGTGCAAAAGATTCCTTTGGCTCGGACAATTTCTCCCAGCGATGAATTAGACGAATTCATCCGGATAAAAAATTGTTCAAGTGCTTTCGGGTCGAAGGGTTCTTCCTCAAAAACACGGCCGTAGGATTCATATCCAAGACTGTCCTCTTTTTCATGAAAATGAAGGTAGTCTTTAGCTTGAATATTGGTTAGAATACTTTCTGTTCCAGACTGATCGTGATCGTGTTTGCGTGCATCCGATATGGACGGAAAGGTTTGAGCGGCGGATAAAGCCATCTCATACTCCCCTTTATCCACCGCCCCGAATTGAGTCATCAACACGGCAATTTCCGGATTCAGAGCCGTTATGGCACTTCGTGTGACCATAGCCCTCTTCTGATCCACTTTATCACATTTATTCAACAGCACGATGTCGGCATTTTTTACCTGGGATTCCACAAAGTGGCGATTCGCCTTGTACAATTCCATGAATCCGACAGCATCGGCAATCAGGATATCGTTGATTTTCCTGATCGCTTTTTCAAAAAGTTGGGCCTCCACGATGGTACGAACCTGAGAAATGGTGGCAACACCTGTGGGTTCGATAATGATCCTCTCCGGCTGCACATCGGTTATGATGTCCAGCAACTGGCTTCTAAAATCAGCCTGGAGTGTACAACAAATGCATCCGCTGGGCATCTCCACCACATTTCCACCTGTCTTAGCCAGCAACTCACCGTCGATCCCCACTTCACCGAATTCATTCACCAAAACGACCGTTTTTTCTTTGTAGTCCCAATCCTGAAGAATTTTGGTAATAAAGGTGGTCTTTCCGGCACCTAAAAATCCGAAAACAATATCAACGATCATGTTCCAATCTCGCCACGGCGTTTAGCCGTTCCATTTGGACCTCATGGATTCCCATGTTTCCCCGGTCAATGCATCTTCGGCCATACCCGGAGCCTGGCTGGCCTCTTTACCCCAGATTCCCAGATCATATTCCGTCACAAATTCCTCACAAACCGCGCCACCGCCGCATACAAAGGGAATCTCAAGACCTGACTGTTTCAATTGGTGGGCAATCTTGGGGAAAGCGGTCATGGTGGTGGTCATCAAGGCTGTTCCGGTGACCATGATCGGACGATGTTCCTTGCATGCAGACACAACCTTGTCCACCGGGACATCAGCTCCGAGATTGATGACTTCAAAACCGTTGGCATTCAACAGTGCATTGACAATCACCTGTCCGATATCATGAATATCGCCTTCCGCCGTGTGGGTGACAACCTTTCCCTTTCGGGTCATGGCCTTACCCATTTTCTTTTCACACTCCGCAATCCCGGCGCTCATGGCATCGGAGGAGAGAATGACCTGGGGAAGAAAATAGACCCCGGTATCCCAAAGGCGGCTTACTTCGTTCATGCCGGCCACAAGCGCATCATTGATGACTTCCATTGGGGATTTGGATTCCAGAGCTTTTTGGACGGCAGAAACAATGTTCTCTTCATCGCCGTCCACAACAAATTTGGCAATTTCCTGCAGTATCGGGTCCTTGGAAACCGCCTTGGCCTCACCTGTCTTTTCAAGAGCCAAATCATACCGTCTGAAAATGTTAGAGAAATCATCTAATATTTTCATTTCCAGCCTCCTTTCCCTACGTTGAAATGGTTAAATCATCGGCTCACCATGAGCCCTTTCAGGAACTCTTTATTCCTTTTCTCGTCATCACTTAATGGGTTTTCGCCACCTCCACCATCGCCAGAAGGTTTTCCAACGGCGTGCCCGGAGCTACCGCGCATCCCGGTGCCAAAATCTGAATACCCTTGGCAATGGACTCTTCGCATCCCTGCTTTACCGTCTCCGCATCTTTCATAAACAGAGTCGTCGCCGTATCCACTCCTCCCATAAGAATCACATCCGGTCCGCATTTTTCCCTGGCCAGTTGGGGATTTGCCTTAGGCTCCAAACTCAGGATCGTTGCCCCTGTTTGCCCCATCCACTCAACGATCGCATCCACATTGCCGCAAATGTGCAATATCGTCGGCACCGAAATGGCCTCGATCTGCCGCCGCTGGTATTCCAGCTCAAAATCTTTATAGGTTTTTGGAGCAATCAGTTCGGGCGATGCAGTCATGTCTTCAATGGAAATGATGTCCGCACCGGCATCGATCAGCGCTTTTGCCAAGGTTGTCCCGGCCTTTTCTCCGACTTCCAGGAAAGGAATGATTTTATCCGGCTTTTTGAAGGTTGCCTTAAGCAAGGGAACGGTGTCCAACAATGAACCGGCAATTGTGAAAGGACCAATAATTCCCGCAACAATAGGAACTTTATCTCCAACTTCCTTTTTAAGAATTTCCACGGCCTTGATCAGCTCCGGAATATATCCACGGGAAAGAAAGTCTTCCGGAAATTCCGGAGTGTCATCCAGCTTGTAAGGCGGCGGATGTTCAATACCGGGGATTCCTTCAGTCTCTCTGATTTTTCCCGGTTTTCGCTTACATCCCAGAGCCACCGCTTCAAATGTCTGGCAGAAAGGCACCCGAACCGCATCAAAGCCCAGCACGGTATAGGCGGCCAAGGCCTGTTTGGCCATAACCTCGCCTTTGTCGTGACCATCCGGCCAAAAAGCGCCTACTTTTTCCATCTGTTCATAGGTTACGGTGGAATTTGCCCCAAAACACGGCATATGATCCGGTTTTTGATGATTTATCACCGCCATGACTCGTTCTTTTGCATTCATTGCCCACCCTCCTTTGCTGAATTCATATGAGTACCTTCAACATCCCGATGTCCCTTCAAAATAATCGTTATCAACAGAACAATACCGTATACGGTTCTTCTGAAGGCAAAGGCATTTTCAATACGGGTTCAATAGAGTACGGCCGGAACCGCAAGCCGGTGAAAAATTCAGATGCGTTGCCCGAGGTCCCGGTCATATGCCATTTGTATGTTCCTTCTAAACAAATGCATACTTTGCCCTCGAAAGCGTAGCATAATGACTGGGGAAGGTATCCTGGCTCGCAGCCGTGGTTACTCTCCGCGCCTTCCCACCTCATCGAACATGAGGCAGTGGCTTATCGCGGATTTCCCGCTTCAAAATCAGGTGACACGAACCATCCGGTTTTTGAAGCCTTTTTCCTGAAATTTATGTGAGAAATTCAAGAAAAAGATTTGCCGCTTACAGTTGCGGGGCAGCAATGGTTTTTCACCATTTTCCCTTCCAAAATAAAACGCAGCAACAACACAGTTTATCAGTTTGGATATTGAATAATTTCTTAATCGTATTCAATTTTGCAAATTATGTACCACTTTCTGCTCTTTTATCATTCTGAAAGAATTGATTAAAATTTCAACCGATTGAACTTTTTATTCCTTCTAATTAAGGTTTATATCATTCTGCCATTGGTACCATGGCAATGACCGGAAATAAGGGGGATATTTAAAATAGATTTATTTTTCAGTGGGTTAAAAGAATGACATGGATGTCACAGTCTGACATTCGGCTACTCATTCCAATTCGGCCCGGTGTCGCCCCTGTCTATGGAATGCTCTTTTAATTTTCGCCACAGGGTTCGCGGGTTGATACCCGTCTTTTTTGCGACAAGGGATACATTGCCGCCATATCGTTTCAAGGCTTCCAGAATATATGTTTTTTCAAACCGTTTTTCCACCATCGCTTTCGCCACCTTGAAAGGAATATCCGTGTCAACGGGAAAAAAGCTTTGGGTCTCATTTGAAATTTCTTTGATATCATGGGAGAAAAAAATGGTGTCGATGATCTCATGGTCGGTCGTTACAAAGGCTCTTTCCAGTACATTTTCCAGTTCACGCACATTTCCCGGCCAAGGGTGTTTCATCAGCTGGGTCATGGCATGGGTCGATATCTGCCGGATTTTTTTATTGAACCGCTTATTGAACATACAGATAAAATGATTGACCAGCAGAGGGATATCCTCGATTCTCTCTCGCAAAGGGGGAATTCGAATCGGGACCACATTGAGTCTGAAAAAAAGTTCAAGGCGAAATTCCCCGCTTTTGATTTTTTTTTCAATATCCTGATTGGTCGCTGAAATGATTCGGACATCCACATCGATAGGGGTATTTCCGCCCACCCTTTCCACCTTTCTCTCCTGTGTCACCCGCAAAAGCTTTACCTGGAGTCCGGGAGAAATTTCTCCCACTTCATCCAAGAAGATTGTTCCCCCCTGTGCATATTCGAATTTTCCCCTTTTGGTGCGTATGGCACCGGTGAACGCTCCTTTTTCATGGCCGAACAATTCGGTTTCCAGAAGGGATTCTGCCAGGGCACCACAATTGATGCCCACAAACGGTTTGTTTTTTCTATTGCTGTTAAAATGAATGGCTTTGGCCACCAGTTCCTTTCCGACACCGGTTTCACCGGTGATGAATACCCGGGCATCGGATGGGGCGATTTTTTGAATCAAATCAAACATGGCTTTCATTTTATGGTTTTTTCCGATGATATTTCCAAAAGCATAGCGCTGGTCCACCTCTTTTCTGAGATCGCGAATTTCACGCAGCATCCCTCTTTCCCGCAGGGTTTTCTCAACTGCCATCAACAGGGCTTCCGGTTCGAAAGGCTTTTGAATATAGTCGGTAATCCCCTCCTTGATGGAGGTCACTGCCGATGCAATTGAACCAAACGCAGTCATGATGATGCCTGATATGTTAGGATCGATCTTGCGGGAGGCCTTGAAAAGTTCAAGCCCGTCCATACCGGGCATTTTCATGTCCGTCAAAATGATATCAAAAGTCTGTTCGGAAAGCTTTTGCAATGCCGTATCCGGAGAGTCCGCGACAGTCACTGCATAGCCCTCATGCTCCAACAATACTTTAATGTGATGACAAAAAGAGATCTGGTCGTCCACTAAAAGAATCTGATGTTTCATTTGGGTATCCTGTCGTGAAAATCACGTTTTGAATATTCCTTTGACGGTAAAAGAATGTGAAAGGTCACGCCTCTTTCCGGTGGAACAAAACCGTATTGGTTGGGTTGCCCGTCTGTTGGGGCATGAGGGCATGGGTTGTGACATACCCATATTTTGCCCCTGTGCGCTTCAACAATCCGGTGTGCCAATGACAGGCCCAGGCCGGTTCCTGAATCTTTGGTCGTGTAAAAGGGATGAAATATTTTTTCAATATCCGTCGCTGCGATGCCCACTCCCGTATCGCTGATGGATACGACAACATGCCCCGGCTTTTTTGGGTAGTTTTCCGTCCATATTATTAGACGTCCGCCCAACTGCATGGCCTGAATCGCATTATGAATGACATTCTGAAAAACCTGGCTGATTAAAACCGCATCGACAGATAACAGCGGAGCGTCATTTTCATAATATTTCTCAACTCGTATGCCTTTTTGTGTGATCATGCCCTGAAACATTGAGAGATTTTCTTCTAAAATGACTTGTATTCGCTGGTAAGAGCGACTGAGCTTAAGTGTTTTGGTATACTCCACCAGCTCTGTCACCACCTGGTTCAGGTTGTTGATTCCATCGGCCAGATTTTTAAAAATACCGGTCAGGGCCTCTTTATTCAAACCCGTAAAATTCGAATTCTCATTTTTCTCTTCCGGGTCATGACTTGAAATATCAGGATGCTCCAATCCCAATGACCGCTGAAGCAGTTTAGTTCCCATAAGGATGTTCCCCAGGGGATTTCGGATCTGATGGGCGATGGCACTGGAAAATTCCCCCAACAGCGCCAGGGACTTCGCTTTTTCCAGCTCTGCTTCCAGCTTTTTTTTCTCGGTAATGTCACGTCCAACCCCTTCAATACCTATAATCACCCCGTTTGAATCTTTTTCCGGATAAATGGTAAGCGAAATTAAATGATCTTTTCCCCTTTTATTCACGTGCCGATACTCCAAATCCTTGATCATCGGAAGTGCGCCTTTTAAAACGATTTGAAAACAGCTCCTGACCCGGTCCAAGTCTTCGGAATCCACGATTTGCTCAATGGTGAAATCCTCCCGATACATATCTTCCCGACTCAACCCCGTCAGGGTTTCCATGGCATTGTTGACAAAAACGAATCGATTCCGGTCATTGATCCGGAATATAATATCATTTCGGTTTTCGACACGAATATTGATTCTCTCCTGAATTTTTTGAATCTGTATGGTTTTTTCACCGATCTTTTTTTCTAAAAAATCACTCATTTCAACACTCGCCGTATAGGCACGTGAATTTTCGATAGCCACCGATGCTGCCGCACCCAGAGCCTGGGAAACCGACAGGTCAAGATGATCAAAAGCACCCCTTCCCCCGCCGCTGCAAAATAACAAAAGCCCCATGGACTTGCCGATTAATGTCAAAGGGACTGAAACGATAGATTTGATTCCTTCCTCTGCAAAAAACGACATGATGTTCCGTTTGAATCGGGTAGTATGGGTGATATCGGATATGAGCGATGGTCTTTTATTGTGACGCATCCGCTCATAAAATTCCTTTAAAGGCGCAGGTTGGATGGTATTGAAACTTTCCGGATTTACAAATTTATCCCCGCGTTTTTTCCCCTGCTTTAGGTGGATCATGGGTATTTTGGTTTCAGTAAACAAATAAACCCGGCAACACTTGCCGATAAATTCTGCACCCTTTTCCGCTATAGACCTCAGGGTTTTTTCCAGATTCAGCTTTTCATTGAACTTGGCAATAGACTTGACCAAAAAAGCAGCGGTCTTTTTTTCCTGTTGGCTCTGCCTGTACAGATTCATATTTTCAATCGCCATACCCATGATATCGCCAATACCACACAGCAACCTGAGATTATCCTGGTCAAAGGTTCCTTCTGATTCATTTAAAAGGATCAGCGCGCCAACCAATTTCCTCTTGGCTCTCATCGGCGCCATGATCATTGATTTGAAAGGACCAATGTCCAGTACCACTTTTTTGGGATGATAAGCGAGCGGCCCAGAACGGGTTTCCGTTGGTGACTGCGTGCCGAAAAAATCCTCCATGACAACGGTTTCAATATGCTCCTGCAATTTTTGCGAATACTTTTGCTTTTTTTCGGTTAAATGCATGGTGAACAGTTTCGGTTTTGATCCAAATTGATCCTTAAGGTAAACCTGAACCGCAGAGGCTCTGAATACTTCTCTTAGCTTGATTATCGATTTTCGAAGAGACTTCCGGATATCCATCGACTGGTTGATTTTAGTGGAAATCGCACAAATGGCGTAGAGTTCTTTGCTCAACGAGGTTATGCGTCGGTGGTTATCCTTGTTGTCGGATGAAAAATTTCGAATCTCTTGAGTCAACTCCTTGACCTCATCCCGTAGCATAATCTCTATTATTCTTGTTGAGAGATGAAGTCCGATCAGATAGAAGAGAGTCAAATAGGGATTTTCGTCCTTCTGAATCTGGTTCATGTGGATCTGTAAAAAACCCAGCAGCCTCTCGGAAGACCTCAGGGGTATTGATCTCACCTGGAAAAAAGTGGGAACTTTTACCCGACGGGTTGAATGTCGTATGGCTGAATTGATCATCCAGCTTTGTACCATGATCCGGAATTTTTCCGGACCCTTCTGCCCTGAATTATTTCCCGAGGCTACCAGTACCAAATCGTTTTTGTTATTGAAGAGCAATATATCGGCCTGCCGAACATGGTCGACATCAAGAAGGTGGGTCAGTGTGAGTTCAAACAGATCATCCAGATTGGAAGGCAGCAGGCTAGTATCAAATATTTTCAGGAGGTGGCCTGAAATTTTGAGTGAAACCTCGCCCTCTTTAACCTGATCCTCGATACAGAAGGGTTTTTGGCTGCGGGGATCTTGCACCTTAATTCAATGTCCTTTCGCCTTTTTAACCTTATGGGTCATGCCGCTTTCATAGCATTAATGCCTAAATGGTCAAACGCCATTCAAACTTTGACCACATTCCCTATCGCTTATCCTTTCCAGTGTTTTCAAAAGTGAACCGACAGACCCGTATAAATCTTTCGGATTAAAGACCTCCATGTTCACAATCCCATCGAACCTTTTACTCTCAAGACATTGAAAACACTGATGAAGCAAGGATTCGGGCAATTCCGAAACAGACAGATGGTCTTGGAAGCCCCTTACCCCGTGGATATGGATCTCGCGAATTATAGTGAAATTATCCTCCAAAATATCGGCAACAGGTTCTCCACCGAGAATCAAATGCCCGATATCCAGACACAGTCCGTAGTGTCCGTTTTTAATAAACGGTTTTAAAAAACAAGGAGAGTAGTTGATATTTTCTATTAAAATCTTGGTGGATTGAGGAAGCATCTCCTGAAGAAATTCCAGTGCTTTCAGCGATCTTTTTTCCCAATGCTCCCATTGTTTCGAATCGCTTGACTTGAAATACAGACCCGGAACCGGAACCAGCGCCGGAGTAGAAAAAGGAATGTGCATCACATAATAAACAGGATCCAGATCAGCCATGTGAAGGACGATATCCGATATCAGCCGGACAGAATCTTTTCGCCGTTGATCGTCTAACGCACCAATTTCAAGGGAAGCAGGAAGATGGACTGAATAGGTGATTGACCATTTGCGTCGTATTTCATTTAGCCGCAGGATCTCTTGTTCAGCGGGGATATTATTGAGGCTCGATGTATGAAACAGTATGATTTCAACATGATCTACAATTTGGGCAAGCACGTGCGCATTTTTCACCATATCATGACCGAATATCATGGATGAAGCTCCAATTCTGAATGGAAGATTTTTGAAAACTTTATCCATCGGCTTCCCCTTGCCCTGTTTTTTTATAGCGTATCGCCTTACGGCTTGACGGCTAAACTCCACAATAATACACTGATGTCCTGATTGGAATCGTTATTTAAGTCAGGCGACAATATTTATCTCTTTCAACCGAAACATCATGTTCCCAAAATGTCGGCAGGAATCAAGGTTGAAATTTTAAGGTAATATGAATACTCCATTTTACTCAAGGATTCTGTCATTAGCGCCATCGGCCACAGAAACGATCATTGCTTTAGAGTTGGAAGATCGTCTGGTGGGTGTCACGGATTCCTGTGATTATCCACCGGTGGCGAAAGAAAAGCCGAACGTATCGTGTTGGTTCGAACCGGACCTGGAAAAGTTATTCGCCTTAAAACCGGATATCATCGTGGGACTGGAAAGTGCACACTGCAATTTAACACCGGTACTATCTCAAACGGGAATTGAACTCCTGTTGCTACAAGCGAAAAATATTACCGAAGCGCTTTCGGAAATAAGACTGCTTGGCGATCAATTAGGGGCTCTCCTGAAGGCGCAGGCGATTTTGAAAAATTTGAACCTGCGCCTTGCTCAGCTAGATCTTCAGGTAAAAACCATCGCCCCTCAGAACAGACTAACCGTATGCCGAGTTCTGGAAGCTGACAATGACCATCTAATGTTAGCCGGACCACTCTCATTTCAGTATGATGTCATTTTACGTGCCGGTGGATTCCCCGTCACCCAGCATCTTTCAGGGGCCTATCCAAAAGTTTCCTTTTCCGAATTTAGGCAATTGGACCCTGATGTCATTTTTTTCTGCGGTTACGATCGAAATTTTATCCCACGTCTCATGAATCGTCCCAGGTGGCGAATCCTTAAAGCTATTCAAACACGGCGAGTCTATCAGTTCGATTGCGGCTTGACCTGCCGGTCCGGTCCCCGAATCGTGGACATGGCAGAATTGCTGTTTCGCACCCTTTACGCCAATCGGTGATGATCGTTTCATTCCGATGTCTTTTCATGAATAACCATTATTGCCGGATCACGATACAGGTCCAAGACCCGGCATGTGATGAAGTCACAAATTAAGGGACGATCCATACAGCCATATTCTTGGCCTTATGGATCACCTTGTGGCAGACCCGGCCGATGTTGAAATCTTCAACCTGGGATACCCCCTTTCGTCCCACCACGATACTTCCGCAATTCTCAGCCCCGGCTTCTGCTACAAGTGCACCGGCCCTGCTGACAACTCCGGAAACCATTTTAACCGTAATGTTTTCGCTGCTGCATCCTCCTTCCATCAATCTGTTCCTGGCTTTATCCATAAAAGGAGAGATCATCTTTCGGGCATCTTCCTCAAGAATCTGCTCCAGCTCGGTAAAAGGACCGGCTTTTTCATCACCGAGTTGCGGAAAACTGATGCGTCTCATGGCATGAAACAGAAAGACCCGCCGGTTTGAAATATTTCGAAAAGTACTCAAAAAAGCGACCGCCCTCATTGACCCCTCGGAACCATCGATGGCCACCATAATATTTTTACCCTCAGGGCTTCCGGTTACAACGCAGATGGGTAGATCCTTAAGTACGCCAATAGCCTTGTTGGCCACACTTCCAACAGTCACCCCTTCCAGATGGCTTGTTCCTGTTCTGCCCATCACCAGCATGTCATAATTTTTTCCGGATTCAGCCACGATATCTCTGGCAATTCCCGTAATTCTGTTTTGAATCTTTATCACCACATCCTGTTCTTTGAAGCCGGAATCCAGCAAAGTTTGACGGGCATGTTCCATAAAATTCTTTACCGCTTTCTCATGCTCATGTTCCTGTGTTTTCACCTTATTCATCCAGAAGTCCAATGCCGGCTCTCGCTCGAAATCCCAAAAAGACTCCGGAATCTTGTTGAATACATGAAATAAAACCACCTCAGTTTCCGGAGGGGACATGGTGTTCGCCACATAATCCACAGTGACTTCCGACATGTCTGACCCGTCAACGGCTAACAAAATCTTTTTTTTGGCGACTGGCTTAACCATTGGATGCCTCCTTGAAATCTCATGGTTGTTCCAATAATCAATCCGACTCAAACTGAGCGGTTTTGTATCAGATCAGCTTCCAACGTCATTCCAGCGAAAGCTGGAATCCATCTATAAAGCTATACCCCATGGATAGCGCCTGAAGGCCTCACTTTGTGCCCGGCTCCCGGTTCAACCCCGGGACAGGCTTCGTTGGAATGACGAATACATACAGGTAAAATCGCTCAGTTTAGGTCCGACAAAAGTGGACATTCGAAGTCCGGAAAGCTATGAGATTTTTTTCCCCGCATCAGGACCAGGCGAGATTGAATAAATGTCGGTCAGTTTAATCACGACCGCTCCCTTTGATTTAAGGGGCAATCCCAACTTTTTGCCTTCTTCTTCAGTCCAGGTCTGAGTCTCATCAAATACAGACCCACTCGTTTCTATCGTAACGCTGCCTTTGAATTGAAAGCCTTTAAACCCCTCCCATACGGATATGGAACAAACCGAGTTTTCCTTGAGATTGTTGAAAGTCTTGGTCATGAAAACTGCTGATGCCAGAATGGTTTCATCATCAAGAATCTTCATGAAATTAATCGGCACCACATTGGGAACTCCATTTTTATCCGCCGTGGCCAGTTGTTTAATCCCTGTCCTATTAAACATCTCCTGCATTTCCTGAGTCATTTTTGGCATGGCAAACTCCTTTTCATGGATGGATTGATTTTTAATATGACAAAAACGCTCTTCCCGATAAGGCAAAAAGCAACTGTGATTTTCCGAGATTCCCAGGATATGTCTTGTGCAGCCGGCATGTTGACGCACCATCATACAAATCGGCATTTTTTAATTTAATCAAGAAGAATAATTAGCGATGATGATTTTTTTCGATATTATACTTGAATTTTTGGAAAAAAGCGCGTTTTTTTATTTATCAATTCCAACCCGGGCTTTTGCACCCTGCTCAAAATAATGCTTTACGGGATTAAATTCGATTACCTCATCGGCCAGCTCAACAATCGCTGCGGAAGCATAACGGCCAGTGATGACCATCTGGAGCCCATCCGGTTTTCCGCTGATCAAATCGACAAGCTCCTGAAGGTCGAACAGTTTTTGTTTTACAGCAACATTGGCCTCATCGAGTATGACCAGTTGATAAGTTTCACCGGCAATGATCTGCCTTACCCTTTCAAGTCCTTTCCGGGCCGCTTCGATGTCATCAGGTTTCGGATCCTTTCCTGCAAATCGTCCAAGGCCGAATTGTTCCACGGTTATCAGATCGGAAAACCTTTTGAGTGCCATAATTTCACTATAGGCTCCTTTTTTGATAAACTGCCCCAAAAAGACCTTCAATCCCTCGCCGGCAAACCTAACAGATAACCCAATAGCCGCAGTTGTTTTCCCTTTCCCATTTCCGGTAAAAACCTTGACACAGCCTTTTTTCATTTAATTCCCTTATTGCTTTAGATACCTGTTTCATTTTTGCCCGTTCTACAGCATCTTCCGGTCTCATTTCAATACGAAATTTGTTGATTCTGTTAACCTCTCTTCAACCCTTGGATCGTTCCACTGCCCCCTGATCTTCGAAGAAAGCCTCTCCTGATTCAAAGCGGGGGACCACAAAAGTCCCCCTTTCAAAGGGGGAACCCATTAAAGCAGGGGAGTTTTGGATGGCCGTTCTGATCACCGAAAACCTTTTTCTTGGAAGGCGTTTCAATTGCCGTGCCGGGTGGAAAATCTTCATTCCGGTGAAGCCCGAATTCCGGTAGGTGAACCCAACAATTTCGATACCGGCTCCTCTCCCGGTTCAAGCCCGAAACAAGCTTCGCCCATTGGCGCCAAGTTAAGGCTACCAGCCATGGATTAAAAGGGTGTCATTCTGAGGAGGCCGAAATGGTAAATGGTTATATGTGACCGAAATCACTCAGGTCAGCTATAAGTTAACCTAATCCTAAGGACAGGCGGCTTCCGGCAGAAAATCCGTTGCTGCCGGAAGCCTTTGGACAGAAAATAAGGATTTATGGGAATAAAATCAGAAGATGATCTGAGCCTGCAAGCGATATTGCATGTCGTCGGTGCTGCCGGCGGCGACCTGCCGATGAAGGTTTCTCACATCAGCCTGCAATTTCAGGTTATGCTTATGGAAATAGTAGGATACCGCCCCTCCGACTTCGCTTCTGAGGTCGTTTGAAACATCCCGGTTGGGATCTATATAGCCATACCGTGCAGCTACCTCAAGATCACTTGGGATAATGAAATAACCCGCCTGCACATAAAAACCGTGTGAACGAACACTGGCATCGCTGTCGTCTCCGTCAGCCTGACTCAGAAGGTATTCTGCCGTGGCATAAATTCCCATCCATTTAAG
>CAYZJH010000037.1:0-34117 GCA_964478625.1 uncultured Desulfobacteraceae bacterium
AGTCATTCACAGCATGTTGCCATGAAAACTGTTTATACATTTCAAAGGTTTGCATCTGTGCTTCCTCGAAAGAACGGTTTTCCATCAGTTTTCGGGCATTACTTCCCATTCGACGCCTTTTCTCCGGATTTTCCAGCAACATTTCAATGGCCTCCACCCAGGCCTGAACGCTGTTTTCCGTAACCACCAGACCGGTCTGACCAGGCTCCACATTTTCATGGGGTCCTCCCTGGGTGCTGACAATCACGGGAATACCCGAAGCCTGGGCTTCCAGTACCACGTTGCCGAACGTATCCGTATTGCTGGGAAAGACAAACAGATCACTTGAGGCATAAACAGTGGGAAGGTCATTACCTTTCAAATAACCGGTGAAAGTGCAGGGCATTCCTTTCAGGGCCTGCTCCATTTCAGACCGCCATGGACCGTCGCCAACCACTACCAGATGCAAATCGGCATGACCTGACACCAATGTTTTAAATACCTCCACCAGCAAGGGCAGATTTTTTTCTTTGGAGATTCGTCCGACATAGAGCAAAGTAACAGTGCTTTCGACTTTCAGGCGATGTTTTAAAAAGCCGTTCCTTTTGGCAGGATGAAACCGTTGAATATCAATGCCCCGGGGATAAAGGGTGATTTTGGAAGGGTTCAACCCCTTTTCCACCAGCTCATTCCGGGTGGCCTGAGATGGCACATAAATGGTATCCATCTGTGCGTAATACCAGAGGATATATTTCCATGTCAGTTCGGCAATGGTGGCATCCCCGGTTAAAAACTGAGCATATTGGGGTATGGCCGTGTGATATGTGGAAGTAACGGGCAATTTAAGGATACGGGCAATTGCCAAAGCGGCCAGTCCGATGGGCCCGGGAGTGGCACTGTGAATATGGGTGATGTTTTTTTCATAACAGTGGTTGAGCATCTCTAGCAAGGGTGGATAAAAAATTTTCTGTTCGGGATATTCCGGCAATTCATAAACACCGATAGGGGTGAAATTCTCAATGCCGGGCCGATTTTGGCGGGGATGGTGATCACAGGTAATGATGGTCAGGCTCTGATTATTTTTGGCTGCGGTCATTACCTGTTGCTGAAGGGTAAGGGCAACTCCGTTAATTTCATAAAAGGTATCGGTGAAATGCGCCACACGAATATCGGCAGTATGACTGCTGTTGTCTCCGGGAATGCCAAACCGTGAAGATACTTCTGCTGTAAGGCGACGGTCCTTGCTGAAAAGAGAAAAGGCCACAAAATAGGGCGCGAGCAAGGCATAGAGACCGCCAGCCGACCCAATGGTCTGGAACAGGTTGAACACATCGGCACCGGCTAGCTGTTTTATCAAAGGGTCGGCGAAATGACATAAAGTGCGGTTGGAAACCTGGTTCACAAACTCAAACCAATGCGTTTCAGGGTGACCGGGTGTTTTATCGGGTTTTGCCTTCTGGATATGAGGATTGTGCTGCATAAACCGACGGGTTTCCTGTTGGAGTAATTCCATCAGAGGATGTGAACATCGATGGGTGTTGCGGCCTCGCAACCGGTATCGCCACAGGCTGTAGAGACGAGGCAGCAGTCGGATGTGCCCTTCGCCTTCGGGAGTCAGGGATTTTTCCAGAAATCCGAGCAGTTGATTTTCCTGAACGCATCCGTTTAAATTCAGCTTGTTTTTGTAAAACTGAAACGCAATACTGTAAAGGTTATGAGCCAGGGTACGCGGACTGGCCGGCCTGGCAGTAATTTTTGTATTACCTTGGCAAAGACCATTCAACAGCATTTCCACAGAATCATCCCCGGCAACTTCGGTAAAGGTTTGGGCAATGGTCAGGGCACTGTGGTCATCGGACCCGGCCACAAGGTATTTTTTCCAGGGCTCCGGCATCAAGGGGCTTATATTGTGAGTTTGCGCAAAACGGTTTATGTCTTCGGGTGTCAGGCCATCAAGAATAAGTTGCAGGAAACGATTCTGCTCCGGATTGCGAGCGCCATTTATTTCAAAAATTCGGAACAGCAGCAGCAGTTTTTCAAAATGAACCACTGTCAGACGATCATTGATACTGAAAAGAGGATGTGCCAGGGCGTGGCAAATATTCTGGGAGTTCAGCCAATTTGTCAGTTCGTAAATATTTTTCCGGAGTTTCTGAATTTCCCGATGTTGTGCTTCATCGATGTGATAGGCCAACACATGAATTTTAGCACCATCTTCCGGAAAATAAGTGGTGATTTCCTCACTTACAAACGTCCCCGGCAGATGAGCGATTTCCAGGGCGCCATCAATGGTATTGTGATCCGTGATGGTAACCATGGTCATGCCGCGCCGGCGGGCAATGTGATAGATCTGTAATGGTTCGGTAAAACTTTCAGGACAGTTGATTTTCTGCAGTACCCACTGGGAAGGTCTCCTGGAGTGTTTGGAATGAACATGCAAATCGACGCGCATCATATTCCTTTCTTCTAATGGTTTATGCGGATATGGCGATTCCGAAATACTTTGGTCCGTCAATTAGCTCAGGTTGGTTTAAAAATGATTACAACCATGATAATATTTGGTTAATATTTATTCCGAAGCCAGACCAATCATCAGGTCCGATTTGAGTAAAAAGAAGAAAGACCGTGCCGACATGGAGAAAAGATTTTTCACTGGCCACTGAAGGTGCGCCATATCAGCGTTTACGATTTCAACCTCCTCAGAAATGACAGCCTTGAATATTTTTTCAATTCCTTGACTTTACGCCCATGGGCTTTTTCCGGAATGACCGATAATTTTACGTTAACCCGATCAGGTTGGGTTTCATTTGGTTTTGCGCTCTTCCGGGGAATGACAAGACGGACGAAACACCTTGACGGTTTTATCTTCAAAGCATCCATCACATTTTTGCAAAAACGGCTTTATACGGGCGTAAAGGCGTGGCCTTTCCAATAGTTTTTTCTTTATGCGTTTGCGCATCCCCCCGGAGGTACAATAAAGCAGGAAAAGCCCCGAACTCAGCAGTATGATTCCTCCCGGAATGGGCGTGAGCATGAGTGAAGCTCCCACGGTCACCAACACCCATGCAAGAACAAGCCGAATCAACTTTGGAATATAGGCGACCATGCAGTTTGGATATGGTTTTAAACCCATTGTCATGATTTTCTCCGGAGGCCAGGTAATGGTTTAACTCAATCTAACCCTGATTGAGCATATCGGTTTTTGAAACCTGCTCCCGTCACACCGGCAAAACCTCTCCTGTTTTTGAACTCGGAAGTCGGTATCCGAATTGATCGGTTCACCTTATGGATTTCAGCCTTCTCCGGAATGAAAGCTGGTTAATCACTTCATTTTTCCCCACGGTGTCTTTTCAACGAAAAATTCCATGCGGGCACTTGTTACCTGGCTGCAACCGGTATAGAGAAAAACGGCTACCCATATGAGTTGAAGCCCGATAATTGTTTCAGGCTGCCACAACACTTCCAATCCGTCAGTAATACCGGAGGGCTGCAGATCGGGTGAAACCGTCATCAAAAGCACCGGTATCATATACAGCAAAGATGCGACAGCCATAAGCTGGTAAGCTGAAAAACGCCGTGCTCCCCGATAATCTGCCCGCCAAAATTCCGACAGAATTCTCCATATCTGCGTCACCGTGAATGTCGAAAGAGCTGCTGCCATGAAAAAACCGGATAAAAACAAATAAACGCCGACCAGTCCTGTGAGGCAGCACACCGAAGCAGTAAGTGCCTGTATGGGCACCACCGGCCTGCCTTCAAGGCCCCCGGCATAAACCGCTTTTTTGGTAGTCCCGGTAAATATCATATGGAAATTACAAAAAAGGGAACGTGTCCGGCCTGAACAACTTTCAAGGGGTTTGCCGTAACAACATCCGAAGCTGATACAGGCCAGGCGGCCAATGCCCTCACCTAAGGCGTAAGCAGTGGAAACTGCCGCCACCATGATCAGAAAGGATATTTGAAAATCCAGCCAACGTCCCAAGGTCAAATTGGTGAAGTTGACTGCCAAAGGCAACAGCAGCATACCGACAAAAGACGCACCGGCTACGGTAAGGGTGCCGGGTGTCTTTTCCACCAGACGGGCGACAATTCTAGCCGCCGGCAGGCAAACGATCAGCATGGTCAGCATGATAACTCCAACACCGATCAAACTCATTTGCGTGGTATTCAACAGCACAAGCAGGATGGATAGTGCGAAAGTATAGCCTGAAGCAACAAAGACGCCATAATAGGTTAAATTCAGCCCCTGCCAGCTTTGCGTATCGGTTTTGTGTCGCGGCACTACAGCCAGAATCTGCCATTTTTCATGGGGCAGGTGCCGGAAAGCCCACCTGAACAGCAACCACAGCAACACCCCTAACAGGGCAATGAACAGTTCATTTTGCATCCCATACTCCATGGCCAAGTGAATGACCCTTTTGCCGCTTTCATGGTTAAGAAAAATCCTGGTATTTAAACAGCGTTTCCGATTTCCGAACGTACCCTGACATCGGTTTCAACCAGAGGACGTCCAAAACCAATAGAAAAGCGGCTTTGGACATCGTTTCGATATAAATTGGTCAGAATATCCTGTGCAAACCGCACCCGGTTTTTTTCAAACAGAAGAAGGGTGGTGGAACTTCCCGGCCGGTAAAGGCTCTTGGGACATCCCTTTTCAAGCCACATTCCGGATTTTATATCCCGGGGATCATCGTAACCATTACGGCTGTAACACTGCCGGATATCTCCGATCATCATGGCCACCACCTCAACCATGGCCACACGTCCTACCTTTGTGCCTTCGGCAACATCCGTATCGATAATGGTCACTACCCGTCTGTTTTTTGAAAACGGCGTTATGGCACATACCACCGCACCGGGATTGCATGAGTGATAAACGCCATCCACTGTATAAATATCCAACACCTGGCCACTCACGGGTACGTGGTTATAATGATATTTATCCGGCGTCAGTCGGAAAATGGCAACATCACCGCCGTTAAACAACTTGTATTCCGGGTGATGTGGAGCCCCCAACAACTCCGGATAATCAAAAAATTTTCCCTTGATGGCTAAAAGCGCCATATCATCCAGTGATCCTACCAGCAAACGGGCATCCGCCGGTGATACCACCTGCTCTGGTGCTTTCTCCATGGGCCGCACCTCCCAGTATCGAATTTTACGCTCAAAGAGTTGCCGCAGTGTTTTGATAGATGGTAACGGTTCCAGGCACTCCTCAAGGCTAATACCCAATTGACCGGACACCCTTCGGATGTCAATGGGATGATCATTAAATACCCCATCATACCGAAGGTACCCTAAAACCCGGGTCATACGCGCCGAGGTCAAAGCATTAAACAGGAAAGGGGCGGATTCCCGCAGGTTGGAATATATGAAATCAACCATTTGATCGCCCAATAGAGTTTCGGTAACCACTCTGCCGTTGCGACGATCAATAAACTGATGGGGTGTCATGTTAAAGGAAGGCATGGCAAATTTTATATTAATTTTAATTGTTCACGTTTTTATTACCAACTGACGGGTTCTTCTGCTGTGACATCCAGTCCATGGCAACCGACATCAACGTCAGACACAGCATGGTTTTGGTTGTTTCCGGTGTAAGGGTATCCTGGCGCAATGATTGACGGCAGGATTTAAGAAACATAGCCAGATCAACATTTTTAAGGAAATCATTCAAAATGGTTTTAAAAAGTCGGTTTATGGATTGCCGTTTTTGCACGATTGCATCCCAGTCATCGATTAATACCGTCAGGGCTTCATCCAGATATTTTTGACGCAATTCCCGGCGGTAGTAATGTTCAGCGGCTTTATTGAATTTTTCCGCAGGCAGTTTCAATGGACCGGAAATTCCGGTTTGGCCCATAATCCCTTGCAGCAGCTTGCCGGAGGCACCATAACAGTTAGGATTTTTCAATCGCCGTTCCAGGTCCTGAATCATCGGCTGTAAATTCATCATTTCAATCAGGTCGGCGGCATCCTTTTGAATGATATGCACCAGGGCCAGGCACCACTCCGCATGATACACCCGAATATGATTGGCATAACGCCGGCTGACACGGGTGTTTTGCACCTGGGTAAGGATATTTCGCAAAAAGCGGTTGGTGGTTTGCCGATGAACATAAAAAGTGGGCAGACCGATTGCAGCTCCGAAAAATATCTGGCGGCGTTCACTTTCTACAAAAGGCGTATCCGGAATATGGGAATGCTGGATTTGGCCGCTCAAAATGTATTTAAAAGAAAGTGCGGTCAGCAGGTTCTGAAGAGCAGCTGCAGGGGCCATATCTTCAAGCAAACTCGAAAACTGGCTGTAATAACGTCCTTCGAAACCGCAGTATCCCATAATTCTGAATTCCCTCTGGCGATACAACTGGTACAAGGCCATTCCGGAATCAAAAACGCCCATGGCCTGCAGATCCTGTTTCAGGCGAAATCCATTGTCCAATGTCCCATCGAGGGCCTGGTTTGTTTCAGTGCTTAACAGGGCCACCAGGTAATCCAAAAGGCGAAAATCCGGCACCCAATCGCCTCTTAATCCACACATCCGGCTGATACCTTTATCCAGCCAGGAAAGCCCGAAAGGTGTCACCGCCTGCCCCAGTATTTTCAGACGAGCCTTTTTTTTCCAGCGACGCCAGATCATGCGCAAGTGGGTAAAATCCAGTTCATGGGGAAGAAAACCGAGTACTTTTTCAGGATGAAAATCCGAAAAATCGAGACGATAGGGGGCCGCACTGTAGGTGCCCACAAATAAAGGAAGGAAATGCTCGATGATTTTAATGGCCAGATCTCCCACATATTTTTCTTCAAAAGGCGTAAAGCCGGAAGCCGGGTCCTGAAAACAGGATGCCAGACGAACACTTCCAAGACTGATATGAGTGCCGTTATTGGATAGGCTGGTATTGGAAATATTGGGCAATATTACCAGATTGGTATTCAGAATTCCTGCATGCCGCAATTTGGCCACTGCATTCAACTGGCTCCGGGACAACACCTGGTGACAGAGTTCCATATACGCCTGTTTGACCTGACCCTGATCCCACCCCGACAAACAGGGACTTATGAACAGTTCACGATAAAAGGAATCCGATATTAAATCGTTCAGACGCTTTTGACGAACCGGCGGATGAGGGGCAAAATATATTTCGGCTTTCTGCCCGCATGCAGCAAGGTCGAAAGCTGTATTGGCATGGCATATCAACAGATGGGTCAGAAGGTAACGCTTCAGAGTTTCTGCGGCAACACCATAACCTGCCGGTCCCTCTTGCGTTAGGGGTACCGGTTGAAAAGAATAGGTCTCCGGTGAGGTATTGTCGTTTAAAAAGTGGCTCATCAGGCGCTCTCCGGTGGTGCGCAAAATAGCCGGCATAGCGGGTGAACGACTGATAACATCCGCTAAAGAGAGTTTGAGCAGATAACTCACCGGAATACGGATAAATTCCTCCTGTTGCTGAAACACCGCAAAACGTTGGACATCTCCCCGCAGTGGGCTGCAAGGCCGGCTTTTGTCGGATTTTAGATCTTCTTCAAAAACCTGGGCGGCAAAAGGGTTCAAACACCTTCGGGGAAAACGTACCCAACTGTTTTCCCAGATATTTTCCGGATTTTCGTCCAAAAACTGTTCCAGGGCACTGACAACCGCACGGGGCACATCACCCCGGTGAAATCTGGCCAGCATGTTCTTGTAATAAGAGGAGCATTGGATGGTCAGAGGTAAATCCACCCGATCCCGGGCACCTGTAACCGCCACTTGCAGCTCATTTTCCACACCTGCAGTGGTGTCACCCGCAGCAAAAGGGAGGGTTCGGGCAAACTGATCGGATGAATTGCGGCAAACATTCAGCATGTTACAGAGTTGATTCGGGTCGGGAATACCTCTGGATTGTTCTTTTTGAAAAAAGAGCAAATCAGGTGCCGGATAATTCACAATGCCCTCTTTCGTTGCTTGAAGGTGTAACACCATGGGTGATCATATTTTTTCAGTTTTCCCCTCATACCTTAACCTGTCCCTGCGCATGGGTTTTCTTCCGTTAAAAAAATCACAAGCGAGGTAATACCGGATATCGGCTATCCAGCAGGTGAAAAAGGCCGGATCTCTTTTGACCTTTTGCAACAGGTTGAAGGGTTCGGAAAATAACTGATGTATAGGCCCAAACAATTCGGAGGGATCACGAAAGCATTCCCAGTCACACAATCTGCAGTTTTTAACGGTAGACCTTCCGCATTGATCAAACTTACCCAATGCTTCCTTTCCGCGATATCCGCAAGGATATGCCAACGCATCCCCGGAATCGATAAAAAAGTAATCCACCCCGCCCCGGCATGGGTAGGTATGATCTGTGTTTTCCGCATATTGGCGGCTCAGGGAATAAAGAGCACACCGGGGTGTAAAAATTCTGATTTGATGTCGAAAGCGTTCCGTTGCAAGCCTGAGGGCATTAAAGATCCGGGCTTTTTCCATGGAATCGAAGGAAACGATATGATCGGTGGATGTTGCTGCATAAACAGGATTCAAACCGGTTGGTTTTTTATTGTCAATACTCATGGGATAACAAAAGCTGACCATGGTAAACCCCATGCCGATAACGGTGCTGATAAACAACTCAAAACCTTTTTGGAACCTTTCAAAAAAAATTTTCAGATACTCTTCCTCAGAACCGTAATCCTGCCGGTTTATTCCCGCAGTGAGCCATCCGGCCATGTTGCGGTTGATCCCCATATTGGCCGTTGGAAAAAGGCCTTCATCATGGAAAATTCGAAGCCCTTTTTTCAACCCATCCATGATACCGGGCAACCCACGCATTTTTTCATGCAAGGTCGGATTTGCAGAATCGATACTGATCCAGAAATTTCTCAAACCACTATCGTATAATTTTTTCGCCAGCTTTTTTACCCGGCAGGTGAATCCTTTTTGATCAGGATTTGCGAAAATAAACCCGTTGGTTCCCGTTCGAACCATTGGAATGCCGGATTGATCTGCATGACGGATCATCTCAGCCAAATCATCGGCAAACAAGAGAGGTTCACCTCCTGTAAAGGAGATGCTCCGGATATTTCTCCGGGCGGCTGCATCGATAATTTTTTTGATATCAGCCACCGGTATGCGTTTTCGCTCGATTTTATTGGTGATCCGCATACCGCACTGGGGGCATGTCGCATTGCAATGATTGGTAAACTGGATGACCAGTTGTCCCGGAGAATGGATTTTTCCAAAATTTACCATGTGATTTATCTGAATTCATGTTAAACGGGTTATTATTATGGAAAAACCGTGATAGACTCATTTCAAACCAACTAAGCGAACTTATGCTTCAATTGTTTGAAAGGTATTCGGAAAAAATGAAATTTTGGTTTACCCCATGCAATAATGGAGTGCAAAAGCCTTCCTGTTCTTTTTGTTGCGAATGCAAAATTTTTTCACTCCGGATTTATATGGATCAAAAGATTTTCATATTGTTTCAGGAAGGAAACTAGGATATTTTTTTTTCATGGAAAAAAGATTAAAAATTCTCAAACCGGATTCAAAAGCCATACAGGAATTATACCATGGCCTGGGGTGCCATCCGGTGACCGCCGCGGTACTGGTCAACCGGAATCTTGTCTGCATCGATGATGTCAAACGTTTTTTATCCCCCTCATTCAACCATCTCCGAAATCCCGGCAGCCTAATCGATATGCAGCCTGCCGTCCATCGAATTGCAAAAGCCATTTACAGGAAAGAATCCATCCTGGTTTTCGGAGATTATGACGTTGACGGCATTACCTCAACGGTGCTTTTATATGAATTTTTGAAAATGACCGGGGCAAAGGTATCCTACTATATTCCTCACCGAATCGAGGAAGGGTATAGCCTTAAACCGGAACATATTCACCATATCGCGGGCCCGGATTGCGACATTCGGCTGATTATCACAGTCGATTGCGGCTCTGGCAGCCATGAAGCCATCCGGGCAGCCCGACGGGAAGGAATTGATGTTGTTATCACGGATCATCATCACATTTCAGGAACTTTGCCTGATGCTGTCGCAATAGTCAATCCCAAGCGCGAGGATTGCCGATCCGGATTAGATCATCTGGCTGGAGTCGGAGTCGTTTTTTATCTGATTATTTCTCTGCGAAAACATTTGAGAGAAAAAGGGTTTTGGCGAAGATCCACTGAACCTAATCTCAAAAAAATGTGCGATCTTGTGGCACTGGGCACTATTGCAGATATCGTTCCTTTAAAAGAGGAAAACAGGATTTTTGTCAAAACCGGCCTTGAGATTATTCAGTCAGGTTCAAGAATAGGGCTGAAATCACTTGCCAAGGAAAGCGGGTTTTTGAAGCACGATTTGGACAGTGAAGACATCGCTTTCCGCATTGCCCCAAGAATAAACGCTGCCGGAAGAATCGAGCATGCCGAATGGGCCGCTGAGCTGCTCATCACCGACCAGGAAGACAGGGCGGCCGAAATAGCCCATTTTCTGAATGATTTGAATATGCAACGGCAAGAATTTGAACAAAGCACTTTTGAAGATATTCTCCAACGGATTTATCAAAATCCCGACATGCTTCAAAAGAATGCCCTGGTGTTGGCAAGCCCTGAATGGCATGAAGGTATTCTCGGTATCGTCGCATCACGGCTGGCTGAAAGATTTTTCAAACCGACGATCCTGATTGCTGTTCGTGACGGATCCGGAAAAGGCTCATGCCGAAGCATCAACGGATTCGACCTTTTTCCGGGTCTTTGCCAATGCAGTCATCTTCTTGAGGATTTTGGAGGCCATAGCATGGCTGCCGGTATCAAAATAAAACCATCCGATATCGACGCATTCGAAGAATCCTTCAACACGATCGTATCGGAGCATTTACACGCAGCCCCGTCATTTCCCGAATTGACCGTTGATTGTGAATTGTCCTTTGATGATATTCATGAACATTTGATAGATGAAATTGAAACACTAAAACCATTCGGACCCAATAATCCGGAACCGGTTTTTCTGGCCAGAAATATTGAGGTTTCAGACCCGAAAATTGTCGGTCAGAGCCATCGACGCATGCTTTTGAGCCAATCCGGGAGCCGGACCCCAAAAAAGTTAAACGCCATTCATTTTAATATTGATCCTTATGAAAATATAGGCGCCTTTTTGAATTTTATTGCTTTCCGCCTGAAATGGAACCGTTGGAATGGGCATAAATCCGCTCAGATCATCATCGAGGAAATCGGATAAAATGAATCCATCAGATAATATCTAGCTTAACATTTTTCTTGCAATCATCACCTGTTAACTTTATTATAACACTTTATAAGGTGTTTGGGGCATGTTCCGGTTCGGATAGAGTCCATTTTCTAACCCTTTTGAAACAAGGTGAAATTTTATGGCGAAAGTATTTCGACCCAGTACCAGAGAATCGAGCATTCTCTCCAAAATAGAATCTTCCAAAGAATACGAGCGCCGCAAAGCACTGTCCAGCGTAAGAGATTTTTCTGATCAGCTCAGCAATGCCGTTGCGACTAAGCTTGTTGAAAACAGCCTTGTTGAAACCACCAGCAAAAACTCACTTCAGGAACAGATATTGGCGGCTTTGGAAAAATTGACCCGTCTGGATGATTTTGATATCGACTATCAGGTTGCTCCTATCCGAAACCTGGTGCCTCAACCCCATGTGGTCAGCTTATATCTCACATCCTTTGTGATCGAAAAACTGGTTAACCACAAAGATATTGTTGATGTTTTCGGGTCGGATGAAGAAATTTATTTTACCATTCATAAGCAGGTGAAAAAAATATTGCCCGCCTGATGCCTCCTCATTTTCATCCGAGACCCTTCAACAGCCCCTTTGAAGATCCAGGTCTTTTCATACCATTCTTATATGAAAAACGAGCCATTCTTTTTGACCTCGGAGATATCTACTCACTCTCTTCGAAAGATATCCTAAAAATCTCCAACGTGTTTGTCTCACACACTCACATGGACCATTTTGTGGGTTTTGACCGGCTTCTTCGGCTTTTGCTGGGCAGAGATAAAAATTTGTACCTTTATGGTCCTGAAGGTTTTTTGAAAAATGTTGAAGGAAAACTTGCCGGATATTCCTGGAACCTTGTGCAAAACTACACAAACCGGTTTAAACTGATTGTATCGGAAGTGCACCCGGACTCTGTTCTCACCCGGCAGTATCCTTGCCGGACTCAATTTCAGCAGGAAGGGCAAACAGTCGTTACCCCCTTTGAAGGCAAACTTTTGGAAGAACCCTCTCTGTCGGTTTCTAGCATCATTCTGGACCATAAAATCCCCTGCCTTGGGTTTTCTATCCAGGAACCATTTCATATCAATATCAATAAAAACCGGGCAGAGTCCATGGATATTCCCATGGGACCATGGCTCAATGAGTTTAAACAAGCCATCTACCAGAAGAAAAGTCCGGACTTCATTTTCCAACTGCCCATCACCCAAGAGGGGGAGAAAATAAGGACTTTCAGACTAGAAGATCTAGCAAATGAAATCGCCATGATCAGTCCAGGCCAGAAAGTGACTTATATTACCGATGTGGTTTTTAGTGAAAAAAACCTCGAAGCGATCATCGGTTTTGCTAAAGATTCCGACCATCTTTTCATCGAAGCTAGCTTTTTAGATAAACACAGGGAGATTGCCCAGAAAAAATATCACCTTACTGCTCGTCAGGCAGGTATGATCGCCAAAAAAGCCGGTGCAAAAGCATTGACGGTCTTTCACTTTTCGCCCCGATATGCCGGAAAGGCCCGGAGCCTTGAAAAAGAGGCATTCGAGGCATTCCACGGTAATGCTAAAGATCCCATCCCCAAAATTTAAGAAAATCTTCAAAATACCACATGTTGCTTTTATTGCGGTTCCAGGGTTTCAAGCTGGTATAAAAAGGATTTCCGGTTTTTACAGGATCATCATACGCTTTGTCCGCCCCGACAAACATATCGAGACTAATCAAACTTAAAAACATTGTTTCCCACGGTTTGATCGATCCTCTCACATGTCCTTTCAAAATCCCCCTGTCATAAAAAAAGCTGATCGTATCCTCATTGACCCAAAGCGCCTCCAAATTTCGGACCGGAACCAACGGAGTGTAAATAATTCTGAAATATGGAGAGGCTTCCATCTCCTGGTCGTTAACAACCTCCAGATTCATCACCCGATGCACCTGTGGACGTAAATGCACCAGCAGACGGGAGTTTTCTCTGGTTTTAAAATTCAAAATTCCCGGCAGTATTTCTCCGTAAACTTTCTGGGTCCTATTATTCCATTTTTCGGGAAAGGCGGTATCCGGAAGAAATGTGGTTGGGACAAAAGCCAGATAACAACCGCATGTGTGCACGGTGGAAACCAGCAGTGGATTGTGCTGCCGGTCCAGGGTGATCACCACCATCACACCGACATTGTTGCCCATGGTTAAATTAAAGGGAACCAGACTGAAAGGCACCTTTGGGAAATGTATCCGGTAAATCAGGTTGGTATAAGACCCTTTGCCTGTTGAAAAGGTTCTTTTCGATACATAAATTTCCGGATTTTCGGAGTTGACAAACACACGGATTTTTCCGTCTTCACCCTTGCTTGCTTCGGGAGTGCCGATACGATTATAGGTTTTTTGAAAATCATAGGCAAGAAATAGAGGAGCATATTTCATGAGAAGGGAATCTGACTCATCCCTAGCGGAATAAACCGTCAGGATTTGCTCCTGAGGTATTTTTCTATGATGAGCACATCCGAAAACAACAAACAATAAAACCAGCAGAAGCATATACAATCGACCGGTGATTTTGATCATTTTCAATCCCATCGTTTCAACCCCCATCTTATTGTGTTTTCAATGATCCAAGTTTTTAACCGTCACCCTGAGCAGGGTAACATTGGGTCATATGCAGCCTTTCGGCAAAAAATTCGTCTTGTAGCCTCCGGAGGGTGGATGTTACCGGGCATACCCATTTTTTTGTCTTTTTGAATATTTATTGGAATTCGATCGCATATTGCTGCAGGTAGCTTCTGAGCACACAGTCTCAATGGCGTTATAGCCGAATAGTGCCTTAATTTCCCGTGTCAGGTTCACTCCCGCTTTTACTTTGATGGTTTCCGGCAAAGCAATGACCGTGTCCGACTTTCCCGGATCCCTCAAATGCAAATAGACTTCGCAGGATCCCGGATGTTTTTTCAGGATCTCCTGGAGTTTGAGAAGATGAAACTTTTCGATACCGGAGATGTCAAGATTCAAATGAACATTGGCGGTCCAGGTCTCTTCAGCCTGGTTCATGGGAACTATTGAATCGGCTAAAATTTTTTGGGATTTTTCATCCTTTTGCACCTGACCTTCTATCAGGATAGCGCTATCTTCCACCAACAAGGGGCCCGAGTCTGCGTATAGGGATGAAAATACCGTGATCTCTATCATTCCATGCATATCTTCAAGGGTGACAAATGCCATGGGATCCCCTTTTTTAGTGCGGATCACCTTGATATCTTTCACCAGTCCCCCGATTCGGATTGCTGTTTTGTCGGCAATTTCCTGAATGGTCAGGGTATCTGCGGTGGTAAATTTTTCAAGGACATCCTCATATTCGCCCAAAGGATGCCCGCTGATATAGAAACCTAAGGAATCCTTCTCGTTTGCCAGAAGCTGTTGATGATCCCATTCGGTAATTTCAGGAAACGGAGGCGTGTTGATCAGCGAAGGTTCCTTCCCTCCCATATCAAACAGGCCCAGTTGGGGATCGGATCTTTCTCTCTGAACCCTTTGCCCGAAATCAAGTGCTTCCTCCAATACGGCCATCATGCGGGACCTGTAAACTCCCGTGGAATCAAACGCTCCGCACCGGATCAACGCTTCCACCACCCGTTTGTTAACCTTTCTTAAATCAACACGCTGACAAAAATCGAACAAAGATTCGAATTTTCCTTCCTTCCTCGCCTCGATAATCGTTTCAATTGCCCCTTCACCGACATTTTTTACCGCAACCAGTCCAAACCTGATTTTATCGTCCACAACGGTAAATTCTTTTTCACTCTCGTTGACATCCGGCGGAAGAACCTGAATGCCGTGGTTTCTGCATTCAGCAATGAACTTGACAACTCCATCGATGGAATGCATTTCACTGGTGAGCAAAGCAGCCATAAACTCGACAGGGTAATGGGTCTTCAGATATCCGGTCTGATAGCTGATCAAGGCATAGGCAGCACTGTGAGACTTGTTGAACCCATACCTTCCGAATGTTTCCATCAGGTCATAAATCTGCCTGGCTTTTTCCTCGGGAATCTGATTATCCTGCGCTCCTTTCATGAAAAGTTCGCGGTGCTCTGCCATGGCGGCCTGAATTTTCTTTCCCATAGCCTTTCGAAGCCCATCGGCATCGGACATGCTGTAATTGGCCAGCTCACCGGCAATCTGCATTACCTGCTCCTGGTAGGCGATAACACCATAGGTTTCTTTCAGAATCGGCTCCAACTGGGGCACAAGGTATTCAACAGCTTTTCGGCCATGTTTTCTATGTACGAATTCTTCCACCATACCGCTGTCCAGGGGGCCCGGACGGTAAAGGGCTACCAGCGCAATGATGTCGGCAAAGCAAGCCGGTTTGAGGCGAACCAGCAGATCTTTCATCCCGGAACTTTCAAGCTGAAATACACCGGTAGTATCCCCTCTTGAGAGAAGTTCGTAAGTATCGGCATCGGCCATATCGATTTCGCTTAAATCCGGACGGGCTTTGCCCTGGCTTTCTATGAGACTTAATGTTTTCTCAATTACCGTCAGGTTTCGAAGCCCCAGGAAATCAAACTTGACCAGACCGATTTTCTCCACGACTTTCATATCAAATTGAGTGACCACCTCCCCTTTTTTACCCTTGAAAAGCGGCATATAATTCACCAGGGGTTCATCACCAATCACAACACCCGCCGCATGGGTGGAAGCATGTCTCGGAAGGCCCTCAAGAACCAGGCAGATTTGGATCAAATCGGCTATATCGGCTCTTTCCTCCGCCATCTGTCTCAATTTGGGCTCCTGGTCCAAGGCATCTTTGAGCTTGATACCGATCACATCCGGAACCATTTTTGCGATGGCATCCACTTCTTTAAGCGCAATGCCCAAAGCGCGTCCCACATCCCGAATCACGGCTCTGGTTTTTAATTTTCCGAAAGTAATAATCTGGGCGACATATTCTCCGCCACCGTATTTTTGGACCACATACTTAAAAACATCTTCACGCCCGTTAATGCAAAAATCAACGTCGATATCAGGCATGCTGATTCGGGAAGGATTTAAAAACCGTTCGAAAATCAACCCATACTCAAGGGGATCGAGATCCGTAATGCCCAGAGAATAGGCCACAAGACTTCCGGCAGCAGAACCGCGGCCTGGCCCTACCGGAATTTTATTATTTTTCGCATAACGGATAAAATCGGCAACGATCAGAAAATATCCCGGAAAACCCATTTTTTTGATCACGGAAATTTCATAATCCAACCGTTTTTTATAAACGGATTCATCCACCTCAGGATTTTTTTTGCGAATCTTGCCCATGACCCGCTCAAATCCTTTGAATACCTCTTTTTCGAATAAAGAATCGGGGGTTTCTTCCGGGGGTGTTTCGAACTTGGGAAAATGGTATACATTGAATTCAAATTCCACATGGCACCGATCGGCAATTTCAACGGTGTTTTCAATGGCACCGGGATAGTCTTTAAAATATTCATGCATTTCCACTTTGGATTTGAAATACAGCTGATCCGTCCGAAACTTCAACCGCTTATCATCATGGATCACCTTACCGGTCTGGATGCACAAAAGTACATCGTGGGCACGAACATCTTCCTTATCCAGATAATGGCAATCATTGCTGGCCACAAGAGGAATGGATAACCGCCGGCTCATATCCAGAAGTCCCTGGTTGACCTTCTCCTGAATATCGATTCCGTTGTTTTGAACTTCAAGGAAAAAATTGTTTTCACCAAAAAGATTCTGATAAAAAAGGGCCGCCTCATCCGCCTTGTCCACCCGTCCATGGATCAGGTGGGAGGCGACCTCTCCATGAAGGCAGGCTGAAAGAGCAATAAGCCCATGACGGTGTGCTTTGAGCGCTTCCTTATCAATTCTCGGTTTATAGTAAAACCCATCCAGTTGCGCTATGGTATTGAGTTTACAAAGATTTTGATATCCTTCCCGGTTTCGGGCCAAAAGTACCAGATGAGATACGCCCTCTTTGTCAAGAGGTGTTTTGTCTTTCAGACTTCGCGGGGCAATATAGCATTCGCAGCCGATAACAGGTTTTATTTGTGCCGCTTTGGCCTTTTCGTAAAAGTCCACCACTCCGAACATGGTGCCGTGATCGGTTATGGCCACCGAGTTCATACCGAATTCCTGACAACGCTGCATGAGGCGATCCAACCGGATAGCGCCATCCAGAAGACTGTACTGAGTGTGTACATGAAGATGAACAAAATCCTGAGTTACCAAGTTCATGATCAATCCAACCTGTAGTTCGGCGCTTCTTTGGTGATAATGACATCATGCACGTGGCTTTCTCTTAAGCCCGCGGCTGTGATTTTGATGAACCGGGCTTTTTCCCGAAGTTCATCCAGTGTTCTTGCACCCACGTATCCCATACCCGCCTTGAGTCCCCCGATAAGCTGGTAAACATTCCCCGACAAAGATCCCCTGTAGGGAACCCTGCCCACAATACCTTCCGGAACCATCTTGTCGTTGTTTTCGCTGGTATCCCCCTGATAATACCTGTCTTTGCTACCCTGTTGCATGGCTTCGAGAGAACCCATTCCGCGATAGACCTTGTAGCTTCTTCCCTGAAAAAAGATGGTCTCTCCGGGGCTTTCTTCGGTACCTGCAAACAAGCCGCCGATCATGATGGAATGAGCACCTGCACCAATGGCCTTGGTAAGATCTCCTGAAAATTTGATTCCGCCGTCGGCAATAATCGGTACCCCTGTTTTGGCAGAAACCGACCGGCAATTCATAATTGCGGTCAATTGAGGTACGCCGACCCCTGCGACAATTCGAGTTGTACAGATTGATCCGGGTCCGATTCCCACTTTTACCGCATCAACTCCGGCTTTAATCAGGTCTTCGGCTCCTTTTGCCGCAGCAACATTGCCGGCAATGAGATCCACATCGGAGAAGGTATGCTTTATCCGTTTGACAGCATCGATCACATTTTTGGTATGGCCATGGGAAGTATCAATAAGAATCACATCCGCTCCGGCTTTTAATAAAGCTTCCACCCGGGGCATCATATCTTCTCCGACACCCACAGCCCCTCCCACCCTGAGACGTCCCATCTGATCCTTGCAGGCATTGGGATATTTTTTTACTTTTTCGATATCCTTTATCGTGATCATTCCTTTCAGCCGCCCCTGGCCATCAACCACAAGCAGTTTTTCAATCCGGTGTTCGTGCAACAATTTTTTAGAATCTTCCAGCGTAATTCCCTCCCGAACGGTCACCAGGTTTTTTTTGGTCATGACTTCTGATACCTTCTTATCCAGATTACTTTCAAATCTGAGATCTCTGTTGGTGACAATACCGACCAACTGGTCGCCCTGGGTGACCGGAAGTCCGGAAATCCGATATTGTTCCATGAGCTTGAGAACCTCATGGACGGATTGGTCCGGATGAATCGTGACCGGATCGATGATCATCCCGCTTTCAGACTTCTTGACCTGATCGATATTCATGGCCTGATTTTTAATGCTCATATTCCGGTGGATAAACCCCACCCCCCCTTCACGGGCCATGGTAATGGCCGTGCGTGCTTCGGTAACCGTGTCCATGGCCGCACTGACCAAAGGGATATTTAATGCAATATTTCGGGTTAAACGGGTCTGAACGTTGACATCCTTTGGAAGCACATCCGAATAATTGGGTAAAAGCATCACATCATCAAACGAATACCCTTCTTCAGGGGGTATGATTACCATAGCTATTCCTCCATACAATGGGTTGAGACGGTTAATTCAGAAAAGGTTTAACTATACAACAGCAAGACGGGTGAGGACAAGAATGTTTTATAAAGCTCTTGATATCGGGTATTGATAACAGGTCCGTTAACAAAACAACTCTCCAACCCCCATAACAAACGGATGGATTTTAAGCAATCCCTAATTTGTCCGCTTGACATTGCCACCGCGCAATTATAAAGTTTTAGATATCGGCCTGATCAATTGAAGACATGCCTTTCACCATCTGTATGCAACCTTTAAAATATTTCTGAATTTCTCATTTTTGAGAAACTTTCAGGAGTTAATTAAAATTTCTTATGCTTATTGAAATCAACCCGATAAATCCGCAAATCAGACTGATCCATCAGGTTGTCGACATACTCAAAAAAGGAGGGGTGATTGCCTATCCTACGGACACCTATTACGGAATCGGCTGTGATATCATGAATAAAAAAGCCATTGAAAGAATCTATCTGATAAAACAACGGCACAAAAGCAAACCCTTCAGTTTTATTTGCGCTGACCTGAAAGATATCAGCCTTTATGCAAAGGTTTCCAACTATGCCTATAAAACCATGCGCCGGTTGCTTCCGGGCCCTTATACCTTTATTATGGAGGGTACCAAACTGGTGCCCAAAATGATGCTGACCAAAAGAAAGACAGCGGGTATCCGGGTCCCGGACAACCAAATTTGTATCCATCTGGTTCATGAATTAGGCAATCCCATATTGTCCACCAGTGCCACCGACCCGGAGGGCAAGGTTTTTCACGATGCTTCGCTGATCCACGATTTTTTTGGAAACAGACTGGATGCGGTGATTGACGGCGGACCGGTAACCGGAGAACCTTCCAGTGTCATCTCTCTGATTAAAGATGAGCCGGAGGTTTACAGAAAAGGGGCCGGAGATGTGGATATTTTCGAATAGAACCTCCGCCGGATCCATGGAATCAGGATCCAAGGATCCGACAGTAAAAAAGGCCGCTTCATCAACATTGAAGCGGCCTTTTGGGTTCTGTTTATATTTGAGCAGGAAAAAACTACTGCTTTAAGGTTTTTCGTTTAACTTTTCCTGAAGATTTTCCCTTAAAATCTCGCCGAATGCCGAGGTTGCAGGGCCCATATTATTGACATAATCTGAGAGCAATCCTTGTTCGTCATCAATTTCAAGGCGTTTAATTGAAAGGCCAATCCGCCTTTCATCACTATTGATGTTCATCACCTTTGCGGTAATGACATCACCCATTTCGAACTTGCCCACAGGGGTCTTCACTTTCTCTTTGCTGATTTCAGAAACATGGACCAGTCCCTCGATCCCTTCTTCCAATTCAACAAAGACCCCAAAGTCGGTAATGTTGGTGACCGTCCCGGTAATTTCTTTTCCGACTTCATACCTCTCGGCAACCGTTTCCCAGGGATCGGCCTGAAGTTGCTTGATCCCCAAAGAAAATCGTTCGTTATCCTTATCAATATCCAAAACGATCGCCTGAACCAGATCCCCTTTTTTGTATAACTCGGAAGGATGCTTGATGCGTTTTGTCCATGAAACATCGGAAATATGAACCAGACCATCAATACCTTCATCAATTCCGATAAAGAGTCCGAAATCGGTAATATTTTTAATTTTACCTTCGATTGTGGTGCCTACAGGATATTTTTCACTGATAACATCCCATGGATTGGGCACCACCTGTTTCATGCCCAGGGAAATTCTCCGGCTTTCAGGCCGAATATCCAGTACCACCGCACTGACTTCCTCACCAACGGATACAACCTTGGATGGGTGCCGGATCTTTCGGGTCCAGGACATTTCAGACACATGGATCAGCCCTTCAATACCTTCTTCCAATTCAACAAATGCACCATAATCCGTCAGGCTGACCACTTTTCCGGTGATACGGGAACCCACGGGATATTTTTCCGATGCTGTTGCCCACGGGTCTTCCGTAAGCTGTTTCATACCCAGGGACACACGTTCACGTTCCAGGTCCAGGCTGAGTATCTTTAACGTGACTTTGTCGCCCACCGAGAAAAGTTCCGAGGGGTGCTTAACCCGTCCCCAGGATATATCGGTGATGTGAAGAAGTCCGTCCACACCACCCAAATCGACAAACACCCCGTATTCCGTGATGTTTTTGACAACGCCTTCCACGACCTTGTTTTCTTGAATCGAAGACAACGTATCGTTTCGCTGCTGCTCTCTTTCCTGTTCTAAAATCACTCGTCTCGATAAAACAATATTGCTTCGTTTTCGATTATATTTGAGAATCTTAAAAGGAAGCGTCTGGCCGACCATTTCATCCAGGTTGCGAATGGGTCTCAGATCCGCCTGCGAACCGGGCAGGAACGCCTGCACACCGATATCCACGGAGAATCCGCCTTTGACACGGCTTTCAATGGTACCATTGATGATTCCGTTTTCATCGTAAGCCTTCTTGATGTCTTCCCAGACTTTCACTTTGGCTGCTTTTTCTTTGGACAGCACGACAACTTCATCATCTTCATCCCACCATTCCACCATGACTTCAACGGTGTCACCTTCCTTGGCGGTGATTTTGCCGTCCTCATCCATAAACTCCCGAATTCGGATCTGCCCTTCGGATTTGTATCCGATGTCCACCAGAACATAATCCTTATCGACTGAAATAATTTTTCCGACAACGACTTCTCCCTCCTGGAACCGCTTGAAACTCTCTTCATACATATCCATGAGGGCTTCCATGTTCCCTCCGGATTCCAGTAATTCATCATCGCTATCGGTTTCTTCCGAATGTTCCTCCAGCGAGGGATCCATCGCCGGGTTTTGTGCTGTCAGCGGTTCTTCGGTAACCGAAACCTCATCCAACACATCTGCATCATCTGTGTTTTTGCTGTTTACAGGATCGGATTGATCTGTAACATCATTTTTTGGTTGCTCTGTCATTAAAAAAATACCCCCTTAGCCTAGTATAAATTCTCACTTTGATTATATCGTGAGATAATCGATTAAGTATATCAGCTCTTTTTTAAAAATCAATATTTATTTGAAAATTCCTTTAAAATGTATTGGAGCATCTGATCCACGACCTGTTCGACCGAAAATTTCGTAGAATCGATCCTGATGGCATCATGGGCAGGTTTTAAAGGTGCCACATCTCTTGAACTGTCATCATTATCGCGTTTTCTGATCTGATCTTCCACCTGCTTGAGTGATTTGGAAGATTGGAATCCAAGTTCATGAAAACGTCTCAGCGCCCTGGTTTCCGTCGAGGCATCAAGAAAAAACTTAATGTCCGCATCCGGAAAGACCACCGTTCCCATATCACGCCCTTCTGCAACCACCCCTTTTTTTTCTCCGATTTCTCGTTGCAATCTCAGAAGGGCTTTTCGGACAAAAGGTTTGGCCGAAACCTTCGATGCCATCATGGAAATTTCTTCGGTCCTGATTTTGTCTGTAACATCTTCTCCATTGCAAAAGAGTCGAAAATTTTCGTCTTTTTGAACAAGTTTTATATCAAGGTTTTGACAGAGCTTTTCCAGATCCTGATCCGAGGTGACCTGACGGTCCATCACTTTGAGAGCAACCGTCCGGTAAAGGGCCCCAGTGTCCAGGTAACGGTAACCCAATTTTCCGGCCAGACAGCGGCTTACGGTAGTTTTACCGGCCCCGGCAGGTCCATCAATGGTAATCAATAGTGCTTTCATTGGGCATTCAACATCTCAACAGCCTTTTTTCCTTCCTCAAGGGCGCTCATGTTCAGGGACAAAAAATTGTTCTTGTTGACAAATTCCTCATGAACGCAATGCCGGAGGGTATCAAAACCGACAATTCGCGATCGTGCGACAAAAGCCCCTAATGCCACGATATTGGCCGCTTTGACACTTCCGAGTTCTTTGGCTATGGAAGTCACCGGCACTTTGATGACATCAACATCTTTTCTTCCGGCATCAACGGTAATCAAGGATGAATTAATCAGGACGATGCCATCTGTTTTAACCACCGGTGCAAATTTTTCAAGTGACGGCCGATTCATCGCTACCAGATGCGACGGGTTTCGAACCACCGGAGAACCGATCGGTTTGTCGCTGATCATCACCAGGCAATAAGCGGTTCCACCGCGCATTTCAGGACCATAGGAAGGAATCCATAGCACTTCATGACCCTCCTCCAATGCCGCATGTGCGAGAACCTTTCCGCACATCAGAATTCCCTGCCCTCCAAAACCGGCAAACATGACTTCACTCTGCATCTGCACCTCCGGAAATGCTCTCGGGAGTTTTATATTCACCCAATTGGTAATATCCCAAAAGGGTATCCTCCGTCCATTTTACCGCCTCTTCCGGGGTCATTCCCCAGTTGGTGGGGCAGGTACTCACCAACTCCACAAAGCTGAAGCACCGCTTTTCCAGCTGATAGGTGAATGCCTTTTTTATGGCTTTCTTGGCTTTAGTGATATATTTGGGTTTGATAACAGTCTGACGCGCAATGTAAGCAGGGGTTTGAAGAGCGGCCAAGAGTTCGGCCATTTTAACGGGCATCCCCACATCTTGAACATCCCGGCCAAAAGGCGAGGTGGTGGTGTGTTGCCCCGGCATGGTCGTGGGCGCCATCTGACCTCCGGTCATACCATAAACGGCATTGTTCACAAAAATGGTTGTAAACTTTTCACCGCGGTTTGCAGCATGTATGATCTCTCCCATACCGATACTGGCCAGGTCTCCATCTCCCTGATAGGTAAAAACCATCAGGTCCGGGCGCACCCGCTTAATACCGGTCGCCATTGCAGGAGCCCTTCCGTGAGCAGCTTCCTGAAAATCAAATGTAAAGTAATTATAAGCCAATACCGCACACCCCACCGGTGCAATCCCGACACATCGCCTCCTGACACCCAGTTCATCAATGACCTCGGCAATCAGGCGGTGAATCACCCCATGGGTGCATCCCGGGCAATAATGGGTAGGCTGATCGGAAAGGGCTTCCGGCTTATGATATGTCTTTCCCATGAATTTACCACTCCTTAAATGTTTTTGGCCCTGACTAAATCAGAGATGTTACCACGTCCATGACCTTTTCAGGCGTGGGAACATTTCCGCCGCATTCCCCATACCAATGCACAGGACGTAATCCCTGTACGCAACGCTGAACATCCTCCACCATCTGTCCCATGCTCAGCTCGATACTGATCACCGCTTTGCAGGTTTCTTTTGAAGCCGCATTAAAAATAGCCACTTCCGGAAATGGGAAAAGGGTCTGGGGACGAATCATGCCCACCTCGATCTTGCGTTCCTTCAACTGATCAACGGCTGTTTTGCACACCCGGCTCATGGTCCCGTAGCTAACAATCAATACTTGATACGGGGTATCCATATTATAAAGCTCAAAAAGAGTATCCTCTTTTTTCATCCGCTCATATTTGGCTTTGAGAATAAGATTGTTTTGGTTCAGCTGATCCGGATCCAAAAACAAGGATTTGACAATATTGGGCTTGTTGCTGTTTCTGAACTCCATGCCGTTGGTAGCCCACTCATCTTTATTGGAGGGCTCAGATTTTAAATGGTCTGGAAATTCCACCGGTTCCATCATCTGCCCGATAAGTCCATCACCTAGAATAATCACGGGATTGCGATATTTCTCGGCCAGCGGAAAAGCCCTCATCACCATTTCAGCCGCTTCCTGAACACTGGCCGGTGCCATGACCAGCAAATGATAATCCCCATGCCCCCCCCCTTTGGTTGCCTGGAAATAATCGGCCTGGGAAGGAAGAATCCCACCCAAACCAGGGCCGCCTCTCATGATATTGACAAAAACCGCCGGAAGCTGCGCTCCGGCAAGGTAGCTCAAGCCCTCGGACATCAGACTGATTCCAGGACTTGATGAGGTCGTAAAAACCCGCTCCCCGGCACCGGCTGCTCCATAAATCATATAGGCGACCGCCACTTCACTTTCGGCCTGGAGAAAAACTCCACCGACCTCAGGCATCCTGTGTGAAAGATACTCCGCCACTTCCGATTGAGGGGTGATGGGATAAGCAAAATAATTGAGACAGCCTGCCCGGATAGCAGCCTCACCGATGGCTTCATTACCTTTCATTAACACTTTTTTACCCATTGATTCCTCCACATATGGTCATGCTGCAGATTCCTTACCCTCTTCGATGATGGTGATAGCCACATCCGGGCACATTATGCAGCACTTGGTACAGTAAATACAATCCTCGGGTCTTGCCCGGTATGCCGGAAAATACCCTTTTGAATTCACCTTATCGGAAATTTCAAGAACATTTTTCGGGCATACGATAACACATAAACCGCATCCTTTGCATCGATCGACATCGATGATATGCTTGAAAGCCATTTTATATCTCCTTATACTATTTTAGCAGCCTGTTTCCAGGGAGGAACCAATTGTCTCTCGATTGGAAGCACCGGATGGGAAAAACGGTTTTGATCCAAAAGCGGCAAAAGACCAATCGGGGAAGTAATAAATTCAATCTCCAATCCCGTATGTTCAGACAAATTCACCATGAATTCGTATCCTTCATAGATATGCTCCGGAGTTGTTTCATCCATGAGGTTGGCATTACCTACAAGGCCGGTAACGGGCATTCTGGCGGCCTTTTCGATTTCCTTCCTGATTTTGACACATCCCGTTATGGTTTCCGTAAACGGCCTGTAAGGATTGACAACCTGAAGCATCTTCAAGGGCTTTCCCCTCAGAGAATCCCCTAAAGCAGCCAGAACGGCGGCGCCGGCATCATTTCCCCCGGCATCAAGGATGGTCAGCCGGCTGGGCTTTCGAATCAACCCGGCCACATCCGGGGTCAAAATGGGAAGGTCCGCGTGAAAATATTTCAAAGGGGGAATCACGACATCAATACCCATGCGAGCGAGGGTTTTTCCGGCTTCACGGGTTCTGAAATAGGGATTAATCAGATCCAGGTCGGCCATGCGAACCTCTATGCCGGACCGTTTCCGATTCACGGCAAGATTAATCGCCACTTCCGTTTTTCCACTGCCGTAATTGCCGACAATAATGATCATTCCTTCGATAGTGATTTTCATGACTCCACAATGCGATCCGACACCCCTAAAAAAAATAAAAAAGGCTCTGATTTGATTTCCGGTCTCCGCAATTTTGCTGAAAAACCTTTCCGGCTGCTTATTCGCAAACCTCAAGGGAGCGCTCTGTGCGCTGTTTAATATAAGCTCAACAAAAAACCTGGAGGTACCTGAATCCGTTAAGAGCCTGAAACAACTGTATGTAATTTCTATTTGTTAATTTGTCAAGCAAGATGATGAAATCCCATTGCTGACGCATGAATAAAAATTGCAGGGGATGGGCTTAGGATGAAATCAAACTGACTTGATTTCCTTATCTTGCACTCCATTTTTTTTGCTGATATGAATCAAAGTAAATGGTGATGGTATTTTGGCTGAATAAAATCCATTCTTTTAAAATTCATCAGGAAAAATACAATGACTGTAAGAACCGGACTAGAAGATCTATGTGACCACCCCAGGGACCAATTGAAAGGGTACCGGTTAGGTCTCTTATGCAACCCGTCATCAGTGGACCGGCAATTTATGCATGCCCGAATGCTGATCAATACATTGTATCCCGGGCAACTCAAAGCCCTCTTCTCCCCTCAGCACGGATTCTATGCCGAAAAACAGGACAACATGATCGAATCTTCCGATATGGTGGATCCGATTCTGAATATCCCGGTTTTCAGCCTCTACGGGGAAACCCGCATACCGACCCGGAAAATGTTCGATGAAATCGATTTTTTGATCATCGACCTTCCGGATGTGGGAACTCGGGTGTACACTTTCAGCACCACCGTTTCTTACTGCCTTGAGACGGCAAAAAAGTATGACAAAAAAGTGTTCATCCTCGATCGTCCCAACCCTGTGGGAGGCCGGATCGTTGAAGGGAATATGCTTGATCCGGACTATCGGTCTTTTGTAGGAAGATACCCGGTTCCCATGCGACACGGGCTCACAATGGGGGAACTTGCCCTTCTTTATAATCAACATTTCGGCATTGGTTGCGATCTTGACATCATTTCCTTGAAAGGATGGCGCCGGCATATGTTTTTCAAAGATACGGGCCTTTCCTGGGTTGCTCCTTCACCGAACCTTCCCACACCCGATTCTGCTTTGGTCTATCCCGGCCAGGTCATCTGGGAGGGCACCAATGTATCCGAAGGCCGGGGAACCACGCAACCTTTTGAATTTTTCGGGGCTCCTTTTATTGATCCCCGCAAAATCCTTAAATTCCTGGGAAATAGTACTATTCCAGGGGCCATACTCCGCGAAACAGCCTTTGAACCGACTGCCAACAAATGGAAAGGAGAAGTATGCAGGGGGTTTCAGATCCATGTCACTGATCCAGAAATTTTTCGTCCCTATCAGACATCCCTGAAATTATTACAAGCAGTCCTACTGGTCCACAACGACTCATTCCAATGGAAAACAGCACCCTATGAATATGAATTCCAAAAGCGCCCTATCGATTTAATTTTAGGAGATAAAAATGTCCGCCAATGTCTTGAATCCGGAATGAAAATCGAGGAAATGGAGAAAAGCTGGAAAAAAGACCTGGAAAGATTTTTAACCCTGAGACAAAGCGTGTTGCTGTATTCCTGACTCAAACATGAAAAGAGTAAATTTTCAGAAAGGTACTTTGTGGTCAGCAGGGGGGGCAAACACGGCGGGATCCATCGGAAATCAGATGACGGTTTATCAGAATTGAACCCTGGATATAGGGCCCCGACGATGAAAACCGGGGCCCCTCTAAAGCCCTTATGACATCCAGTCTATTTTTAGGCTTTGCCTTCTTTCAGCGTCTCAAGTTCGCTTTTCAATTCCTCAATTTCTTTTTTGTATTTTTCAATATCTTCTTCTTTTTTGGGAGTTTCAACAGGCTCATCTTTTTTCCAGGTATCTTTGAGCTCGTCAAATCCTAAGTAGAGGGCCAAACCGCCGCCCAGCAGAAGCATGATCGGAATAGCACCGGCTAACAGCTGCAAAAAAGGTTTCCACCAAATGGAAAGGCCAATGAGACCTAATACAGCTCCTACCGCCCCACCTATTAAAGTCTTCATAAAACTTCTTCCTCCTTTAACTGAAATTTATTGGTTTGATCTAAACTTTCCCAAAATTATCAAAGGCATAGAACTCATTTTCCCTGAAATAGCAAGCAAAAACGATTCATCCTCTGCACCCAAACAGGCCCGATGGCTCCATACGATTGCGGTCAGGTCACAACAGCCTAGTATTAGCTGCTGATTTTTTTTTGAGGCAATAACACAAGAAATTAAGTTACGCAAGCTTAAATTTGTTACCATATTTTGACGGAAACAATCAAACCTTTCTCAAATCGGCCATAGATATATATCAAGAAAAAAAAGCCGATTTCTTCATCATGCCAAAAAAAGGACAGGCTTGATCAATTAAAAAAAAATCATTACCATTTTTGACTAAAAAACGTTATAGACACATGAAATTAAATGATTGGAAAGGAAAAAACAAGGATTGATCATGGCAAAATCGGATAATGCAAATTCCAGGGTTCATAAATCGATCTTTCAACGATGGATCGATATTCTGCTCAAAGGCACCCATCATCATTTTTTCTGTTTTGTTCCCGAGAACCCCGGGTATTTTTCTTCACTTTTCCTGAGGCAGTTCTACAGCGGTATCAAAACAGACCCGCAGCAGATCATCCCTATTAGGGATCTTCCGGATGACGCCCTGATTGTCTATGCAGCCCAGTATAAAAATTACTTTGAATTTTATTACTTTTATACAAGGTACCGTCAGGAAAAGCTTCCTTTTCCCCAGATCGGCCTTGACTACCGATTTTTGTCGATTCAACCCGTAAGCCGCATGTTAAGGTCTTTCTTAGCCAATGTGGATTATCTTCTCAGATTTCGCAAACGGCTGAATCCGTATGAAAGCGGTTATGTGAAAGATGAGCTTCTCAACGGGCGCGCCGCCTTTTTGTCCCTTGTGGAAGAAAGAGGATTTTACAGAAGATTTGTCAAATCCAAAACAGATCCAATCCGCTATCTTATCGAACTTCAACAATCAATTGAGCGGCCGATCTTTATCATTCCGCAGTTGATGTTTTTCAGCCAGAAACCGCCTCATGCCATACCGACTCTTAAAGACATTTTTTTCGGCCCGGAACAAAATCCCGGCAGGTTCAGAAAAATGGTTGCGCTTTTTAAAAAGCCCGAAAAAATTTTTGTGCACACCTCTCAACCCCTTAACCTTCTTCAGTACCTGGAAAAGCCTGAAAATAAAGACCTTCCCACAAAACAACTCTCCGTGATGGTCAGACGGCTGCTTCTGGATCAAACCAATCGTCACCGGCAAAGTATCACGGGTCCGGTTTTAAAACCGGTTGCCGAACTGAAGGAAAGTATCCTCACCAACAGGCAATTGAGATCCTTTATGGAACAGCATGCCCAAAAACGCGATATCCCGATGTATAAGGTTTACAAAGAAGCTGATGGTTATATCGATGAAATCGCTTCGGATTTCAGCCTGGGGGTTGTCAAGTTCGGAGAGGTCATGATCAGATGGTTTCTGAAACTGATGTTTGAAGGCATATCTGTCAACTATGAGGTCATGAACCGTGTCCGAACCAAGTCGCAGCAGGGTCCTCTGATTCTGATTCCCTGCCACAAAAGCCACATTGATTACCTGATGCTCTCCTATATGCTGTGGACCCATAACATGCCATGCCCCCAGATTGCCGCAGGCAAAAACCTTTCATTCTGGCCTCTCGGCCCTTTTTTCAGGGGTGGCGGTGCCTTTTTTATCCGAAGAACATTCAGGGGTGCCGTGCTCTACTCCCGGGTGTTCAAAGAGTATATTTACAAGCTTCTGGAGGAAGGATTTAATATTGAGTTCTTTATCGAGGGGGGAAGAAGCAGAACCGGCAAGCTGTTAATGCCAAAACTGGGACTTCTGTCCATACTTATCGATGCTTACAAAAACGGTGCATGTGAAGATCTGATTTTTGTCCCTATTTATATAGGATATGACCGGATTTTGGAGGAGAGCGCCTATTTGCAGGAAATTGAAGGAGGTAAAAAAGAAGATGAAAACCTCTGGCAATTGATCAAGGCCCGAAGGTTTTTAAAAAAGCGTTATGGGAAAATTTATCTTAAATTCCAGGAACCTTTCTCTCTGAGGGAGACCCTCGAAGAAAGGGGAACTTCTCTTAGGGAAATGAATTCCAAAGAACAAAATACACTGGTCCGGGAACTGGGTTTCAGGATTTTAAACGGAATAGACAGGGCTTCCGTGGTCACCCCCCATGCATTGGTGGCCAGCGCACTCCTGAATATTCCCAAAAAGTATTTCAGCTATGATGAGCTCCTTGAGCTGGTCGATTTGTACATGATTTATCTGATGTCCCAAAAAGCCACGTTAGCCGACACCCTTTTGTACGAAAGTTTCTATGCAATCGAACAGGCCCTGGAGTCTTATGTCGGTCGAAAATTCGTGGAAAAAACGGCCCACACTCCAACACCCAGGGATGCCGAGACCGATGAAAAAGAAACCGATTCTTCTGAAATTCGATACCGCATCATTGAAAACAGGCGCCCCAACCTCGAATATTATAAAAATAACAGCATCTCCTTTTTCGTCCCTGCAGCATATACGGCCCTTGCGATTCTTGGTAAGGATGCTTTTCAATTCTCAGCCACGGATCTTCACTCAGGCTATAAATTTCTGCAGGATTTTTTCCAGAATGAGTTCGCATTGGATGTAGATAAAACTCCCGAATACTATATCAGAAAAACCATCAAAAATTTTATTGATGAAGCCATCATCATCCCCCATCCGACACTTCCTGACAGCTATAATCTAACCTCAGCCGGTTTCCGAAAACTCAAGCTTTTTGCCGCATTTCTGAAAACCTTTTTCGAATCCTACTGGATTGTTTTAAATTTTTTCCTCCGGCAACCGCCAAAGGATATGTCGCCAAAGGATCGTTTAAAAAAAGTGCAATCACGGGGAAACCGAATGTATAAGCGGCGCCTGATCGAGCGACCTGAGGCTCTTTCAAAAATTTACTACGTGAATGCCCTGGATTATTTTTCCAGCCAGGGGATCAAAAGCGCCGAAGACACTGAAAAAATAGACTATTATTCCGAAAAAATTCAGAAATATTTAAACCTGCTCTCATAAAGTTTCCGGGATTTGGATCACCATGAAAGCCATCATTCTCTCTGCCGGTTTAGGTACCAGGCTTCTACCCCATACCCGGCAAATGCCCAAACCTCTTTTTTCCCTGGGTGGAAAGCCGATTCTGGAAATTTTAATTGAAAGTCTCATCCGGGCCGGATGTCACAGTCTCATGATCAATACCCATCATTTAAGTGAAAAAATCCGGGAATTTCTGGCACTCAACCATTTTGAAATTCCGATCACATTAAGCCATGAACCGGAAATATTGGGCACGGGCGGTGCCATCAAACAGGTTGAAGCCTTCTGGGATGATACTCCTTTCATGGTGGTCAACAGCGACATTGCCACGGATATCGATTTCCGAAAAGTTTACGATTTTCATTGTCATCATCCTTATCCGGCAACCCTGGTTCTGACCGATTATCCTCAGCTCAATTCAGTCACCTGCGACCCTGAAGGGTTCATTTCGGATTTTTATATTCCCCAGAATTCAAACCAACGCTTAAACACTCAACGCTATACATTTACCGGCATTCACGTGCTCGATCGCGCCATCCTGGATTTTATCCCCCGGGGTATTTTTTACAACATTATCGATGCCTATGAAAATCTGCTTAAAGCAGGAGCCAAAATCAAGGCCTTTTTTGCCCTGGATGCCTACTGGAAAGATATCGGCACACCGGAACGATATCGGGAAGCCGTCCTGGACCGGATGATCCCTGAGGCATTTTTCAAGGCTTTTTCAGAATATCCGGAAAAGCCGCCGATAATGAACCGTCTTAAGGGTGACGGCTCGGACCGGGGATGGTTCAGGCTTAAGTCGGGAACAAAAACCCTGATCCTGGCCGACCATGGAATCCATGCCGGAAAACAGCCCTGTGAGGCAGGAGCATTTGTCCGCATCGGCCGCCATCTGCATAACCAGGTAATCCCCGTGCCCCGGATTTTTCATGAAGATATTTTTTCAGGCCTCGTATTCATGCAGGACCTGGGCGATTGCAACCTGCAAGAGGCCGTACTGGGTGAAAAAGATCCGGACAGAATCGAACGCTTGTTTCAAAAGGTCATTGTCGCCCTTTGCCGGATGGGACAGGAGGGCGCCCGGGGTTTTGACCTAACATGGACCTATCAGACCCCCCGTTATGACCGGGACCTGATTTTGGAGCGGGAGTGCCGATATTTTACCGATGCCTTCTTGCAAGGCTTTTTGGGACTTCCGGTCAGATTTGAGGACCTGGCACCTGATTTTGAGTGTCTGGCAGACCGGATCCGGCAATTTTCATGTGAGGGATTCATGCACCGGGATTTTCAATCCAGAAATATCATGGTCAAAGATGGAGACATTTTTTTTATCGACTTTCAAAGCGGCCGCCTGGGACCCGTCCAGTACGATCTGGCATCATTGCTGATCGATCCTTACACAGCTCTTCCGAAGACCTTTCAGGAGAAAATGCTCAGACATTATACCGACCAACTCGGTACGCTGATATCGCCTTCATCTGAGCAATTTCAAAAAGGTTTTCACTACTGCTGCATCTCCAGAAATCTCCAGATTCTTGGAGCTTTTGCTTTCTTAAGTCGCGTTAAACAAAAAACCTGGTTTGAAAAATACATTCCCCCTGCGCTCGTTACCTTGAAACAGAATCTGAATGGTTATTTTAAAGACCATGAGTTCAAATTGTTGAAAGCAGCGGTAAAAAACTGTTAAAAGCGGGAAACACGGTTTGTGAAACTTTTGTGTCAAAAAAAATTTAACCAAGGAATCGATAAACGGAGAGGGGAGATAATACATGAGTCGCATTAAAATTATGGTCAATGGCCTTCCGGGAAACATGGCCGCCACTGTTGCCAGAAACCTTCTCAACGATGAAAGGTTTGTGCTGATCAATCATTCGCTGACAGGCCCTGAAATCGAAACGACTGAGTGCGAAATTCTTTCAATTCCCATCCATCTGGTCAAACCCGATATTCGCGATCAGGTGATTCAAAACATCAAAGAGGCCGAAGGACCCTTTATTTGTGTGGACTATACTCACCCAGGCGCAGCAAACAGCAATGCTGAATTTTATTGTAAGCATCAATTGCCTTTCGTCATGGGAACCACCGGCGGCAATCGCACTCAATTGTCCGAAACAGTTCTCAAATCAAAAGTTCCGGCAGTGATCGCACCCAATATGGGCAAACAGATCGTCGGATTTCAGGCCATGATGGAATATGCTGCCAATACCTTTCCAAACTTATTCGAAGGGTATCGTCTCGATATAAAAGAAAGCCATCAGAAGGGAAAAGCCGACACCAGCGGCACCGCTAAAGCCATGGTGGGGTATTTCAACAAACTGGGCCTCAAATTCACCCCGGATGAAATCGTGAAGGTGCGTGACCCGAATGTTCAAAAAAACGAAATGGGGATCCCGGAAGAATACCTGACCGGTCACGGATGGCATACCTATCAATTGACTTCACCAGACGGCACGGTTCGGTTTGCCTTCACACACAATGTCAATGGAAGAGAAATCTATGCTCTCGGTACGCTGGATGCCGTGGCCTATTTGCATCAAAAAGTCTTGCAAGGGGTCAGAGGGAAGGTGTTTACCATGATTGACGTGCTGAAAGGTTTATAGGGGTTGGGTGTAAGGTTTAAGGTGTTAGGTATAAGGTGTTAGGTTTAAGGTGTTAGGTTTAAGGTGTTAGGTATAAGGTGTTAGGTATAAGGTTTAAGGTGCTTTCAGTGTTCGGTGTTCGGTGTTCAGGAGATGGTGTACCGTCTTTCCGGCGAAGCCTGTCCCGGGCTTGAACCGGGAGCCGGTATCCGTGTCCGGTGGTTAACTTCTTGGATAGCGACTGATGGCTTCACTTGCTGACCGGCTTTCACCCTTGGCGTCAAGTTAAGGTACTACCTATTACCGGCATCAGGGTCCGAAAGGTGTCTGTTGCATGTCATTCTGAGGGAGCGACTCGCGGTGGCTTGATGCTTATAAAGAAAATATTTCCAAATCAGTTGTTTGAA
>CAYZJH010000038.1:0-34039 GCA_964478625.1 uncultured Desulfobacteraceae bacterium
CACTCAAAGGCGGGGCTTTCGACTATCTTTCCAAACCTTGCGATATTGATATTCTCACAGCCAAGGTTCTCGAGGCCCACCGCAATATCGAGAAAATTGTGGAAGAAAACTGCGTGGGCGACATCATGATTCCTATTGAGGAATACACCACCCTGACCGAAGAGCATACTATTCAGGAAGCCATTGAAGTGATCCGGGCCTCTTTCTATCCAAGGCTTTCGACCAGTCGTATCATGGAAACCGGACACCGGTCGCTGTTGGTCATGGATTCGCAAAATCATGTCAAAGGTGTTGTGGCCATCATCGAATTGCTTCAAAACATTATGCCCCCATACCTGAGTGCCCCGAAACCCAGTATGGCCGACTCCATGCAATACTCCACCATGTTCTGGAAAGGAGAATTCAAGCGATCCGTTAAAAAACTGGCAGACAAGAAACTGAGCGATATTATGGCTCCGCCTCCGCTGACTATCGATTATGACGCCAACCTCATGGAGGCTTCCTACGCCATGGTCTCCAATAAAGAACGCCGGCTGGTGGTTCTGAAAAACGGGAAGGTGGCGGGCGTTCTCAGGGAACAGGACCTTTTCTTTGAAATCGAACGTATCATTCGGGAATAATGTCCGTTTATCAGTCACTCGCCATGTTTAAATCAGAGGAAGGCCGAATTCCGGCCGTCCTCTGATAGAACCCGATTTCAGAATCAGAAGCATCTGCCGATATCCGGCTGTCCGACTCCTTAACTGAAACGGATAACTCATAGGGTTTTGTAAGGAATACTGACGCTCAAACGCGAAGCCGTTTTTGATATTTATCTCTTTTAAAAAAATTTCAGTGTTTTTTGCAGAAAAATATTTATTGACATCCTCAACCACTCTGCATATTTTGAAATCATTAAAATAAATCCTACAAGTAAAATTCCGGAACTTAAAAATCAAATACGCAATACTCACAATCGGGTATATATTTTGGCAGGAAAAAATACCCTGAAAGGTAATGGCTTCGACAGACTCATTTCGTGACGGTTTTATACCTATGAAAATCCCCAGATGAGAAACTGCCGATCAATGGACGTTGCAAGTTTAACTCCTTTTGAAGGCACCCAGAACGATCATGATTGAAGAAATTGACCAACGTCTGAGTAAGTGGATTACAAGCGTGGTAGAAGAGGACATAGAGGTGTCTTTTCTTCCTCCCGGAACTATGGGAGACAAGAAATTTGTGGGGCTCTATCTGAAAGACATTCTTCCTTTAGCCCCCCATTCTTTAACACGAAGGCCGCCTCTTCAAGTTTTACTGCGCTACCTGATTACTTCATGGGCTGAAAGTCCGCAGGTAGCCCATCGCGTTTTGGGACAGCTTTTGTTTGCAGCCATGGAAAATCCGGAATTTGAAGTTGAGCTGGAACCTATTCCGGCTGATTTCTGGAGTGCATTCGGCACGATTCCAATGCCGGCTTTTTTGCTTCGCTTGCCCTTGCGGGTTGAACGGCAGGAACAACCCATGAAGCTGATACAATCACCGATGGAAATCACAAAATCAAACCTCGTAAGCATACCGGGAATGGTTATGGGGCCGAATGAAATTCCTCTACCCAATGCCCGGGTCGAAATCTCCACTCATAATTTGGTTACCCGTACCGATGTTAAAGGTCGTTTTCTATTTCCATCCGTGCCAATGCAACCATCCCAAAAGAAAGTCTGTATTACTGCCCGCAGCCGAAAGCTTTTTAAAGAGTTTGACTTGATAAAAGGCAAACCAGAGCCGTGGGTTATTCATTTTGACATATTGGAGGTTTGAAATGCCGAATTATATGACACCAGGTATTTATATGGAAGAGATTTCCGGCGGGGGCACCCGTCCCATTGCGGCGGTCAGCACCAGCACTGCGGCCTTTCTGGGAGTAGCGCCGGCTGCGGGTAAGCATCTGAATGAACCGGTTGCAATCAGCAACTGGTCCCAATTTGTCAGGGAATTCGTGGATGAAAAAAGCCCAAGCACGGATCTTGCCCGAGCGGTATTTGGTTTTTTCAATAACGGAGGCAGCCGATGTTACGTGCTCAATATCGGCAACGGAAAACCCGTCGCCGGTGATGAACGCAAACGAGAGGGGATCAGTGCATTGGAAACGGTGGATGAAGCCAAGATTATCGCCGCACCCGGATATACGGATATCCTTTCCTACGAGGCTATCATCTCGCATTGTGAAAAGATGAAAAATCGGTTTGCGATCCTCGATTCACCAGTGAAGGTGCACAATCTGGATGCATTAAAAAAGGTGGGAAGCGCCGGAACTTCGGAATTGAGTGATGAAGGGGATGAAACCAAGGAAGATGCACTTCGTCCAAGACAAACCGATTACGCAGCGTTTTATTTTCCATGGATTACGGCTCGTGATCCTCTATCAAGCGGCACAATTGTAAAAACTCCACCCTCGGGCCATCTGGCAGGGGTTTATGCCCGGACGGATGCAACACGCGGTGTTCATAAAGCACCTGCCAACGAACCGATTCGGGGGGCGCTTGATCTCTGCTACAGGGTGACCCGTGAAGAGCAGGGTGAACTCAATGCGGCCGGTGTCAATTGCATTCGATTTTTTCCCGATTCGGGCATTCGTGTCTGGGGAGCGCGAACCCTCAGTGCTGAAGCTGGAGAATGGCGTTATATCAGTGTCCGTCGTTTATTCAACATGATCGAAGAATCCATCGAAAGAGGCTCCAGGTGGACCGTATTTGAGTCCAACGACTCACGAACCTGGAAGTCGATTGAGCGCGACATAAGAGCTTTTTTGACTCTGGTATGGCGGGATGGCGCACTGAAAGGAAATACTCCTGAACAGGCATTCTTTGTAAAATGTGATGAAGAGACCAACCCGCCTGAGGTGATTGATGCTGGAAGGCTGGTAACGGAAATCGGAATCGCGCCGGTCAAACCAGCCGAGTTTATTATCTTCCGCATTTTTCAGTGGATGGGCGGAGGCCCCGAAGAACAAGCTGAGGCAGGTGGAGCAACTGCCTAAGAATTTGAATCTATAAGGAGACAAGACATGCCGGAAACTGATATTTACCGATCCTATAATTTTGTAGTGGATATCCAGGGTGTTACATCCGGATATTTTACTGAAATCAGCGGGCTGAGTATTTCAGTTGAATCCATTTCCTATCGGGAAGGCGGAGGTGCACCGGCTGTACGCAAACTACCGGGCCGGGTGGAATATGGGGATATCACCCTCAAGTGGGGTATGAGCGAATCCACCGAGCTGTGGGAATGGCTCATGACAGCGGTTCAAGGCAATGTGGAACGTAAGGAATTATCCATCATTTTATTAGCCCCCGATGGACAGCAGGAAAACGCACGATGGAACCTGCACAACGCCTGGCCGACTGCCTGGCGCGGTGCTCACCTGAGAGGTGATGCACAAGGAGTGGCCATTGAAACCTTAACCATTGCCCATGAAGGCATTGAACGCGCATGATTACCCTGATTCGCAAATACGCACGAAAGTGGCTGATTGCAATAGCCCTAGCCGCCCGAAACCTGGCGGAAGCGACCGCCTCTCGCCTTATATCTTCCGATCAAAGGGAGACAGGCGAGCGCCAGGAAAAAAACCGGACGAAAAATCTCCCAACAAATCATTTCGGAGGACCGCCGGAGCACTGGATTCGGCTGGTTAAACAACATGCACCCGAGTTGCTCAACCCAAGCCCCTTGTATAGGGCCTCCCAGGAGGAATCACAAATCTTTGAACGTAATATCGGCCCAGATGATGAGTATGGAGAAACGGATACCCCGGAACCAGAACTTGAGAAAAAAGAAGTTGAAAATTTTCATGTTCCCGGTAATGGGCCTTTTCAGGTAAATGTATCGCATCCGTCACAGGAATCTGCTTCGCCATCAACATCGAACATCAAAAAAACCGAAAACGATTCCATTCAATCTGCCGAAAATGATTTAAAATTCCCAGAGCATTTTCAGCATCGCAAAAGCACCGTTCCATTAAAATCCAAGTATCGACCCGGGTCTAAAAGTGTACTCCAAACCCTCCCATCACCCAAGGAGGCCAAGAAAAAGAGCATTCGTGAACCTTTAAGACTTCATGGGAAAGGTCCCTTAATGCATTTGCGATCCCCCCGGCCGGCTTCCAGCGATGAGGAAAATGGCCTTACACGAAAAATTTCCTCAAAAAAAATACAGCAGGAATCCAAGAGTAAATTCTCTTCGGATAATCAGACCGGAAAACAGTTTATTCAATCCGAACCGCATTCAAAAAATCCTCAAATATCTTCTGGATCCAACACAAAATTTCTCATTTTCAGACAGGTAAAACGACAACCCACCAGCAAGACAATTTCCGGTCGGACCGGATTATTAAAAACATCGAAATTTTCACCAACTGATGAGACCCGATTCCTTACCTCCAAAAATGAACAAAAAGAATCTGATCCGATATCTCCTGAACAAGTCATGATATCCAATTGGAAAAAGATCGATCAGCCGTTTGAGAAAAAAGAAGCACTGAAGGAAAAAATATCCCGGCCGACAGAGTTAAACTGGCCTGCCCTTCCGGGAGAAAATGACTCTCATGATGATGCACCTGATAATCCTGATGCGGTTTGGCCAAGCTTGCCCGAAGAATCATCCATCGGCCTGAGGTCCCTTTTGGATCAGATGGAAATTCGCCTTTCAGAAACAGAGTCGCGTGGTACAGAACATTTGCGGCGACTGGATGAAGAACAAAAGGGAATACCATGGAACGAGTTGCATTTATAATCGAAGACACCGGTGAAAGAATCGGATGCCTGCTAAACCCTGAAAGCCTGGTGATAAGACGTCAGGCCGGAGTTCATACCCGGAGGTCTGCAGGCGGATTGATCACGGGTTCCCACCTGGCGGATGATCAACTGCTTTACAGTGGCGGAGGCAATACCGAACTGACCATGAATCTTTTGTTTGATATTTCCCTTGCAGGATCATCTTTCCAGACCGAAGATGTCCGCGACCTCACGGGTCCTTTCTGGCGATTGGCCGAAAATTCTCAGGAAACCGGCAGCTATGGGAATCCGCCGATTTGCCGTTTTGTTTGGGGCAAGAGCTGGCATATACCCGGCATAGTCAGGTCCATCGCGGAAAAACTCGAATATTTCACAAAAGATGGACTTCCAAGACGATCTTTAATCCGGCTGCTTTTTCGAAGGGTTCTGGAACCGGTCACACCACGGGCACATAAGTCGGGCAACGGATACCAACATCCCTCAATCGGGCAAACATCAGGCATGCCGGGATTCGGAGAAAGGATGGATTCTTATGAAGTGCTCGGCGGGGAACGACCTGACCAGATCGGGTACGCCAACTATGATGATCCGGCTAAGGGGCGTGCCGTGATGGCATACAACAAGATTGATGATCCGCTGCGTATTCCCGCAGGTACGATATTGAATATGCCGTCTGAATTTGAATTGGAGGAATTTTTGTGAGTTCAATAGTTACCATAACCAAAATAGTGATTGAACTGGATGGAAGGCCGATTTCTGCGGAAGACGGCAGGACACTGGCGGAAGTGCGAGTCCACCAGGGGTTGTCCCTGCCCACGGTTTGTGAACTTACCTTTCTTGAACCTGACAGTGCAATCTTTGATGACGCTTCCTTGCTCATGGGCATTCCCCTTCAAATACGGGTCGAAGGATTCTATGAAATTCTATTTGCAGGGGAGATCACAGCAGTTAATTATGAATATGGACCCTCCCGTGAAAGATGGGTCCGGGTTCGGGGATATGATGGCTTGCATCGACTTCGGAAACGACAACCGGTATGCACCCATGTACAGGTCAACCTTCATGAATTGGCACAAAGCCTCGTGTCGGACCTTGGAGTTCATGTAGAAGCGATTGAATCCGGACCCCTGAGGCAAAATATTATCCAGTATAACCAGTCCGATTTCGACTTATTGGCCGAAACCGCTGAAAAGTGCGGATTCTATTTTATACTTCATGAAGACATCCTTCGCATCTTTACATTGGAAGGCATTGGCCATCCGGTCGAATTGGCGCTTGGGTCTTCGCTGCTTGAAGCTCGTATCGAAGTCAATTCGGATTCGACTTGCCGAACCGTAGAAACCACTGGCTGGGACCCCCACCGGGTTGAACCGGTCAGAGGTCGGGCAGACAGCCCTCGTTCCGGCCGGCAGATTTCCGTTCATCTGGATTCCAACCGCATGGGAGGAAACGAGTTGCGAACCATGGTCGAGTCATCAGTGCAGGATGATCTTCAGGCCGATGCTTTGGCTCAGGCCGAACTGGACCGTCAAATAGCTCGCGAAGTCGTCCTTTGGGGAATTGCGGAAGGCAATCCTCACCTTCGGCCGGGCACACCGGTTTTGGTCAGTGGCGTGGCCGAATCTTTTGCAGGACGTTATATTCTTACGACCGTAAAACATCTTTTTGACACTAAAAAAGGTTACGTGAGTGAAATCAATACGTCTCCTCCCCGGCCGAGGACACGATCCCTATCGACAGGGGCCACCCTGGGAACTGTAAGCCAGATCAATGACCCTGATGGTATGGGAAGGGTTCGTGTCCATTTGCCAAATTACAGGGATGTAGAAACCGGATGGCTCCCGGTGGTGGTGCCGGGTGCCGGATCTGATAAAGGTCTTATCGCCCTACCCGACGTGGGTGACCAGGTATTGGTAATTTTGTTAAACACGGATCCTGATCAGGCAATTGTTTTGGGCGGACTCTACGGTATCAAAGGACCACCTGATGCAGGAGTGGAAAACGGAATGATCCAGCGGTTTACTTGGGTGACACCAGGTGCCCAGCGGATTAGATTAGATGATCAGAACAGAACCATTCAGATTGAGAACAACAACGGTGATTTTATTCAATTGTCACCTGAGGAAGTTCGCCTGGGTGACGGCTTAGGCAGCCTGATTGAACTAACACCCAGTCGATGCCGCATCCATTCCCTATCCGATCTTGAAATCGGTGCACCAGGTAAAAAAGTCACGATAAGCGGCAAGGTTATTGATTTTGAGAGTGCATAATGTACATTTTGACTGAAGATGCCATTATTGTTTGTACGCATGAATTAGGAATTGTAAAGCTTGAAGCCGGGCAAGAATTGGTCAGGATAAGCGGACGCAGGGTACTGGTGGAAATCGATCCTCAGGACCGGCCGATATCCGGCTGCCCTATGGTTGGCCCGGGAATCAAAGCCTGTTTGACGACTCTTGTGGTTAAAGAAGGTTACTCGGAATTGCTTCGAATTAATGGAAAACGAGTGTGTCTTGATACCGTCACGGGTTTTACCGACGGCACCCCACCGGGTACCGTCAAATACAAAGTGAATAATCCAGGGCAAACGCTGGTAAAGGAATTCGCATGAAAGCATCACCCTTGTATCGTGCATGGCGGTTCGTACATCCGGATTTTGATAGCCAGGAAAAAACCTCCGGCATTCGGATTTCAAGCACGGGAGGCATTGAAATGATCGAGGAGCAAGATTCAGTCCGTCAGTCAATCTTACTTTTATTGTCAACATCACCAGGGGAAAGAGTGATGCGACCGGATTACGGCTGTGATTTGCAAAAATTGGTTTTCTCCCCCAATGATGCAACCACTCATGGTCTGGCTATCTTTTATGTCCGCCGCGCTCTGCAGCGTTGGGAACCCCGCATTGACATATTGCGGCTGGATGCAGGTGCCGATGAAAAAGATCCGGGGCGTATGGATATTATATTGGAATATCGCATGCGAAAGACCGCCCTTCGTGAAAATTTGATCATTTCCGTATCTTTGACAGGGGAGGTGGAATGATGACTCTCCGCTCACCTAATCTTGATGACCGTCGCTTTGAGGATCTGGTGGAGGAAGGGCGTCGACGTATTTCCCAATCTTGCCAGGGATGGACGGACCTGACTCCCGGTGATCCCGGAATAGTGCTTTTGGAGGTTTTCGCTTACCTGACGGATATCCTTCTTTACCGCTTAAACCGCATACCTGACAAAGCCTTTATCGAATTTTTACGCCTGATAGGTCTTCGCCTGTATCCTCCTGCTGCCGCAGGGGTTAATCTTCATTTTAAACTCGCTCGTCCTCAAAACCGAGCGGTTGAAATTCCAAAAGGTACTCGGGTGACCACAGGCCGAACCACTTCGGGGGCAGAGCCACCGATATTTGTCACCACTGAAAAAGCTTCCTTTGAACCCGGAGTCACTGAAAAGGTCGTCTACGCCCTCCATTGCGATATGATTGATGCCGAGCCGGCAGGAATCGGGACCGGGTTGCCCGGCCTGAAAGTGAAAGTCAGTCGCCCTCCCATTATTGCACCTAGCGGCGACCAATTGGATCTGATCGTTGGTGTGGAAACAACTGAGGAAGAATTAGGCGGAATATCCCCGTCTGCTGTTGAACATGGAGGCAAAGCCTATCGCATTTGGCGTGAAGTCGACAATTTTAACAACCTGGGAGATGACCGCTTCGTTTATATAGCTGATCGATTGTCCGGAACCATCTTTTTTGCTCCTGCCGTTTCCATGGGATCACCGGAAGGCTTATTGCAGGACACACCCCGGGCATTAGCTGAAATACCGCCGGCCAATCGACAGATACGCATATGGTACAGGCGCGGTGGCGGACCCCATGGCAACGTCACAGCCGGTTTGTTAACCACCATCAAAGATCCATTACCGGGAGTCGAAGTGATCAATCTTAAACCGGCAACCGGCGGGCGTGCTGCGGAATCTCTTGAAAACGCGCTTCGAAGGGGTCCTCAGGAACTTCATTCATTGCACCGGGCAGTCACAGCCAGGGATTTTGAACTCATAGCCAAACAAAGCTCAGGGGCGGTGGATCGTGTTCATGCATTTACCAAGGCCATGCTCTGGAGCCATGCGAGTCCGGGAACGGTGGAGGTTCTTTTGGTACCCCACATACCGGAAACACAGCGCGAAAAAGGGTGGATAAAAGCTGAAATTCTGAAAGCACATGAAACAGAAGCGGCTCGCAGGCATATTCAAAACACCCTCGACGAGCGAAAACCCTTGGGAACAAGCTGCCTGGTGAACTGGGTGCGATACAAGTCCGTTCAAATCAAAGCCTTGGTGGAGGTTCACCGTGAAGAGGCACCTGCTGCAGTCAGGCAACGTGTTTTACAGCGTCTCTACAGGACGATTACTCCGCTGTCATCACCACCGGATAGCCAAGGATGGACATTCGGCAAGCCGCTTACATCATGGGATATATACAAAATAATCGACGAGGAGCCTGGAGTCAGTTCTGTTTCACGTGTGAGGATGCTGGTAGAGGAGGTTCCCGATCAAAATGTAAAATCCCTTTGCGCGGACTCATTTCAGCCGCACACGTGGTATGCAGGCGCAGGTGACACAGTCTTTCGTTCGACCAATGATGCCCATGGATGGGAGTCTGTCGCCCATTTTCCAGGGGAAACCGTTGTATCGGTAAAATCCTTTAATAAAGAAGCTAGCACCCAGAAACGCCCGGGCCTTCTTGCAGCCGCCACCCAGCTATCCGATCCGGAAGGCGGTTCTGCTCTGCATATTTCACGGGATTGCGGCGAGACGTGGGAAATCGGTTTGCGAACCACCTTTCTGATAAGCGAATTGGCCTGGGCGGAGCGTCAATTCGTGCCTGTAATCCTGTTGGCAACGGAAAAAGGCCTTTATGAAGTGGCTATTCACGAAGGCGCCGAACCTTTTCAAGTACTCGTAGATCCGCAGCAAACATCTCTTGGATTCCATTCAGTTGCCGTTTCAACAGATGTCTGGGGAGGCACATGTGTTGCAGTAGCCGCCCGAGGGGATCAGGGTGTGTATCTTTCGGACGAAGGGGGCAAATCAGAGACATTTAGAAACATTGGTCTCCAAAAAGAGATGGTGCGCAAACTGGTATTTCACCACTTTGCGCCACACCGCTACCTGTATGCCTGTGTTGCGGCAATTGGGGATGATCCCGGGAAAGGCTGCTTTCGGTGGAAACTGACCGGTACCGAGGAAAATCCGGAAGGATGGGTCGCTTTTCAAAAGGGCTGGAAATTTGGAAGCTGTCGCGATCTGACCTTCCAGAGGACGATTGCTTTGGCTGCATCTCAACGAGGGGGAGTCCTGAGGCTCGATATTACAGCACCGGAACCGACATGGACACAGCCGGATATCAATTGTAAACTTCCCCTGCGAGGTACAGAACGCTTATTTCAGCCAATTGATGCCATTGCTTCGGATTTGTCGGCCAATTATGTTTTGGCAGGAGGAATAGAAGGCATTTACCGCAACCTGATGCAAGCCGATAAATATGAGCATGTCTCCACCAGAGAATTTTCAGAGCGGGTGACATTGCCTTCCACCTGGCTATTTTGCTCTTCAGAGCATGAAATTACGGTTCAAAGCGAAGATGAAAACAGAAGAGATTAAAAATTTATTACCACAAGTCTTTCAGCGTACTCTGTGGCCCGGCAGCCCTCTCAACGCGCTGCTTGAAGTAATGGAATTGCTTCACGAACCGGCTGAAAAGGTGCTGGCGCAGTTGGAAACCTATTTCAATGCATACACTACACCGGATATATTCGTGCCCTATCTCGCCGGTTGGGTAGATTTAGAAAGATTTTATCCCTTTTACAGCGCCCAACCTGAAGATATCCGACACTCGGAGGATCCTATTTCTTCGGGCACCGGACAACTGCGTGAATTAATTGCGGCCGCCGCCTATCTTTCACAGTGGCGAGGTACGGCAAAAGGGTTGAAACTGTTTCTTGAAACGTCCACCGGGATTAATGGATTTGAGTTGATAGAAAATGTTGAAGACACAAACGGGACGCCTCAACCCTTTCATATCCGCATCACGGCCCCGGCAGAGGCTGAAAAACATATTGCGTTAATTGAACGCATTGTCGATCAGGAAAAACCTGCTTATGTTTCATACGAATTGGAATTCAAGCCAGAGACCTAGGGAGGGAACAACTCATGAGAATCTTTACCATCAAAGAAGTAAAAGGTGTTGTAAAGTGTGATGAAGGCGGTAAAGCAGAGCATGTTTTCAACGTTAAAAACGCATCAGATAAATCCCTTAAGGCCGGAATAAAATTATCCATATCCGAACCGGTAAAAGAAGAATGGCTCCAAATCGATGGGCCCACAGAACACATCCTCAATGTCGATCAGATGACCCAGATTACCGTAAAAATTCAGGTACCCCCTGGTTGTAAACCCGGTCAATACAGTTATCGATTGCGGGTATTTGATCCTGATCAGCCGGGAGAAATTTTCACGGAAGGAGAATCCGTCTTTTTTGAAGTTCCTCCTGAAAAAGAGGATATTGTGATACCAGATGGGGGTGAAACCAAAAAGAAATGGTGGATTCCGGCCGCCATTGTAGCCGCCCTGGTTGTTATAGGCCTGATTGTGTGGCAAGTGTTACCCAAAAAGCTTGAGATGCCGGACTTTACCCAACAGGAATGGACTCAGGCTGCAGCTGAAAAATTTCTCGAAGACAATCACCTGAAATTTTCCGTTGAACTTCACCCAGATCCGGATCCAATGGCCCAACGCCAGATTCTCGCCCAGGTGCCACCTCCGGGAACTAAACTTGAAAAAGACGAAAAAATCATATTAAAAATTGCCGCTATTCCGGTTCCACCTCTTGAAAATTTGAGTTTGTCCGCTGCCCTTCAGACCATCGGATCCAAAGGGCTCTCTTTCGACACGGAAACGGATTTGAAAATTCAGAGGGTCACCGTGGCAGATCAACACGAGAAAGTGCTCAACCAGGACCCGGAGAAAGGAAAGCTGGTGGCCAAAAAATCATCCGTTAAACTTACGGTAGGCCGCCTAGCCAATAGGAGGTTTGATATTCACATAAAGGATATATCGAAACTTAAAACAATGGAAGGGATCAAAATGAGTCCGAATTTTATTACCAGAGAAGTCCAGCCGTTATCTGAATAAACTTCAAACCCGGATTATACCTTTAAAATGAAACAAAATAAACTGGCCATATTGATTTTAGGAATCATAGTTGTTTTGTTCATCCTTGCATTGATGTCGGGGGCTTTTCTTCACAAGGATGATCAGGGTACCAAGCCCAGCATGAGCAAGGTGAACGAACTCCGGAAAAGTTGGATCGGAAAATTGGACAATACAATGGCACCGTTTCGCAGTTCCCTTGACATTCATCGAATAAAAAATCGTCCGGCATGTCAAATGAGTGAGGGAGTTTATAAACTTACCGGCAGCCAGGACAGCTGTACGATAATCATTGGTGCAAAGGATGGCTCAGAAATTGAAGAGGCGGTTTTATCCGTAAAAGAAGCCAATGTAAAGTTTCTGGTGCCGCAGTACCCTGACGATGAATCAACAGGAGAAGTCACCAGAGGCTCACGAATTTTAACAGGAAAAGTAAATCATTTCAAAACAATAACCGAAGCCGGCAGAATACGTCCGGAAATTATCCGGCCGGATGTTTCCGCACAACCGATACGCTTATCGGTTGTTTACGAACCTGCCGACGGATCGGATGGGGGAAATGGTGGAAAAACAAAGTGGGTGGAAACAGAAGAAGTAAAACTGATTGTACTGAATATGGGAGGAACCCTCAAACTGAAATGTGAAAATTGCACTACCAATCAAACCATTACGGTTTCATTAAAATAAACCGTCCCCTAATGCCGCTTCTGTGGGATCAGGGTGTTATCGAAACCAATTGAGGAGAAAACAGCCATGAAAAGATACGTAACAACACGAACCATTATGATTTTAATCGTTGCAGTATCGGCTTTCATATCAGGTTGCGAAAAACATGTGGAAACTGAATTCCCCACCATAGACAAATTAACCCCCGGAATTTTTATTGAGCCGGAGGAACGATTTGTTCTGCCAGCGGGTGTAGAGATACGGAAAGTATATGAAAAGGGTATTGAACTCACCAAGGCATCAGAAGGCTTTATCCCTAAACCATACAATGACCCCGCCAACTATTGCACGATCGGCTATGGTCATCTGATTCACCTGGCTCCATGCGACCCCACCATACCTGAAGAATTTAAAAAAGGAATTACCGTGCCGCGAGGAACGGAAATTTTGCGAAACGATATGGAAAAGGCCGAAATCGGAGTAATGATGTTGGTGGATGCAGAACTTACCGATGGCCAATTCGCTGCCTTGTGCGATTTTGTTTTCAATGTAGGCATCGGCAATTTCCGCAAATCGACCTTGCGTAAACGGGTAAACGAAGGGGATTATGACCGGGTACCCTTTGAGTTTCGGCGATGGGTATATGCAGGTGGTAAAAGGCTTCCGGGACTTGAAACAAGAAGGGAAAAACAAATATCGCTATTTTTTGAAGACATTGGAATTCCAAGAGCTGTCCCGCTTCCGGATCAGGATATGTCCCCAATTGACATTCGAACCGGAGAAATAGGTTCATAGCAACAGGATTTTATGGTTGTTTTATTTAACTTGAGCGATTAGGTAACCCACTATCCGTCATTCCGGCATGGTCTTTTTTTTCAGCTCCAGATCTGATTTGATGACCGATCCGGCTTTGGGAAGAGAAATTCTTCGGTCGCCGTGGTTTCAAACCGGCCAGGTTCAATAAACCCATTCATTTTTATCAATCCAGGGAGGTGCAGATTGGACGATTTCCTGAATTCAAAAGCGATGATGACTCCCGGTGTCGCCGGTACCGTAACCACTATGATTACCGGCACATTGGTAAGTCAGTTTGGACTGCCGGGAAACTGGACGGGACTAATCATCAGCCTTCTGTTAGGGCTTGCAGTCTGGGCCGATAAATCAGTCGCCATATACTATCGCCTCGTTTATTATATCATTAATTCGCTGACAATCTATGCCGTTGCGATTGGTGTCAATACGGCCGGCATGGCGATTTCATACAGCAACGAACGCATTTCGGATCGACCTGCAATAGAAAGACATGTGCCGGCCGACCAGGAGAGATTTTTCCGGGAATGGTTCCCCCCAAAATAGTGCCTGACAAAAAACTCCCCTTCCAGAGGATAATGCAGGGGGGGGAGGATTAGATCTCTGAATGATTGGATCACCCCCGGCCTGACTTTCCCCCTCCGGGAAAATGGAATCCGTCAGCTTCAGCTCAGGTGCTAAACAGGCTCAGGATACCGTTGAATTCCATTCAGCAAGAACACTATCCTGATCGGACGGTCGGAAAGGAATCAGATATGAATGGCCAATGGTTCAATTTTAAACAGATCGCCTTGATGTGCTGCCTGATCATTTTTATGCCATTAAGCGCATGCGTCATTCCCATCATGAACGGAAAACCCAGCGGCCCCCCTTCCGGCGTTGTCGAAATGGATCAGAACACGGATCCCCGATTTTTTTTCCGGAATCAACAAGATTTAATCGGTTACCTCAAAGTGGCCGGGAAAAATGTCAGGCTCGATGGAAAAAAGGTAACCAGAAAGATCCGTATTCAAAATGGCGCCCATGTCACCACTGGTCCGGCCAGTGCCGCCATTATCGAATTTTTTCCATCTTTGGAAAGGGAGTGCGGAATTGAAGTTCGGGAGTTCAGATATGGCCGCCTGTACGGCCTGGCCTCACAATGCGGACAAATTGTTATAACGAATCAGGGGGCCATGGAGACCCAAGATAGCCTGGCGTCTTATCATGTCGAGACCTATGGCGGAGAAACCGTCTTTACGGCAATCCATGGGCAAGCCGCTGTCTGGCTGCAATCTAACCCGTCTCTTGTGGTAATGGTTCCAAGTTATCACCAGGTGCGGCTTCTACCAGACCAGATCAGCACGCCTCGTTCCGTTACACCCGGTGAGGTGGCTTCCTTAACCCGCTGGCGTGAAAACTTTAAATTGTATAAACAACAGGAAATAGAGCAAGATCCGATCATTTTCGGTCCTTTTCTATTGGACAGAGAAATGCGCAGGCCTAGACCGACACCAACACCGAATGACTGGGGAGGTGATACTTTGGATGATAGGCGGGTTCGCTGAAGCTGAAACCCACATGCCCGTCTTTCGCCCTCAGGCGCCAAGTTAAGGCTATTGGCCATGTATCAAAAGGGTGTCATTCTGAGGAGACCGACATTGTAAGTGGTTATATCGCAAGCACTTAATGGCCGAAGAAGAATCTTTCTTTCACAACGGTACGGTTTCTTTTGTTTATACTCTGAGCCAGATTTGATTGCCGGTACAGGCTCAGAAAGAGAGATCTTATCTCCGTTCAGTCATGACCATTTCCCGATCAGACGATCGGAAAGGAACCAGAGATGAAGTGCCGAATCTTTATTTTGAAAAAGTTTGCCTTCATTTTTAACTTCCTATTGGTTTTGCTCCTAACCGCGTGTGTGGTTCCCCTGCAAAATGGGAGGCACAACGGTCCGCCATCGGGAGTTGTCGAGATGGATCAGAACACGGATCCCCGTTTTTTTATCCGCAATCAGCCAGGAGGAATCGGGTATCTCAGAGTGGCAGGAAATGATGTCAGGCTCAATGGGAAAAGGGGTATCAGGGATACCCGGATCCAGAATGGCGCTCATGTCAGCACAGGACATGCCAGCGCCGCCATCATCGAATTTTTCCCTTCAATCGAAAGATTCAACAGACTCGAAGTGCGTGCCTTCAAGCATGGTCGAATTTACGGCCGCGCTGATGGATTCAGCCACATGGTTGTAACCGATTCGGGGGTAATGGAATCTTCAAGTTGGCCTGCGTCCTATCATGTTGAAGCCCAGATTTCCGGTGTGACAATGTTCACGGCTATCTCCGGGCAATTTTCGGTCTGGCTGCATTCCGATCCTTTGAATCCGGTGGTGGTACCAAGCCACTATCAGGTTAGCCTTTTTCACAATTATATAAGCCCTCCTGCAATGGTCACTCGTGATGAGGTTGAATCAATTACCCAATGGCGGAAAAATTTCCAGCTCTATAAACAAGAATCTCATTCAATTCCAACTGGTTTCGACCCGGATGCACTAAATACCCTAATCAATGAAGTCTTGAAAATTTTCAAACCATCAGAAGACCAGGATCACGTCGATGCACCAAAGCCGGACCGCGATGAACCTGAACCGCATCTTCCTGTTGACGTACCGAAACCGGACCGTAATGAACCAAAACCTCAGTATCCCGCCCCCGAATTCAAAAAGGTACCGGCGATAATCTTGCCCCCTTCCGTACTCATTACAGTGGTCCCTGTCCCGAATCTTAAGAACAAAACATTGGCAGAGGCAGGAAAAATCCTAAAAGAACTCGGCCTGGGGCTACAATACAGCCCTCGAAATGCCACCGGTCAATACTGGGTATATGAACAAAACCCTGGTTATGGCCAAAAAGTTGAAAAAGGCACTGTGGTGAATGTGACGCTTCAACCACCAATAGATTAATAAGATGAAATCCGTTGAAATTTTCCATATTAGACAATTTACTGCAATTCTCATCCACGTGGGATTGATATTTGAACTGCTCATTTTCGGCGGGTGCCGGCACTTTCCTGTACAGAAATCGACGGATGAAGCTATCGGATTATATTACCACCAGGGTCTTTCGGCTTATACGGAAGGGCGCTACGGAAAAGCGGAAGGTGCCTGGCGAAAAGGTCTTGAATCTGCAAGGGAAAATCATCTTACCGACAAGGAAGCTGAATTTTTGGTAAACCTTTCTCGGGTAACCGAAGGTATGGGGCGATACGATGCAGCACTAACCCAGGCAACAGAGGCACTTGAAATATTGGAAAATGAAGGTGACCCGACCATGCTGTGCATGGCCCTGATACAAAAAGGTCTCGCATACAGGCGGCTGGCACAGTATCCATCAGCCAGACCCTACTTTGACAAGGCACTTGAAATTTCCCGTCAGTTAAAAAATCCTCATCTGGAAAGCGAAAGTTTGAGAAATATCGCTTCCCTGCTTCAGGATCAGGGTCAACTAGAAGAGGCGATCCCCTATTACAATGAGGCAATTGAAATAGCCCGGGCCCATGGAGATGACATCAGCCTGTCACGCAGTTTCAACAATCTGGGTCTTCTTTTCGATTCCAAAACGGAATACCCGGAAGCTCTCGCCCATTACCGAAAATCCCTCTCCATTAGAAAGCAAACAGGAGATCGGGCCGGAGAGGGCAGGGTCTTAGGAAATATCTGTATTACCTACAATAAACTCAACCAGATCGAACAGGCGCTGCAATATTGCGAGGATTCCCTGAAAATCGCTCAAAATATCGGAGATCAACAGAGGGAGGCCAATAACTTGAATAATATCGGCTCCCTGTACAGACGGTTGGATCAACCTCGCAAGGCGCTTCGATATTACAAGCGTTCTTTGAAAATCAAAGAGCAAGTATCGGATCCTGCAGGCCAGGCACGAGCCTTGAATAATATCGGTGAGACATACTGGCATCTGGGAAAACTGGATGCTGCTGAAAAATACCTTAAACGATCCCTGCAAATTAAATCGGTTCTGGGAGATTTGCCGGGGCTGAGTGCAAGTTATCAGAATCTTGCCCTTCTCAATATCCGGCAGGGGCATTACCAAGAGGCAAAATCCTGCTATATGAAGGCACTTTTTTTCAATAGAAGATCAGGCCGGCCGGAACTAGCATGGCGAGCTTATGAAGGACTGAGTTATGTGTACGATTATCTCTCAATGCCGGAAGTGGCAATCCTTTATGGAAAACAGGCACTGAAATCAATTCAGACCACTCGCAGCCGTATGGTCACACTGGAAAAAGCATTGCAGCAGTCATACATGACCGATAAAGAGCGCGTCTATAAACATGTCGCAGATCTTCTTATCCGGGAAGGCCGATTACCTGAGGCACAGCAAATTGTGTCCCTGCTCAAGGAGGAAGAGTTTCTCCATTACCTGGACACCCGGGGGCAAGAAGAAGCTTTGGTCGATGATGTCATCGTGACGAATTCAGAAAGACACACCATTGATCGGATTTCGACATTTGAGGGAGAACTCGGCCAAATCGGCTACGAGATGGAATGGCTTGAAGCCCGGAGAAGAGAACGTGACCTCAGCGACAAGGAAAGAAATCGCCTGGCGCAACTATACGACCAGGCGGATAAGATTCAGGAGGAGTTTGGACGATATCTGCAGGAACTCGAATCGAATTACACTGACAAAGTTGAGTTCGGCAAAAAGGATCTTGAAAGCCTTGAATCTTTGCAGGGTAAACTGGGAGAATTCGAGCTGCGTACCGTCATCGTAACCTTTCTGGTATTAGCTGACAACATCAGCATTATCATTACATCACCCTCTATACAGATCCCCTATCGGATCCCGATATCGGAATCAGACCTCAATGGACTGGTCTTCGATTTCAGACAGACACTCATCAGCCCTCGAATAGATCCCAAGCCACAATCGAAGGTGCTTTACAACCATTTGATCTCCCCAATCGAAAAGGACCTTATCGAGCTTAAAGCGGAGATACTGATGATTTCTTTGGACGGCACATTGCGTTACCTTCCTTTTGCCGCTCTGTTCGATGGGGAACACTACCTGTTCGAACGGTTCAACCTTGTATTGTTTACTCCCGCCGCAAAAACCCTGTTTGGCGAAAAAAGAGTCAGTGAACAGCGTATTGCGGGGCTCGGGCTGAGTGAAGAAATTGAAGGGTTCAGCAAGCTTCCGGCAGTGGAGGAAGAGCTGGACATGATCGTCAAGGAAGATGATGGAAATGACGACAGGGGAATTTTACCAGGCAAAATTCTTCTCAACCGGAAATTTACTGCTGATGGGCTTTCCGAAATGCTTGGACAGGGATATCCGCTAATTCACCTGGCCAGCCATTTCTCCTTCCGACCCGGAACTGCCGGGGACTCCTTCATCCTTTTGGGGGATGGAAGTCGTCTCACGTTGTCCGAGCTTGAAAGCCGAAAATATCCCTTTAAATTTATCGACTTATTAACCCTTTCAGCCTGTGACACGGCTGTTGGGGGGGCTGATGCCCGGGGAAGGGAAATCGAAAGCTTTGCAACCCTTGCACAAAAACGTGGAGCAGAGTCCATTTTGGCCACGCTCTGGTCCGTTGCAGACACCAGCACAGGAATCTTCATGCAATTGTTTTATCAACTCCGACACGAACTGAATCTGAGCAAAGCAGAATCCCTTCGGCAGGTACAAAAAATGTTTCTGACAGGCACCCATGATGTTGACTTTGATGAACTGAGAGTTCGTGGTGTCGTAGTAGCGGATGATGGAGGTGTGGTTTCAATCGATCCAAACCCACCCTATGCTCATCCATTCTATTGGGCACCATTTATCCTGATGGGCAATTATCTTTAATTCAATGCCGGTTTTCCATGACGCAAAACATGAATACATTTTATTGACCATTTTATGAACAGAATGATTATCTTGACAGTACAAAGTTCTCCGTCATGCCGGACTTGATCCGGCATCCAGAAAAACCAGCTTCCGTAATCCACCTGGATTTCGGCCTCCGGTTCAAGCCCGGGGCGGACTTCGCCGGAATGACGATACAATAATATCCAAAATAATTAATCACAGGTACTTTCGAGAAGTTAAGACTGTCAGGTTATTATCAAAAAAATAAAACCATACAGAACCATAAAAAACGGGCAGACTTTTTTTATGGAATAAAGGTATTAGGTTACGAAGTAAAAGCTTTATCCACCCGTAATGCTTTGATGATGGAGGGAATTGAACCGATCAGATAAACCAGAGCCCAGATTGCAGCAAGTATGGCAGTAATGATGGCACCGATACCGTCGGTGATGCTGACCAGGAAGCGAGGTACGATACCATGCAAAAAACTGAGCAGAATGGTCGCCAGAAACGAGGTAAGAACTATTAGAATAAGGCCTTTATTTTCCAGAAACCGTTGATGGGCCAAAATCAAAAAAACAGCAAAGCCAAGTTTGAAACTCATGACAGCGGTAAGCGTTATGGCAGCTGCCGTTTTATCAAAAGAGGCATATTTTGCAATATAAATAACGGTACCGAAAGGTACGGACAGAAGCAATGAAACCATGAGGAGCAACAGGCCGAGCGCTGTAAAAACCATGACCACTGATCCCAACAGAATCAACAGGGCAACAATCAATGTGATAATTCCCTGAATCCGACCATGTATACGGTCACTGATGATTAGCGGCGCTCCGATCAATAGAATGGTAAACAGTACAAGGCCGTCCAGTATGGCTAAATATGGAAGCCCGATGCCCGGATTCGCGATATCATAGAGATGTGCATCCTGAGATGCGGCATCGATATAAAACCCCGAGCCGAGTTCCACCAATATTGCCAAAACCCAAAGCACCAGGGCAATAATAAAAAACGGCTTACGAAGCGTATCCATCATGGGTTCAATCTCATTATTTACGTCCGAGCCAGAAGTATCCGAAGGAATGTATACCACATTCCGTAGCATGAACATAGGAGGAAATCAACCATGTTTTCTTTTAAACCACATCGGGTTCGAATGGAAAATAAAGCTTTTCCTTTTGAAACCTTCCTGAAAAACTTACGGTTTTTCCTGATGGCAACGGTATTATTACACGCCTTGGGATGCGACAGTATGAATTCTGAAGACAAAAGCGTATCGATTTTGAAAAGGGATACTTTTTCCTCCTGCAGTTTCGATGAAGCCATTGAAACCGATGGATATCGCCGTCTGGCTTTGGTAGTTGGAGTCGGACGATACAAAAATGAACATGTGCCCAACCTGGAAGGCCCTCCAAACGATGCCAACCGTTTTTACCATCTCCTTACCGGAGAAAATGGATATGGTTTTCCATCCCAAAATGTTTGTCTCCTTCTAAATGAGGAAGCCACAACAGCCAATTTCAGAGAGGCTTTTGACAAGGCCTTGGTTGACCGGGCCCGCGCCGATGATGTTGCCGTCATTTTTTTTGCCGGTCATGGCTCTCAGGCTCCGGATAAAGACGGTGACGAGGAGGACGGTTTAGATGAAACCCTCATGTTTCACGATGCACGCACGGGCAAGGTAACAGACCTGTTGGATGATGAATTCAACAGGATGCTGGTGAGCCTGAACAAAAAGACCGAGCGAATTACCGTAATTCTTGACTCCTGCAATTCCGGCACAGCGACACGGGGTCCGGAGGCCAGCACGGTCAAGGCCCGATACTTCACGCCATTGACCGAACCCATTGACACTCATGATGATATCAGCGAAACCCTTTTAGAAGGTGCAAAAGGGTTGATCAATGAATCACTGCTTGGGTTGGTGGTCTTTTCGGCTGCAACAGACAACAATCCAGCACTTGAAAAGAATGGCCGAGGTATTTTTACTGACGCTTTATTGCGTGTCATGATGGAAGTTGCAGAGCAACCACTAACTTATGCACAGGTTGCCCGAATGGCCCCTTCGCTGGTATCTGCCGAAAGCCCTCAGATTCCCTATTTTCACGGTGATCTGGACCGTCCGGTATTTGGCAACCAGAGCCGGTCACGCCCGATATCCTGGGAAGTAAAAAAAATTGGACCTCCCATTGAAATTGCCGGTCCTCCTCTGGCGGGAATCGGAAAGGGTGCGGAATTTCGTATCTATGACGGCGCCCTAACCGGTTCAGACACCCGAGATCCTGATAAAGCCAAAGCCACCGCTGTTGCTACTGAGAGTACCGAATTGAACGCGAAAGTCGTCATTTCAGCTGCAAAACCAGGCAGCCCCCAAATCAAACCCGGTGATCTGGCTGTTCTCGTGAGGCCGGCTGATGCTTTTATTAAAATTAAAGTACGGATAAGACCATCGCAGGAGACTGATGGCATCCCACAGGAGCGGGCTGCAGAATTAATAAAACTCGTAGAACAAAATTCAGAGTCTGACATGCTCGTAGAACTAACCGAAGGCGCCGGTGATTTTGAGCTGAGCATGGGACCCGAAAATCGTCTTATTCTGAGAGGACCTGAGAACCGTCCGCGCAATATTTACGAATCGGATGACCAGGTGCCTCAAAGCCTCTGGCAACACGCACGTCAGCAAGCGCTTTTACACCTGCGGGGAGAAGGCGGACGTGACTTTCGGGATAACGAGACTCTGCTCGTTTCAATTAAGCCGGCTTCAAATGAAAAACAAACCCAATATGATCAAGAAAGTGTCTGGAACCAAGCCGGACCGAATACGAATCAGATAATACCTTTGGGCCATGCCTGGAATGTGGAGGTCTCTCTTTCAGATGATTCCCCTATCCCGCTTCTGGTCGGAGCTCTCATTCTTTCCACCGATGGAAACATATTTGCATTACCGCGAGATAACCGAAAAATACGGCTTCAGCCCGGAGAATCCTACCTGTTTGATGCTGTTGGAGAAACTTTTCTGGGAGCCCCGCCCTTGGATGTGCAGGATCGGATTATGGCTTTCGGAACCCACGAAAAAAATCCGGTTACCTGGAGTCTTTTTACCGAAACCGCCGCAACCCGCGCTATCCGGGGCCCGGGACTCATCGGATTGGCTGCTGCGCTCGACCGTTATTTAAAGCCGGGAACACGAGGTATCAGCGTGGTCGAGGAAGAACCGGTGGAAGAATACACCTGGACCCTGAGCACGATAACAATGATGGTTGTGGAAAAATCGTCACAGTGACCAGAGTGCATTCCATGCAAATAGAAGCCTAACATAAGTCATAGATGGTATCTAAAGGTTATCTCTCAATGGGGAGAGCAAGTGCAGAACATTCGGTTACCAAATTTGCTCCGCCATTGCCGGGAGAGCATCTTTTGAAATTGCTTAAACCCAAGCTGAGCACTTTTTTATCAGACCAGTTTCCAACGTCATTCCAGCGAAAGCTCATCGGCATCAGGTTAAAGTTTTGTCTAAATCCAGCAGCAGAGACCAAAAACGGTTTCCAGCATGTCATTCTGAGGGAGCAAATCGCAACAGCTTAATATTTGGAAAGAAAATATTTTTCAATCAGTTGATTGAAACCACTTCGACCGAAGATCCTGTCATCCAAAGCTTGGAATCCATTTTTTAAGCTGTACCTTATGGATAACGCCTGAAGGCCTTACTTTGTGACCGGTTGCCGGTTCAAACCCGGGACAAGCTCCGCCGGAATCACGAATACTTCCTTGTTAAATTGATCAGTTTGGGTTATATGATGTTCCTTCATTTGATTGAGACCACGGTGACCGAAGAATCTTTCATCCAGAGGCTGGACCGATCATGAGATCTGACCCGGAGTTGAAACAGAAGAGGCCCTGCCGGTGTGAAGGAAAGATTCCTCGTCGGCCATTAGGCACGTGCCATAAAACCGTTTACCATGGTGGCCTCCTCAGAATGACAATCTTGAATACCTTGTCATTTCCTTAACTTGACGCCAATGGGCTTTGGCCGGAATAACGGATATTGCTCTGTCAGGTCAATCAGTTTGGGAACGAATGTCAAACTTAAAAAAGTATACGGAAGGTTTTCGGTTTTCCGCATGAGCACACAGAATCCAGTTACAGGTCTTCCCAAGGGACGTTACGAATATCACCGGAATGCGGTGGCACTCATTCCACAGCCGAATGACCCGGTTCCCGGCCTTGCCATGATGGTCATCGATGAAACCCAAAAAAACCATACCCTCAACTGCAACTGCCTTGTTTACAAAAAAAAAGGGCATTGTTTACATGTAAAGGAATTGGCCAAGGCCTTAAAAGAATCTTCGGGCGGTGCGAAGATGGCTTGCCCTGATCCAGGGTATTGCCGGAGTCAATTTTACCGTTTGGCATCGATTTTTCATGAAGCATGCCCGGTCGAGACAAAAAATCTGACGGTCAAAACCGATCCCCTGAATGAAAATCAACCCTGTCGAACCCGTATATTCCGTGCCGACGGCGAACTGCTGATGACATATGTTACGGATGGAAACTTCATGGGAGATTCCGGCCTGGATGAAAGCAAATTGTTTGAACAACGCGCCGGTTTCGTTCCCTGGGATGACGACCCATATCATCGGGGCCGTGTCCTCAATATGCTGTCTTTAATGACCATAAACAACACGGAACGGACCTTGCATGAAAAAGGTATGAAAAGCCGCCGTCAGGCTTTTGAGGAAAGCTTCTGGTACCGGGCATTTTATCATTTTCAAAACATTTTCGGTTCAAATGGAACGGCCTTTTCAGGTGAAATTGAAAAAACCACAGGCCGCTTTCTGGTCCGTTTTCGCGGAATTGAAATTGTGGTTCCACGCCAACATGTGATGAGGGTTGGGCGGGCACTTGCCGGAAATTCTGAAAGTGGGCTGGAATTTAAAATATGGCCTGAATCATTGGAATCCATTGTCAAGGTTACCGCGGATTCAAACAACGATATTAATGTTGCCCTATGTCTTCTGCTTCATCTTCCGGATGGTTCAACCGAGGTTTTCGAACGAAAAAAATTGGAAAAATTCTGGTATAACGATGCCGTTTATATTCCGGAAAAAGGAGTTTTTGCAACCTTGCGTAAACCCGATCAATTCTGGGGGAAATTCAAAGGAAAATATTCCAAGAAAATCAAACAGAATCGTTTGCCGGAAATCATCGAAAAAATTGGAGATATTTTTGCAGCTCCCAATATTGTGGATGATAGCGTAAATCGGCTTCAAATTTATCGTGAATACAACCGGGTTGAAATCGATCCTTTTTCTGCTGATCGGGATTGGTGCTGGCTAAGCTTTCGATATGGATTTGGTGATAACACCTTCGTATCTCTAAAGGATATCTATGATGCTCGGATGTCCCAAAAGCGGTTTTTGCCGGTTCAGGACGGGTGGGTTGATCTTGATGCCGTCAAAATTGAGACCCTGATTGGATCTTTGGGGGATACCCTCAGATCGCAACTGGCGGAACCTGACCGCCAGCTTCGGCTTTCCAGGATGGAATTGCTCCGATTTCAAGCTGAATCTGAAAAGCCTTTCATCATCGCAACTTCCGCACATCCTGATGCAGAGATGTTCCAATCCATAATCGACATTCGTCCATCACAGCCTGTCGAAGGCATTGAAACCCTGACCAGTCCCTTGCGTGCATACCAACGAAACGGGGTTGATTGGCTTGCATTTCTTTATGAAAACGGTTTAGGTGGGATTCTTTGTGATGAAATGGGATTAGGTAAGACCCATCAGATCATGGCCATGATGGTCTGGCTGTCTCAGGTAAAACAAGAAACATTACCCTGTATCGTTGTTTGTCCCACAACAGTGATTTCCCATTGGTCACGCAAAATCAGTGAACACGCTTCAATACTTTCACCGATAGTATATCATGGTGCAGACAGAGAACTTGAAAATATTAACAATCCAGCGACTGTTTTGATCACCTCCTATGGCATTCTGCTCAGAGACATGGATCGACTGCAAAAAAAGAGATTCTGTGTCGCCGTATTCGACGAGGCTCAGTATATCAAAAATCCGGAGACAAAATCCTATTGCGCAGCCGACTCCCTAAAGGCCTGCCTGAAAATAGCGGTAACCGGGACTCCCATAGAAAACCGGTTGGGAGACCTAAAGTCCCTGATGGATCTCGTTTTACCCGGCTACTTAGGAAGCGATAGTACATTCCAGCTGCGATTCGAATCAGGAGCTAAACGGAGTCGGGAAAGATTGCGAAAACTGGTCACCCCTTTTACATTGCGCAGAACCAAGTCGGCGGTTTTAAACGAACTCCCAGAAAAAATCGAAGATATCCGCTTCTGCCGATTGACCGACACCCAGGTTCGGCTTTATCGCCAGGTCATCTCCGGGCACGGCAAGAATCTGCTTCAAAGCCTTCAGCGCGAAGATACCGAGATTCCTTATATTCATATTTTCGCTTTACTCACTCTTTTGAAACAAATCTGCAATCACCCGGCTTCAATCCCCAACAGCGATTCACTCAAAGGTGATCAACCGCTTGATTCCGGTAAATGGGATTTATTTGTGGAGTTAATAGACAGCTGCCTTGAAAACGGCTTGAAAATAGTCGTATTCAGTCAGTTTGTAAAAATGATCGACATCATCGTCAATTATCTCGAAAATCGCAATATTATCACGGCATGCATCACAGGAAAAACCCGCCGGAGGAAACAAGAGATCGACCGTTTTAATGAAGATTCGAATTGCAAGGTTTTTGTAGGAAGCCTTAAAGCCGGTGGCAGCGGGATTGATCTGATCGGAGGGTCGGTGGTAATTCACTATGACCGATGGTGGAATTCCGCCAAGGAAGATCAGGCAACCGACCGAGTCCATCGGATTGGACAAACCCGTGGAGTTCAGGTATTCAAGCTGGTCACCGAAGGAACACTCGAAGAAAAGATTTCCGCAATGATTTCAAAGAAAAAAAATCTTCTGAAAGACGTTATTACCGAAGATGATCCCGGATTTTTGAAAAACTTTTCCCGTCAGGATTTGATAGACTTGCTTAATTTTCCTGAGTAACAGATATCGATTTTGTCATTTTGATTCTTCAGCCCATTGCAAAATCTTCAACCTGCAGTAATTTTGAATTGAAAAGGTTCGGAGGATCTTAAACTCCGTCGAACTGGATCCCGGCTTTGACCGGTATGATTTCAGAAGCTTTCCAGAATTGGAAATGTTCGTTTTTTCTACCGACAAGGAGGTACCAAAATGAGTCGTATTGCTGTTATTATTGATGACATGTTTGAGGATTCCGAATATACCCAGCCGGCCGAAGTTTTCCAAAACAAAGGCCACGAACTGGTTCATATCGGCCTTGAGAAAGGCAAAACCGTAAAAGGAAAAAAGAAAGACACCCCGGTTCAGATCGACAAGGCCATTACAGATGTTTCAGTCAATGATTTTGATGCGCTGCTTATTCCCGGCGGTTTTTCTCCGGATAAACTTAGAGCCCATAACGAAGCGGTGGAATTTACAAAAAACTTTATGGAATCCGGTAAACCGATATTTGCGATCTGTCATGGGCCCCAGTTGCTGATTTCGGCGGATGTTCTCAAAGGAAGAAGGATTACAGGATGGAAATCAATTATCCAGGATATTAAAAATGCCGGGGCTGAATTTCTCGATCAGGAAGTTGTTGAGGATGGTAATCTGGTTTCCAGCCGCAATCCTGATGATCTTCCATCTTTTATCCGGGTGTCTTTATCGAAATTATCATAACCGTTTGAAACCTTGCCGGCCTGGAACAGGACATCACAATAGGCGGTGACCATAGTGATATTGCATACCTGGGGTTGAGATTTAATGACGTCATACCGGCGAACGCCGGTATCCAGTCGGGTAGTTATGCCTCATGGATCCCGGCTTTCGCCGAAATGACGGGTAATCGCTCAGATTAGGAAGGACACTGATATGCAGCTTTATCTTAGAATAATTATTTGTGTCATGATTATCGTTTTGCACTTTGTCGGTTTCTTTCTGCCCCTTACTGAATTTTTTCTGATTTACATACTTCTTGCAAATCCAGATTGGTTCAGAAATTTTTTAAACGATTTGGCTGAAAACAAATAGTACCGTCCTCTTTACGAACTGCACGACAACATGGAACTTCCGGGCCGATGGCGTGCCCATTCAGGTCGTTTTTGCGCAAAATGTTCTTTGCCGGGCTGTTCATCATAGGGCCGACGGATCAGATCAAGCAGTTCACCGATCATGGAATAATCTCCTTTTTCAGCCTTATCGATTGCAAGCTGGGCCAGGTAATTTCGAAGAATATATTTCGGATTGACAGCATTCATGGTTTTGCGTCGCACCTCGGGCGGGGTGTCATTTCGGCTGAGCCGGTTGATATAATTTCGTATCCACCTGCCGATAAGGGTTCGATTTTCCGATGTCAGTCGATCAGGTGCGTAATAGGCAGGTTCCAAAAGAGAGAGGAGAGCATTGTTATTGATTTCATTCAAATTTTTCTCATCGATATCCAAGGTAGCCAACTGACGGAAAAAAATCGTCATATCCGTCTCGGCCAATGATAAAACAGAGAGCAGATCGTGAATCAACATTTCATCATGCCCTTTTTCAAAACCATTCAGGCCGAGTTTTCGGCTCATCATGGCGAGCCACCCATCCTGGTAGTACCTCTGGTAATCTTCCAGTGCCAGTTGTAGAGGTTCGACTTCTCCGATCAAAGGATATATCGCATTGGCCAGCTGCACAAGGTTCCATAGGGCGACTTGCGGCTGATTTCCGAAACAGTAACGGCGGCTGACAGCATCAGTGGTATTGGGGGTCCAATTGGGATCATAACCTTCCAACCAACCATACGGGCCATAATCGATGGTGAGTCCCAGGATAGACATATTGTCGGTGTTCATGACCCCGTGAACAAACCCCACTCTCATCCATTCTATAATCAGATCAGCAGTTGCCTTGCACACTTCCGCAAACCATAAGGGGTATGTTGCCTTTGTCGGGGGGCCTAGATGAGGAAAATCCGTAAAAATCGTATAATCCACCAGTTGTTTTAAAATATCGAGTTCTCCTCGTGCAGTGAAAATCTCGAAATTCCCGAAGCGTATAAATGATGGTGAAACCCGGCATATGACCGCTCCAGGTTCAAGCCTGGGATGACCATCGTAAAACATGTCCCTCTCAACCCGCTCTCCGGTAAGAATAAGGCTGAGCGCACGTGTGGTCGGAACCCCAAGATGAAACATGGCCTCGCTGCACAAAAATTCACGAACCGAGGATCGCAGGACCGCAAGGCCGTCAGCCATTCGGCGATAAGGAGTCGGACCGGCCCCCTTGAGCTGTAAAACCCATCGTTCCGAGCGTTGATTAATGATTTCACCCAGATTGATAGCGCGGCCATCACCAAGCTGTCCTGCCCATTTTCCGAACTGATGTCCGCCATAGCACATGGCAAATGGTTCCATGGATTTCAGTAACCGATTACCGGAAAATACTTGTGTAAAATGGCTGGATTCACACGTTTCCTCAGAAATTCCCAACAATTCGGCAACTTCTCGTGAATAGGCAACCAGTTTCGGTTCCGAAACCCGAGTCGGTTTGACCTTTGAATAACAGGCTCCGGTCACCTGTCGAGGTCGATTTTCATTTTCAGGATCAGCCGGCAATTCGCGGGTAAAACGATTGTCAAAGGTCAACATTCCCAAGGTTCCGGATGCAGGTCTATAGTTCATGGTATCATCCCGTGTTGATTATAAGTTTATAATATCCCTCCTTTAAACTTGAACCAATTTTGGAATTTTCAAGAAGCTGTTTAATTTTTTTTTCGAACAGATTCGCATTTGATTTATAAGGGGAAAAATGGATATGAATTCAGCAGGATTTATTCTTGGAAGTAAAACGAATAACCACCAGTGTTGCATCATCTTCTAACGGAGTCCCACCTTTGAAAGCTTGCAGGGAGGAAATAACCTCATTTAGAATTTCTTCAGCCTCAAACATATTTTTTTGTCGCAAAATTTCATACAAGGGATCTTTTCCGAACATTTTTCCATTCGGGTCCCTCGCTTCCCAGATCCCATCAGTTCCGATAATAATCACCTGCCCCTCAGTGAGACCGGTTTTTCTGTTCTCCTCATATCTCGATTGCTCATCTATACCCAGTGCCAGTCCTTTTCCCATCAGTTCTTGAAATGAATCCGAATTCGGGTCATACAAAATGGCAGGATCATGGCCCGCACGAACCCAATTAATTTCTCCTGTTTCAGCATCAATCCCCAAAAAGAAAAGGGTCATAAACTGGCCTGAATTTCCGACATCCCGGGAAAGCTGAATGTTAACGTCCGATATGGTTTCCGGGATGGCTCCGGGCAACGAAGAACGAAGTCTTAAAAAAGCTCTTGCCGATGCCATCAGCAGTGCCGAAGGTATTCCATGTCCTGAAACATCTCCCACCACAACCGCGATCCGACCATTATAACGACCGCTCAGTTCAAAATAGTCGAAATAATCCCCTCCGGTCTGATCACAATAAATACTTCGTCCTGCAATATCCAAACCTTCTAACTTTGGAGGGGATTTAGGCAGCAGCTTAAGTTGTACTTCTCTTGCCAGATCAAGTGACCGTCGCATTTTTTCTCTTTCCTTTAGACCTTTTGCCATCTCATTGATTGCATCTCCGGTGTATCCGATCTCATCGTTGGACATAACCCTGACCCTGGAATCAAAATTCCCGCGACGAATGCTTTTCAGTACGGAAATAATTTCCTCTAAAGGTTTAGACAAGTTTAAACTGACCAACCTTGCCAGAAACAAGCCGGTAATAATAAAGATGAAAGAATTGGTCCAAATGGAGTTTCGCAATAAATTCAGCAGGGGTTCCGGTTCCAATGGGATACGGATACTTTCCCGCATGATCATCATAAAAGAAATACACGGGATAACATTGCAAGCCAGCAACAGAGCGGCTATACGTGTACGAATCCGAATACGCAGCGATTTAGATATCCTGGAAAGACCTCCTTCCGGGAAAAAATACGGAATCATTCTTTTCTGTAGAATATGTTCGAGAAAAAAGAACGCCACGATAAGCGTGATCAAACACACCATCAAAGTTCGAAAAACAACCCGGTGCCCGTGGAAATCTCCCTCATAAGCCATCCAGAAAACAACAGGATAGACAACGGCTGCGAGCAGCCACACAACCAGATCAGCTGCGATCAGGGCAAACGGCTCATTGAGGAGCCGCAATCTAGCCTGTGTTTTTAAGGGGTCATCAACAGCTTGTTCATACCTGTATTTTTGATCGATAAACTTTCGAATGGGTCTTTCATAATAAAGTGTAAATACAAATATCAACAAAAAGACAACCGGCATGAAAATGGCATCGACCGCCTCTGTCAGCCTCTGAAGATCCTGGGTCGGGGGATCGATTGAACGCAGAGATATAAGCCCCACTACTTTTACACCAACCACGTTGGAAAAAAAATTTCCAACAACCATCTGATTTTTCAGGCTAATAAGGCGCCATTTATTCATCGTTCAATTCATCAAAAAAGTGAATCGTGTAGTGCACCCAATCTAAAAACCCAGGCTTTATGTTTGTTAAAACACCATTTTTTCAGGAGGACGGCGTTCCGGTACATATTCGTGAGGAATTTTATCCTCATTCCATTCTTTTGAAACATAAAGATTGCAATAGCAGCTCCCGAACTCTTCCACATCCGGCTTTCGATAAATACATGGGCAGATGATGTCTTTGTCATTGTCACGGTTTCCCGAAGCCAAACGACAAGGACAAACCATATACCCGTAACGTTCCTTGTTGACTAAAAGAGCATCCAGAAGTTCAAATACCCGTTTTTTGTCCTTGCTGAAAAAATATCCTTTGGGTTCCTGAGCCTTTTTTAATACTTCATATAATTGTTGTGCATCCATTACAGTCCTAGCGCCTCCTTGATTTCATCCTCTTTATAGCCAACAATGATTTTGTCTCCGATGATAATGGTGGGAAAGGAACACCGGGGATTAAATTTTTTTACATCCTCCAGTATGGCCTTTCTTTCCTCACCATCCAAAAGATCTACATCGACAAATTCATATTTTACAGTACATTCGTTGAGTAGCTGTTTTGTAGATTTACAATGGCTGCAAGTACTTAATGAAAAGACTTTAACATTGGGCTGATCCATAAATTCGATCCTTTCACATGAAAGTTGATTGGCTTAAAACAGCAGTATGACCACCATTTTAAGCATGGTTGATTATATGATACAAAAGCCTTTTTTGATGTGTTCTGAAACTGAGCTAAAAAATGATATCCAAAATCAAAAAAATCTTAGATGCAAAATTAATACATCACAAGAGTATATTCAATGACATTTTCAGGAAAAACAATCTCTCAGGTGGCCAAAGACTTTTTAATGCCGGGTTTGGTGAAAAAGATTCCTGATGCACGAATACGTGTGTTTAGCCAGGGTCGGATCCTTCTCCAAGATTTTTTTAAATAAGGTCAAATCTTCGTAGGTATCAATATCCCGCCATTTTTGAAGTGTATGATAGGTCAGATTTTTTTCATGGAAACGCAAAAGGGTTTGATTAAAAACCTGGCCCGTGCCCCAGGGAATTTGGATAAAAGCCTCCTTGAAGCAGGTATCCCGGCGAAACCCGATAAGATAATATCCTCCGTCTTCACACGGACCAATGACTGAATCCTTGCAGGTTAGATGGTGAAAAGCATCCAGGATGATTAAAGAAGAAAGATCCGGCAAATCCGAACCAATCAGCAAGGCATACTGATATCCTCCTGAAAAAACACCTTCAAAAGCATTTCCCATCCTTTCTCCCAGGTCTTTGCCGGACTGTGCCATGAGATCATACCCATAACCCTTCAACCAGGTTTCAACCTGTGACCGAGCAACACTCGGATAATAACAGACAATCACATCGTGGAATTGACTTTGAAGCATCTCCAGTTCATCAGCAACAAAGTTCATGTATAAATTCAATGCCGCTTCGTTACCGATTACTTTGGCCAGACGGGTTTTGACTTTTCCCAATTCGGGGGCTCGGACAAAAACCAGAATACAGGATTTTTTCGATATCTTTCTGTGGTTTTTGAGGTTGTGAAACCCTTTTTGATTAAACCAGTTCATAGGTTCATAGTGATAACAGGGTTTTTTGTACATGGCAACAATCCGGTTTGAATAAGAATCCTATTTTAAAATCATTTGATAAAAATGCTTGACATGCAACTTGGATAATTGTATTTATTAGTAACGATTACTATTAAGCGTTAGCCGTTCCTATCAAAACAATCTTTCCAAGGAGGAAAAACCAATGGCGGAAGAAAAAATTATCTCCAAAAAAAAGGAGAAAGAAATCAATTTCAGAGATCTTACCACTTGTGATGCCACGATTCAAATGCTGGAGAAGGCAAAACGGGATGGTGTGGAAACAGCTTTTGACAGAGCTATCAACATGAAAGCATGTCCTATCGGAGCGGATTCGGCTTGTTGCAAGCACTGTGCGATGGGTCCGTGCCGCCTCAATGCAAAGGATCCTTACGGCAAAGTTGGTGTTTGCGGTGCCACCATCGACACCATCATGGCCAGAAACTTTGCCCGCATGGTAGCCAGTGGTGCTGCATCTCACACGGATCACGGTATGGCCATGCTCGATGTTTTCCGTGGAGTTGTTCAGGGTCATATCAGCGATTATAAGATCAAGGATGTTCTGAAACTGGAAGAAGTGGCCCGTTCTATTGGAATCGAGACAGAAGACCGTGCCATGGAAGACATTGCCATGGATCTCTATAAAGAATTGGAACGAACTTACACCCAGGTGGATGGTGAAATTCCTTTTGCCATGAGAGTTCCTGAAAAAACCTTGGAAACCTGGAGAAAAAGCGGAATTGTTCCCCGGGGCGCCATGCGTGAAATTATGGAACTGATGCACAGAACCCACATGGGTGTGGATCAGGATTACAACAACATCACCAAACAGTGCAGCCGTACAGCACTGGCTGACGGATGGGGCGGATCCATGGTCGCCACGGAAATTTCGGACATTCTGTTCGGAACCCCGGTTCCGACCACTGCGGAAGTCAACATGGGCGTATTAAAAGAGAACATGGTCAATATTATTGTTCATGGCCATGAGCCCAATCTGTTTGAGTCCATGCTGGCATCGGTTAATGAGCCGACCCTGGTAGAGGCTGCTAAACAAGCGGGCGCTAAAGGAATCAACCTGGTGGGTATGTGTTGTTCCGGAGCCGAAATGTTGTCCCGCCATGGTATTCCCCATGCAGGTAATTTCATGTCCACCGAAGCGATTATCGTCACCGGTGCAGTCGATGCCATGACCGTTGATGTGCAGTGTATCAAGCAGGGCCTGGTCAAGGTAGGCGAGTGCTATAACACCCCGATTTTTACCACCAACCCAAGGTGCAAAATCGAAGGAGCAACCCACATCGAGCTTCATGAACACGATCCGCGTGCCTGCACCGATGAAGTGGTTATCAAAGCCATTAGCCGTTTTAAAAACCGCAAACTCCCGGTTGAAATCCCCAATATCGCCAATGTCGGAATCCACGGTTTTTCCCATGAGTACATCAACTACATGCTGGGTGGAACTTTCCGCGCCTCCTACACCCCGTTAAATGACAATATCATCAACGGACGTATTCGCGGTGTTGCCGGTGTGGTCGGATGTAC
>CAYZJH010000039.1:0-33663 GCA_964478625.1 uncultured Desulfobacteraceae bacterium
GGCGTCAAATTTATTCCTGCGGCAGCCCCTATGGCAAATGATAAGAAACATCTTCTGCTAAGTTTCATGGATTTTACCTCGTTATGTGAAAGTGCGAGCTGTTTTTATCTTTATGATTATTTGCGCCCACAACAGAATGATATTTCAAACCCCTTATTTGTGGCATACAAAACAGGGACCTTTTTCAGTCTGTACACTGTATTGTTTGACATCGTTTTTCTGGTGGCACTCCGAACAATCATCCATTTTCATCCGATCCCAGGTGTTTTTCTTAAACCCTGCGATGTTTTTACCCCAGATGTTGCGACTATAATTGGTAATCACATTGTATTCATAAACCGGTAAGCTAGTCGATTCTCCAATGTCGCCATGGCAGGTTTTGCAATCCATTCCGGCTCCCTCGACATGGGCTACATGAGAAAAGAATACGCAAGGCGGTTGTTTGGCATAAATCAGCCAGGGAACCTCTTGATTGTTCATCACATATTGTTCCACAAAAATGGTTTCGTCCTCAGACCCTCCTTGTACATACTCATGACACTCTATGCATTGAGCAAGTTTCGGGGCTCCGGAGAAGGAACCGTCTTCCCTGAAAAAGTGGCAGCTCTGACAGCCATTATCCACCATGGCCATATGACTCTGGTGATTAAAATCAAAGGGCTGTTGTTTCTGAGAATAGAGCACTTTGGGAAACACAATCCACCCTACCAGAAGACTTGCCGCCAATCCGATGACAAAGAAAATAAAGACGATGCCGGTAGTGTTTTGCTCTTTGGAAGTATCGGTTCCATTACCAGCTGCTTCCGCGGAAACTTCTTTGGCCTTTTCCTCTGATGCACTCATGGAATCTCCGTCAAAAAGTGGTTTAAAAATTCACAAAAACTTGAAATATCACCTGCAACTTGATGAAAATTTTTCTGCTTTTCGTTTTCATAGATCTAATTACGAAAAGGCACCGCTCATTGCGTAAAAGACACTAAATAAGCCCCTTTTTCCAACGACCGGATAGCCGCTCCAAACAGGCGGAGGCAAAAATAATTTGTGTCTGTTTATCTATAGTTATCTTTTTTGTCAAGGGAAAATCATTAACCGGCAGCTCCGTAACTATGTAACCCCGGAAGAAGATTGACACCGAAATAAGTAAACATCACTGCCATAAAGCCTATGATCGACAGCCAGGCGATTCTTTTTCCGTGCCACCCTCTCATCATGCGGGCATGAATCAGGGTAGAATAAACAAACCAGGTGATCAAAGACCAGGTTTCCTTGGGATCCCACCCCCAGTAACGGCCCCATGCGGAATTGGCCCAAACTGCCCCCGTGATAATTCCGATGGACAGAAACAAAAACCCCAGCATCACCAGCTGGTAGGTCAATTCATCCAACACTTTGGGCTCTGGAAATCTCTTTAAAATGCTCCCCTCGGTTTTCGCACGCCTGCGCAATATGTACATGATGCTTAAACCAAACGCTATGGCAAAGGCCGCATACCCGATAAAGCAAGTAACAACATGAGCAATGAGCCAATTGCTCTTCAAAGCCGGCACCAGCGGTTGAATGCGGTCACTGATATTAGGGGAAAGACTGGCATAAGCCAGCGTTAAAAAGGCCAAAGGCAATACAAATGCCCCCATGGTACGATTTCGGTATTTCTGCTCGATCACCAGATAAATCAATGCAATGGTCAGTGCAAAAAACACCAGGGATTCATAAAGGTTTGACAATGGGGCTCGGCCGATACCCATTTGATATGATTCGATCCATCTGAGAATAAATCCTGCAATGTTTCCGGCCAAACCCACCGAAGCCACCCAGGTGGCGAGCTTGCCGGGAAAATCCTTTTTGAAAATCCATGCGATAATATATAAAAATGCTGCCGCCGCATAAACAAATGTCGTTATGGATAAAATACCGGAGCTATTCATTCTGTCCTCTCAAAATATTAAGTTGTCGGGCTGCTGATTTGACTCATGCCCTGTAATTTTTCAGATATTCTTTTTATTTTCTGTTGCATCCCAAGCTTGTTTTTGTTGGCGGATCCCGCCACCATAACCCAGCTGTTGTTGGCGGAACGACTAATTTCGATACAAATGCGCTGATGGGAAATAAAAAAAGTGATAAAACATCCCAAAATCATAACAATAAAACCCAGATAGACTACAGGAACCCCAGGATCATATGCGACCTGGAGTCCGGTGTAAAACCTCTTTTCATAATCTTGTACAGCAATAATAAAATCCCCTTGTCTCATTCGGTCGAAATTTGGGAATCTTAGCGGAAGAATAAGCTGAACAGGGTCTCCTTCATTCGGTTTCAATTCCCCGATAAAGGCTTCACCGATGGAACGGCCTCCGAACTGGGCATTATTGGTATAATCCTGTATAACCACAACTCCTTTGCCATCCGGGAGCTCCACCGATTCTCCTATTTTCGTTTTCTTAATAAAATTAAACCCCAGCTCATCCTCTCTTCTGCTGATGCTCAGGGTTAATGAGTCCGATGGAAATGATCCGTAGCTGGACTGATAAATGTTAATACCTTTATAATTGAGAGGATCATTAACAATAATATCTTTTTGAAGCGCAATATTGCCCTGTTCCAAAATCGTTAACGAACTTCGATATTCCTCGGGTGTTCCTGTTTCATAAAAGCTGACACTGAAACGATCGCAACGGATTTCAAAATCCAGAGGATAAATTTCATTGCTGTTGCGTAATCGAATTCGATTGACGCTCTCACCTTCGGGAATATTGACAAACCCCTCAAAACCAAAAATGGATCCGATTAAAGCACCAATTAGCAAAAAAATGATGCTCAAATGGACAATGTAGGGTCCAAGCCTTGTCCATCGACCCTTTTCCCCGAAAATAAGCGCGCCTTTGTCGGTTTCCTCGACCCGGCAATAACTGAATTTTTTACAAATGAATTGTTTAAACGACTGACGAAGACTTTGAACAGATCTTTGACTTTGAAAATCGACCTTGTTGTCGTCATTTCTAAAACGGTCCGCATTAAAAGGCGGAATCTTAACCGAAACAATTTTCCAGGTTTTCGGTAATCGTTCCAATGAACAAACCACAATATTGAGCGTCAACAGAATAATTAAAAGTTGAAACCACCAGGAACGATACATGTCGAAAAAATTAAGAAATAAAAAAATCCGGTACAGATTTTCACCATAAGCATTGATATATGCTGCAGGACTTTCATTTTGGGGGATTACCGTTCCAATAATCGAGGTAACCGCCAAAGTCAGCAGTAAAGCAACCGTTAATTTCACGGATGCAAAAAACATCCAAATCCGATTTTTCTGATTTGGAGAGGTTTCATGTGTTACCATTAAATATTCCTTTCCCATGCCGATGCATAGCTTGACAAACACAATTTCGTCATGAACGGTTCCAATCCCTGGGGTGGAATTTCATGCATGCCACAGCATTTTAAATTTAAGAAAAAACCTAAATTGATCGATTTAAATTGCAGAAATCTTTTAACATCATACCGGCGAAAGCCTGTCCCGGGCTTCGCCGGTATGACGGGTAGTGGGCAACTTAATCGCTCAAGTTAAGAATAATACGATCTTCAGCTTAATAGGGTATGAATAACCCCTTTGAAAACTTGGATTTATATCAGATCAGGATACTTAGAGCAACATCAAACTGTCGGATCAACAGACAAAATCATTTGGTATTGACAAACAGGGTAAAATTTTTTAAAGGATTGAATTTATTTATAATCAGACAACAAACTCCACAATTGCAAACAATAGGGGGTCTTGAGTTTATGATTGAGGTAAGAAAACTTACCAAATATTTCGGAACAAAAAAAGCCGTGGATGAAATTTCCTTTGAAGTGGAAAAAGGTGAAATACTCGGGTTTTTAGGTCCGAATGCAGCAGGTAAATCAACCACCATGCGTATGGTCACCGGCTTTATCCCGCCTTCAGGAGGTACCGCCATTATCGGGGGTAGCGATATTCTAACCGAATCACTATCTGCCCGAAGAAAAATAGGATATCTCCCCGAGAATGCACCGGCCTATCCGGATATGACGGTCTATGGTTTCCTCGATTTTTGCGCTCAAATCCGAGGCTTTTCCGGAAAGGATCGAAAAAAAAAAATTGAGGAAACCATTGATAAATGCTTTTTATCCACCGTCAGACATCAGACCGTCAGCACACTTTCAAAAGGCTACAAACAAAGGGCCTGTTTTGCACAGAGCATCATCCATGATCCGGAATATCTGATTCTTGATGAACCCACCGACGGTCTAGATCCGAATCAGAAGCATGAAGTCCGTCTGATGATTCGCAACATGGCTGCTGAAAAAGCCATCATATTATCAACGCATATTCTTGATGAAATGGAAGCCATATGCACCAGGGCAATTATTATTGCAGACGGGCGAATTGTCGCGGATGAAACACCCGACGGTCTTCGGAAAAAATCCTCACTTCACGGAGCCGTAAACCTTTCCATAACCGGAGGAGATACTCAAGAGCTTACGGCCTGCCTAAAAGGTGTTCAGGGCACCAAAGATGTTGAAATTATCTCGTCAAACGATGAAAACACTTTCGTCCGCGTATTTCCTGAGAACAAGGAAGAATCAATCGCCGAAAGACTTCTGACGGTACTGATTCATAAACAGTATAAGGTATCGTCGATCTCTGTGGAACAAGGCCGTTTGGATGAGGTTTTTAGAATGATTACCACACACCCGGCCATCGAACAGGATATTGCCTTGAAAAAAGCGCAATTAAGTGAAAGACTCAGAGCTCTTCCTGAGTTTAGCATACAACAATCCCAAAAATCCGAGGAGATATGAGCCAGGCAAACGCATTCACCAATATAAGCGCGATATTCAAAAGAGAGTTGACCGGATATTTCGGATCTCCGGTGGCTTATGTGTTCATTGTCATTTTTCTTCTGCTGTCCGGTTTTTTCACATTTAACATCAGCCAATTCTTTGAAATCGGCCAGGCGGACCTCCGAAGTTTTTTCCAATGGCACCCATGGATTTTTCTCTTTTTGGTCCCTTCGGTTGCCATGAAACTTTGGGCGGAAGAAAGGCGATTGGGAACCCTTGAACTTCTGTTAACACTTCCGGTGACCCTTACACAGGCTATCCTCGGGAAATTTCTTGCGGCCTGGATTTTTTTGGGAATCTCCCTGTTGCTGACATTTCCTTTGGTGATTACCACAACATATTTGGGAAATCCTGACCTTGGTGCGATTCTTTGCGGCTATTTCGGAAGTTTCCTAATGGCCGGCGCCTATCTCAGCATTGGAATTATGACATCCTCACTGACCCGAAGTCAGGTGATCAGCTTTATTTTGGCTGTTGTCATCTGCCTTTTTTTCATCCTTGCGGGGTTTTCTCCCATAACCCAAGCTATTTCAGGATGGGCACCGTTTTGGTTTACGGAAATTGTATCCCAATTGAGTTTTTTGACTCATTTTGCATCCATTGAAAGAGGGGTGCTGGATTTTCGTGATATCCTTTATTTCATTTCCGTCATATTTTTCATGTTGTACACCAATGCGGTCGTGCTTGAAAATCGAAGAACATCCTGATGGAGGTATTGTGATATGTCCAAACCGAATAATATCCTGAAAACCCGTTTATTTTCCATCGGAGGGCTTGCTGCGGTACTGTTGATCATCATACTTGTCAATGTCTTGTTCGCGCGGGTTAATTTTCGCCTCGATGTCACCCAGGAAAAAATATATTCCCTTTCCGAAGGAACAAAAAAGATACTCGGAAACATACCGGATCACATAACAATTAAACTTTTTTATTCTAGAAGTATGGATGGTGTCCCACCCTCTTTAAAAGCTTATGCCGGAAGGGTCATGGATTTTTTATCCGAGTATGAATTTCACAGCAGAAAAAAAATCACTGTTGAAATTTACGACCCAAAACCCGATTCCGAAGAAGAAGAATGGGCCCGGAATTTCGGAATTGAGGGAATGCATCTTCCGAGCGGAGAAACAGTCTATCTCGGGTTGGTTGCCCTATCCGCCGATCAGGAAGAAACCATTGCTTTTTTGGATCCATCGCAGGAAGGACGTTTGGAATATGATTTGACAAGGATCATTTCACGTGTTCAGTCTTCAAAAAACCTTAAAGTCGGTGTAATAAGCTCGCTGCCTGTTTTTGCCGGACCCCCCATGGGTTTTAACATGCCAGGCAAGACGACCGAAACGTGGCATTTTATCAAGGAATTGCAGGATGTCTATGAAGTGATCCGGATTGACCAGGATGCCGAAACCATTCCCGAAGATCTCAGTCTGCTGGTCATTGTTCACCCCAAAGAACTGAACGATATTCTCGAATATGCCATAGACCAATACGTACTCAAAGGCGGAAATGCCCTGGTATTTATCGATCCATTTGCAACCCGCGACATCAGCGCCCAGCATCAGGTATCATCGTCGTCGCTTCCTCGCCTATTAAAAGCCTGGGGAATCCATATGGATCCGGAAAAAGCAGTGATCGATTTTGATTTCCCTACAGGTCTGAGAAACCAAAATCATCAGGTTGAAAGCAACCCTTCATGGTTGTCTTTATCGGGGGAGGCATTTAATCAAGAGGCTCTTATCACTTCCCAGCTCAATAGCATGATACTGCCTGTTGCGGGCGCAATCATGAAAGAAAAAGACTCAGACATCGACTACGAACCCCTTATTCAAAGCAGTGTCAACTCCACCCTGTTTAATACCTTCCAACTTCGATTCGGGATCGAGGAGGTTCGAAGGGAATTTCAACCGACCCCGGACAGATATGACATTGCGGTAAAAATTCACGGCAATTTTAAAACCGCCTTTCCTGAAGGAAAACCTGAGCCATATATAAACGATAACCAGAATTCATTGGATCAGACAGAAAAAAATCTTGTCCACCAAGGCCTTAAAGAAAGCGTTTCCAAAGCCGTTATCATTGTCGTTTCAGACACGGATCTTTTATGGGATGATTACTATCTTACGAGGCAAAACTTTTTAGGGTTACAACTGGTTAATTTTTTTAATGATAATCTGGACTTTTTCCAAAATGCCGTGGAAATGCTTTCAGGTGGTGAGGATTTGATCACCATACGCTCACGCGGCAAAGTTGAGCGTCCCTTCACAAGGGTCCAGATGCTCGAAAGAAAAGCCGCAGCCCAATGGCTGGAACGAGAACAGGACCTGATTCAAAAAGTGGAAGAGACCAATCTCAAACTAAAGGAACTGGAAAGCCTGAAAGATACCTCCCAAAAATTTGTTTTAAGCAAAGAGCAGGAAAATGAAATCCAAAAATTCAAGGAAGAAAGGCTTCGTATCAACAATGAGCTGAAACTGGTGCGAAGGCATCTCAGGTCCGACATTGAATCCCTGGGTACAAAGATAAAATTCATCAATATTTTTCTGATGCCTTTACTGGTTTCCTTCGCCGGCATCGGATATGCTTTGTACAAACGGAAAAAAAGTTTAGAAAATCAAGGTAGAGAAAGATGAAACCCAAATCGTTCGCTTTGCTTGTTATTTTACTTTGCGTTCTTGCTTCCATTACCTTTTTTGTACTTCGCCAGGAAAACCCTTCATCACAAACGACCCGAATGGGAGAACCCCTGTTTACCCAAATTCCTTTGGAAGATATTATGGCCTTACGAATTTCAAGCCATGAAGCCGATGAGATTCAAACCGTAAGTCTCAAAAAAGCGGATTCTGAATGGGTCGTGGAAAACCTTTTTAATTTTCCCGCCAATTTCAAATCCATATGGGAACTTGTCAGCAAATTAAAAGACTCCAAGATCGGGAGACGTTTTGAGGCTTCTGACGATTCTCTATCCCGGTTGGCGCTTCACGCTCCGGGTACCCCTGATATTTCCCCTGATAAAAAAGCCGTTCGAATAGAAATTCTTGGCAAGGACCAAAAACCTATAGCGGATGTCTTGATTGGAAAGCAGCGGGAATCCTCTTCAGGAGACGGGTCTCAATACCTGAAACCTACCGGGGAAAATACCGTCTACCTGGTGGATCAGATTTTTTGGGTTGTGGGCAAACAGCCACGGGACTGGATTAAAACCGATTTATTGGACATACCACCGGCAGACATCGAATCTGTTACGTGCATCGATCCCATGGACCAATCGGTTATTTATTCGCTCAAGCGGCCTGAAAAAGGTGCATTCCCAGCATTTCATCCCCCCCAGGAAGACAAAGTCATTAAAAAACGTATGGTCGATGCACTTTTTGACTCATTGTCCCCACTCAATATCCAGGATGTCGGTGGACCGGTCGAAGAAATTTCCGAAGAAATCACCGGGTTCGGAATATTGCCATTTCTTGATTTTCAGCTTTTTGACGGCACGCTCTATCGTGTTTATTTGGGGAATAAAATAGATACCGGGCAAAACGGCTATTATTTTAAAGCAGAGGTTTCCCAAACAAGACCTGAAGAGACCTCCATCGATATAAATCACCTATACCGGAACTTATCCCGATGGGTATATATCATTTCCGATTGGGAACATCAGTCCATGGTCACCGAACCTGAAGCCTTTTTTGAAAATACGGATAATGAGGAATGAATAAAATCCAACAACTGATTGACGCCGGGGTTCAAATACCCAACCCTGAGAGCGTATTTATCGCAGATGACGTGAACCTGTCCAGAATATCGGGCAACAATGTGATTATTTATGCCGGGTGCAAAATTTCCGGCGCTTCCACCCTGATACTTCAAGGGACCCAATTGGGATATGAAGCCCCGGTGACTATCGAAGACTGTCAGATCGGGCCGGATGTAAAGCTGAACGGAGGCTTTTTCCGAAAGGCCGTTTTTTTGGAAAAAACCTCCGTGGGTTCCGGTGCCCACATCCGGGAAGGCACCATTCTTGAAGAGCAATCCAGTGCGGCACATACGGTCGGTTTGAAACAAACCATATTGTTTCCATTCGTCACTCTGGGAAGCCTGATCAATTTCTGTGATTGTTTCATGTCCGGCGGAACCAGCCGAAAAGACCACAGTGAAGTGGGAAGTTCCTTTATCCATTTCAACTACACGCCCAATCAGGACAAAGCTACCCCGTCACTGATCGGGGATGTTCCCCGGGGAGTGATGCTAAACCAGCGCCCGATCTTTCTAGGAGGTCAGGGAGGTATTGTGGGCCCGTGTATTCTTGCTTTTGGGACAGTCACCGCAGCCGGAACCATATGCCGAAAAGATGAACTCAGACCCGGCCGGCTTATTGTCTCAGGACTAAAAAGAGACATCAATATCCCTTATATTTCCCAAGCTTTTTCCCACGTTAAAAAGGTCACCACTGCCAATATTTTGTACATGGCCAATCTTCTGGCCCTCAATCAATGGTACGATCATGTCCGCACCGCCTTTTTCTCCTCCCGGTTTCCCGAAACACTCTATTCGGGATTAAAGCAAAAGCTTGATATGGCCATAGATGAAAGAATCAGGCAGCTAAAAGCCTACTGCATGAATTATGAGTCGAAATCCGTCAGCTCTGAACCCTCCTCACAGAATGTCAGGCTCATATTGGAATTAAAAGAGCATTGGACTGAACTGGAACATTATCTTCAGGAATGTAAAAACATCAGATCACCCGCATCACTTATGGATCCGTTTCTTGAAAGTCTCGACAAATCGATTCAAACAGAAGGTAAAAACTATATCTCCGCCATCAAAGGTTTGCCGACAAAATCCTCCGAATCCGGAACCAGATGGCTTCAAAGCCTTGTTGAGCGGATTCTTGCTGATTGTTCAGGTATTATACCGTCATTGAAATAACCTCCGGACACGTGAAAGGAGCCATATCCATGAGAAAACTTTTCGGAACCGATGGTATCAGAGGGGTGGCCAACCAATATCCTATCACGGCCGAAACAGCTCTGGAAACAGGAAGGGTTTTGGCTTCTGTTTTTGCCCGAAAAACCGGCAATTCCAAAATTGTGATTGGCAAAGATACCCGTATTTCAGGTGATATGATCGAAAATGCCGTTTCTGCAGGGATTTGTTCCATGGGAGTGGATGTGCTTTTAACCGGGGTCATGCCCACTCCGGCCGTCGCATTTCTTGCAACCCATGCCGAAGCTGCTGCGGGCATTGTCATTTCAGCATCCCATAATCCTTTTTTTGACAACGGCATTAAAATATTCAACAAAGATGGTTTTAAATTATCAGATGACATTGAAAACAGCATCGAAAAGATTTTACTCTCTGGTTCTGCAGGCCATATGTGCCGGGAGATCCGGAAAACCGGGAGAGTCCACTTACTTGAAAACGGAAACCAAGTTTACATCGATTTTTTAAAAAAGGCAATTTCCCCGGGTTTCTCCCTGAAAGGATTAAAAATCGTCCTGGATTGCTCCAACGGCGCCGTTTACCAGATTGCCCCCCGATTGTTCTCCAGCCTTGGAGCCGAGGTCGAAACCGTTTTCAACACGCCGGACGGATTCAATATCAATGAAAACTGTGGCTCCCAGCACACAGAATCGCTTCAAAAGTATGTCAGGGATATGGGTGCGGACATTGGTTTGGCATTCGACGGTGACGGAGACCGGCTTGTGGCTGTTGATGAAAACGGAAAGGAGATAAAAGGGGATCAGATTCTTTTTATCGGCGCAAAATTTCTAAAAGAACAAAATAAACTTAAAAACAATCTTCTTATCACCACCGTCATGAGCAATATCGGCCTTAAACTGGCCCTGAAAGATGCCGGAATCGATCATGCCGTCTCTGCAGTCGGCGATCGGTATGTGCTGGAGTTGATGCAGGCCAAAGGAGCTGTCCTGGGAGGTGAGGACTCAGGGCATATGATCTACCTGGATCACCAAACAACCGGAGACGGTCTTCTGGCAGCATTGAAACTTCTGGAAGCCATGCAGGCCGAATCAAAGCCTCTTTCAGTTCTTGCCCGGATGATGACCCTTTTCCCCCAGAAACTGATCAACATCGATGTCAAAGAAAAGCCGGATATCAATACGATTCCCGAAATTGCCCGGGAAATCGGCAAGGTTGAATCCCTTTTGGGTGATAAGGGAAGAGTCCTGGTTCGCTATTCAGGAACCCAGCTCAAATGCAGGGTGATGGTGGAAGGTCCCACCCCGGAGGAAACCGAACAATATTGCCGCCGGATTGCCGATGTGGTCAAAGCATCCATCGGCGCATGATAAATACGGCAATCATCATTTCCGACAAGCAACGATTTCATCTGCTATCCGTATCGCAGCCTGGGCCGGATCGGCCGCATCCCGGATCGGTCTTCCGATCACCAGAAAATCGGCCCCGTTTTGAATGGCCTCGGAGGGTGTCACCACCCGCTTCTGATCATCCTTTGACTTGGATTCCCAAGAAGGGCGAATTCCCGGAGTGACCGTCAGAAAGCGTTTGCCAAATCTTTTCTTGATTTCGACCACCTCCAGGCCCGAGCAGACTACTCCTGTACAACCAGCTTTCTGGGCCATGCCTGCCCTTTTCATCACCAATTTTTGCATGTCCTGGACGAATTTGTCCTTGAAACCGGAATTCAAAATATCATTTTCAGAAACGCTGGTTAACACCGTCACCCCGAGAACTCCGACTTTGCCTGAAACTGCCGATACGGCCGCCCTTAACATTTGTTCGGATTCCCCGCAATGAATCGTAGTCAATGTCACCCCAAGATCGGCAATCAATTTCATGGTTCTTTCCACTGTGGCGGGAATATCATGGAGTTTCAAATCCAGAAAAACACCGGCCCCGGATTGTCCGCGAATCATTCTGACAATTTCGGGACCGGACCGGACAAACAGTTCCAGCCCCACCTTAAACATGCCCACATGACTGGAAAGCACCGTTACAAATTCCCGGGCATCCTTGATGGAGTCAACATCAAGGGCAAAAATAATATAATCTTTTCCTGTTTTCATTTTATTTCCCCAATCCTGATTGATCATATTCCGGGTTTTTTAGCCTAAATGATTTTACAATTCAAGTGGTTCCCCGACAATTCATCTGTGCACTACAAAATAATAAGGCAGGGTTTTTGATATCCCCTGCCTTTATTTTAACCGCAAAAATGCGGTTTATATGTCAGTCTTGTCTTGAGAAGCAGCGACCCGGATTAGCCCTGAACATCTATGCCCAGGTCACATCCCAGGTGCTCGTCAGGTGTTTCACATTCGAAATTATTTTTCCGGGTATCCGCATGACCTTCTTCTCTTTCATTATCCGTCTCAATGTAGTCTTGTACTTTTGCCATAATATCACCTCCGTTGTCGGGTTGTTTTTGTTGGTATTCGTTTTCGTTGATTGTAATTTGCGCCATTTTTTTTGAAGTACAACTCCAATCTTATCAGAGGATTATGACAGGTTAATACCGTGATTATGTCATGTTCCGGCAGTGGACCGGATATATCCTCTTTCTCTGAAAACCCACGGAATCCGGTGTTCTCCGGCCGGACCCGGCAACCGCCGGTTTTTTAAAGACCTCACGACATATCGGTGAAAATTCATACCGTGGGTGATGGCTGATCAAAAAATCGTAACCGGTTTTTTGCCTCATTTCTTGGGATGGCGTTTACCTTGAAACAGGATAAATCGTTTATTCAAGCCGACATAGCTGTCGTGCTTTTTACAAATCATGATTCTGGCTATATCTAACAGTTTCAGTTCCCCCATTTCAGTGCCTCCCGGATCCTTTTTAAAGTAAAAGCATTTCTTGTTACCCAATACATGAACATTCCTTCATGTCATTTAAGTTGGGATTATATTGAAAATCTACAAGCCCGAAAAAAATTTGCATATCAACCATATTCCCGGTAATATGTTACAAAATTGAAGCATAGAACCATATTTTAAGCTTTACAGGAGCTTTTTTTACACCTGTCAGGGCACCTATCAATTTTTCGCTTAAAATATTATGGTATAAAGGACAAAATCCCAGGAGGACTAAAATGAAAGAATTTAGTGTAATAATAGAAAAAGACGAAGATGGTTTCTTTATTGCCTCCGTTCCTGCTCTTCGAGGTTGCCACACGCAGGCCAAATCTCTTGATACCTTAATTAAAAGGGTAAAGGAAGCCATTGAGCTTTGCCTTGAGGTGGAGAATCCTGTATCCAATGAATTTATAGGCGTCCAAAAAGTAGTAATAAACGCATGACCACATTCCCATCAATAACTGGCAGCAACCTCATCCGAGCACTTAAAAAATTCGGTTTCGAGGTAATGCGGAAAAAAGGAAGCCATCATTTCCTTCAGCACAAAGACGGCCGATGCACGGTTGTTCCAATACACCGGGGGGAGACAATTGGCCGGGGTCTTCTTGCTCAGATATTACGCGATTGTGAAATCACTAAAGACGAGTTTCAGAAAAAACTTTAAGCGAACCTTTCGCTTCACAAGACCCCGGAAACGCTTTGCAAATGTATAAATCGGGGCGGGGCTTTTGAGCTTACCGTTGTGCGAGAGATTATAAAAGCAACTTGGCCCAAATGAATGGAAATAATAGGATACGATAATGAGCAAACTCGAAAAGCTGTACGAGCAGATTCTGATGCAGCAATCAGATGCGAATGTCTCGTTCGAGACGTCATGCTCCTTGCTCAAGCGGTTTGGGTTTGATGAGTCTATAAAAAGGGATCACCGTATCTTCACCCAGGATGGTGTTGATGAGATTGCCAATTTACAACCCAAAGAAGGTAAAGGGAAACCATACCAAGTCAAACAAGTCAGGGATGTGATCCTGAAGTACCATATTCGTCTTGGCGAAGAAAAATGGAAATAAAATACAAAATCATTATTTTTTGGAGTTCTGAGGATAATGCATTTGTGGGTTAGGTACCGGAACTCCCCGGATGCCTGGCGGACGGAAAGACTTATCAAGAGGCTCTGAGCAATGCTGAACAAATTATCGATGAGTGGATCGAAACCGCCACAAGACTCGGTAGGCCTAATCCTCAGCCGAAAGGCCGTCTTGCGTATGCCTAATCAGCCGCACAGTTCGCACAACAAAAAGAGGATCGGTTCCGAGTCGAGAAGATTAGTACAACATTAAACAATGAGGACTCCCTGATTGAAAAGGCGTCAAAACTCACTGGAATTAATGAAAAAATAGCTCTTGCCCACAAAGGGCTTGAAGCCTTATTCAGTCTGGAGAGCAGCAAGCGTTTGGCTGCACTTGGTGGGAGCGAGAAAAAAATACGGATGCCAAGGCGACGAAGACCAGAGAAATGAAATGATTCTTGCCGAAACTAACCTATGGATCAACCATTAAAGAGAATCTGATTATAAACTCATTGAGTTATGATTATTTCAATACAATTTGATTTTTTCAGACTGAAACATCCTGCAGAATAATGGCACAATACCCATGTATCGAATTTGACAACCTGTCGAGTAGTATTTAGGTTTTTTTATATATAAAGCAACTCGGCCACCAACCCGAAAGGAAAACTCAGAGCATGATGGTATACTGGAAGATTTCCCTCTGGAAAGGAGAGCACCGATGAGGCGACTCTATGCGGACCTTTGGCAATCAGTCACGGAACACATCATGGCTGAACTTCCTGAAGCGATCTCCAATGCTTATCTTCTCCTCAGGGGCGAAGGAAACATTCTGTTTTACAATGTCGGACGAGAGGCTATAGGTCCCATGGCCGATATGGATGAACTTCATCAAATTCGGAAATTGGGAGGCATCGTCCGTCAATATCTGGCTCACTCCCATGAAGTCAGTCCATCCATTGCGCGCATCAAGCAGATGTTCGGCGCGAAACTGTGTTGCCATTCCCTTGAGGAAAGCTCCATAAGGGAACAGTCCGGGATAGCGGCAGATATCACTTTCCAGGATCGAGAGATGCATTTGGGAGCCATCGAGGTCATTCCTGCTCCCGGGCATACTCCTGGAAGTGCATGCTACTTCTACAAATCGCCCCATGGGAAAGCCTATCTTTTTACAGGCGATACCATTTACCTCAATCATGGTGCCCTGGCCGGTGGATATGTACCCGGAGAGAGCAACAAATCCGATCTAAAAAGGAGCATTGAGATATTGCGCACCCTGGAACCGGACGTTGTTCTTGCCGCTGGAGCCGTCGGAACGACTTCGTTCAAAGAGCTTACCATGGCTGAATGGCAATCGGGCATAAAAGAATCCCTTCGCTCATTGACATGAAGCCATTGTTCCTCTCGATGATTTGACGCTGTTGAAGAGACTTCCTTCGCCGGCCAATTTGGGAAACGCCGCGATCCTCATGGCTTCAGACTAGACAGCCACAATGAGCAGGGCTGTTGTCATTATGAATTGCGGCCGAATCACCGAACAGAAATAGTTGACCAACATGCAGATCACAACAATCTGAAAGGAGATAAAAATGGAAAGGCTCAATTTTTCCATCGTCATCGATGCTCCCAAAGAAAAGGTATGGAAAACCATGCTCAATGACGAGACCTATCGTCAATGGACAGCAGAATTTTGTCGGGGCTCCCATTATATCGGCAATTGGAACGAGGGAAGCCGGATTCTCTTCCTCGCTCCCGGTGAAACCGGCGAAATGTCCGGAATGGTGAGCAGAATAAAGGTAAACAGACCTTACGAGTATATTTCCATCGAACACCTCGGAATCGTGCAGGAAGGGAAGGAAGACACCACGAGCGAAAAAGTAAAAGGGTGGGCCGGCGCGCTGGAAAATTACACCTTCAAAGACCTTGGCGATGGGACCGAACTGCTCGTGGAGATGGACAGCAACGAAGAATATTCACAGATGTTTCAGGACACCTGGCCGAAGGCGCTGCAGAAACTCAAGGAAGTGGCGGAGAAATAATCCCGAAAGCCATTCAATTAATGGAATCCGCATTGCCGCTCAATTTACATTGTTCCAGCTGGGTGGTGTTTCCCCTTTATAGTGCCTGCGCAGCCACTCACTGCACTTTTTTTGCACAAGGCTCACCCAGTTTGGATGATCCAGGTACCATCGGATCGTTTTTTTCAGTCCTGTTTCAAAATTTTCTTCGGGAGCCCATCCCAACTCCACCTGGATTTTGGAAAAATCAATAGCGTACCTGAAATCATGGCCCGGCCTCAGTTTTTTGTCATCTACAAATTTAATGAATTCCCTTCTGGACCGACCGTTTTTTAATGGTTTCATATCATCCAGAATATCGCAAATCATGGAGACCACATCGATGTTCTGCTTTTCGCAATCCCCTCCGATATTATAGGTTTCTCCTCGTTTTCCCCGGTTCATGATCTCCCAGATACCCCGGCAGTGGTCTTTGACATAAAGCCAGTCTCTGATATTATGCCCTTTTCCATAAACCGGAAGCTCTTTGCCTTCAAATGCATTCAAAATCATCAGGGGAATGAGCTTTTCCGGGTATTGATAGGGTCCATAGTTGTTGGAACAATTGGAAACTGTTGTGGGTATTGAATATGTATGGGTAAACGCTCTGACCAAATGATCTGATGAGGCTTTGGAGGCTGAATAGGGACTGTTCGGATTGTACGGTGTTGTTTCCGTGAAATGGCCGAATTTGCCTAGCGAACCGAACACTTCATCTGTGCTGACATGATGAAAGAGAACCATTCTGTCTTTTCTTGCCCTGAACAAATCCAGAAGGGTAAAAGTTCCCATGATATTTGTCCGTACAAAAGCATCTGGTTCGACAATGGATCGGTCCACATGGGACTCGGCGGCAAAATGGCAAATCGTGTCTATTTTAAATTCATCAAACACCTTTTCCATGGTTTGCCTGTCACAAATATCCGCGTTTACGAAAACATATTGAGCTGAAAATGGTTCGGAAACATCCTCAAGGCTCTCATGATTGCCCGCATAAGTCAGATTGTCCACGTTGATAATACGCATATCTTCCCTGAGATCGGATTCTGTTAAAAGATAGCGAATAAAATTGGATCCGATAAATCCGCACCCTCCGGTGACCATAATGTTTTTCATGGTTTTGCTCCCAAGTTGCTTTGCATCTGTCAATTTAAGTTATGCATCTCCGACCACCAGATTAATGGCTTTCGGAACCATTTCCATAATTGCCGGAAGCGTACCCGGGCATTCTCCATCAAGATCAATAAGAACTTTTTGTTCAGATGCCGCATGGATCATTTTTCCGACTGTCTGCTGAATTTTTCGAACTTTAAAATTTCCGGTGTAAAGCTTGGGAAATTTACAGAACGCCTCGATTAAATTCATATTCCCAAGGATGGTTACATGAAAGATTCCATCATCGATTTTTGCCTCAGGAGCCACTTTCATTCCTGCACCGTGATAGCGTCCATTGCCAACGACTACATTCCATATTACAGCCTCTCCCTCAAGGTGATGATCAACCTTGATATAAACCTTTTTTTTACCATATCTGAGAACGGCCATAAACGCAGCCCGAAAAAATGAAGCGGTGCCGAATAATTTTCTGGAATCATTGATTTTTATATCGACTTCGCCACCGAGGCCAAAGCTGACCACATTATGAAAGTATCGGCATGCGGCTTTTCCCGAATGATCCCGATAAGAAATTTTTCCAATATCAATCAAGCGGGTGTTTTTATTTTTAATAACCTCAACTGCCTGCTCCAGCTTTTTCGGTATAGGGACAGTTCTGATAAAATCGAGGCCGGTTCCACATGGAATATATCCAACGCAAACACCTTCGCGCACCGATGGCCCATGGGACATGATCCCGTTGATAACTTCATTTAGAGTTCCATCGCCTCCGACACAAACCACAAGCCCGGCTCCTTTGCAAACAGCCTCTTTTGCAAAATTGACGGCATCCCCCGGTCCGGATGTCCGCATGACCTGAAAAAGGCCAAGATGTTTTTTGGCCAACGACATCACCGCAGGCCACCTGGAACCTGACCGGCCGCTGCCCGCTTTCGGGTTGATAATAAATACGGTATGATTTTTCTGTAACATGGATCCGTGCTCAGGTGGTTTAAAAAAATCCTGATCAAACTTTTCAAACCAAATCTTACAGCTTGAAAGGTTTTGTTTTTAAAGGAAATTCTATCCATTGTAAAGGGGCAGAATTCCAGGAATCCTATTTTCTTCAATCATGCCGTAGCCGAACCCCCTGCCGACAAAAGGAGGTTGGGGAAACGATAGACCCGGCCTGGCATAATCGTTCAAAAAATTTTGCTCCTGTTCTGAAAGCTTGAAAACGGTGCATTAAGCGCTGAGACCTTTTTATCAAACCGGAATAAATATATTGAAATCAAGACATTGATCATGGTATTAATTTTATTTTTAATTTAGGTATTTCTAACGAGTTCGTTGATGACGGTATCTGAAAAACAACAAAAGCTTTTTCGGATGATTCCCGGGGTGGATCGAATCCTCGAAACTTTGGGAAACGAAAAAGATCTCGACACGGTTCCAAAAAATATTCTGACACGATGTGTTCGCGAAGTGACCGAGCAGATCCGAAGGGATATCATTTCAAATGAGGCCTTCGTTTCCGAACACCAGCTCAAGATGGGCAATGTGATACAGAAAGTTCGAAACCGGATTCAAAAGTCACTGGCTCCAAGGCTGATTCCGCTTGTCAACGCGACCGGCGTGGTTGTTCACACCAATTTAGGCCGTTCAATTCTTCCGGCCGACGCCCTCGAAAATCTTTTCAAGATAAACAGCCGATATTCCAATCTTGAGTTCGACATTGAAAAGGGAAAGCGCGGGTCCAGATATGCGGTTGTTGAGGATATCCTCTGTGAAATCTGCGGTGCAGACTCCGCCCTGGTGGTCAATAACAATGCCGCTGCAGTACTGATTTGCCTGGATACCCTGGCCAAAGACATGGAAGTTGTCGTTTCCAGAGGGGAACTGGTGGAAATCGGAGGGTCATTCAGAATTCCCGATGTCATGGCTAAAAGTGGGGCCATATTAAAAGAGGTTGGCACCACCAACCGGACCCATCCCCGTGATTACGAAAATGCCATTTCTGAAAACACCGCTCTTCTTCTCAAAGTTCACACTTCCAATTATCAAGTTATCGGATTTACATCGGAAGTGACTCTTGGGGAACTCGTAGGAATCGGAAGGTCTCATGGGCTGTCTGTTATGGAGGATCTTGGAAGCGGGACCTTTATTGATTTTTCAAATTTCGGACTGGCAAAAGAACCGACCGTTCAAGAGTCTGTATCCACCGGTGCCGATATTGTGACTTTTAGTGGTGATAAGCTTCTAGGAGGACCTCAGGCAGGGATTATTGTCGGGAAAAGCGAAACCATTAGAAAAATTCAAAAAAATCCCCTGAATCGAGCGTTGCGAATTGATAAAATGACCCTGGCCGCCCTTGAAAGCACTCTTCGGATCTATCGAAATCCTCAGCAGGCCGTCGAACTGATTCCGACCCTGAATTTGATCCTGATGCCTCTTTCCCGAATTCAAGAAAAGGCTTTAAACCTTTTTAACATGCTGGAAAACCTGAAAATTCCTGAACTCTCCGTTCATGTCATGGATTTGACCTCACGGGCCGGCGGCGGTTCTCTTCCGATGCTAAAGATTCCCAGCAAAGGAATTGGAGTCCATGTTAAAACAATGACCGTCAATGCATTGGAACGATTCATGAGAAACCATAATCCGCCGATTATCGGACGGATCGAAGATAATCTGTTTATCATGGACCTGAGAACCATCCAGGTCGATGAACTGGCAATAATCGAATCGGCTTTCAAAACCATGCTGAACAAGGATTGAGCATGACAAAAATGGAAACGGACCCTTATCCCGGACATGGCGGCAGATACATTTATCAAAAAACCGGATCAACACCAGACCGTAAACAAGAAGCGGATTTATCAACCGATCGGGGCAAATCCACAGAAACCCATGGGTTGGACCTTGAAAAATCCCTGTTGCGGTCATTTCCAGAAATAGCTTGCGGAAACGCTTTTATTGAATACGTTTCAAAAAAACTGGAATCCTGGGATCATTTTGATGCCGTTGTAATCTGCCCGGACCCGGTCATGAGTTCTGCCTCGGATAACAGCTTAACATTTCAAGAGGTGATGCCGCTTCTTGCTGAGATTGTTGATACAACATGCAGGATTTACTCCGGCTTTTGGGGATTATGGCATACTGATTGTCTGGCCTGCTTTTTTGAGGTAAAAGAAAATTACGATATTTTTAACATTATCGAAACCATTCGAAAAGAATTGAGATTTAAAACCGATGCCACCTTTTCAGTGGGCATTGCCGGTTACCCTCAATTGGCATTCCAAAAGGATCATATTCTTGAAAATGCTCATAAAGCCTTGCATCACGCCGGTCTTTTAGGTCAAAACAGTACGGTCCGATTTGATGCCGTCAGTTTAAACATCAGCGGAGATAAGCTTTATCAGGATGGAAATGTGGATTCAGCAATGATCGAATTTAAAACGGCTCTCCTGATGGATCCGCAGAATGTCAACGTGAGCAATAGCCTTGGGGTCTGTTATAGTAGCAAAGGAGAACACCTGAAAGCGCTGGAGCAGTTTAAAAAGGTTATGGCCCTTTCCCCGGAAGATGTAATAGCTCCGTACAACGCGGGACTGGCTTACCTGATGACCGGGGATAAACAAAATGCTCTTGAAATGTTTCTTACAGCCCATACTCTTGACAAAAATCAATTTGAGGTAGTCATTCAACTCGGGAGACTCTACCTGGAACTTAAAGACCTGGAATCCGGGAGGAAATATCTTGAAAAGGCAGTGGAAATGGATGCAGAGTCCGGGCCGGCCCATCGTTTTCTTGGAGAATGTTATAATGAGCTGAATATGGTCAACGAAGGAATCCAGGCATATTCAAAAGCGGTCAAAATCAATGCCAATGATGCTTATTCCCTTTCAGCCCTTGCATGCATGTATGCAAGGCAAAAAATAAACCAGGAAATCGCCATTGTGTTTGCCAGACAAAGTGTCGATCTTTCTCCATCGACTGCGCTGTTTCATGAACGCCTGGGAGAGGTCTATTACCTGCTCGGCCATTTTGAAGATGCCCTGAAAGAATTCAAAGTCGCTTCGGACCTTGGGCAGGATTGCCGGACATTTATTCAAGAGATCGAACATCGCCTTATGGCTGACGCTTCATAATTATGAAAGGTATCATGAAAAAAATCATAGATGACATTGCCCGTGAAAGCCTTCAAACAAAGGAAATCTTTTTTAAAAAGAATGCAGACCGAATAGTGCAGGCAGCCGAACAACTGGCAGGGTGTATTGCATCCGGTCATAAGATTCTTATTTTTGGAAATGGCGGAAGTGCAGCCGATGCGCAACATATGGCCGCTGAATTTATTAACCGGTTTAAAATCGAACGTACTCCCCTGCCGGCTTTGGCTTTAACCACGGACTCATCCATTTTGACCAGCATAGGAAACGATTATTCCTTTGATGAAATTTTCCGCAAACAAATACAGGCTCTTGGACAAAAGCATGATACGGCTTTAGGAATCAGCACAAGCGGAAACTCACCGAATGTAATCAAAGCATTGGATGCAGCCCGTAAAGCTGAAATGTTCACCATGGGTTTTTCAGGTCGGGGAGGAACCATCGTTGAATATTCCTCCATGGTCTTTTGCGTGGAGTCTGATGTTACCGCGCGAATTCAGGAAGTTCATATCACCCTGATCCATGTATTATGCGAACTGGTGGAACGAATTCTTTTTCCGGAATCTTTTTAATCTTTACATATAAATCGGATCATGCCCAAAAAAAATCCATTTGACCCCATTGACCTGACCCTTTTGAAAACTTACTCAATAGCAAATCGAAAGAGTAAGGTATCTTTGGAAAACCTGGCAAAACCCTGGAATAAAGGAAACAGTTTTTCATCCTTTCTGGAAAGTCTTCCTGACGTTCTGGCCGCAAAGAACCTGCGGGAGGTCATTGATGCCCTGGCATCTGCCTGTCTATCGGGAAAAACAATTATGGTCGGAATGGGCGCTCATGTCATCAAAGTTGGTCTGGCGCCGGTTATCATCGACCTGATCAAAAGAGGGATCATCAAGGCTGTAGCTCTGAACGGGGCCGGAATTATCCATGATTTTGAAATGGCCTATGCGGGAAAAACTTCCGAGGATGTCGCTGCAGGATTGGACACGGGTGAGTTTGGTATGGCACAGGAAACCGGACAATTTCTCAATGAGGCAATCCAGAAATCTGAACAGGATTCCGTTGGCCTGGGATTTGCGGTGGGAAGCCTGATGCTTGAAAATCGACTTCCCTTTTCGGATATGAGCATCCTGGCAGCAGGTGCGAAATATGGTATTCCTGTAACCGTGCATGTGGCTTTTGGAACGGATATCATCCATATGCATCCCGGATTTGACCCTTCCGGGGCAGGCGTTGCCACTCACCTGGATTTCCGAATATTTGCATCAGTGGTTTCAACACTTGAAAACGGTGTGTATATGAACGTGGGATCGGCCGTATTGCTTCCCGAAGTCTTTTTAAAAGCAATTACCCTGGTTCGAAACCTTGGGTATCAGGTTAAAAAGTTTACCACGGTAAATATGGATTTTATAAGTCACTACCGCCCGCTCACCAATGTGGTACACCGTCCGACCCTGACCGGCGGCAAAGGATACCACCTGGTGGGTTGCCATGAAATCATGGTTCCACTGATTGCTGCGGGAGTGATTGAAAAGTTGGATTTGGGTTGATTTTATGAATTGAGTGATTAAAATTCTCACTTCAAAAGAGCATTAAGCAGATCAATATAACAGTCAGAGGTAATGAAAATGCCAATTTATGAGTATCATTGTTCAAGTTGCGGAAAAGATTTCGAATGCCTTGTTTTCGGCTCAGAAAAACCTGATTGCCCGGAGTGTAACAGCTCCGAAGTATGCAAGCAGATGTCGATATGCGGGTTTTTGTCCAAAGGTAAAGGCGGGGAAACCGTGAGCCGAACGGCGGGTGCTTCGGCTTGCAGCGGATGCGCGGCCACCAATTGCTCAACCTGCGGCCACTGATGACTTCAGTTATGAAATCCCAAGACAAAAAAATTATTATCGGCACCCGTGGAAGCCAGCTGGCCCTATGGCAGGCCAATCACATCAAAACGACTCTGGAGTCCTCATTTTCCGGGGTTTTGGTGGAACTTTCCATTATTAAAACCAAGGGGGATATTATCCTGGATGTTCCTCTGGCCAAAGTTGGAGGAAAGGGATTATTTGTAAAGGAAATCGAAGAGGCTCTTCTGGATGGGCGAATCGATATCGCCGTTCACAGCATGAAAGATATGCCGTCCGACATTCCACCGGGGCTTTGTATAGGAGCGATTCCCGAACGCGAAAATCCCGGGGATATTCTGATAACCAGCAGCGGCAAAAGTTTTTTTCAGCTTAAAACCGGTGCAAGAATTGGCACCAGCAGCCTCAGACGGTCCGCCCAACTTTTACACGCCAGACCGGACCTTCGGATTGTTCCTTTACGGGGAAACCTTGACACGCGGATAAAAAAACTGAATACCGAGAATCTGGATGCCATTGTTCTGGCGGCAGCCGGTGTAAAAAGGCTTGGGCTTGCAAATCAAATCACCGAGTATCTGGATGAATCCGTTATGTTGCCGGCGGTCGGCCAGGGTGCTTTATGTATCGAAATTCGAGATCATGATCCGGTTATCGGACCTTTAATCGCCTCATTGAATCATGACGACACACACATAGCAGTTACAGCTGAGCGAGCCTTTCTTAAACGTTTGGAAGGCGGTTGCCAGACCCCCATTGCCGCGTATGGAAAATTACATGCCGGAATTCTTCATCTTACCGGTCTGGTGGCCGATACGGACGGCTCCTTCATGATCAGGGATTCCCTGTCAGGTCCTGAACAAGAATCCGAAAAGCTTGGCCGCGAACTTGCCGAATTGCTTCTTTTAAAAGGGGCAAAAGAGATATTGGACAAATTAAGAGCGGGAATCGAATAAATGAGTGCAAAAGTTTATCTGGTGGGAGCAGGCCCTGGAGACCCGGGATTGATTACGGTAAAAGGCAAAGAGTGTATCCGTAAAGCCGATGTTTTGATTTATGATTATCTGGCTTCACCAACACTTCTGAGGTATGCCAATACAAAAGCAGAAATGATTTATGTGGGGAAAAAAGGCGGTGACCACACCCTGTCTCAGGAAGGTATCAACAATCTTATTGTGGAAAAAGCCAAAACCGGTGTCATTGTCACAAGACTCAAGGGTGGAGATCCCTTTATTTTCGGAAGGGGTGGGGAAGAAGCCGAGGTTCTCATCGATGCGGGCATCCCCTTTGAAATCGTTCCGGGTGTAACTTCTGCTATTGCAGCCCCCGCTTATGCAGGAATCCCGTTAACCCATCGCAAATTCACCTCCACTGTCGCTTTTATTACAGGACATGAAGATCCCAATAAAAACAACTCGAATATCGATTGGCCTTCTCTGGCACGAGGTATCGGAACACTTGTTTTTCTCATGGGCGTTAAAAATCTTCCAGATATCGTGGATCAGCTGATTAAAAATGGAAAATCACCGGAGACCCCCGTAGCTTTAGTCAGATGGGGAACCACGTCACAGCAAAAAACGGTATCCGGTATCCTTTCAAATATTGTGGAACGGGTTCGTGAGGCCAATTTAAAAGCACCCGCGATTATTGTCATCGGAGATGTGGTTCGCTTGCGGGAACGGATGAAATGGTTCGAAAATCGCCCCTTGTTGGGTAAAAAAATTGTCGTAACCCGTGCACGGGAACAGGCCAGCGATCTGGTGTCCGACCTTTCGGAATTGGGTGCCGAGGTGCTCGAATGCCCAACTATAAAAGTTGTTCCGTGTGATGACCTGACACCTCTTGATTTTGCCATTTCCAATTTGAAATCTTACGACTGGATCGTTTTTACCAGTGTTAATGGTGTTAGACATTTCTTTGAACGTCTTTTTTTAAATGGATCGGATGCCAGAGCCTTAGGACATTTGAAAACGGCAGCTATCGGGCCCGCGACCGCAGATATGCTTCTCAGACATGGATTAACCACGGATATTATCCCGGAGAGCTACCGCGCTGAATCCGTGGTGGAGGCTTTTTTAAAAGAAAATATCGCCGGGAAAAAAATCTTATTGCCAAGAGCACAGGAAGCTCGTCCCATTCTACCCGTGGAACTTAGAAAGATGGGTGCCATTGTTGATGAAATCGCCACTTATCGTACGATTCAGGATGACCAAAATGCGGGGATTCTTTTAGAGGACCTTCAGAATAATGAGATCGATATGGTCACCTTTACCAGCTCATCAACAGTAAAAAATTTCAAGGCATTGATTCCTGATGGACATTTTTTTTCTTTTTCAGATAGAATCACGGTAGCCTGCATCGGCCCTATCACAGCAGATACCGCAAAAGAACTGGGGTTTAATGTTCATATCATAGCAGATGAATACACCATCCCCGGACTTTGCAAGGCCATTGTCCGACATTACACTCAGGATATCGGTGGGTGACCTGCAGAATATTTTTATCCCAAATATACGGCCAAAATATCCTTGCGGGCATTCACATGTTGAATGGTCACCTGAATCAAATCTTCGGGTTTTAAATTCATACCGCCTGATGAGGGAAGCATGCATTCGATCATGTATTCGGTGAGCAGGATCTGGTAAGCATTTCGCCGTTTTGAAAGCACAATGGCTTCTTCTTTTTTTCCAATCTGGTTTTCAAGGTATTTGAGCAGCCAGTAACGATTTCTTCGGAATTGAAGTCTTGCAACGCAACTCATGGGGTGTTCCAATTTTTGAATGATCTGAGAGACATCCTGTTCGGTATAGGGTTCTTCAAGTCCCATTGCCGCTCTGAGCTGACGCTGGGTAAGCAGATCGAAATATTTGCGTATGGGAGATGTGGCCGTGATATAAGCATCGAGTCCTAGTCCGGAGTGCGGGTCCGGTTTTGTAGTCAACACAAACCGGCTGAGCAACTTGCGTTGCATCCAGTTTTGAAAAACACTCCCCTCATTCCTTCGATATAACCGCTCTTTAGGCTTTGGCTGGGATCTGAAAATAGCTGCAAGTCCCTGACCAGCCAAAAATTTGGCTTTTAGCCAGTTAGCCAGAATCATAATTTCAGAAACCAGCATTCTTCCAGGGCTTTCCCGGTTTGTGCGACTGACAACCGGTTCTCCTTCTTCATTAAGCCAGACATTCACTTCGGGAAGTGTAATCTGAACGGCTCCATGATCCAACCGGTATTGCTGAAAATGTTGCGCAAGATGAAAAAGGGTTTTAATTTCTTCATCGGTTTCGGCAATCATATTGGCCTCAAAATAGGTCAACTGACGTTTGACTCTTATCAGGCTGGGAAAAATTTCAAAGGCCCGTATTTCCGCATGTGGGGTCACCATAGCCATCAGGCTTATTGCAGGTCGAAGCATCCCCTCTTTCAAACTGCATAAATCCTCAGCCAGTGCCGCAGGAATCATGGGAATTTTCAGATCGGGCATGTATATCGAGCTTCCTCTGTTCAGGGCTTCCCGATCAATATTACTTTCTTTTTTGATGTAATTTCCTACATCCGCAATGTGAACTCCCAGACGAAAGTTGGAACCAGCCCTTTCAATGCTTAAGGCATCATCATAATCGAGTGTTGATTGCCCATCGATAGTAATCAGTTTCAGATCCGTCAAATCATGACGATACCCCTCCAGGAAGGAAGGTGACCTATGAATTAATTCCCCCACACTTTTCATGACCTCATGATTAAAGGCCGTGGGTACCTCTAGGCGATGCAGTTCGATGTTTTCGGTGGGCTCCCAAACCCCTTGCCGAACCAGAAATTCAAAAAGCATATCCATATCATCGATTCCGGCTCTGGCCATCATGGCTTTAACCAGATTCGCATGGGGACTGTCCTTTTCAAAGAGGTAATAGGATTTGAAAATCTCAATGTAATCTTCTTTCTGTTGATCTGATAAATTACTCAGCTCGAAGTTTTTTGTCTGATCGCTCAATGTAGCTTTAAGCCAGTCCCCACCTGTATTGATAATCCGGTTTCGATGTTTTTCTTCTTGTTCCTGGGCAATAACCCGCTCTACCTGCTCAACCGTGTTCGGAAAAAATCCGTTGGGTTTAAATTTGAAGTACAATCTATCCTCGAAAAATGCGCGAACCACTGCAGATTCATGGTCTCCATCAACGTGACTGGGAAAGCAAAACTCGGTCATGGTAGGGAGATCGATCCATTCCTGTTCGGAATTGAGCACTTCCCACAATTCCAGGATATTGATTTCCCTTAACAATTCATTTCTACGGGCGGCTGTTTCCTTAAGGTACCCGACAACCTTGTCACGCCCCATTGATATATCAAGGTTCTTTTTGCTGCTATGAAGAAGGCGGCCCTCGGAAAGACTGATTTCGCGATTATTTTCATTGAGAAGACGCAATCTCTGTTGCTTGACTTCCAGCACTACCGCGCATATTATTTTCTGTCGGTCGATATATTCTACAATTTTACCTGTTTCCATAATTTTGCGATGATAGCAACCGAGCGGGTTAAAGTCAATGTGGTTGATACCGGCTTTTGCTATATCCTTAAAATGAAATTGTGGTTGTTTATAGTATCATCCGGTATAAGGTTTCAGTCCCCGGCATCTTGTTCCATATCATGGAATTTCGAAAAGGGTATGGCTTTGCAAACTAATTATCAGTATTTATGTTTTTTTTAAATATGTTAATTTTAAATTAATGCTGAACACTGTGGTACACAATAATCTATCTATCTTAATTTTAAAAACGGACTCATGAAATCTATCGGATTGATAAAGCCGTATCTTATTGAAAATCGGCTTTTTATTTTTTTAGGACTAGTTTCTTTAATCGCAGTGGACATTCTTCAACTGATTATTCCCCGAATCATCAAATGGGCCGTGGATGATTTGACCTCCTTCAGAATTGATGGTTCCAAACTGCTGGTTTACGCTTTTTACATCACCGCAATTGCCTTATCTATCGGTATTTTCAGGTATTTCTGGCGGCGTTTTCTTCTGGGGGTATCCCGCCGGGTGGAAGAGGGACTGCGAAATGATCTTTTTCAGCATATTCAAACCCTTTCTCCGTCCTATTTTGATCATATGAAAACCGGTGATCTGATGGCACATGCCACCAATGATATCATGCACATTCGCATGGCTATCGGAATGGGTATTGTGGCGATGACCGATGCCATCATATTAGGAGCGGCGGCCATCGGATTTATGGTTTACATTAACTTGATTTTAACCTTGCTGGTTTTAATCCCTATGCCGTTGATTGCATTGGGAACAAGATTTTTCAGCAAAAAGATGCACCGCAGGTATAGTCAAGTTCAGGCTTCCTTTTCGGATTTGACCGAAGTGGTTCGGGAGCGATTTTCCGGTATTCGAATCATCAAGGCATTCACAAGGGAAGACGAATCTTATATGCACCTGGACAAAAAATCCAGGGATTATATTGACAAAAACTTGCGGCTGGTGCGCACCACGGGATCCTTTTTTCCTCTGATGATGCTTTTCTCGAATCTGAGTATGGCGCTCGTCATTTTCTGGGGGGGTCGCCTCACTATTTTCGGAACCATCACTCCGGGTGATTTTGTCGCTTTTATTGCATACCTGGGCATCATTACCTGGCCAATGATGGCGTTGGGGTGGGTCGTCAATCTGATCCAGAGAGGGAAAGCATCGTTGGACAGGATCAATCAAATTTTAGAAACCCAGCCCCAAATCATTGACCGAAAAAATGCAATCACTTTGCCCAGGTTCAGAGGGAAAATCGACTTTCAAAACGTGTCTTTTGATTTTGAACCTTCACCAGAAGATTCACCCGGGCAATCGGGACAAATTAACCGCGTGCTGTCGGATATCTCCTTTCAAATCAGACAGGGCCGAACACTGGGTATTGTCGGGCCACCGGGAGGCGGTAAATCCACAATTCTTGCACTGATTCCGAGACTCTATGATGTCTGTACCGGACAAATTCTTGTCGATGGTATCGATATCCGTGATATTCCTATTGCTCAGCTCCGATCCCTGATATCTTTTGTCCCCCAGGAACCCTTTTTGTTTGCCGGTACCATTCGGGAAAATATTACTTTCGAAAACACAACCATAGAAGATCACAAATTGAACCAAGCTGTATCAGCGGCGTCCATATATGAAACTATCCTGGATTTTCCGAAAGGATTCGACACCATTGTGGGAGAAAAAGGGGTTGTGCTTTCAGGAGGGCAAAAACAGCGAATCGCACTTGCCAGGGCATTTTTAAATGACAGGCCTATTCTACTCCTGGATGATCCTATCAGTCAGGTGGATATGGAGACCGGCGCAAACATCGTCAAGGCAATTCGCGCGATGTCCCGGACCAAAACCACCATTATTGTATCCCATCGTCTCTCCGCTTTGAGTTTTGCCGATACGATTATTGTGCTGGACAACGGAAAAATTATGGCCTCAGGTAATCATTTGCAGTTGATGAACCAAAACAAGTATTATAGCGACACTTATCAGCTTCAGGAGATTGAAGAGACTTTTTATGCAGAGTGATTTCGGATATTTTGAAGAAGATAAACTGGGAAAGCCTTATGATATAAAACTTCTCAGACGCCTTTACCCTTTTTCCAAACCCTATCGGCACCTGTTGATTGCCTCGGTGCTCCTTGTCGTTTTCATTACCCTGTTGGATCTGGCCATTCCCTATGTCACCAAGATTGCCATCGATCGGTATATCGTACCTGTATTTGGCAATACAAATCCGGCATCGGATATTTTTAAAACAGATTCCAATTCAAAAAAGGATTCAGACCGAATCTACCAAGTCGATGTTTCAGACCCGGTCATTTCGGGTATTGTGAAAAAATATCCGCTACTTTTCACGGTTTATGAAACCAAAGCGATAATCACCTTTGAAGATTTGGAAAGACTTGACAAAAACGACCTGAAATGGATTCGTCAAAATGACTTGGAGGGTGTGAAACTTATTGCCGGGATTTTTTTAGTAATCGTTCTGATCAATTTTGCACTCAATTTTTTCCAGGTGGTCATCATGGAATATATGGGGCAGATGATTATGCACGATCTGAGAATGGCTCTATTCCGGCATATTCAGCAGCGCTCTTTGTCATTTTTTACAAAAAATCCTGTCGGAAGACTGGTCACCCGAGTCACCAACGATGTTCAGAATATGAATGAGCTTTTTACATCGGTCATCACGTTTGTATTCAAAGATTTGTTTTTGTTGTTCGGAATTGCATTCGTGCTGTTGATGCTCAACTGGAAACTGGCTCTGATATCCTTTGCGGTGCTTCCTGTTGTGGTGATCGGTTCCATTTATTTTTCCAAAAACGCCAGGGAGGCCTTTCGAGTCCTGAGAATCAAAGTGGCTGAAATTAACACCCGGATTGCCGAAACTATCGGAGGCATTCGTGTCATACAACTCTTTGGGAGGGAACAGGAAAACTTTAAGGTTTTTGCAAGAATCAATCATGAAAATTATCAAGCCGGTATGCGACAGATTCATGTATTGGGAATTTTTTTACCGTTTATTGAATTCACAGGAGTATTGGCAGTTGCACTGGTGATTTATTTCGGCGGTCAAGGAGTTATCGACGGAGCCATCAGCCTTGGCTCCCTGGTGGCTTTCATTTCATATATGAAAATGTTCTACAGGCCCATTCGGGATATTGCCGACAAATATAACCTGCTTCAAAATGCAATGGCTTCGGCTGAAAGAATTTTTCTTATCCTTGATAACAAGGAGCAGGATGGTTCCGTCATTTTTTCCCAGTATCCCCCCAAGGCGATATCATCAGAAACAAAGGCAACAGATAAACTGGAATCAATCGACACAATTCAGTTTCAGGATGTCACATTCGGCTATATACCGGGTGAAACAGTGCTTCACCGGATTTCATTGACCATTGAGTCAGGGCAAACCGTCGCAATCGTCGGCCCTACAGGTTCAGGAAAGACCACCCTGATCCATTTGATCCCTCGTTTTTATGATCCGGTCTCCGGAAACATCCTATTAAACCGGAAAGATATTCGCCTCATTTCACCCTATCTTTTAAGATCCAAAATGGCCATCATCACTCAAGACCCTTTTTTATTTTCCCAGAGTATTCGAGAAAACATCTTTTCGAACAACAACCATCTGTCAGAAAAGGAAAGAACAAAAATCCTCGAAGCTTCCAATTGCAAGCGTGTGCTGGAAAGATTGCCCAAGGGAATCGATACAGTCCTTTCCGAAGGCGGATTATCCATTTCGAGCGGCGAACGTCAGTTGATTTCCATCGCACGCGCCTTGGCCCGTGACCCGGAACTGATTATTTTTGATGAAGCGACGTCTTATATAGATTCAAATACCGAAGCGCAAATACAAGATGCCATGGCCAACCTTATGAAAAACCGCACCTCCATCCTGGTAGCCCATCGTCTTAGCACTGCCCGCAATGCAGATCAAATCATCGTTTTAAATCACGGACGAATCATCGAATCCGGCACTCACAGTGAGCTAATGACTAAACAGGGATTTTACTATCGTCTCAACCTTCTTAAAGTTTAAGTGGCGGAGTCATTTATCTTATTGAAAATTCCGCTGAAAAATTGCACATTGCTCTTGATAATTTTAAAAACCCATGATAGAAATCACTCTTTATTTATGAAAAGTACGGTTTTTCATCGTTTTCTGAAAAGTGATTTTATCGATTTTCCTGATTTATGTGCAATTTCTTAGAGTTTCTTGATAGCAGAGTTTCCGGCAAATAGATGTTGGAACTCATTTTTTGCTAACTTTTTTAAAGTAGAGGAGGAATGGATCAATGCCTTATGATGCGGTAAACATGCCGGACTGGCAGATTTCAGAGGAAGCCGAAAAAAACATGCCTATGCCTGAACAATGGCAGGAAATGTTGGGCTTGAAAAAAGAAGAACTTCTACCCATGGGCAGACTGGCTAAACTCGATTTTTTGAAAATTATCGAGCGCCTACAAAACAAACCTGATGGAAAATACATTGAGGTCACCGCTATTACCCCGACCCCGCTGGGAGAAGGAAAAAGCACCACCTCCTGCGGTCTGATGGAAGGCCTTGGAAAACGTGGTAAAAATGTCGGTGGCGCACTCAGGCAACCTTCCGGCGGCCCGACCATGAACGTCAAAGGTACCGCGGCCGGTGGCGGAAACTCTTTGTTGATTCCCATGACTGAGTTCTCACTGGGTCTTACCGGCGACATCAACGACATTATGAACGCACACAACCTGGCCATGGTTGCATTGACTTCCCGTATGCAGCATGAACGCAACTACAACGATGAACAGCTTGCACGGTTGACCGGTATGCGTCGCCTCGAAATCGATCCCACCCGCGTGGAAATGGGCTGGATCATCGATTTCTGTGCCCAATCACTCAGAAATATCGTTATCGGCCTCGGCGGAAGAACAGATGGTTTTACCATGCAGTCCAAGTTCGGTATCGCTGTCGGATCGGAATGTATGGCAATCCTGGCGGTCATTCGTGACCTTGCTGACCTGAAAGAAAGACTCAACAACATCACCGTTGCATTTGACAAGAGCGGAAAACCGGTGACCACCGGTGATCTGGAAGTCGGTAATGCCATGACCGCCTTTATGCGCAATACCATCAATCCAACCCTTATGTGCACAGCAGAATACAATCCATGTCTGGTTCATGCCGGACCGTTCGCCAACATCGCTGTCGGCCAATCTTCAATTATCGCCGACCGTGTTGGTCTGAAACTGTTCGATTACCATGTCACCGAAAGTGGATTTGCAGCAGACATCGGTTTTGAAAAATTCTGGAACGTCAAATGCCGTTTCAGTGGCCTCAAACCCCACGTATCCGTTTTGACCACCACCATCCGCGCCCTGAAGATGCACGGCGGCGGACCCAAGGTCGTTCCCGGCATTAAACTTCCCGATGAATACACCAAGGAAAATCTGGGACTGGTTGAAAAAGGCTGCGAAAACATGATCCACATGATCGGCGTTATCCGTAAAGCCGGTATCAACCCCGTGGTATGTATCAACCGTTTCTATACCGACACCGATGCCGAATGTGCCGTCGTGAAAAAGGCTGCAGAAGCTGCCGGTGCTCGTTGCGCCGAGTCCAAACATTGGGAACTGGGTGGTGAAGGTGCTTTGGAATTTGCTGATGCGGTTATTGATGCCTGCAACGAAGAAAATGAATTCAAATTCCTGTATCCGATCGAGATGAAACTGCGTGATCGTGTCGCAACTATTGCCAAAGAAGTTTACGGTGCCGATGGAGTCGACTGGAGCCCCGAAGCTGAATCCAAAGCTAAAATGCTGGAAGCCGATCCCAAATATGCGGATTTTGCAACCATGATGGTTAAAACCCATTTGAGCCTGTCTCACGATCCCACAATCAAGGGTGTACCCAAAGGCTGGAGACTCCCGATCCGTGACGTATTGATTTATTCAGGCGCCAAGTTCTTGTGCCCATGCGCAGGAACCATCAGCTTGATGCCCGGAACCGGCTCCAACCCGGCTTTCCGCAGAATCGACGTGGATGTCAAAACCGGAAAGGTATCCGGATTGTTCTAATCATCCAGAAAAACATAGTTTTAGCGTTTCAAAATAAAAAAAACCCGGGGATTATTTCCCGGGTTTTTTTTATTTTGAAACGCTAAAGAAAAAACCCTTTGACAAAACCACGGATCATTCCCAGTTTATTAAATAAC
>CAYZJH010000040.1:0-33458 GCA_964478625.1 uncultured Desulfobacteraceae bacterium
GATACTCACCGAGCAGGTTGCCGAAGGAGTCGCCCTGGTGCAGGATGCCCGTTTTCGTTATGTAAACCCGGCGTTTTGCAAAATATTCAATATTTCCTCCCCTGAAGCCATGGTTGATCAGCCGGTTGATTACCCTTCAAATGGTGATTCTGAGGCGATAAAACGGATTTATGGCACGAAAGCCCATGAGTTGGCCGAAACCAAACTGGAGGAGGTTCATCGCCTAATCTGCCGGGAAAAAAGGTTATGGATACAGGTTTGCCATGTTCCCATTTCTTATAAGGGACAATCGGCTCTGCTGTCGACATTCAAGGATATTACCGAAATCAAAGAGCGGCAAATGGAAGCAGAAAGAATGGCTGAGCTGCTAAACAATGAAAACCGGGTATTGAGATCTTCGCTCAAGGAGCGGTATCGCCTGGGAGACATATTGGGTCGCTGCCAGGCCATGCAGGAAGTGTACGAACTGATTCTCAAAGCTTCTGCAACAGATGCCGGAATTGCCATTTTTGGTGAATCTGGCTCCGGCAAAGAGCTGGTGGCCCGAGCCATCCATGATTATAGTGACAGAAAAAACAAGCGATTTGTTCCCGTCAATTGCGGGGCAATTCAGGAATCCTTATTCGAGCGGGAATTTTTCGGCCACCGGAAGGGGGCTTTTTCCGGTGCTCATAGGGATTCTCCGGGATATCTGGATATGGCCGATGGCGGCACATTGTTTCTCGATGAAGTCGGCGAGCTGACGCTCAATATGCAGGCCAAGTTGTTGAGGGCCATTGAGGGAGGAGAATACCGTCCCATTGGCGGCATCGAAACCATTTCATCCGATTTTCGGATCATATCGGCATCAAACAGCTCTTTGAGCGACAGGGTCATGTCCGGAGACATGCGCAATGATTTTTTCTTCCGTATCCAGGTGATCCAGATTGAGTTGCCGCCATTGCGGGACCGAAAACAGGATATCCCCTTGCTTGTGGAGCATTTTTTACGGAAAATGAAAAAGCCTTCGGCACTACAAAGGGTACCGGGCCACATTATGGATATTCTCATCGAATACGATTGGCCCGGAAATGTCCGTGAATTGCGCAATGTATTGCAGCGATACATAACCCTGGGCCACATAGAATTCCTTGCGCCTGGGATGGATGCCGGAATGAGGCCGATGCCGAACCATTTGAACCTCCGTGATGCCGTTGATGAACTGGAAAAGACCCTGATATCAAAAGCACTGAAAAAAACGGGGGGCAACCGAACCCGGGCAGCAGCCCTGCTGGGTATTTCCCGGAGAGCACTTTTCCGGAAAATGCCGATCACATAAATAAGCGCCATGATCGCACACATCGGGCCATATCGCCCATATCAAATTATATCATAAAATCAATATTTTATAGTAATTTAATGGTGTTTGCGGGCGAATTTTTCCCGTTTCGCCCATGTTCCCACATTCGGTTTTTATGAATATTGTTAATTAAATCAAGCGGATATACCGTTCCATGGAGCCCGGCATCTATCTTGCTCTAAGATCACATCATAAACAAATGCCGGCCGGCAGAATATGTCTGTGTTCCGGTTATTGATTAAAACCCATTTACGAGGAGTTGATTTCTATGGAACTGGTGAAAAACAAAGCTTCCGGTAAATCCTTTATTGTTCTTGATGATTATGAAGATACCAATTTTTTACTGATTACCCCCGAAGGCAAAGTCAAACGTCTTGATCGGCATCTTTTCGGACCTCAGATTCCGGTTGATCCGAAAAAACAGCCTCAAAGCCTGAAACTTACCAAGACACAAATGGATAAGTACAAAGAATACACAAGGGATTTGAATTATTGAAAAATAGTGAATCGCCGGTCATAACATCTCAGTTAAAGTCGACCTTGAGCAGAGCGATTATCTGTGAGCTGATATCTAACCGCTTTTTATGTTCCCCCGACATGGTTTATGACGCATTTTACCGGAAAGGAGTGATTTGATGACACATGATCCTTTCGGAAACCTTGATGATTGGAGGATGGTTTTAAACCTTCTTGATGAACTGGGTGACAAAGGCCGGCTAACGGATTGCCAGCCGGGTTTAATTAGAATACTTCAACATAAGGGAAACTGGCAACTTCGCGAAGAAGTGCTGAAACGGGCCGGAGAGATTCAAAATCCTTCAATGGATTTTGTGTTTCAGATCCTCGCCACATTGGCCGATGATAACCTCTATTATGATGCCAGGATTCTTGCAGGAGATGCCTTGATTCGAGTGCTGAAAAGTATCCACGCAGACCCTGGCATCGAGGTCATCCAGGAGATCCGAAAAGTTGTCGAGAAATTGAGAAGTACTCCGCAACCGACGTTTCTAAATGAAACATTAAACAGAATTTACATGGAAGTTGATCATCCTCAACCTTGGATTGCAGCGAGGTAAATAAACATGAAGATTCAATTGAAACAGAAGGAAACCGAGGAGGTGTTGCCTTCGGATATTGTTTTCCAGACCGCATTCTGGAGTGCGGTCAAATCTCGACTTGGCTGGAGGTCACTCGCTTTTGATCTGACATCCCCTGGATTGCAGGGGGATGTCCTGGTACTGATCAAAAGCTCATCATCCGGGATCTCCATGGCTTATGTTCCGCAGGGGCCGGAATTCTGCCCGAAAACGGACCAGTATGGAATTTTCCTGGAAGCGCTTTCCGAATCCATAAGCACATATCTGGATCCTAATACAGCTTTTATCCGGTATGATCTTCCCTGGGAATCACCTTATTCGGAAACAGAAACCAATGCGGGTCAACCCCATTTTTTTGAGCGGCCTGAAGCCCGGATACAGGAGTTACGGATGAATTTCGGGACCAGCTCCTGGAATCTCCGGAAAGCAGCTGTGAACTATACTTTTGCGGATAAAATGATTCTGGACCTGAATCGAAGTGAAGAAAAAATTATGTTCGGTATGAAACCCAAAACCCGATATAATATCCGCCTGGCCCGAAAAAAATGTATCCACGTATTTCAGGCTTCACCATCGTTTCTTCCAGCCTTTTACGATCTGTATCAGCAGACGGCAAAGCGTAACCAGCTTTGTCGATGCAATTTCAGACATTTTTCAGCACTCTTCTCCGCATTGTCTTCACGCCGGAAATCCTGTGAAATTCTTTTCCTTCTTGCCGGTCATGATCATGACATTCTTGCCGGGGCCATTATTGTGATTTCCGGCCATACGGCCACCTTTTTGTTTGGCGCTTCCTCAAACCGAAAGAGAAACTTGATGGCATCTTACGCCATTCACTGGAAAGCCATCCAACTTGCACGTTCGAAAGGGTGTCGGATCTATGACCTGGGTGCGGTTTCACCTTCCAAGAACCCTGATCACCCCTTTTTCGGCCTCTACCGTTTTAAATCCGGTTTTGGCGGTAAAATTGTTCATCAGACCGGTTCCTGGGATTATCCGCTGGATGAAAACAACTATCATCTTTTTCGCAATTGCGAAACGTTTGAGAATTTATAAAATCATTTGATTGACATTGATTTGCCTGGAGTAGTATTTGAAAGGAAGTTGTTTATTACACTCAAAAAATGCTTTTGGTGAAAGTCAGCAATGAGTGGGCAGGAGTCAAAAAGATAACAAAGCTGAAAAATGCTGCTCAATTCCGATCATAAACCCATCCGGCTTGAAATCCTTATTGTGGATGATGAAACCAACATCCGGAAGACACTCTCATATTGTCTGGCAGCCGAGGGGCATCATGTTATTTCCGTGAGCAATCCGATTGATGCCGTTCAGGAAGCACGGAACCGGGCATTTGACCTGGCTTTTGTGGACCTTAAATTGGGTGAAGAAGATGGCATGGAATTGATCCCCGGCCTTCTGTCAGACTCACCCTGGATCAAAATTGTGGTCATCACAGCCTACGCATCAATTGAAAGCGTGGTTGAGGCGATGCGGCGCGGCGCTACCGACTACATCGCCAAACCATTCTCTCCGGACCAGGTGAGGCTTATGACTCGCCGGATCGGGAAGATCCGGGAACTGGAAAACGAAATTACCTCGCTTCGGGAGGACATCCAGCAACTTGGTCCGGAAAATCGACTGGAAACCCGAAATGCCGGCATGCAGCGGATTATGGAAACTGCGAAAAAGGCCGCGCTCTCAGAGGCCATCGTGTTGCTTTACGGCGAAGGCGGAACGGGTAAGTCGATATTTGCCAGAGCTATTCACCAATGGAGTTCCAGAAAAACAAAGCCAATGATGGTGGTCGCGTGCCCGGCTTTGCCTTCGGAACTTCTTGAAAGCGAGCTGTTCGGCTATGTCAAAGGTGCCTTCACCGGGGCGGTGCGGGATAATCCGGGACGCATCTCGGCCTGTGAGGGCGGAACACTCTTTTTGGATGAGATCGCCGATATGGCTCCTTCTGTGCAAGCCAAATTGTTAAGATTTGTCCAGGACAAGGAATATGAACGCCTGGGTGAATCCGTACCCCGCAAGGCCAATGTCCGCATCATCGCAGCCACCAACGCCGACCTTGAAAAGCGAGTGGCTGAAGGTTTGTTCAGGGAAGATCTTTTCTATCGGCTCAATGTGATCAACCTGACGATTCCTCCGCTTAGAGAGCATCCGGAAGACATTTTGCCGCTGAGCACGGATTTTCTTACCTATTTCTGCCGAAGCAACCATAAATCCATCCTTGGATTCACCGATGAGGCAAAACAATTGCTCACCGGTTACTCCTGGCCTGGAAATGTTCGGGAGCTTCGCAACACCATTGAACGGGCTGTAATTCTCGGAAGCCATGAATGGATTGGAAAAACCGATTTTCCCAGCAATATTGTTCCCACTGCAGCTTCTCCCGAAATCGGTGACATGATTTCATTAGCGGCCATTGAAGAACTTCACATCAGAAAAGTCATAGCCAAAACCTCTTCCCTTCAGGAAGCGGCCGATATCCTGGGTATTGATCAGGCAACATTATGGCGCAGGAGGAAAGTCTACGGAATCTGATTCCGCTTTTGATTTTTCTAAACCTTGCATTTTGCAAGCCAATTTTTATTCCAACCTTTCAGGCTTCAAGGCTCATTGGTATTTTTTTCATGGAAATTCTTTACATATCATGGTGATGCCTGATGGTACATTTGTTGCTCATCGAATGGATACCTCTTGCATAACATATAAAGGATTTTTTTATGACCTTTACAGTACAAAGTTCTCCGTCATGCCGGACTTGATCCGGCATCCAGAAAAACCAGTTTCCTTAATCCACCTGGATAGCGCTGCGCTTCACTTTGTGCCCGGCCTTTGCCGGAATGACGATACAATAAAATCGATAACAATTAATTCCAAGTACTTATCAGAACTTAAGACTGTCCAGTTATGAAACTGAAAAAGAAAATAGTCATTGGGTATTTTGTGGTTTTTGTCCTCATGGGCCTTGTGGTTGCGTGGGCGGTCACGAATCTGGTAGCCCTGGGCAACGCAACCGATGCCATTCTGAGCGAAAATTACCGGAGCATAATTGCTGCGGAGAACATGGTGGATGCACTTGAAAGACAAGACAGCGCGATTTTGCTTTTTTTTCTGGGTGATTCCAAAAAAGGAATTTTGCAATTTCGGGAAAATGAAGCGGTTTTCCTTGAATGGCTGGCCCGTGCCAAAGACAATATCACCATTGCCGGTGAGGCAAATCTTATCCAATCCATTGATGCTGATTACTCGGCGTACCGGGAGCAGTTTTCCGATCTGACCGATTTGGGTGGTGCGGATAATTTTCACTTAAAGTCTTCCTATTATCAGGAGGAAATTTTCCCCCTTTTTGAAAAAGTTCGCAAAGTGTGCATTGATCTGCGAAATCTCAACGAGCAAACCATGTACACCGCGAGCGTGAGAGCCGGAAGCGTGGCCGGTCGTGCCATTTGGTCCACGGTTATTGTTGCGGCTTCGGCCTTGATGGTAGCCTTGATATTCAGCTTGCTGCTTGTGGAGAGAATCGTAAGACCGATCCGGCGTTTCATGGAGGCGTCCCGGAAAATTTCATCGGGTGATTATGCTATCCGGGTGCCTGTGGAAACTGCTGATGAATTAGGCCTTCTGGCGGGTGAATTTAACAGGATGGCTGAAAAACTTGGACATTACAATGAAATCAATATTGAAAAGATTGTCTCGGAAAAAAACAAGGCTGAAGCAATCCTTGCCAGCATAGACGATGGTTTGGTGATATTTGATACCGGTCTCAGAGTCATGGGTATCAATCCTGCAGCCCGTCGAATGCTGGAATTGGAGTTGGTCGAAATTTCGAATATGCAGTGTGCAACTATTTTTCCGGATTCCAATATCTGTGGTTTAATCGGTGAAACATTTCAGAGCGGTGTGCAACCCGTTCTTTCCGATGAAAAGCGAATCATCACCATTTCAAAGCAAGAAAAGTCTTTTCATTACCTCTTTTCCATTACCGCCATTCGCGGCAGGGAGGGTGTTGTATCCGGAGTTGTGCTTTTGATAAGAGATATCACGCGCTTGAAAGAAGTGGAGCAGCTCAAGAGCGAATTTGTCATGGCGGCATCCCATGAACTTCGGACCCCCCTCACCAGCCTGGGAATGAGTATTGACCTGTTGTTGGAACATGCTGCAACGGAACTCTCTGAAAAAGACCGGGATCTTCTGCAGGCAGCTCATGAGGAAGTCCACCGTATGAAGGCGCTGGTCAATGATTTGCTGGATTTGTCCAGGATTGAGGCAGGAAGGATTGAAATGGAATTTGAGAGGGTTCCCGTTAAAAGCCTGTTCGACAAAATTCAGGCCATTTTCAAGAGTCAGGTGGACATGAAAGAGGTTTCGCTCACATTGAAAATGGCAGAAGATCTTCCCAGCCTCCGTGCGGATGCCAACAAAATTACCTGGGTCCTGACCAATCTGATATCGAATGCCTTGCGTTATGTCAGTAAAGGCGGCCATATTCTGCTGATGGCGCGCAGGATAGGGCCCCAGATCCATTTATCGGTGCGAGACGATGGCCCTGGCATCCCATTGGAATATCAATCCAGGATTTTTCAGAAATTTGTCCGGCTGAAAGGGCAGGAGACCGGCGGAACAGGGCTGGGACTTGCGATTTGCAAAGAAATTGTTCGTGCTCATGGTGGCACCATCTGGGTGGAATCATCCCCAGGTCAAGGCAGCACTTTTACCTTCACACTGCCGGCATGTTTGTCTGAGGAAAAGCGCAGACAAACTCAATCATCAGGAGGAAACCATGGTCAAAAATTCGATTCTGATCGTAGATGACGAAAAAAATATCCGTCTGACAATGTCCAATGCACTGGAGCCTCTCAATATTCCTGTCCGGACAGCTCTTAACGGGGAAGAGGCATTACAGATGCTTGGCGAGGAACCATTCGGACTTGTTTTTCTGGATCTGAGGCTCCCGGGAATAGATGGGATGGAGGTCCTGCACCAAATCAGGAACAACTGGCCAAAAACACGAGTCATCATTATTACCGCCCATGGAACCATCGATACGGCTGTAGAAGCCATGAAACTGGGCGCGGTGGATTTCATTCAAAAGCCCTTCAGCCCTGGTGAAATTCGGGAACTGGCCTCGCTGGTGCTGAAACGTGAGGCACTGGAAGCAGAAAATGCGGCTGACTATGATTCACTGATCCAATTGGCGAAACGTTACATTACAGACCGAAATTTTGCCAATGCCCGGGAAACGGTTCGGAAAGCCATTTCTACCGACCCGGCACATCCGGAAGCCTATAACCTCCTGGGAGCACTTCTTGAAATCAAGGGTGATTGGCTGGATGCCCAGAAGTTTTATCGCGCAGCTTTGGATATCGATCCCACTTTCAAACCCGCAAGAATCAACCTGGACCGAACCACAGCCTGGGACAAATTCGGCAAGATCGATTTGGGGCCCGAAAACAGTCCAAACGATACGGTTGCGACAAAAATAAAAAAGGATGAAAATGAAAAATAGCTTATACATCATTATTGTCGGATGCGGGCGTCTTGGGTCTCGCCTGGCCAACCGGCTCAGTCGCGAAGGAAACTCTCTGGTGGTCATCGATAAGGATGAGATCACCTTCAACAACCTTTCCCCTGATTTCAGCGGATTTCGAATTCATGGGGATGCCGCCCAGATGGCCACCATGAGAGCAGCCAAAGTAAAGAATGCTGACGCATTTATCGCTGCAACCTCAGAGGATAACCTCAATCTGATGGTGGCTCAGGTGGCCAAAAAAATTTTCAACGTTCCCCATGTCATGGCCAGGGTCTTTGATCCAAAAACTGAAGAAATCTATGCCCAATTAGGCATTGATACCGTGTGCCCTGCAGCCGTTGCAGCGGATAAGTTTTTTCGGGCCATTGCCCATAACACTGCGGGATGAAAAGAGAATCAATCATGAAGGTTCTTATCGTAGGCGGTGGAAAGACTCTTTATTTTCTCAGCCGTAATTTTACCTCCAGGGGATATGAGGTTGTGATTATCAACCGAAATGAAAGAGAATGTGTTCAACTGGCCCGTCAGCTTTCTGGTACCGTGGTTTGTGGCGATGGAAGCGATGCAGGAATTCTCAAGGAAGCCGGAGCCATGGGAGCTGATGTGATACTTGCCATCACCCCAAATGACCAGGACAACCTGGTCATTTGCCAGCTGGCATCCCTCAAATTCGGCGTGCCAAGGTCCATAGCGCTGGCAAACGATCCGGACAATGCCGATGTTTTCGAAAAATTGGGTATTTCCGCTTTTTCAACAACCCGGATTGTGAGCAGTCTCATAGAGGAAAGAGCCTCCCTGGAGCAGATCACCAATTTATTGCCGGTGGGCGAGGGTCGGGTGAATGTCACGGAGATCTTGCTCGATGCTGATTCGCCTGTCACCGGGAAAAAGATGAAAGAAATCGATCTTCCGGAAAATGCCCTGGTGGCAGTTGTGATCCGGAACAACCAGCCGATCGTTCCACGGGGAGAAAATGATTTGCAGGAAGGCGACCGTTTGATAGTGATGACTTTACCTGAAAACCATGGAATGGTGCTCAAGAAACTGACCGGAGAGCAGAAATAAAGGAGCAGTGGTGTGAGGGAAAGGGAATATCTGATCCAGCGTTATGCCGCGATTTTATCCAGTGTGGGAGTGATCCTTCTATTGGCGGGTATTATCATGCTGACGCCGCTTCTGTTGCTGATTGCATATCCGGAAGAAATTCAAAACCTCCTTTCTTTCTGCATTCCGGCAGGGTGCATTTTCCTGTTGGGAATTACGCTGCGAAAGATTTTTGGGTATCAAACCCAAATTTCTCTTTCAATCCAGGAGGGAGGTGTCATTGTCCTTATCAGCTGGACCTTGGTCATTCTTTTTTCTTCATGGCCGTTTGTTACGATTTCAGGGCTTAGTTTTCCCCTGGCATTGTTCGAATCGGTGAGCGGATGGACCACCACAGGGCTTTCAGTGATAGATTTGACCAACGCCGGCCCGATGATTTTGTTCTGGCGAAGTGTAATCCAACTGGCAGGGGGAGCAGGTCTGGCCATTATCATGATGTCGGCCATTGTCGGTCCCACAACGGTTAGCATTCCAACCGCCGAGGGAAGAAGCGACCAGCTTTTACCGCACATCCGCCAGTCAGCGAGATTGGTCTTGTTTATCTATAGTTGCTATGCCATTGTCGGAACCCTGGCTTACCGGATGGCGGGAATGTCGCTGTTTGATGCAGTCAATCATGCTTTTTGTGCGGTTTCCACCGGAGGTTTTTCGACTCGACCCGATAGTATCGGATATTGGGACTCTGTTGCCATTGAGGCGGTAACCCTTCCGCTCATGCTTCTGGGAAATCTGAGCTTTGTCACCGCGTGGCTCATATGGCAGGGAAAACTGGATTATGTGGCCAGAAATTCTGAAATACGCCTTCTTAGTTTCATTGTCCCTTTATCGGTGACTGCCATATTCATTCTGACATGTCATGCACTCTACCCACATTTCGATCAATCCTCCAGAGTGGCTGTTTTCCAGGTAGTTACAGCCATAACCACCACGGGATTTTCCACGGTCGGTTACGGAAATTGGAATGAATTCGGGGTGCTGGTGTTGATTGTTTTGATGCTGATCGGCGGAGGAACTTGCTCAACCGCCGGCGGTATCAAGCAGTTTCGGATTTATCTTCTTTGGAAACTGTTGATGTGGGAAATTAAACGTTACTTTATGCCGCGGACAGCAGTCATTGAAATTCCCATATGGGAAGCAAACCATCGTGTTTTTATAAATGACCACAGGGTTCGTCAGGTAGCAGTTTTTGTTTTCCTGTATCTTATGACATACCTGTTCGGGGTGATGCTCTTGTGTGCTTGCGGCTACAACCTTAGTGATTCTCTTTTTGAGTTTGCCTCCGCCATCGGCACTGTCGGTCTTTCCGTGGGCGTGACCTCACCCCAAATGCCCGCGGCGGTCTTATGGGCGGAAATTTTTGCGATGTTTCTTGGGCGTCTGGAGTTCATGGTAATCATCGTGAGTTTGGCCAAAATTCTCAGGGATAGCAGGCTGATGCTGAAGAGAGGTTACATAAAAGGATAAGGCGGCTGATAACACTTATGGAATCAACCCTTTTTTATTCATGATCTCAGTAGGATCTCAAAGTCGAACCATGTTGATACGCAATCCAATTCTGAAATTACATCCGGCAACCCTTGTGCCGGCTAGTTTTCTTTTAGCCATCTCCGTGGGAACGGTCCTGCTCATACTCCCAATTTCCACCACCACCGAAAGCATTAGCTGGGTGAATGCACTGTTTACGGCAACATCGGCAGTATGTGTCACCGGTCTGGTAGTAGTGGATACGGGAAGCTATTTTACCCTGTTCGGCCAATGGGTGATTCTTTTGTTAATCCAAATCGGCGGACTGGGGGTTATGACGATATCCGTAACGATGTTTCTAATGATGGGCCGAAGTCTCTCTTTTCGTCATCGAATGGCCATGCAGGACCTATTTGCCCATACACCCAGGGAAGATATTTTAAGTCTTGTCAAGAGCATTGTTATATTTACTTTATTCACCGAATTTACAGGCGCGGTTCTGCTGACCATTCACTGGAGCAAGGAATTACCCTTCCCAAGCGCACTCTATTTTGGCGTATTTCATTCGGTTTCAGCGTTTTGCAATGCCGGTTTTGCCCTTTTTTCCGAGAGTATGATGCATTACAGTGACCATGTCCTTCTCAATTCCGCCATATGTATTCTGATTATTCTGGGTGGAATCGGATTTCCGGTTCTTTACGATCTTCAAACCTGGTTTAAAAATCGAAACCAAAAAAGAATCCGTCTTTCGGTTCAAACCAAAACAGTTCTGGTGACAAGCATAGCACTGATCGTTTTCGGGGCTTTGATATTTACACTGCTGGAGCGACAGGCTTTAGAGGATGCACACTCATTGAAACATGGAGTGTTGACCTCCCTGTTTCAATCCATCACGTGCCGTACAGCCGGTTTCAATACGGTGGATATTGGTTCACTAAAGGATGCTACCCTTACCATGATGATTTTTCTGATGTTTTTCGGAGCCTCACCCGGTTCCTGCGGTGGAGGGGTCAAAACGACAACCTTGGCTCTTCTCACAGCATTTACAGTGAGTCGAATCAAAAAAAGGCGGCGTGTCAATATTTTCAAGAAAAGCATTCCAGATGAAACCGTGACCCGAAGCGTATCTCTCATTCTTGTTTCGATCGGAATTATCGGCGTGGTTCTGTTCATGATTCTCACAGGGGATGCTGTAGGCAATCACCAGGTGACCGGTTCACAAAGATCTTTTCTGGCCCATCTTTTTGAAACCGTATCGGCATTCGCAACGGTTGGTTTATCCATGGGTGTCACTCCGGAGCTTAATACCTGGGGAAAATATTGGATTATTTTGATGATGATTATCGGTCGCGTGGGTGTGCTGACTTTTGCCTACATCATCGTAGGAACGGGAAAAACCAATGGTGTTGAGTACTCAGAAGAAAATCTGATGGTCGGATAATACGGATGGAGATTAACAATGAAACGTTTTGCGGTTATCGGTCTTGGTAAATTCGGTTTTAATGTGGCCAAAGCCCTGTTTGAGGATGGCAATGAGGTTGTTGCCATCGATTCCGATAAAAACAGGGTAAAGTCCATTGATCAATGGTCCACTGAAGCCATCGTGCTTGATTGTACGGAAAAGGAAATCCTGAAGTCTCTCGGTTTGGAAACCATGGACGCCGTTATAGTTTCCACCGGCTCTAAAATCAGTACCAGCATCCTGATATGTCTCTACCTGCAGGAGATCGGTGTCAAAAAAATACTGGCCAAGGCACTGGATGATGATCATGCAAAAATCCTCCAGAAAGTGGGTGCCACAGAAATTATCCACCCGGAGCGTGGCATGGCCCTGCGTGTATCCCGGAGTCTGTCTCACCCGAACATGTTGGACTTTATCCCTCTGGCAGAGGAGTTTGACCTCGTCCAGATTGATCCGCCTTTGGAATTTATCGGTAAAAGCCTTAAGGAATTAAACCTTCGGTCCAAATACAATGTGCACGTTATTGCCATTAAAGAACTTGTTCCGGAAAATTTCCTGTTGGTACCGCCGGCTAGCTTTGTCATAAAAGATAGCGACATCCTGATCATGCTGGGCAAGACTGAGGATATTCGACAAATAAAGGCGTTAAAGTAGGTCTTTTGGGGTCTGCAACCAGCAGGATTTGACCGAAATCAAAGAGTTGGTTGCAACCATGAGACGGGTAACAAAGAAATAAGGAGGGCGGAACTATCCGCTAATTTTCATGATTAAATTCCAGGAAAAATTTTTGGTAATTTTGGTACTGAACTGCTGCATTTCACTTTTTTCCAGCGGATGTGTATCACTTGGTCCCATGGCAGTGAAAAGAGAACGTATCAATTATAACGCCGCTATTCAGCACACCAATGATGAACAGATCCTGATGAACCTTGTAAGGTTGAAGTATCGGGATACTCCTATTTTTATTGAAGTCAGCTCGATTAACTCACGGATGTCGTTCGGAGTCTCCGCAGAGGCTGGCGCGGAATTGGAAGAAAATGCTCCTGATGTTTTCAGTATTGGAGGCGGTGTTGCATATGCAATCGAACCTGTTGTGACCTATACACCCCTTCAGGGAGAGGAATTCGTGCAAAGGCTTCTCACGCCGATCAGCCTGGATACACTCATGCTGCTCTACCAATCCGGTTGGAGTATGAAACGGATACTGCGTCTGTGTGTTCAGCGTCTCAATGAAGTTGAAAACGCTCCCAGAGCAAGCGGGCCGACACCAGGAACGGCTCCGGATTACGAGGATTTCTCCTATGTTCTGGATTTAATGGGAAAGCTGGAACAGCAACGGGATTTGAGTTTTGTTTACGAGATTTTTCCGTTGGAGGACCGCCGGCCCCGAGCCATTATGCAAATCAGCAAGAAAGCCTGGACAAATCCGGAGATGCAGGAAATAATCCGGATCCTGAATCTTGCAAAACACATGAAACATTATCCGTTGGTTTACCCGACAATTGAACATGAGGAAGAAGAAAAAAATGATCGGTTGTCCTTAGAAACAAGGTCGGTTCTGGGAATTTTGTATTTCCTCTCCGAATCTGTGGAGGCGCCGGCGAAGGATATGCAGGAGGGAAAAATAAAAATTACCCGCTATGACAGCGGGGAACCTTTTGACTGGACCCGGATCACGGAAAAACTGCTTCGAATCAAAACACAACCATCAAAACCAAATCAGGCATCCGTGGCTGTTTATTACCGTCGAAGCTGGTTTTATATTGATGATTCAGACCTTGAATCCAAATCGACTTTTTCTCTCTTATCCCAGCTCATTGCCTTGCAATCCGGGAAGACTGACAGAGTTTTGCCCGTCCTGACACTACCATTGGGCAGATAATCATGGAAATTTTCAAGTAACATTTCGAGAACCAGGATGGAACTGGTTTAATAGAGTGAGGCACCCATAACGCTGGCTAATACACACCAAAGAACAACAAAGATCGCAGAAACCCGCCATGCGGCCAGCAAGGTAAAACCTGCTACGGCAATGGCCAAATCCATCGGTCCGTGAACTACGCTCACCCAGACTGGATTATAAAGGGCTGCACCTAAAAGTCCGACAACCGCAGCATTAACTCCGGCTATGGCCCGGGCGGCTGTGGGATGGCCGGCTATGGCACTCCAGAGAGGCAGAATGCCCGATAAAAGCAGAAAGCCCGGTAGAAAAATTGCTATAAGAGTGACGGATGCCCCGGTAATGATGCCGACATCAGGCAAGCGGGCACCGAGATAAGCAGCAAATGTAAACATGGGACCAGGCACGGCCTGTGCAGCACCATATCCTGCAAGAAAATCATCCGGCGAGATCCAACCCGGTTTTACCACGGTTTCCTCAAGTAATGGCAAAACCACATGCCCTCCTCCGAATACCAGGGAGCCGGCCCGATAGAAAGCTTCAGTAACTGCAAATAAGTGGTTTCCGCCGCGCGCAGCCAAAGGTAGGCCGATCAAAAGCAAGATAAATAAAATCAGCAGAGTATACCCTAGCCTGGAACCATATTTCAGGTTCAAACCCCCACCGGGAACCGGCTGCACATCTCGACAAAGGGCAAGTCCGGCGACAGCCCCCAGCACCACAACGAGAATTTGTATCCATGCCTGTCCGGATAGTAAAATGACCATGGCAGCCACAGCAGCAATGGTCATGCGGGGAGGATCTGGACACAACTGCTTGGTCATACCCAATAAACCATGTGCCACCACCGCAAGGGCGACAAGTTTTAATCCGTGGATAGCAGCATTGCCGATTGTGCCTGTAATTTGGGGTAGCAATACAGCAAATCCAAAGAGCATTATTGCTGACGGAAGCGTAAATGCAATAAAGGCTGCCAGCGCACCCCCCCATCCCGCTCGCAAAAGCCCCATGCTGAAGCCTAACTGGCTGCTGGCAGGCCCGGGCAGAAACTGGCAAAGGGCCAGCAACTGAGCAAACTGATTGTCACCGGTCCATTTGCGCCGTTCCACAAGTTCATGCCGAAAGTAACCTAAATGCGCAATAGGACCACCAAAAGAAGTCAAACCCAATTTTAAAAAAGTCATAAAAACTTCCCGGACAGTGCCGGTGCGATTCGAAGTCGTGTCTGAGTGTTTTTGCCGCATAGGGATTTTCTCTATCTTTTAATAAAAAAGGTTGAAAAATAATGAACACATTGAAGAATTTTTGTTTTATCATTGATTCAGTTCGTCAGTCAGTTCTTGTATCTGCCTTTGAACCACAGCAAGCACTGCTTTACCATGATCTGTCAAGTAAAAATTGGCTTTTGCTTTTGCACTGTCTGATTCCGTTTCGGATTTTAACCTAAATTGATCGATTTAAATTGCAGAAATCTTTTAACGTCATACCGGCGAAGGCCGGTATCCAGTCGAATGGTTTCACCCTATGGATGGTGCCTCACGGCTTCATTTCGTGCCCGGCTTTCGCCGAAATAACGGATAGTGGGCAACTTAATCGCTCAAGTTAAGTTTAATTTAGTGTTTGAACGAAAAGTCCCTTATTTTTACCAGCATTCAGGCAATTATTGTTTGCCAGATCACGCCGGTTATTGCACCCAAAGGTACCAGATAATGGATGGGTATGTGAAATTTCAGGAGCAACAGGAGAGAAATCACGGCGGATGCCAGGGCAAAAAAGTCGATCATGCCATTGGGAAAAATGACTTTGTGACCGAACCAGACTGCCAGGTTGAGCACCACACCCACTACCGCCGCAGTGATACCGGTGAGCGCAGCCTGCAGACGCTGGTTTCCGGCCATGGCTTCTATAAAGGGCGCCCCGGCGAATATAAAGAAAAAGCAGGGTAAGAAGGTAACATAGGTGGTCACGAGGCCACCGATCATTCCCGATGTCAAAGGATCCAGGTCTCCGGACAGGTTCCAGGCCCCGAGAAAACCGACGTATTGTGTCACCATAATCAGGGGGCCGGGTGTCGATTCAGCAAGGCCTAACCCGATCAACATCTGTTCCATGGTCAGCCAGCCTCTGTTCACCGCAACATCGGTAATATAGCTGAGAACGGCGTAAGCACCGCCAAAGGTGACAAAAGCGGCCTTGGTAAAAAAGAAGCCGATCTGAGTCAAGGTTCCGTGGTAACCATTCCAGGCCCAGAGCATTCCGACCGGAACCGTCCATAAGGCAAGACAGACCAGAAAGACCCGTGCGACATATGCAAAAGAGGGGTGGGCGTTGCTTTGGTTGTTTGCCGGTTCTTTTTTGATGCGGCATTGCCGGGTTTTTGAGTTAAAATCACCCCGGCAAAAAGCATGCGGCTTCCAGTGCCGAAAAAACAATCCACCACCAGCGGCTGCAGCAACAATATAGGGAAACGGGACGTTGAAAAAGAAGATGGAGACAAACGCCAATGCGGCAAATCCATACAGAACATAATATTTGAGTGCTTTTTGGCCGATACGGAGCACGGCTTCAACCACCACGGCCACAACCACCGGTTGTATACCGTAAAAAGCCGCAGCCACAGCCGGGATATCGATATGGGCCACAGCCAGGTAGCTCAACAAAAGCATGACAAAAATCGAAGGAATCACAAAAAGGGCTCCTGCCGAGATTCCGCCCAATATGCCGTGCAACCGCCATCCGATATAGGTGGCCAGTTGCTGGGCTTCAGGCCCGGGCAACAGCATGCAGAAGTTGAGTGCTCTCAGAAACTGGTTCTCATCGATCCATTTACGCCGCTCCACAACTTCATGATGCATGATGGCAATCTGGCCGGCCGGACCCCCGAAACTGATAAAACCCAGCTTGGTCCAGAATTTCAGTGCGTGCCTGAACGATACGGTTGTTATCGGGGACCGGGATTCAGGCATCATCGTATTCCATTCTGAATTTGGATTGGGCTGAAGAGTTTATTCATCGGACTTTTCCTTCTTTGTTTTCTCTGGTTCTGCAGTGACCGGCATATCACGGCCAAATAAAGCAAATCCGGACGTACCGATCACCCCGAAAACAAAGGCGGTAACAAGATTGATTTCCGGGCTGATCTGCCATAAAAACGCACCGCTCAGTGCCGCGATCGAAACAATCACATCCCGAATCAGATAATACAAACCGAACATGCCCGCTTTGCAGGAATCAGGTGAAAGATCCATGATCAACGCTTTCCGGGTGGGTTCGCCGAATTCTTTCAGCCCTCTCAGAATAAACGCCACTATCAGCCATTCAAAAGTACGGCTGTAAAGCAGCATCAGGGGAAACAAGGTGAAAAAAACAAAGGTCATCAGAACAAAGGGTTTTTTGGTGCTCCGATCCGCCAGATAAGCCACCGGGATGTAGACGAGAACAGCCGTGGCCATCTCGATAGTGGTCAACATACCGAACTGGATAGCCGAAACAGGTTCAGTGATGGTTTTCATGCACCAGACAACCACAAAAGCATAGGGGATCTGCTCGCAGAACCGAATCAGAATATCGGTCACCAGCAGTCCTTTCATGGATGGATTCATCAATGCGAATAATTTCACCGGATTTTTTTCCGGTGTGAGTTGACAGGTATCGGATGTGGCGTTGTTGGCCGGTCCGTCGTCTTCGATCATCAGTTGCTGAAAAATCAGTGCCACGGCAGCCATGACCAGGGCTGCACAAAATGCCAGGCGGACTCCGTCTCTCTCACCCCATAAACTGATGAACAGACCTCCAAGCAAAGGCCCTAGTGCCATGGGAATACGCCTGACCAGCGAGTGCATGCTCACCCCCATGGTACGTTTGTTATAGGGAAGCACCTTGTACATCAGGCTCATGGTGGCAGGCAGGGAGATGGCTGACCATGAAATGAAAAATATCGCTCCGATCAGCACCGCCTGCCATGTGGGAATGAGGATTACCATGGCGAAGCCCACCATGGCCACCAGGTTGAAAATCAACAGGGATTTTTTGGTTCCGATCCGATCGGAGAGATAGCCCCCGGGAAAAGAATAGAGGGCGGACAGCAGATTGTCCATGGCCTGCAAAAGACCAATGGCCAGCACACCGCCTCCCAGGGCCAGCATGTAAATGGGCAGGAAACGCTCGGCCATGCGTTCGCCCATACCTAGCAACACCACCATGGCCAGCAATCCGACCGTGCTTTTCTGAAGCCCAAGAAACTGGCTAAGCTTTGCTGTACGGGATTTTTTGGTATTGGATATTTCCATATCTTTACCCTGAAAACCTCAGGTTCCTACAGGATCTGATGAGCCGGAACAGCCGTTTCCCTGAAAACATATTTTTCAACCAGAGTTTTTGAACCCTGATTTGGGCGGATTCATTTTATATATCTTCGGACGTCAAACCGGCAAAGCCTGTACCGTACCTAAACCGGGAGTCGGTATCCGAACTGCCGGGCTCACCTCCGGATTGACGTCCGGAGGCTTCACTGCGTGCTTGTCAGGTGACAAATTGACAGTCCTATGTCGTCAAAATCATTCAGCCTGTTTATATTCGTTACAACAAAAATTCTACAGCGGCAACACGATGTCAACCGGAAATCTGAAATAGTGGTTGGATGAAAACTCCCCTCCCATCGGGATGATCTTTCTACACACCTGGCAGCGGAGTATCATTTGGGTTTGGGATCAGCAAGGGTAATCCTTGTCTTGATCCATGGATGAAGTTTGGAGGTTCAATCGGAGTCGGTTACGGTTTTGGTCGGATCTTCTTGCCGGCTTCCATCGGTATTCTTCCTGCGGTATTCCTTCAAAACCTTAACCAAAGCTTGCGGGATTTTTTCAATCAGGTCGATCACCTGGGTCGCGGGGTTTGGATCAGTATAATAACCGGTCCAGCGATTGATCCTGGCGGCCAGAACAGCTGCATCCGTTATAGGAAAATCAGCGCCGCACAGAGCGGTAAGCAATCCGGTTAAAGTATCTCCTGTGCCACCGATTGCCTCCATTGCCTCAAAAGAGGGTTGATCCACTGTTTGGATCACCTGTTTTTCCTGGACGATGTGGTCCGATTCGCCTTTGACCAGCAGATACCTGGCGGCGTTATGGTGCTCATAGGCCCGCCGGATCAAGTCGGGTACATTGTTGTCGGCATGAAGGATAAACCCGCGGGTGTAAAAAGGATGGGGGGCCAGTTCATCTGCCAGAAACGCCAATTCACCGACATCCGGTGTGAAAACATCATAGGACTCAGCCTGACCGCTCATTTTAGCCGCATACATAAACCCTGCATCAGCAATCAGGATGGGTCTCGTTTTCATCGATTCGACGGCAAACAAAACTTTGCTGTGCCAGTCCACATCCGGTTGCAGATAGTGGAAAGTTAAGACCTGAAAATCAAACTCATGCAAATGCAACGTGAGGAATTCATAAAGTTTGCGACTGCCGTGTCCCTTGCCAATGTCTCCGACCAAAAAGGCGTATATCTCCGGGCAATGGATACACTCGGAAGCCTTGAGCGCAGCCCCGATCAGTGCCGGGGTGCCTCGATTGATGGTGATATGCCGCCCATTTATTTCAATCCGGTGATCTGTTAAACGCGCTATTCCGTGAATCAAAGGCCATTGAAGGTCTGGAACCGTACCGACGATACCTAACATTTTCGAAGTAACTCCTCATATGCCAACTGAAGGGCGTACCCGCAAAGAGTGTGCCCAAGATCTCCGGGCCTGGGAGCTTCAGCCAAAACTTTGCCTACCATTTCATGGGCCAGATACGGAACATCCGGGCACCCGCCGCCGGAAATATTTACGATTTTCATATCCTTTTTGTCGATGGTGATTTTCATGTTAGCCGCGCGCACCATCAGGTAATCGCCAAAATCCTTGGTTTGAAACAAATTGACTGGTTCAAGCAGTGGTGCTGTCACCGGAACGACCTTAAGGGGTGGTACATCGGCATTGCCCAGTTCCCGCACGATGTTAAGTTCTTCGATCAGCGGAAATTCGATGACCAGGTCGCACCCGGTTTGAATTTCCGGGGGCGGCCCCATGACCCGGATAGACCACCCCGCCTTTTTTAGAATGGTTTCCGCCCGGATGACTTCACTGGTATTTTCGAAAACCAGGATGCCGAGATCGGCGGATATGCCTTGACTTCTTTTGGTTATTGTCGGTTTTATCTTTTTGAAAAACCCGAACACTGCTTATCCTTTCGTAATCATGATTCGATAACCTTCTCCTTCAGAAGAGACCTCCTTGACCCTGCAGCCCTGACTTTCAGCGGCTCTGGTTACGTTTTCTTTGGATGTATCGGTATCCACGAGGACAATGATTTCCTTGTCGTTACCTTTCTTGATTGTATCGAGTGTCATGATCACCGGTTGCGGGCACGAAAGTCCTCTTGCATCGACTGTTGCTGCCATTTTGATCCTCCTTATGCACTTGTTTTTCTCATGGTAAACCCAATAAACAGACAAACCAAAATACCAATGATCACTGCGGCGACACCGTGAGGTCCGACACCACTGGGTGAGCTGGCCAAACCGAAATTATGGGCAAAACCGGCACCCACGATCATTCCCAGGACAAATACCGCTGCATCCCCGTCACCTTCCCCGGATAAAAAGAGCTGTCTGCCCGGGCATCCGCCTGCCAACGCAAAGGCCAGCCCGGCCAGAGTCATGCCGGCGAAATTCCAGATATGTTGGGTGTGGGCCACAGGTTGACCGGTAAAGCCTGCCGTAAACTGGCCCAGAATTAAATTGGTCAAAAACGCAAAAACGACCAGGCTGATAAAGCCGCTCAGCAGGTGAGTCTGCCCGAAAAGGACCGTGTCACGAATCGCTCCCATGGTACAGAAACGACTGCGCTGAGCCAGGAATCCGATGCCTAGTCCCACGATAAGCGATATGAATAAAGGTGCATGCATGGCACCCGGGCCTTTTAAACTGTAAAAAAGCACACCGCTTTGGTTTTGTCCTTCCACCTGGGGAAAGATCAACATCAGCACGAGCATACCGATCATGATCAGTGGAAGCATCCAGCCAACAGTTGTGTGGGTGGTTTGGGTACGTCCCAGATTATAGCCGTTTTTCAGAAAGAGGGTTCCGATCCAGATACCGAAAGTCAATCCGAGCAGGCCCAAAATGGCGTTGCCGTCCCCCCCGGCCAGGCGAAGCACGGCTCTCCATGGACACCCTAAAAATACCAGTGCGCCAATCATGGCAAAGACGCCTAACACAAACCGGACGATAGGTGCCGAGCCGACCCTTGGCCGGTACTCCTTGAAAAGATAAGCGGCGATAAATGCTCCGATCACAAATCCAATAATTTCGGGACGAAGGTATTGGACCACCTCTGCCCGGTGAAGGCCCAGTGCACCGGAAATATCCCGTTCAAAGCAGGCCACGCAAATCCCCATGTTTCCTGGGTTACCCAGTTTCTGCAGCAGAGGGGCCAAAATGCCGATAAAGGCACCGACACCGATGATCCCCCATCTTGTCGCAAAAATGTTTTTTCCTGTTATCAATGTAATTCTCCTTTCCTGATTCCGTATGATTCTATCCCGTTAACGGGTACAACAACTCACCGGCATGGTACACATGCATTTGACCGAAAAAACGGGCATCGTTCTTGGGATGGTGATGGAGCCGATGGTTATTCCGGCAAAAGGCATCCGACCTCCAATTTTGGTCGCGACAAGACCGGATTTCCCGCTTTTTCGAAATAGTCAGTCAACAATTGCCAGGTGTGTTCCACATCGCCGGTATCTTCCAATTCGATGGTCCACCACCGGCAATCGACCCTAGTCAGCTTATCGACAATCGGTCCCAGGATTTTCATTGTTCGAGGAGCCCAATGCCGATCCGTTTCCGATTCATACAAATGCACCTCCATGAGTCGCTCTGCCACCAGATCGATGATCTTTTCCACGCTGATCTCCTTTCGGCCAACCCATGAACCGGATATGGCGTGACCGACATCGAGGGTAATGCCGGCACCGGAAGCCCGAGCCCATTCAAGAAGGGTAAATGGGTTTACGGTGGGACCCCGGCGAAGATTTTCCAGACTGAGGTTCACACCGATCTTTTTCCCGTATCGAACGAGCCGGGTCAGGTTTTTCACAACACGATGACAGTCCAGCGGAAGGGTTGGGTCCAATCCAACATGAACGGTCATCAGCTGCTCTCCGATTCCCTGAATGGCTTCCATGGCTTTGAAATGGAACTGGACGGCCTCTTCGGCGGCCTCTGGATGGGCGTGTCCGATTTCCTTTCCAGGAAAATAACCGTGGTGCCGCATTGCCATGCCGCGATGAATGTAAGGAACGAGTTGTTTTGATATCAAATCCAAGCGGTTAGGATTGGGAGTAAACGCACAGGCCAGTCCATTTGCCTCGATCCAGTCCAAACGCCTGGAACCATGGCGCCAGCTGGCCGATACCGCCAGATTGATTTCCGGCCATAAAGGCTTTCGAAAGGATAAGTTTAAAACAGGTGAAGGATTTTGGAAAAATTGAAACATGGGAATGATCCATTTATTATAGCCGTTGGAATTCAAAATGGGCCAAATATCATAGAAAAAATGGATCTGTCAAATTTAAAATATTGATATTTAAAGCGATGTTTATCGAGAATTTCAATAGTCGTGCAATGTTAAAACGGAACAGGTTGTGACCGGGCAATGGCTCGAGCGCCATAGGGATACGCCTGACCCATGAGTGCATGTTTCTTCTATGATTCACTTCTCATGGAAAACAACAAAAACTCCACAGGTGCATAACGATGTCGACTGATAATCTAAATATTAACTAAAGTGAGCGATTTTATTTGGAAGAATTCGGTGACGTCATACCAGTGATGGCCGGTATCCAGTCCGATGATTTTATCTCATGGATGGCGCCTGAAGGCTTCGCTTTGTGCCCGGATCCCGGTTCAAGCCCGAGACAAGCTTCGTAGGAATGACGAATACTTCCCTGCTTGACAGTCTTAAGTTCTCATAGGTAATTGGAATTAATTATTATCGTTTTTATTGTGTCGTCATTCCGGCGAAGGCCGGGCACAAAGTGAAGCGCAGCGCTATCCAGATGGATGTAGGAAGCTGGGTTTTCTGGATGCCGGATCAAGTCCGGCATGACGAAGAACTTTGTACTGTCAGGTTACCTGTTCAATCGGTCAGTTTGGGTCTTATTTTGAACCCTGATTTGGCTTGACAAAAGGGTCTGATTTTACTAATATTGTGAAAAATGAATCACAATTCTTTCAAGGGATAAGCCTTTCCATGAGAGCACCAAAAACCCATACCGGCATTCGGCAGGAGCAAATTGTGGAAGCCGCCCTGGAACTGATCGGCCAACAGGGAGCATATGCTCTGAGTATTGCGGGAATTGCCGAGAGAGTGGGTATTGTACCATCGGCAATTTATCGTCATTTCAAAAGCAAGGATGACCTGCTGGATGCCATCCTGGAACTGCTCAGGAAACGATTGATGACCAATGTGAAAAGGGTCAGGAAAGAAACCCCGGAAGCCATTCAACGTCTTAAATTGCTTTTGACCCGACATGCTCGTATGGTGAATGAAAATCAGGCCATTCCCTATGTGGTTTTCTCCGATGCGATTTATACCGGGCATCCTGAAAGAAAAGCCAGGGTCGCTCAAATCATCACCGGATATCTGAGGGAAATTCAGAAAATCATTGAAAATGGTCGTCAGGAAGGCACTATCCGCAAGGATATCGACACTCATACAACGGCGGTGATGTTTCTGGGAATGATTTTTCCCGCGGCAGTTCTTCGCAATGTCACTGAAGGCCGTTTTGATATGGTCAACCATGTGGAAAATGCCTGGCCGGTTTTTGCAGGAGGTATTGAGGTATGCCGATGATCCCTTCCCCCAAAAGACTTGTCATGGTTTTAACGGTCCTTGGGATCGTTGTGGTCCTGACGATTCTTTTCCTACGTCCATGGTCCGGCAATGGCCGGAATGTCATCCAGGTGTCGGGCAATATCGAGTTGAAAGATGCCCGGATCGGTTTCAAAATAGCCGGCCTTGTGGTGGAGAGACGGGTCAATGAGGGAGAATTCATCGAATCCGGACAAGTGGTGGCCCGGCTGGACGATTCCGATCTGGCCCAGGAAGTTGCCTTGAGAAAAGCCGAATTGCAGGCGGCACAAGCGAACCTGAATGAACTGGAAAGCGGTTTCCGGACGGAGGAAATCGCACAGGCCGAGGCGAATATGGAAAAAGCCCAATCCCGGCTCGATGAACTCCTTGCCGGATCCAGACCCCAGGAGATTGCAGCGGCTGAGGCCTCCGTGCGAAATGCGCAAGCCAACACATCATACCTCAAAACAGAGTTTGACCGGCGAACCAAACTTCTCAGTACAAACACCATTGCTCAAACAGAGTTTGATCGCGCAAAGACCGCATATGAAAGCGCCCTTGCCAACCTTCATGAAGCCAAAGAAAATCTGAAACTGGTCAGGGAAGGGCCGCGGAAAGAACAGATTGATCAGGCCAGGGCCGCTTTGCAAGAATCCCGGCAACACTTTATGTTAATGAAAAAAGGACCCCGCGAGGAAACCATCGAGCAGGCCGGAGCCCGGGTCGAACAAGCCAGGGCCGCTTTTGCCCTGGCGCAAATCCGGTTGGGATACGCGACCATCACCGCGCCATTTTCAGGACTGGTGCTATCCGAAAATATAGAGCCCGGCGAATTTGTGGCTCCGGGTACCCCGGTGATCACCCTGGGTGATATCAAAAACGTATGGCTCCGGGCCTATATCAATCAAACCGATCTGGGCCGGGTGAAACCCGGACAGAAAGTCCATGTCACCACAGACACGTACCCGGAAAAAATCTATGAAGGCCGCGTTTCCTTTATTTCCTCTGAGGCTGAGTTCACTCCCAAAAATGTTCAAACCCAAAAGGAGCGGGTGAAACTGGTGTATCGTATCAAAATCGACATTCCCAATCCGGATATGGAATTAAAACCCGGCATGCCAGCGGATGCCCGAATTCTGATCCAATAAGTCGGCAAATGATGGACGTCATTAGAACCGAAAATTTAACCAAAATATTTGATGGATTAACGGCGGTGGATCAATTGAGCCTGTCGGTTGCCAAAGGAGAAGTTTTCGGTCTGGTGGGGCCCGACGGTGCCGGTAAAACCACCACCATGAGACTGTTGACCTCTATTATGGAGCCTTCTTCGGGTGAGGCCTGGGTGGCCGGTTGTCATACGGTTAAGGAAGCCGAAACCATCAAGGAAAAAATAGGCTATATGAGCCAGCGTTTCGGTTTGTATCCGGATCTGACGGTTCTGGAGAATATCGAATTTTATGCGGATATCTACGGAGTGCCCCGCAAGGGAAGAGAAGCCCGCATCGACCGCCTGTTATCCTTCAGCAACCTGACCCCTTTTAAAAAACGTCATGCGGAAAACCTTTCCGGAGGCATGAAACAAAAGCTGGGATTGGCATGCGCATTGATTCACACTCCTGAAGTCCTGTTTCTGGATGAGCCCACCAATGGGGTGGATCCGGTGTCCCGTCGCGATTTCTGGCGGATTCTCTACCAACTGTTGCGTGAAAAAGTCACCATCTTTGTTTCCACCGCTTATCTGGATGAGGCTGAACGATGCAGCCGTCTCGGCCTGATTCACAAGGGAAAACTGTTGGCCATGGGAACACCCGATGAAATCAGGAAACTGATGAGCGGTTCCATCCTTGAAGTCCGCGTTTCCATCCCCCGAAAGGCTGCCGGTGTGCTTCGGAAAGAATTCGGACATGAATCGGTCAGTCTTTTTGGCGACAAAGTCCACGTGGTGACTTCCACACCGGACAAGACAGCGGAAGATACGGAGTCGATTCTTCGCGATTCCGGACTGGAAATTTACGGGATTCGACCCATTGAACCCGCCCTTGAAGATGTCTTTGTTTCAGTTCTTGCCCATAAGCAGGAGGACAGTATCCATGGACAACCATAACACCGTGGTGGTGAAAAACCTGGAAAGGCGGTTCGGCGATTTTATGGCGGTCAACCGGATAAGCTTTGAGGTTGCCAAGGGAGAGATCTTCGGCTTTTTGGGACCCAACGGTGCGGGCAAATCCACCACCATCCGGATGCTCTGCGGAATTCTTTCACCCACAGGCGGATCAGGAACTGTCGCAGGGTTTGACATTGTTACCGAGGCTGAAAGAATCAAGGCTCATATCGGCTACATGAGCCAGCGGTTTTCATTGTATGAGGATCTGACTGTGGAGGAAAATATCGATTTTTACAGCGGGATCTATCGTATTGACCGGGAGAAAAAAAAAGAACGCAAAGAATGGGTCATTGAAATGGCAGGTCTGGGAGGGCATCGTCATTTGCGGACATCGATTCTCTCCGGTGGATGGAAACAGCGTCTGGCATTGGGTTGTGCCATTCTTCACGAGCCTCCGGTTATTTTCCTTGATGAGCCGACCTCGGGTGTGGATCCTGTGAGCCGCCGGCAATTCTGGGATCTCATTTATGAGTTGTCCGAAAAGGGCGTGACTGTTTTTGTCACCACCCATTATATGGATGAAGCGGAATATTGCGACCGGCTCGGACTGATTTACCGTGGGGAGTTGATCGCCATGGGCTCACCGGAAACGTTGAAAACAGAGCATATGCCGGAAGATGTTCTTGAAGTCCGGTGTGCGAATCCTCACGAGGCCATGGATGTGATTGGGAAAATGCCGGATGTCAAAGAGACCGCGCTTTTTGGAAATCGGCTTCATGTGGTGACCGGCTTGGCTGAAAAAGTGCGGGATAAAATCCTGGCAACTCTTCCGGATCTGGGATATGAGGTAAAACAGATCGAATCCATTGTGCCTTCCATGGAGGATGTCTTTGTTTCTTTAATTGAAAACAGGGACCGGGCCGAACTCCCGCAGGAGCAGGTGCGGCGATGAACCGTCTCAGGATCTGGGCTGTGGCCCGCAAGGAATTTATCCACATTATTCGGGACCCCAGAAGTCTCGGCATGTCCATTGCCATTCCCATGCTGTTGCTGTTGCTGTTCGGGTATGCATTGACCCTGGATGTGGACAATGTGCCCATGGTGGTCTGGGATCAGGACCATTCTCAGGCAAGCCGCGAATTGATCAGCCGTTTTGACGGTTCTCCGTATTTTTCACTGAAAAAGTATGTCCAAAATTATCAGCAACTTGAACGGGCAATCGATTCGGGGGAGGCACTGGCCGGGATGGTGGTTCCCAGGGGATTTGCCGGAAAAATCGAATCGGGCCGCCATGGATCGGTTCAAATCATATTTGACGGCAGTGATTCAAACACCGCCACCATCGCCATGGGATATGCCGATGTGATCACCATGATTTACTCTCAGGAAGTGATTTTGGAAAAAATTCACCGGTTGGGTGGAAATGATCCCTCTCTGCCTTTGGATCTCAGGCCCCGTGTCTGGTTTAACGAGGATCTTGAGTCCAGAAATTACATTATCCCCGGTCTGATCGCCGTGATTATGATGGTCATTGCGGCCCTGCTGACCTCGCTCACCATGGCGCGGGAGTGGGAACGCGGGACCATGGAGCAATTGATATCAACACCGGTTAAAAAGCAGGAACTGATCCTGGGAAAACTGATTCCCTATTTTGGTATCGGCATGTTTGACGTTGTTTTGGCCGTGCTGATGGGCCAATTTCTTTTCCAGGTTCCTCTTCGCGGCAATGTGGCTCTTCTTTTCGCCATGGCGGCGATTTTTCTGGTGGGGGCACTCTCTCTGGGGATGTTTATCAGTATTGTGACCAAAAGCCAGCTTCTGGCCAGCCAACTGGCGATGATCACCACGTTTTTGCCGGCATTTCTTTTGTCCGGCTTTATGTACGCCATCAGCAACATGCCCAAAATGATTCAGGTAATGACTCACCTGATTCCGGCGCGATACTTTGTGGCTCTGCTGAAAGGAATTTACCTCAAAGGCATCGGACTGAACATTCTTTTTATGGAAGCCGGGTTGCTGGCAGCGTTCGGAGTTCTGATGTTTTCACTGGCCAATGTGAAATTCAAAAAGAAACTGGAGTAAGCCATGTGGGAAAGAATCAGGCACATGCTGATCAAAGAGTTCATTCAGATTTTTCGGGATCCGAGAATGAAAACGGTCATATTCTTGATGCCCATGATTCAGCTGATGGTTTTCGGGTATGCGGTCACCACGGATGTCAAACATGTGGCCACCGCCGTCTATGATCTGGACAACAGCATCACCAGCCGGGAAATGGTTTCCCGCTTTGGTGAAACCGGATATTTCGATATGGATATTTATGCACAGAATCCCCGTCATATCGAAGAAATCATAGACCATGGACTGGTCCGGGCCGTGCTTCAGATCAACAAGGGGTTCGAAAATGATTTGCGGGCCGGAAAAACGGCTTCCGTTCAGATGATCATCGATGGCACGGACTCCAATACCGCCGGAATTGTCCTCAATTACAGCTCGAAAATCACGGCTGAGTTTTCGCGAAACATTTTGGCCGAAAGGCTTGGCCGTACACAAGGGGCGGTAATGGTACCTGTTGAAATCACTCTCGATTCAAGGGCGTGGTTCAATGAAAACCTGGAAAGCCGCCATTTTTATGTGCCCGGAGTCATTGCCATCATTGTGATGCTGATCACCCTCATGCTTACCGGTATGGCCGTGGTCCGGGAAAAGGAAATAGGCACCATAGAACAGATTATGGTGACACCCATCACCCCTGCCGAATTTATCCTGGGCAAAACCATTCCTTTCGCCCTGATCGGGTTTATCGATGTGGTTCTCATTACGGTCTTGGGAGTGTTCTGGTTTGATGTTCCCATCCGGGGAAGCCTTCTGCTGCTATTTGGTGCCACGGCTTTGTATCTGATGAACACCCTGGGGGTCGGACTGCTCATTTCCACGGTAAGCCGCACCCAGCAGCAGGCCATGATGAGTACGTTTTTCTTTTATTTTCCCGCAGTTTTACTGTCGGGTTTCATGTTTCCCATCGCCAATATGCCTGTGGTTATCCAGTGGCTGACCTATTTGAATCCGCTTCGCTACTTTCTGGTCATTGTCCGGGGCATTTTCCTCAAAGGGGTGGGACCGGCTGTTCTCTGGCCTCAGATGGCGGCCCTGGCGGTGATGGGTCTGGTCATTTTGTGGTTTGCTTCAAAACGGTTTCAAAAGACATCGGCATAAGCGGGCTTTAAAAAATATTTCAGACAGATGGTTCAGGACCCGGCATTATCGATAAGGTCATGAAAAATCCAGCGGGCTTTTTGCCTCTTTGATGGTCAGGCTTTGAATCGTATGGGTGTAAATCATGGTGGTCCTGACGTCACTGTGGCCTAAAAGCTGCTGAGATCTTCCTGGTGAAGTTCAATCACATTTTTAAGGTGCTTTTTTAATTCCGGGACAATGGTTTCCGGAAGCGGGATGGTTTTATCATTTTTCCGTTTTCCGTTATGGATGGTCAAAAAACTGATATCGAAATTAAAAGGAGGCTGAAACCTTGCACTTTACCGCCGGACAAGTGAAAAAATCTTTAACACCGGTGGTGGTTAACAGGTGGGGAAATGTTTATAACTGCCTGAAAAATACGTTCCGGGCTGTTGAGTGCCGGTTCCATCAGTTATGGATATGGCATCAGAGGGTTCCTTTTGCTGTTGGCTTGTTTGGTTTTTTTCCCGCAACTTGTTGAAAAATTCAGGAAGACTTTCCCTGTCTGATGGATTGGACTGATATTTCAAACAAAAATCCAGATAATACTGTAAGCATTTCAGGTAAAAGTGGTGTTTTTTTATGAACGGCTTTTTTATTCGACAGGGCATTATATCGAGATTGAATGTGGGAAGGAATTTGAATCATGTTTGAAGTTATCCAGTTGTCATGTATTACGATAAATATCATGCTATCCAGTTAGAAAAATCATAAATTATCCAGATAATCCTTGTCTGTCATTATTTTTTCAAGTAATTAATCAGAAATAATATACTAACTTGTTGGGCCGCGGAGAATACTATGGACGAAGAAGAAAAGAAGGCCATACGAGAGAAGTTCAAGAGGAGAAAGGCAACCCCGTTAGCGTATAGGATTGTCATCGACAGTTTCGATGAAATAGATGACTTCAACTGCTTCATGAAGACGGCCATCAGGAGAGAGAAACACTTAACCTCAGAACATCTTGATAAGGGAGCAGAAGGGCTAGAAGGAGAGGCACTGCAACAGTACTGGGAGATATTCGCTGAGGACTACCAGATAATAGGCTCAGTTTTTGAGAAATTCGCCCTTGATTCGTTTATCGTAATGCTCTACTCCCGGCTGGAGAGCGGAATGGCGACATTATGTGATGCGCTGCGCCAAGATAAGCAGAATGAGAAGGGCGAAATGATTGGTTTGCGATACACTGATCTCAAAGGGAGCGGTTATCTGGACCAAGCGAAGTCTTACATGGAAAAGGTCATTGGCCTTAATCTTGACCTTGGAAACAATCCTCAATGGCCTGAAATAGTTGCACTGAAGGCACTCAGAAATGCGATCGTCCACGAAGAAGGCTGGCTCAGTACCAAGAATGCAACATTGAAGAAGCATATCAAGCAAGGGTTGCTCGAACTCAGGAAGCAAAAAGAAGAGAATGGCCAGATCTCGGGATGGGTCATAGTAACCACTGAGTATATCGATTTCGTTCTACCGTTGATCCGGACGTTCTTTCAGAATATCAAGATCTGAGGATGGCTCTTGCACCGTTCAAGTAGAAGAAGCAACAACATTGCCCAACCAAGGCCTGGAGCCGACGCGGAACCACGTGGGAGGTGTCTTTCTCAAGTCCTCGGCCGCGCGGCTCAGGCCCGCCGTTAGCTGTGATAAGTATCCGTAAACTAAGGATTGTTAAATGAAAGCCTTGATAAGCGGTTTCTATATTTCCGGAGAAGCGGGAAAGCAATTGGCACAAATAAAGGAATTGCAAAATTCATCGACTGTGTGGTCATTGCCCGTTTTCTCACTTTCCTTTGTTGAAAATCCCGCACCACTTTTGCTATATGACGAGATCTTGACGGATGAACAGGTAGCACCACTTACCATAGATTATATCTACCACAACATTGAACAACCAGGTGCATTTGAAGAAGCTAACTTAGCTAGGCAGTCTTTGTCTCTACAAGAACTTGAAAGACGGGCAGAAATACTGAGTGAATTATTTAACACACAAATATTTAGAACAATAAGAATAGGAAGCCTACTAACTCAGAATGACTTTGAGACAATAGGAAGGAATGCTCGCGCTAAAATAGAAGGCCGCAACGATTGGTTCCAGGGGGAAGTTGACCAATTAAAGCTTGTATACGGGGCAAATTATGCCTCACCAAATCCTTTGGCATTCGAAGCTATGAATACGGAATTACTGTGGCAAATATCTGAGAGACTTTCCGAAGAAGATTCCGAGATAACCATTTTCGATGATTGTGTTCGGGGTAATCTTTACAAGCAAAAAATCTATGAACTGGTTTCGGAAAGCACGAGAAGAGACGTTGCTACTAAATTCTTTGCTCAGCTTCCGACATTAGTGGTAGGACTGCCTCAAATCAGACTGCAGAATGTTGAGTCCTTCCTTGAGTTACATCAAAGTAATGCTATCAATGATTTTCGTCAAATTATAACAGCCATTTCGTTAGAGTCAGATAGCCAAAGACGTGATCGGATGATTCGTACCGAGCTCTATAGAGCAAATGACGCTATATTATCAAGCACAAACGATGTCGACTTGACTAATCTTTTTGGAGTAGTTTTGAATCTTGGGGTAGCGGCCGCGTCCGTCATACAGAATCCTCATTGGATGACAGGATTCGGGTTTGCGTCCGCATCCTTCTTGATCCTATCTGTTTTGAAACAAGCCAGAGAACGATTGTCAAGGCGGCAAAAATTCAATTGGTTTGTTAGACTAAAATCCTTTGCGGAAAAACAAGCAGGACATAATGAACCTCTTCAAATTCCGTGGCACTTGCCCGACCTTTAATCGTCGGTCAGATTTATTTTGCGTCTCAATACCCTCTTGGGTTTGGGATTTATACATTTCTTCTTCTTTCTTTTTTTCTTCTTTCTTTCAAGAAAGGATTACCTTTTTTGACGAGATTGCCGCCCGACTTCTTTCGGGCGGCAATTCTCGGTTTTAAGACACCAATCATTAGGAGATAAGAATGGACACGAATCCAAAAAATATAGCTCCATCTGACAAAACTGAGCTGAAAGACCCTGAATATTTATCATTGGGGTTACAGATTTTTGCTGCACTTATGGGCAGTGCAGGACTTGCTTCCCAGATTGCGCAGATTTACAAAAGCAAAAAAATGGAACGCACTAAGGTGAAGAAGCATCTTCACAAAGCTGATAGGGCTTTAAACCGCCTAAGCAAAGCTTATCGGGATCTAATTTCGATTTATGATGAGAATGAGATTCTTGAGCAACCCTTTGCTCCAAGCAAGAAACCTATAATGGTGGAAAAGAAAATGATGGATGAATTGGATAGGCTCAAATCGGAAACATTCTATGGCGGTAGAGAACTAGAAGAAGAATTGGTGGAGCTTTCGGGGGTTTTGGATAAGAACGATGTTGACTATGCATTGGATTTGGCTGGTAAAGTAGATGAAACATTCCATGAAGCATTGAGATCTAAACGATTCTTGGAATTTTTGATTCAGCTTGGTTTTATTTTAAATCTCGTTATTGATTTCATTTATAAAGTAGCAAAGCGGTATCAAATTTTCCTAACCGCTGACCATCCAAATGCATTGAACGATACATTACAAAAACTAAAGAGCTTGCAATCGAGCAGCTAACAAACGGCTGCTCTTGACGGCGGGGGCGCCGCGCAAAATGCAAGGTTTAGTGCTTGTCTCAACTTCTGTTATGAATCGAAGTTCTGTGCACGAAATCCCCGCCGCAAGAGAGTCGTAGCGTTCTACGCCCCAGATCATCAACATGAAGCGAGACCGAGCAGCTGTTGATGCATGGTGTATTGAAACACGAAATCAGTGACTCAGAAGTCCGGGCAGTTTCTGGGGAACGTAGCGAAAGATGTGGATTGAATACGGTGGGTGACAAGAGCGGATACGTGTACGTGTTGACCTCTCCTGCAACCGCAAGCATCAAGATCGGCGGTACCGATTACCCTCCGCTCAAACGGATTAGGGAAATAAACTCGGCGGAACCATACAAGAGTCTCGGTCCTTGGTCGTTGGCTGATTTTCGGCAAGTAAATGATTGGAAAGGCGTTGAGAGTTTTTTACATTATTGCTTTCGCAGCAAGCAGAACAAGGACGTTGACGGTCAAAAAGAGCTTTTTGATTTACCAGTACAGGAAGTATCGGAGAAACTGAGTTCTATAGATGAAGCGCAAATAATCAAGAAGCCGAAAATTGATAGGCTTTTTCAGGATGAATTGTTTGTCATTTTTCTCATTCGCCTTTTTCGTTTCACCGTGTCCTTTCGGTAAGAGTGCGCAGGTGATTTTTTCAGCCAGGCCGTTTGTGC
>CAYZJH010000041.1:0-32910 GCA_964478625.1 uncultured Desulfobacteraceae bacterium
CAAGGAATGGTTCGTCCACCTCCGCTTCCCCGGCCACGAACACACCCAAATCATCGACGGCGTGCCGGAGGGGTGGGAGAACACTCTTCTGCCGGACGTAATCGACGTTAATCCCAAAACGCCGGTAGAAAAAGGAAAGGAAATTCTGTATGTGCCGATGTCTGCGCTATCTGAGGCAGGAATGACAGCGAACACTGCCGATTTTGAGCGTCGAACCACACATACAGCAGTCAAATTCAAAAAAAACGATGTATTGCTCGCCAGAATTACACCTTGTCTTGAAAACGGAAAGACAGGATACGTTTACTTTCTGGGGGATGATGAAGTAGCGTGCGGGTCAACTGAATTTATTGTACTGAGGGGAAGGCGCGTTAGCCCAGCATTTACATACTGCTTGGCTCGGTCCTCCCCATTCAGGGGCAACGCAATCAAGAGCATGATCGGTTCATCCGGGCGGCAGCGAGTCCAGGTCTCTTGTTTTGACGAATACAAAGTGCCACTTCCACACAAACATTTACTGGAAATGTTTGATGACATTGCAAACACAGCATTTGATCAAATCCGAGTTCTTGTCGCCCAAAACGACAAACTAACCAAAGCCCGCGACCTCCTCCTACCCAAACTGATGAACGGCGAGGTGGCGGTGTGAGCAGTCTCAAGGCAATCGAGAAAAGGGTCTTCGAAGATCTGTTCGGCATGGCGAGCGGCTATGTGCTCGACTTCTCGAATAACACCTTCGCCGAGTTTTTCCGTGAGACCGTCAATATCGACATCTACGCGCCAAAGTACGCCTTCAACGGCGATTCCAAGGCCAAGCGGTTACGAGCGTTCTGGGAGACCGAACCGGATGCCCTGGTCGGCAAGGTACTCGCCGGATTACTGGAGGTCTGGCAATACAACGCCGCCCGGAACGGACAGACAAACGACTCGCCACAATACAAGCAGGCGGCCCATATTGTCGCCCGGCTGACCGGCAAAAAACCTGATCCGGTGGCCACCGAGCAGGAATTCCTGCATCGGCACTATCCGAACATCTCCATCAAGAACCTTTCCATCGACCCCAACCTGGTGCCGGTGCTGGAGTCCCGTCTGGCGGAGGCGCAGCACTGTCTGGCGTCCGCTCCGCTGGCGACTATCTTTTTGTGCGGAAGCATCCTGGAAGGCATCCTGCTGGGCGTCGCCTTGCAAAAGCCAAAAGAGTTCAACCAGGCCGCCAACTCGCCGAAAGACAAGGACAACAAGGTCAAGCCGTTCCACGACTGGTCGCTGGCGCAGTTTATCGATGTCGCACACGGATTGGGGGCGTTGAGACTGGATGTGAAAAAGTTCAGTCATGAACTGCGGGATTTCCGCAATTACATCCATCCCTATCAGCAGCTTGCATCCAAATTCACACCCGACAAGCATACGGCCGAGATCTGCCTGCAGGTACTGAAGGCGGCCATCGCCGATTTATCAGGGGGGCGGAAATGAGCACTGGGCGTGGACGGGATGGACTGTGTGGACATGGTAAAAGAGGGAGGGATTATGTCTGACCTGATCCCGAAGCATGGCGGTTACCGGAAGTTGAAGAGCTTTCAGGTGGCGCAGCTGGTCTATGATGTGACGGTGCGGTTTTGCGACCGCTATATCGACACGTTCAGCCGCACGCGGGACCAGATGGTGCAGGCGGCGCGGTCGGGCGTGCAGAACATCGCCGAGGGTTCCCAGGCGTCGGCGACATCGAAAAAGACCGAACTCAAGCTCACCCAGGTGGCCCGCGCCAGCCTGGAGGAACTGAAGCTCGACTACGAGGATTTTCTGCGCCAGCGAGGGCTGGCGCAGTGGGAGCGGGAGAACCAGCTCCGGCAAGAACTGATTGACCGGCGGTGCCAGACCGCTGACGAGGTGGCGGCGTGGGTGGTGGAGGTGGTGAAGAAAGGTGGACATGGTGGACCAAGTGGACGGGGTGGACAAAAGGCTGAAGTGTCCACCGAGTCCACAAAGTCCACGCTGTCCACTAAGACTTACCCCGAGTTTTCCGCTAACGCTGCGCTGGTGCTGTTGACGGTGGCATGTTCTCTCCTTGACCGCCAGGTCGAGCGGTTGGCGCAAGATTTCGAAAACGAGGGCGGATTCACCGAGCGCCTCTACCGCGTGCGAACCACAAAGCGGAGGAGTCAGCCATGACCGGCATGAATAATTCGGAAATTCTTATTTACCAGGCCGCCGACGGCAAAATCAAAATCGATGTCCGGCTGGAGGATGAGACGGTCTGGCTGACCCAGGACCACATGGCTGGGCTGTTCGGCAAAGCCAAGTCAACCATCAATGAGCATATCAAGAACATTTTCGCCGAAGGCGAGTTGGTTGAAGCGGAGGTGATGAAGAAATTCGGAATTTCCGAATTTCAGCAAAAAGCCCCTCATTACTACAACCTGGACGTGATCATCTCGGTCGGTTACCGGGTCAGGTCTCACCAGGGCACTCAGTTCCGCATCTGGGCCACCCAGCGCTTGAAGGAATACATCGTCAAGGGCTTTGCCCTGAACGATGAGCGTTTCAAAACGGGCAACTCGATGGCCTATTTCACGGAGCTGCAGGAACGCATCCGCGAAATCCGCATCTCCGAGCGCTTCTTCTATCAGAAAATCAAGGATATCTATACCACCAGCATCGACTACGACCCCAGGGACGAAAAGACCATCGAATTTTTCAAAATAGTCCAGAACAAGCTCCTCTGGGCCATCAGCCGCCAAACGGCGGCGGAACTGGTGTATCGCCGGGCGGACGCCGCGCTGCCCCTGATGGGGATGCAGTCCTTTGACAAAAAGGGTGATCTGGCGGTGCGCAAGAGCGATGTGAGCATCGCCAAGAACTACCTTGCCGAGGACGAAATGAAGCTCCTCGGCCTGCTGGTGGAACAATACCTGGCCTTTGCCGAAACCATGGCCCAGCAGAGAATTGCCATGCACATGACCGACTGGATTGGGCGGCTGGATGCCATTATTCAGCTCAATGGCCGCGAGCTGCTCACCCATGCGGGCAAGATCAGCCACCAGATGGCCCAGGAAAAAGCCGCTCTGGAGTATGACAAATTCCGGGAATCGCAACGACGCATCCAGCATGAAGAGAGCCTCAAGGAGCTGGAAGAAGACCTCAAACAGCTGAAGCCGCCTCGGAAAAAGGGAGGCAAATCATGAGCGGTATGAAACGCCAATCCCTCCTCGCCCAAATCGCCCTTGGTGAAGACTCCACCCGCCAGTTCAAGGCGGACGTGAAGAACGCCGACTCCCTGGCTTCGGAGATGGCGGCCTTTGCCAATACCAATGGCGGCACCATCTTTATCGGCGTGGTCGATGACGGTACGACGCCGGGGTTATCGCAGCACGATGTGGCCCGCATCAATCAGCTCATCAGCAATGCCGCCAGCCAACTGGTGCGCAGTCCGCTTGCGGTACAGACCGAGAACGTGGCACTGAAAAACGGCCGCATTGTCATCGTGCTGACCGTGCCCAAGGGGATCGACAAACCCTATTTCGACAAGAACGGGGTGATCTGGCTCAAGGCCGGAGCCGACAAGCGGCGGGTGAACTCCAAGGAGGAACTGCGCCGCCTGTTCCAGTTCACCAACCAGTTCCATGCCGACGAGCTGCCCACCAAGGCGGGGATCGACAAGCTGGACAAGCTGCGCTTTCGCGACTTTCTGCGCGATGTCTACAAACAGGACTATCCCGATTCCCCCGCCGAGTTGACCCGGCTGTTGCAGAACATGAACCTGGCCACCGATAACGGCAGCTTGAACCTGGCCGGGGTGCTGCTCTTCGCCGAGCAGCCGGAGTGGATCGTGCCGCAGTTCGTGGTCAAGGCAATCCGCTACCCCGGCAACAAGATCCACGCCACCGACTACCTCGACACCGAGGATTTTTCCGGACCGCTGCCCAAGCTCTTTGAAGGGGCGCTGGCCTTTGTCATGCGCAATCTGCACAAGGTGCAGGCCGGGCGCGGGGTGAATGCTCCAGGTCTGCCGGAGATCCCCGAGGCGGTTTTCGAGGAGCTGCTGGTCAATGCTCTGGTGCATCGGGATTATCTGGTCAGCGCCCCGATCCGCCTGTTTGTCTTCGACAACCGCATCGAGATCATCAGCCCCGGCCATCTGCCCAATAACCTGACGGTGGAGAAGATCCGGGCTGGAAACTCCAACATCCGCAATCCGATCCTGGTTTCTTACGTGGCCAAGGGGCTGCTGCCCTACCACGGCCTGGGATCGGGTATCAAGCGCGCGCTGGAGAAGTGGCCGGCCATCGATTTCGCTGACGACCACGACGGCTGCCTGTTCACCGCTACGGTTCACCGGATGCCGGTGGAAGAGCTTGAATTGGCGGATAAAGGTTCATTATCAGGTCAAGTCGCCGGTTTATCCGGTCACCCTGACCCGATAAATGACCTTTTAACTGTGCTACGGACCGATCCTTCGGCGGACTATGCAACTTTGGCAGAGCGGCTTGAAGTCAGTGAGGCAACGGTAAAACGCAACATTCAGAAGCTCAAACAGCAAAACCGCATCCGCCGGATCGGCTCCAAAAAAACCGGTCACTGGGAGGTATTGGAATGACCCCCGCCCCCTACACCGAAGACACCCTCGTCCAGCAGACCACCGCCGAGTACCTGGAGCAGGAGCTTGGCTGGCAGTCTGTGTACGCTTACAACAACGAGGATTTCGGGCCGGACAGCCTGCTGGGCCGGGAATCGGATCGTGAGGTGGTGTTGGCCCGCACCCTGCGGTGTAAGATCGAAGAGTTGAATCCCGGGCTGCCTGCCACGGCCTATGAAGACGCCGTTCGCCAGATCGTCACGGTCTCCGCCTCGCAGACCATGGCCGCCACCAATCGAGAGAAGTACGAAATGATCAAGGACGGGGTGCAGGTCACCTTCCGCAACGCCAAGGGCGAACGGGTGCGCCAGCGCCTGCGGGTCTTAGACTTCGAAGTTCCTGAAAACAATCATTTCCTCTGCGTGCGGGAGCTGTGGGTGCGGGGTGACCTATACCGCCGCCGGGCGGACATCGTCGGGTTCGTCAACGGCCTGCCGCTGTTGTTCATGGAGCTGAAGAACGTCAGCAAGGATATCCGCGCCGCCTACGAGCAGAACTTTCTGGACTACAAGGACACTGTCCCGCATCTGTTTCATCACAACGCCATGGTGGTGCTGGCCAACGGGGTGGATGCCAAACTCGGCTCGCTCACCAGCCGGTTCGAACATTTCCACGAGTGGAAACGGTTGGCGGAGAATCAGCCGGGCGTGGTGGCCATGGAGACGCTGCTCAAGGGGGTGTGCGCGAAAGCCAATTTCCTGGATCTGGTGGAGAACTTCATCGTCTTCGATGACTCGGCCGGGAACCCTCGAAAAATCCTGGCCCGCAACCATCAGTTCCTGGGCGTCAACCGGGCCATCGAGGCGGTCCGCGACCGCAAACTTAGGAACGGCAAGCTGGGGGTGTTCTGGCATACCCAGGGTTCGGGCAAGAGCTATTCCATGGTGCTCTTCACCCGCAAGGTCCATCGCAAGCTGGGCGGCAACTTCACCTTTCTGATCCTCACCGACCGCGACGACCTGGACACGCAGATCTACAAGACCTTTGCCGGATGCGGCGTGGTGGACAACGACCGCGACCCGTGCCGGGCAGCGAGCGGCGAGCATCTTGCCCAGCTGCTGGCCCAGCACAAGTCGCATGTCTTTTCTTTGATCCAGAAATTCAATCAGACCATAGTGGAAGGTGAGGCCTACTCCCGGCGCGATGACCTCATCGTCATCACCGACGAGGCTCACCGCACCCAGTACGGCTCCCTGGCGCTAAACATGCGCAATGCCCTGCCGAACGCCGGCTATATCGGTTTTACCGGCACGCCGCTCTTCAAGGACGACGAGATCACCCGGCGGGTGTTCGGCGATTACGTTTCCACCTACGATTTTCAGCGGGCCGTGGAGGACAAGGCCACGTTGCCGCTCTATTACGATGCGCGTGGCGACAAGCTCGGTGTGGCGGTCGGGGATCTGAACGAGCGGATCGCCGAGAAGCTGGAGGAGCTGGAGACGGGCAATATCGATGTGGAGCAGCGCCTGGAGCAGGAGCTCAAGCGTGACTATCACATCATCACGGCCGGGAAACGCCTCGACCAGGTGGCCCGAGATATTGTGCAGCACTATTCCACGGCGTGGGAAACCGGCAAGGCGATGCTGGTTTGCATCGACAAGATCACCTGCGTTCGCATGCACAAGCTGGTCGAGTTCTACTGGAACGAGAGAATCGGCGAGTTGGAGGCGCAGTTGCCTCAGGCCGAGGATGAACAGGACGAGCAGTACCGGCGTCGTCAGATCGAGTGGATGCGCCATACGCAGATGGCGGTGGTGGTCAGCGAGGAACAGGGCGAGGTCGAGAAGTTCCGCAAATGGGAGCTGGACATCACCCCGCACCGCCGCCTGATCAAGGAAGGCATCGACCTGCCTGAGGCGATGCGGAAACAGCCGCAGTTCCAGAACATGCAGCGGCTGTCGCTGGACGATGCGTTCAAGGCCGAGGAGCACCCCTTTCGCGTCGCTATCGTTTGTGCCATGTGGCTGACCGGCTTTGATGTCCCTAGTCTCTCGACCCTGTACCTGGACAAGCCGCTCAAGGCGCACACGCTAATGCAGGCCATTGCCCGGGCGAACCGGGTCAACGAGGGCAAGAACAACGGGATGATCGTCGATTACTGCGGCATCCTGAAGAACCTGCGCAAGGCGCTGGCGACCTTTGCCGGAACGGGCGATGACGGACGCGGCGGCGATGGCGGCGAGACCGAACCGGCCAAGCCCGATGAGGAACTGCTGGCCGATCTTCGTGAAGCGATTGCCTTTGTCCGGGCTTTCCTGGAGGAGCGAAGCGCATCGTTGGATGGAATTATCGGGCAGACCGGATTTGCCCGAAATGCCGCAATTCTCGCCGCCAAGGAGGCGGCGAACGAAAACGACGAGACGAGAAAACGTTTCGAGGTGATGTGCCGGGCGGTGTTCTCGAAGTTCAAGGCCTGCATCACCATCGAAGGCGTCAATGCTTGCCGGGGCGACTTCGACGCGATCAACATCGTCTATAAAAGCCTGCAACAGGACCGTGAACAGGCGGATATCACCGACATCATCCGTCAACTGCATCAGGTGGTCGATGAGGCGATTGAAACACAGACTGGGCCGGCTGTTGCCGAAGATCCGGCACCGTACGATATCAGCAAGATCGATTTCGACCGGTTGCGCCGGGAGTTCGAGCGCAACCCGGCCAAGCGCACCACCGTGCAGAATCTGAAAACCGCCATCGAACAACGCCTGCAGCGGCTGCTCCGGCAGAATCCCTTGCGGACCGATTTCCAAAGGCATTACGAGGAGATCGTCGCCGAGTACAACCGCGAGAAGGATCGGGTGACCATCGAGAAGACCTTTGAAGCGCTTCTGCAGATCATGGATGGGATGGATGATGAGGAGAGCCGCGCCGTGCGGGAAGGGCTCGATGAGGAGAGTCTCGCCGTATTCGATTTGTTGAGAAAGCCAAACCTGACGTCCGGTGACATTAAACGCATCAAGGCGGTCTCCATTGACCTGCTGGAAACGCTCAAAGCGGAAAAACTGCGGATCAATCACTGGCGCGACAAGGAATCCACCCGGGATGCGGTCCGACTGACGATTCAGGATTATCTCTGGAGCGAGCAAACCGGATTGCCGGAAACCTATTCGGAGGAGGACGTGCAGGATAAGACAGAGGCGGTTTTCGTGCATGTCTTCCGGGCGTACCCAACGGTGCCGTCACCCTACTACGCCGGCATGGCGTCGTAAAGAAATGTGAAAGTTGCCGGATAACTTACCGAAAAAATTAGCTGAACATCGATCAAATATAGGGTTGTCTAAACGGTAACGAGATTTCCAGTTGAACCAATCCACTGGGAAGTTTTCGAAACCGGCCTCCCATCCCTCCCATTCGCCATACCTCGTCAAGGCTATACTCGGTGAGCCACCGGTCTATATCAAGCAAGTTGGCCTAGGTCGCTGTTGCGAAACCTTGATCATCGATATCCATAACCACCACTTCCTTTGGTTCCAGAAAACGAATAAAACGATCCGAATGGGTGGCCACGATCAAACGGGTGCTTTAGCTCGCCTCCCGCATGAGATCGGCCAAAAGGCTCAGCTATTCCGGATTTAGGCTGAATTTATACCCAAACGGATCGATTGAACGGGGAAGTATCCGTCATTTCCGCGAAAGCCCATTTGCGCCAAGTTTAAGAAATTGACATGCAAGAGAAACCTTTCGGACCATGATGCCGGTATTAAAAACACATGGTTTTTCGGATTAATAAACGCTATTCAAAAATCAAAAACCACGCTTTTAAGGTTATCCTTATCAAAATCAATTTTCAGACGGGCGGAGAACTTTTTGCCCTGTTTGGAGGTGAAACCGGGAATGTTTTGTGTGATGCCTTTTTGAAGAAGTTGCGTAACCGCGCTTTTGGAGATTTTTTTTCCGGCAATGGTTTTCCAGATCACAAACCGGCATGAACCGTCTTCCTTTCGCCAGTTGGAGCATCCATACCCCTTTTTCCCCTCGATGATTTCACCGCCGCACCGGGGGCACTTACCGAAGACAGCAGGAGCGGTTTTTACAGTTTGTGAGTCATGAACGCCTTTTTCCGCTGCTATGTGACCGGCCTTGAATTCGTCCACGATTTCCTGAATAAAAATTTTAATGTTATCCAAAAAGGTCTTGCCGTTTTCTTCCCCCTGGGCGATCCGGTTGAGCTGCATCTCCCACCGGGCGGTCTCTTCGGGAGATGTGAGGATTTTGGCTTTTTCAAAGCGGCGTAACGTGTTGATCAGTAAACACCCCTTGTCCAGAGCGATCAGGTGACGTTTTTGCCGCTGGATATATTTTCGCATCAACAATGTTTCAATGATCTGTGCACGGGTGGATTGTGTGCCCAGGCCGATATCTCCACGGTATATTTTTTTCAGGTTATCTTCGGTTACATATCTGGCCGGATTGGTCATATCCCGAAGCAGAAGAGCTTCGGTATATTCCGGAGGCGGCAATGTTTCCTTATGATCGATTTTGGTGTCGGCAACCTTTGCGGGATCATCTTTTTCCAGGGGCGGAAGATTTTCTTCCTCCATGTCTTCTTCCGAGTCGGCCTTTTTGTCAATTTCCATCCCATATACCACCCGCCATCCGGGCTTGAGAATCCTTTTGCCCTGAGTACGAAAAGTCTCCTTTTCAATTTCTGTGACAATATGGGTCTGCTCGTATTCGCAATCTGCATGAAAAGCCGATGCAAAACGTTTCATGACCAGATCGTAGATTTTTTTTTCATCCACCGAAACCCTTTGGGGAAGCGGAGCCAGGGGAATGATCGCATGATGATCGGTTAGACGGGAGTCGTCAAATACCCGCTTGTAGGTTTCATGGATTCGTTCCGTTAGGATATTTTGAAACGTTTCCGGGTAAGCCTGAGACAAATTATCGACAATTTTTTTAACGAGAGATATCGTTTGTGTACCCAGCACCCGGGCTTCGGTCCGCGGGTAAGACAGGCATTTTTTTTCTTCATAAAGGGCCTGGGCTATCCCCAAAGTCTTTTTGGCAGAAAAACCGTACCGGGAGTTGGCTTCCCTTTGAAGATCCGTCAGGGAATACAACAGGGGTGGAGCCTGATGTTTCTTTTGCTTTTCAACGGAAATAACATGGCCGGTCCGGTGTTCGATTTTTTCCCGGATAGCTGTTGCATCTTGTTCTGAAAGAATTCTTGTCTGGTTTTCCTTGAACCAGGTTCCCCACCAGATCCCTTTTTCGTTCTCAAATTGCGCTTTTAAAATCCAGTAGGGTTCAGGTTTGAAGTTTTCCCGTTCACGACGGCGATCCACCAGAAGCGCCAACACGGCGGTCTGAACTCTTCCAATACTGAACAAATCATTCATTTTGATGGTTGCTGACCGGGACCCGTTCATTCCCACCAGCCAATCGGCAATCTGCCGTGCCTGTCCGGCGCGCCAGAGCCTGTCATATTCACCCGCCGATTTTAAAGCATTCATTCCGTCTTTGACCACCTGGGGCGTCAGGGCCTGGCTGGTCCAGAATCGCTTTATTGTTTTATCATGCTGGAAGTTTTCTGAATCCATTTCTCCCATCATGAGGATGGTGCGGGCAATGACCTCCCCTTCCCTTCCGGCATCCGTGGCAATCACCACCTGATCCGGAGATTTCTTTGAAAGAAGATGGCAGATAATGTCCAACTGCTTCCGGGTCTTTTGGATCGGTTTATACTGAAACCGGGAGGGAAGAATCGGAAGATTTTCAAGGCGCCATTTTTTCCATTTGGGATCATAGTCTTGCGGTTCAAACAGTTCCACCAGGTGTCCTATGGCCCAGGTAATGATATAGTCTTCGTTTTCCAGGTAGCCGTCTTTTTTCCCCCTGACTCCAAGGGCGTTGGCAAAATCTCTTGCCACCGAGGGTTTTTCCGTGAGAATCAGCGTTTTTGGTTTTAGAGGTTTCATTTTGTTTGTTTCATATCCAAATTTAAATTTTTTATAGTAACCTTTTTCGATGAAGTTTTCACCTGAAATTTTAATGGATTGTAGAGAACACATAAAATGTCCGGTGTCCCAGCAGGTAAAGTGTCCGGTTTAGAATGCACCGAAGGAAGTGCAAATGAAGCGGTCAGAGCTGCAACAGGAGATCCGGAAAAAGAGATTCTTCGGTCGCCGTGGTTTCAATCCACTTATTAGGGAAAATTTTCTTTTCATGCATCGAGGCGTTGGGAGTCGCTCCCTCAGAATGACATGCAAAGGGAAGCTTTCGGAACATGATGCCGGTATTAGACAGGAGTTTAACTTGAGGTCAATGGGCTTTCGCCGGAATAGCGAATCATTCCCTGTAAAATCGCTTGCCATCTTGCCATGGTCATTTCATTTTTTCACTTCTGCTGAAAAAATACTGGGTAAAAAAAATATATACACTACGGATGATTGATTTTTTATATTAATATTTGACTTTTTGATCAATCCATAGTTAACATTTTCCAATTAACAATGACCTGTTTTTAAGGAGAAGAATATGAAAAAGGGTATGATTTTGATATTTTTTGTAGTTTTCATGATGTCAACAATCACTCATGCGGATAACGCAAAAATTCTAAATACCCGAAACGGCCACACCTACCAACTGATTCAAAGCCCACAATCCTGGACCGAGGCCAGATCCCAGTGTGAAAGGTTGGGAGGTTATCTTGTCACTATTACGTCCAAAGAGGAACAAAATTTTATTTTTGATAAAATTTTAAGACATATAAATAAAGACGTTTGGGCCGGAGCAACGGACAAAGATGTTGAAGGTGATTGGAAATGGATCACCGGTGAGACTTTTCAATATAGCAACTGGCGAAGCGGGGAACCCAATAACGAGAATGGTGTTGAAGATTACCTGGAATTAAAATTGCTTTTTGGTTTCAAATGGAATGATGTTCCAAATGCGGTTAAAAGAAACTGGTTTATTTGCGAATGGGATAAACCAGTGAGTATAACCCCTGTGCAAAGATCCTTTGAGAATGCATCTGAAAAAAATACGGATGATTCGGTTTCAGTCCATCATGAAGCAATTGAGAAAATAGAAGCTCCGGAACCTGCCGGTGAGAACAACAGCAACTTTTCAGGTCAAACCTTTACCTACTATTTGCCGCTATTTACCCATTCAAACAGGTATCTCACGGGTGTAGGCATATCAAACAGCAATGCATCTGAGCAGGCCGGTGTTTTGATCACCGTATATGACAATAATGGTCAAACTATTTTAACGGATAGGGTATCGATCGTTGCGGACGGGCAGATAACAAAAGTTCTCTATACGGATCGCATGCAGCAGGGATGGTCAAAAATCCAATCAGATCAACCCTTAACCGGCGTTTGTTTTATGGTTGCTGCAGGCTCGGGAAGTGAAAATTATATGGCGGATGTGGCTTTTGTTACAAAAACATATACAGATCTGCATGTTCCCCATGTCAGTTCCGACAATTCCTGGGATACCCATCTGTTTATCGCCAACCCCAATGATTTTGAGGAAACCGTTTATATTGATGTGGTGGCATCGGATGGAACCCTGGCAGCGTCTTCGTTCAAAAATATTGTTGCGCTGGGAAGCACCGATTTCAGCCTCTCTTCTGTTTTGCAAGGAAAAACCCTGGTTGGAGGTAAGGTGAAAATGTTTTCTTCCAGAGGTTTTATCGCCTATGCTCTGTATACCAATATCAAGACCGGCGCGCGATCTTTTGCCGGAATCAGTCCTATGGATCCATTTTCAAAGCCTGTGAAATAAAAAAAGGCGGATTGAATTAACTTTAATTCAATCCGCCTCCGAAGATCTCCGATCAATAAAATCGGCTTATTTTTTCATTTGGCATTCTTTATCCCATTCAGGGCAGGCATCTTTCATGCTTGCGGTATATTTGATCATACATTCCCCACATTCCATTTCAACATTGGGAACATCCCCGAATTTTTTTTGAATTTCTTCTTTGCTCAGGTGAGACACTGCACTGCATCCGCATTGAGGGCAGGCCGTTTTGATCTGATATTTTTTTTCCGACATTTTTTTACCTCCGATTTAAAGTTTACCTGTACCGGGCTATTTTTTCATTTACAAGTCATCTTACCAATAAAGGATAAAAGGTTACCTGTCAAGACAGCGAAATTGTTAAGCTCCGGTTTTGAAGTTATGGAAGCAATCTTTCAAGAATCTCTCTGGAAACCATATTTTCCTCCAGTGCGACTTCCCTGATCGTTTTTCCGGAATCAAAAGCCTTTTTGGAAAGGGATGCGGCTTGGTCATAGCCGATTTCAGGCACAAGAAATGTGGCCATTGCGAGGCTTTTTTCGATATTGGATTCGCATTTTTCGCGATTTGCCAGGATGCCTTCAATACATCTTTCGGCCAGATGTTTGGATGCCCGTGCCGATAGGCTGACGGATTGAATCAGATTATAGGCAATCAAGGGAAGGCTGACATTGAGTTCGAAGTTCCCTGACTGGCCGGCCATGGCAATCGACATATCATTTCCGATTACCTGGAAAGCGACCTGAATGACTGCCTCGGGAATTACCGGGTTGATTTTACCCGGCATCATGGATGATCCGGGCTGCAGGGATGGAATGGTGATCTCTCCCAAACCGCAACGGGGTCCTGAAGAAAGCCAACGGATATCATTGGAGATCTTTATTAATGAGACGGCCAGGGTTTTCAACATTCCACTGGTTTCTACAGCAGCATCTTGTGCCGCTTGAGCTTCAAAATGGTTGGCAGCCTCGATAAACGGAATTCCTGTTTCCTTTGAAATGTATCCGATAGTTAACTGGGCAAATTCAGGATGTGCATTGGCACCGGTACCGACGGCTGTTCCTCCCAATGCCAGTTCTGCCAGTCGATTTTTAACATTTTTGATTCTTTCAATGCCTAGTTTGATTTGCCTGGCGTACCCTGAGAATTCATCACCCAGCGTTAAAGGTATTGCATCCTGAAGATGGGTCCTTCCGATTTTTTGGATATCCTTAAATTCGAATGATTTCTGAAGTAGCGCTACGCAAAGTTGTTCAAGGCTGGGGACAAGTTTTGTCAAAATCAGTTTCAAAACGGAAATATGAATGGCTGATGGAATCACATCGTTGCTTGATTGCCCCAGGTTCACATGGTCATTTGGGTGTACCGGTGAATTTCCCCCTCTTTTTCCCGTGAGGATTTCATTGGCGCGACCTGCAATGACTTCGTTGACATTCATGTTGGCCGATGTTCCCGACCCCGTCTGAAACACATCCACAATGAACTGATCCTGCAATTTTCCATCAATGATTTCTTCGGCTGCCTTTTGAATGGCTTCGGAAATTGCCTGGTCCAAAAGACCTAATTCCAAATGACTTTGAGCGGCACATTTTTTTATCAAAGCCACCGCACTGGTCAATTCGCCCGGTAATCTCAATTCGCTGATTTTGAAATTTTCGGATGCCCTGAAAGTTTGAGCGCCGTAATAAGCATCTTCCGGGACTTTGACACTTCCCATGGAATCATATTCGTTTCGGAATTTCATCGGATTAACTTACTCCATCATAAATGAAATGATTACGCCGCCTTTTAAGGCGGCGCATCCATATCGACCCAAAATATTTAATGACATCTTGTGAATCGATTTTATAAAAAAAAACTTCCGTAAAAGATAATTAAAAATGTTACATACCGGGCTTAAATCTTTCGGCCGTATCTTTGAGCTGGGCAATTTCGAGGCCGAGACTGACGCATTGTTTGCCGTCCATACAAAGAGCGGCGTCATTTTCCTCAAGATAATGCTTGATCGTGTTATTGTCTTTTTTCAGATAGACCGCCCAAACTTTTTTTTCTTCATCGTATTCCACTTTGACATCAATTCCGCATTCGCCTATGTCCGGATAGACAGATTGAATCTTTTTGCAAAGTTCTTCCTTATCGTACATGGTTCCCCCTTTCTTGGAAAAACGGCTAAAAAGTTGATTTTAAGAAGAACAGTTATCATGGATTTCAAATCATTTCTGATTTGAAAACATGCTAAGTGATAAGTAACATAAACCATGAAATACTTGTTCGCAAGTCAAAATCATTCGCTTATTTTTTTTACGAAGTCTGCAACTTTTTCCTGAATTTTATCCCTGAGTTGTCTTAAGGCCTTTTTTTTCGCATCCGGGGTACCGATTATTTTTTCGGGATCATCAAAAGGCCAGGAAAGTCTTCTGGCAATACCTGGAAATATCGGACATTGTCTCTCTATCGCTTCTTCACAAACCGTGATCACGTAGTCATAAAGACGTCCTTGTTTAAAAAATTCAAAAACCGAGTCAGAACTGTTCCGGCTGAGGTCAAGGCCAACTTCTTTCATGATCTCCACGACTTCCGGAAGAACCGGCTTTGGATCTAAACCGGCGCTTTCGGCAACCACAAGGCCTTTTCCTGTTTGATTGGCAAAAGCTTCTGCCATTTGGCTCCTTCCACTGTTGTGCGCACAAATAAAAAGAATCTTTTTCTGTTCCATGTTTTCTCCGAAAATTAAGTTTTTTTCCATGAAACTGTCCGATTTTAAACAAAGAAAATCGGTGTTTGATTTTTGTTCGTTGTTAAAAATTAACGGGTGAAGATTCCGTATGCCGGATCAGGACAGGCATATGGAAAACCTGGAAAATCAGGGTAATCATAATATATTTGAATCAGGCTAGAAAATTGTTAGGATTGAGGGGGAATGATCGAATACCTTCAGGCAATCCGCCTTCCTTCCGCACAAAAGGCTCTCACGCACTTTGGCAATTACTTGTAAACCTAATGGTTATAAAATCTTCAGAACAATTTTTCCGGTCATGTGACCCTCCTCAATAAGCTGGTGAGCCTGAGCGGCTTTTTCCAGGGGAAATGTTTTTGCAACCTTGATCGAAACCTCGCCCGCTTCAAATTGTCGGGTGGCTTTTTCGAGCATTTGCCGTTGAGCAATACGATTTTCATGCATCCCCAGATGCATGGGGGTTAACATCAGCTCATAAACAACAGAAAGGTTACGAAGCTTGGCTATCCTGACAGATCCGGGGTTACAGATATCTTCCAGAAGAGTAACGACCTTGCCATAAATCGCTGCGGCCCCGAATGATTGGCAAAAAGTGTCTTTACCCACCGTATCAAAAACGACATCAACACCTTTTCCCTTGGTCCAGTCAAGGGCTGATTGCACGAAATCCGTTTCCCGATAATTGATGGTATAATCTGCGCCGAGGGATTCGACAAACGTCGCTTTTTCCCTGTTGCTGACCGTCGCGGCAATCCGGGTCCCAAGTCTTTTGGCAATCTGAATGGCGACATGCCCGACCCCACCGGCTCCGGCATGTATCAGTACCGTTTGATCCTTTTGCAATCCGGCACGGTCCACCAATGATTCATAAGCGGTGATCCAAACCAGGGGCACGGCAGCCGCATGGGTCATGGAAAGGTTGGATGGTTTTCGGGCGACATATTGTTGATGAATTACGGTATATTCGGCATAGTTTCCCTGTTCAGGGCCACCAATGCCACCATTAAAAAAATAGACTTCGTCACCGACCTTAAATCGTGTGACGCGATCGCCGATGGTTTCCACGATGCCGGCACCATCGCATCCAAGGATTGCCGGAAGGTTATCCGGAAAGAAAGTCCCGGCATTGCGCATTTTATAATCCACAGGATTGATCCCTGCAGCATGCAACCGAACCCGGATAAATTCGGGGTCATTGATTTCAGGTTTTGGAACATCTGCCAGTTCCATAGCGTCAGTTCCTCCGGCCTTTTTTACAATCACCGCTTTCATAATGAATTCTCCTTAGGCTGAGGTTAAAATGAAGGGTGTTTCAAATAACGCAAAGTTAAGGTAAGGCCCTTCAGGGAAAGCGTCAATTCAAAGTGTTTTGAATACGAATTCAAGATTCGGAATTCGTTTTCAGAATTTTTTTCCGGAATATAAAGACCCCTTTACCGGTCATTGCCGGTAACCTCCTGATCGGAAAGATTTTTTTTATCCTATCAGTTCCCGGTATCGGAAACATGTGGTCAGGTGATCATTGACCATCCCTATAGCCTGCATGAATGCATAGCAAATCACAGGGCCGACAAATTTGAATCCTCTTTTTTTCAGGTCTTTGCTCATGGTGATGGATTGGAGGGTTTCCGAAGGTATATCTTCAGGTTTTGTCCATGCGTTGACAATTGGTTCATGGTCTGTAAACTGCCAGATATATCCGTCAAAGCTTCCGAAATGATCACGCACCTTAATGAAGGCTCTGGCGTTTTCGACGGCGGAAACGATTTTAAGCCGGTTTTTGACCAGTCCGCTGTTTTTCAGAAGTTCTTCGATTTTATTGTGGTCATAATATGCAACAAGATCAGGGTCAAAGTGGTCAAACGCTGACTGATAATGGATTCGCTTTTTGAGTATGGTTATCCAGCTCAAGCCCGCCTGAGCCCCTTCAAGGACAAGCATTTCGAAAAGCTTTTGATCATCATGCACCGGAATCCCCCATTCGGTGTCATGATATTGAAGATGTAACGGATCGCTTTGTGCCCATGGGCATCTTGTTTTCATTTTATAATTTCTGGGTAGGTTCTTTTTTTTCCTCTTTGCCCGGCAACTGACAGGCATCGCTCATTCAGGTGGAAATCCCGAATTTCGGAAGAACATACTTCATCAAGACAACCCAGACGATCACAACACCCGCTAATATCAATATTTCTTTCATTTTTATTCTCCTGTCGATTTTCTGATATCATAAGGCTTTTTCAGACAAACATCAAGATACCGGGGATGCTTATACAGGGGCAATATATGATTTCAGGCCTGCGTGCTCATTTTTCTCCATTCATTGCCCGGTGGTTCTTAAGTTGAAAAAAATATCGTTTTCCAGATAATTTTGTTCAATTCTCTGTTGATGTACTTTGACATCATTTCCGATAAGGCCGGCAAGCTCAAAGCTGATTAAGTTTATCAGACAAGAGATGGCAACAGGGCTGCCGGTAAAAGGAATGTATCGCGAAGGGGCAATGAGGGATTCATGACAAAACTGAATCAGGGGACATTGGGCACTGTCGGTGATCAAAATCCGTTTAATCCCAAGACGCATGGCATACCGTGCTATTTTAATCAGCTCATTGGGGTAGCGTGAGGTTGCGATAATGACCGCAACACTTTCAGGCTCAGCCATTCCCAGCCAATCCAGGGTCGTTGTATCACTTCCTTTTAGAATCCTGACATTTTTCCTGATTCGGGTCAAAGACCATCCCATATAATAGGCAAACATATAAGACATGCGTGATCCGATCACATAAATATCAGGGCTGTTTTTAAGCATGCCAACCATCCGATTCAGTATTTCCATGTCCAGTGTTTTAAAAAGCTGTTTGAGATTGTCCATTTCCTGAAATATCACCCGCCTAAATCTCTCTGAGCCGGGCAACTCAGAATTTGTCATATCCAAACGTTCTAGCAGGGTCGATTCGGCATCCACATAATCTCTTAATGCTTGCTGAAATTGACTGTAAGTCCCATAACCCAGGCGGCTGACAAAACGCACCACCGTTGCTTCGCTCACCTTGCAGGTTTTGGCCAGTTCCCTGGTGGTCATAAAGACCGCTTTTCTGGGAAATCGAATGATATGATCCGCCAGAATCTTTCCTTTGGGCGTTAATCGATTCCGAAGACCCGTAATTTTTTCCAAAAGGAAATTTGATTGTTCCTCCATAACAATTCCTTTCAATTCTTTGCCGCCCAAATTCTGAATGACATAAATTGTTTCATTTGAAATGATTTTTACAAATTTTTCCCTACCTCGGTATTGAGGTTGCTATTATCAAAAGTCTGCCGAACAATCAACATCTAAGTGTTATAGGGGCAATTTTTGTGAAACAAATGCATTCATTATTTGTTGACATTCCCATGAAAACATGAAATGAAATATTTCATATTGGTTGATTGTGATTCAATGCCTTGGTAACTGAGGTGATCTGGTGAGATTAAAAAAGAATTCAAAACAAAGCGGGCGGTTATGGGGCGGAAATCCGCCCCTGAAAAGCAGTTATGATGCGGTCATTATTGGGGGCGGACTTCACGGACTGGCTACGGCATATTTTTTGGCAAAAAATCAGGGTATGTCCAATGTGGCTGTCATCGAAAAGCGATATATCGGTTTCGGAGGTTCCGGGAGAAACACGGCTATAGTTCGTGCCAATCAAAGAACCCAGGAAAATCTTCCTTTATATAAAGAAGCGCTGGAGATGTGGCCTGTTTTGACCAGGGAACTTGATTTCAATCTGATGTTTTACAATTGTGGTAATCTGAATCTGGCTCACAGTGAAGCCGCCTTGAAAGCCATGAGACTTCAGGTGGCTTCTGCCCAGTTTCACGGAATTCAAAGCCGCCTGATCGACCCAAAACAGTGCAAAACACTGATTCCGGCACTGGATATTTCAGATCGGCCAAGATATCCTGTTTACGGAGGAATGTATCATCCTCCCGGAGGCATTGTTCGTCATGACGCTGTGGTTTGGGGGTTGGCAAAAGGGGCGACAAGGCTTGGAATTCATATCCACCAGGGAACGGAAGTCACGGCAATAGGAGTTAAAAATCAAAAAATCGTTTCCGTGCAAACCGATAAAGGAAAAATCCATACGCCCAGGGTTCTCAACGCTGCAGGTGCATATTCCGCCGCATTGTCTTACCACCTGCTCGGAATTCGGCTTCCGATCAGTGTGTTAACGATTCAGGCCATGGTGACCCAACCCTTAAAACCTTTATTAAATCACGTGGTGTCTTCCGGGGCGTATCATTGCTATGCCAATCAGACTTTAAAGGGGGAGATCGCCACGGGTTCCCACATGGATCCATGGCCCAATTATACCAACCAGAGCACAGCCCGTTATATCAAACATCAGGCGGAGGCCATCACGGAATTATTGCCGTGCTTGAAAGGGGTCAAGTTTATGAGGATATGGGGCGGTTTGGCGGATATGACTCCGGATATGGCACCGATTATTGATGGTAACGATGGTATCAAAGGCTATTATTTGGATTGTGGTTGGGGGTATTTCGGATTCAAGTCCTGTTTGGTCACCGGAAAATATATGGCAAAATTTATTGCCGACGGTATAGCCCCGGGTATCCTTAAACCCTTTTCATTGCGACGCTTTGAACAGCACCGTTTCATGGGAGAGACGCCTGCCCTAGTCAACTACAGCCCGGATAATTGATAAGGAGAAAACACCCATGGCATTTACCATTACATGCCCTGTTTGCGGCATACGAAGAGGTTATGAGTTTCGGTTCGGTGGTGAAGACAAAGGTCCGAGGCCTTCTGAAGAAAATATGACACCGGAAATATGGTGTGAATATGTTCACATGAACAACTGCGTGGCCGGTATTCAGAAAGAGTGGTGGTATCACCGGGACGGATGCGGATCCTGGTTTACCATTTATCGGGACACGACAACCAATCAGCAAATCGAGGCTGTATAAATGAAAAGACTCAGCCAGTTGCCTACATTTCGAATTCAAACCGGAAATGAACTTTCCGTCAATTTTGGTCAAAAACGCTGCCGGGGATTTGAGGGTGACACCATTGCCACCACATTGTATGCCAATGATGTGCGAATTTTCGGAAGAAGTTTAAAATATCATCGTCCCCGAGGTCTTTACAGTCTCGATGGAGAATGTTCCAACACCATGATGTCGGTTGACGGCATTCCCAATGTTCGGGCGGAAAACACCCCTGCTGTTGACTCAATGACTGTGAAAGCCCAGAACGTTTTTGGCAAAACCCCTGAATTTGACATGATGCGTTTTATGGATGAACTCAGTTGGGCAATGCCCGCGGGTTTTTATTACCAGACTCTTCATAAGCCGGCACGTATCTGGCCCTTGGCGATCAAACATATCAGAAAGGCGGCAGGCCTGGGAATTTTATCCCCGGATTTTCACTTGAAGGGTCGGTTTGATGAAATTTATCTTTCCACTGATGTTTGTGTTATCGGAGGAGGTCCCGCAGGAATGTGTGCCGCTCTTTCTGCTGCCGACCATGGGCTTCGGGTGGTGCTTCTGGAAAACCGGCCATGGTTGGGAGGCTGTTTCGAGTACCGGCCGAGAGAATATCAAAAAAACATGCCCCTGTATAAGCGCTCACAAGAACTTGCCGACAACGCCGAAAGCACATCCAATATCCGAACCTTCAAAAATACAGCCGTGATAGGATCTTACAACAATAACCTGATAACCGCATTTCAGAGGGGTTCAAAATCGGATATTTTTACCGAAAGATACATGGAGATCCGGGCTAAAAGTGTCGTGGTAGCCACTGGATGCATTGAACGCCCGTTGTTGTTTGAAAACAACGAACGCCCAGGGGTTATGCAGATTGGGTGTGCACACAGACTTGCCCGCACCTGGGGCCTGCTTCCGGGTAAAAAGGCTGTGTTTAGTATCGGACACGACCTGGGCATTGAGGCGGCTATTGATTTGTCGGATTTGGGACTCGACATTGCCTGTGTGGCGGATATCCGCCAGGACAGCTATGATTCAGACCTTGTGGCAGAACTGGAAAAAAGAAATATTCCTTTTTTTCCGGGATGGGTTGCTGTCCGGGCCCATGGTTCCAAAACGGTCAATGCGGTGACGCTGAGTTCAATCAATGCAACCCGCCGTCGAAGATTGGTATGTGACACGGTTGTGGCCTCGGCAGGGATGTCTCCGGTTACCGGCCCCGTAACCTTAGCGGGCGGTAAATTGCACTATGATCATCACACTGGCTTTTTTCTTCCTGTGGCAGTACCTTCCCGGATGCATGTTGCCGGAAGGCTCCTTGGGCTGGAGGATCCTTATGCAATCGAAGGGTCAGGCCGGCTTGCCGGGCTGAAAGCCGCTGCAGACTGCGGACGAACGGTTGAAAAAGAATTGAAGGAAATCATTCAAAATCAGGCTGCAATGCCTGGTCCATGCAGGGGAACAAAACTCGTTACCGGGCCGGTAAACGTCAAGGAAGTCTTTATCTGTTTTGATGAGGACTGTACGCTCAAAAATATCGACCAGGCCATGAGAAAAGGCTTTGACGTGCCGGAACTGATCAAGCGGTTTACCTCGGCAGGAACGGGTCCGGGACAGGGCGGAATTCCCGGCCACAATCTACCCATGTATGTGGCCGAGACCGGCGATTCTCCTGATCGAAACCCTAAACCCACTACGGTTCGCCCCCCTTTGGTGCCGACCTATCTGGCTACCTATGCCGGAACCAACCATGATATGAGCAAGCGAACTCCGGTGCATGACTCCCAGGTAGAAGCCGGAGGGAAAATGGAAAGAATCGGGGTTTGGAACCGTGCCCGAAGGTTTTCTTCCGATACCAGCGCCCGAAAAGAAATTGAAAATGTTCGCAACAATGTGGGGTTGCTGGATGCATCCACTCTCGGCAAATTTCGTATTTTCGGACCAGATGCTCTCAAGGTTTTGCAAAGGGTATATGTCGGCAATATGTCAACGGTTGTACAAGGAAGGGTGAAATACTCGGCCATGTGCAATGATGACGGTTGCCTGATTGATGATGGGGTTGTTACAAAAATCGGAGAAAACGATTATTACATGACAGCATCCACAGGCCGCGCAGGCCAGACCATCGAATGGATCCGATACCATACCCGCTATGACGGCTGGAATTTTCACATGGTCAACCTCACGGATGCCTATGGAGTGATTAATATGGCCGGCCCCAATTCCCGAAAAGTTCTGGAAAAAGTCACTGATGCCGATGTTTCCAATGAGGCTTTTCCATTTGCCGGGTACCGCAAATTGATGATTTATAATGTGCCGGTGCGTGCCATGCGTTTAGGGTTTGTGGGAGAACTTTCCTTTGAGCTTCATGTTCCGTCATCCTATATGCAATCTCTCTGGGATCTTCTGGAAACAGCCGGAAAAGGATTCGGTATTCAAAAATTCGGGCTGGAAGCCCAGAATACCCTTCGGATGGAAAAAGGTCATGTTATTATCGGTTCAGAATCAGAGCAGAGAACTACACTTCATGATCTCGGGCTGGGTTTTTTATGGCATCGGAATAAACCGGAGGCAAAAACCGTTGGGGGGTTTGCCCTAAAAGATACTGAGCACCAGAAAGGACGATTGAAGCTGATCGGCTTTAAAATGAAAAATTCCGGTACAAAAGTGCCAAAGGATGGATCTCCAATTGTGGACAACCGGATTCGCGGCTATGTATGCACTGCCCGCTACAGTTGGATTTTACAAGAACCCATAGGCATGGCTCTTGTGGATGATGACCTTTGCGCGGAAGGTACGGTTTTGAAAATATACGAAGATGACTGTAATGGCAAACTCCTTTCGGCACAGGTCGTTCCGATGCCTTTTTATGACCCCGAAGGAAAAAGAATGCGAATCTGACATAGGATATTGAAAGGATTAGGGCATATGACAATCACCCTGGAACGACGGTCCCCGGTAAAGCTGAAAGGACAGCTGGCAAAAACTGAAATCAGAGGCGGATGGCGGATTGTGTCAGAATATGCGGAGAAGGGCAAAGGCCCCCATATCATCGATCTGAGCCATGTTCCCCGCTGGGATATACAAGATTGTGCCCTCGATCAGGTAAAGCCCTACGGAGATATGATTCCTGAAATGCCGGGACAAATTTTTATGGCCGATAATTTACTAATCGGTCGACTGAATGGGACTCAGGCGGTTATATGGCATTTTTCAGACCAGAAACCTTCCATTCCTCAGTCAGAAGCATTCACGGACATCACCGATTCAGCCGTTGCCTTGGCATTGGTAGGGCCCTCTGTGTTTAAGTTATCTGAAAAGCTTTGCGCCCTGGATATTTCAGATCCTCTAAAGAAAACTCCGTTTCTGATCCAGGGCCCTTTTTCACATGTGCCCTGTCATCTGTGGGTATTGGATCGAACCGAAAAAGACGGATGCTTGGTTTTAACATGTTCAAGAGGATACGCAAGCGATATGACCCATTCGATTTTAAATGCCGGGTTGCAGTGGCACCTGACGCCTCAGGGAGAGGACATATTCAGAAAAAGGATGCGATGGTAGAATCATTTTTCGCTGATTTTCGATGTGTTAAGGCAATTTTAAAAATTGTCCGGCCAGTACAAAGTTTTCCATCATGCCGGACTTGATCCGGCATCCGGAAAAATCAGCTTTTTTAATCCACCTGGATAACGCTACCCTTCACTTCGTATCCGGCCTTAGCCCACCATTAATTGAAATCGATCATTTTAGTTCTGCTCAAACAAAATTTTGTGATTGACCAGGTTCATCATCTTGATGCGACCTTTTACAACCTTCTGATCGCCAAAAATACCTATAAGCCGATAGCTGTTCTCACCTTCCGGCTCAATGATATCCACTGATTCCAAAATCAGATGTTCCTGACCATCTTTAACCATATAAGCATTGGCTTCACACATTTTTTAGCACCTCCTTGATTTTTTCTTCGACCACCACCTGAACCATATGAGGAAGTGGTTCTTTTTCTACCCCCACAATTTCTACCTTTTCCTGGGTGAGCGGCAAAAGAATTTTTACAGCCTTGCTGGACATCACGGCTTCAGCCATATGCGGGGTGACTTCACCAAGCATGGCATTGGCCCATGTAATTGAAATCGGACCAATAATGCAATCCGCATCAACGACGGTACGGCATATGGCATTTTCTCCGGATGCCCCCCGATTTGCTCCGGATTTGAGCATTTGGGCTGTTGCAATAGCATTTGTACCCAAACCAATCAGTTCAACGGTTTCCCCATATGCCTCTTTAAGATACTTAATCAGGGTTGCACCAATACCCCCCCCCTGACCATCGATCACACAAATTCTTTTGGACAATTTGAATTCCTTTTTTCCATCCTGCAGGTAAGACTGCAGATCTTAAAGTGATTTAATTAACTGATTAGCCGCCGTCAGCAAAGGATCCCAGACAGGCCCGAATGGCGGAGCATAGGAAAGATCCGTCGTGCTGAAAGCCTCGACTGTCATATGATTGTGAAGGGCTACAGCTGCAGCATTAATCCGATGGGCCGCCCCTTCTTCCCCTACCATGAATGCACCCAAAAGCCGACCGGACTTTTTGTCCCCAACCATTTGAACCTGAATGGTTTTGGATCCAGGATGGGCGTGAGCACGGGACCTGGATTTGATGGTCACATGGACGGGATCAAATCCGGCCTCAGCTGCTTCTTCAGGAGTTAATCCGGTACGGGACACTTCCAGGTTGAACACTTTAAATACGGCCGTACCTACAACACCTTCCAATCGGACTTCTTTTCCGCAAATATTATCCGCTGCAGCCCATCCTGACCGGTTAGCACGCAGTGCCAGAGGAATCCACGTTTTTTTCCCGGTTACCACATGATAGGCATCGGCGCAATCTCCGGCTGCATAGATATGTTCATCCGAGGTTTTCAACCTCTTGTCCACAGCAATTGATTGGCTTACCCCCAATTCAAGGCCGGCATCCGCTGCAATTTTACTGTTCGGAGCAATCCCGATGGCTGCAATAACCATGTCCGCAGGAAGAGTCAAATCGTCGCAAATCACATTTAAGTGGCCATTCGTTCGCTCTGCATACCTGACATGGTGACCGGTAAACAGTTTCACTCCATTGGACTCCAATTCCTTTTTAACCATGTCGGCCATGTCCGGATGCATCCATGGAAGAAAGGTTTTTCTCGGTTTGACCATTGCGACTTCGATATCCAATGCCCGTAGAGCTTCGCACATTTCCATGGCAATATATCCCATACCGAGAATAACTACCTTTTTGACACGGTGGTCTTTAATATATCGTTTGATTTTTCTGCCGTCTTCCAGGCTCTTTAACGCCATGATCCCGGGCAAATCAAAACCGGGAAGGTTTGGTAATATCGGATGAGCTCCGGTGGCAATCAGAAGTTTGTCATAAGCGATTTCAAAAGAGGAACCATCCTGAGAAATCACATGGACCGCCTGTCTTTTTCGATCAATCTTTTCTCCTAAATGGCCAGTCAGTACTTTTATGCCCTGTTTTTTCCTGAACACGTCGGCCGGACGAACCACCAGGTCATCAATGGGTCGGTTGGGATCGGCGATATTATAAGGCATCCCGCATGCGCTGTAGGAGACATCCATGGTTTTTTCAAGCACCGTGATTTCTAATTCAGGCTGATTGCGTTTTGCTCTGCTTGCTGCGCTCATTCCTGCCGCATCCCCGCCTATGACAACAAATTTCACTATAGCCTCCTCCGATCAGGTTATAAAGGTTTCATGCAAATTATGGGTATTTACCCAAAAAATCTTTTATCATATTCAAGAAAGGATTTGAAGTAATTCTCAGCAAGTCTTATCTGAAAGATGAGTTGACTTTTAGTGGCGATGTCTGTATCCTTCTCACAGCAATTTCTGTCCATGAATATCCAGCGTAATTAGTGGGTTATTATGATTTCCACCCATCAGCAAACAAGAGATACAAATAAAAAGTTCCATGGAAATTCGCAAAATTGGTTTTGTTTTGATTTTTTAAAACTGCTCGGTGATGGATTTGTCATTTGTCAAAATTTACCTGTAAATTTATTAATTACCATCCGCGGCATGTGCATGATCGATGTATTCGATATGAAGGATTTTCAGCATGTGGCCTTTCTCGATTTTGATCTTTCCCGACCCGCAGCCCTGGATTCCTCCTTTGAATCCCCCTTCATTGGTCTGCCCTTTAATGCAATGATTCACAGAAGTTTGGGACGAACACTGACACCTTTTGATGATTTAAGAAAAAATCACCATGTAGGTTTTTTTGTTTTACCGGACTACCGTAATCAGGGTCCCAAAGGTCTGTGGAACCTGGATGAACTTATGGTAGCCATTGCTTTGGAAACCGCTTTTGTGTCAGGTCACCGCCTTTTAACGATTAAACCGACTGCAGATAAGTTGGCCTATTACCGTAAAAAGTATGGTGCCAAAGTGCTGATCACAAACGATACCTGTAAAATTATCGGTATTGATATTGAAAGCGCCCGCCAATACATGCGTCATATCGACTATAAATTCAATGGTGAGCGGGTTTGTACTATCTGTGTAAATTGCACGTCCGATGCTAATGGACTATAAGCTTGCCATTAATCCTCTGAGTTCCCCGGGTGCCATTGTGCCATGTGCATGGCATGTGTTTTCAAGTAAGCTCCGGGTTTGTAAAAACGGTCATAAAATTCCAGGTCCAGGTGGTGGGCCTGAAGGTACATGATCAGGAACATGGACGGTACCGTTCCGGGAAATTTTCCAAATGTGTCATAAATGTATCGGGCTTGAAGGGTCACACACTGCCTGAACCGTTCATCATGAACCTGAGCGGCTGACCGCACCTTGGGACTATCCTTCCATGGCCCGGGCGTTTCCGAATGATACGGGCCTCCGGGGCCGAATTTGCGTTCACACAATTTTTGCACAGCAGATTTCATATCCGGATGGTGCGGTGGGCAGTATCCTTCCATGACCCCTTTTAAACCAGTGGGGTTCGGATAGGGCCAGCGATCATCCGTATCATATCGAAACCCCAGACCAGGAACGTCCGGATTACCGCTTGCACCGAGCATGGCAAAAGGATCTATTCCATTAAACATCCAACCCCCCAGACCCATAGCCTGAAGCATGAGTGTTCCGGCGTAACAGGAAGCCCCCAGTTCGACTGTGAGTTCTGAAAGTGACCATTGTTCCACAAAAGTTATTGGCCAGACATTTTGAACATCCACAATGTCTTTAAATTGATCGATGCCGGGAATGGCTCTTTTATGAATGTCATCATAGAGCACAAGCCCGTTTTGGAGCATATAACAGATATTGAGCAGCACATGTTGTGACAGATCACCCACCGGGATGACCAGAAATGTTCCCGGTTTATTAAACACCCACGTATTGTGTGCTTCGGTGAAAGGAACCTCGGAAGGTAACCGGAGGCGGCCATCGTGAATTTTGCGAACCCGTTTTTTTACATTGTACAAAAAATCTTCCAGGCTCAGTGATCCGTCTTTTTCTCTTTCGGAGCATGCCGGCGCATCGCACATATCCAATACATACAAACCGTCATCATCGGAAAAAAAGGTTTTGCTGGTGTGAAAGCCTGCGGCCGAAGGAAAAACTCTTCCCCCGGCAGCAGCGGCATAGTTCGGCAGATGAGGTGCATATCGGGCAGCCCGATAAATCATGTTGTGCCAGGAAGTATTGCCCCCGCAAGCTGATAAAACCAACATTTTTTCCAGATCACTCAACGGAACGGGTTTGTGTCTGGATTTGTACTGGAATACTCCGTCAGGGATTTCAGCGCCCATGAAAAAACGCCTGGAACGACGGCCAAGAAAGCCTTCGATAAGGTTAAACGACAGCATGTCCTGAAAACCGGGTGGTAGTAACTGTTTTTCCATCATTTTCTCCTTTAAAATTATTAATTTTAATTTAATGGCAACTCGACAGTCAAAAGTTCTGGGTCATCCCGGATTTGCTCCGGCATCCCGAAAAACCAGCTTCCTTTAGCCACTTTCTAATCCCAGAATCAGAAGTTGAAAATGGTTTCTTGCATGTCATGCTGAGGGAGCGACTAGCAACGGCTTGAAGCTTGAAAAAAATTCCCATGAAGTTGATTGAAACCACGGCGACCGAAGAATCTTTCTTTCCGAGCCTGGAGCCCTCATTGAATCGGACTCGGAGTCTAAACAAAAGAGACCGTCCTGGTGTGAAGGAAGGATTCTTCGTCGGCTAGGGTTTTTGTGCCAACTGACAGACGATGTTGTTGGCCTCCTCAGAACGGCGGCAACAAGGAGGAAAGGGCAATCCTATAAATTAGCAAATCCTTGCCAACAGGCAGAAATGGAACAGGCAAGCAAAACCGTTCTTTCAAGAAGGCTTTTTTTGACCATGTATTCCTTTTCACTGTGGTCTTCCGCACCGATTGGTCCAAGGCCGTCTATAACCGGGGTGTTTTCATCGGCGATCAGGTTGGCATCCGAGACGCCGAAACGAAACTCTTGCCGGATGTCCATGTTCAATCCTCTGGCGACGGATTGTACCCTATCAAAAAGCTGCCGGTTTTTTGAATTTTGAGGCATTGGAGGTCTTCCGCTGATCATGTGAATCTGTGTGGTAACACCCGGAACAGTGTTTGCGGATGCAATTTTTTCGATTTTTTCCTCTAAATACTGCCTATCCGTCGGATTTTCATACCGGATATCGATTCCGGCTTCGGCATGATCGGCAACCGTATTGGGACCAATGCCGCCATTGATTTTCCCAGCGTTAGCCGTAATGCTCCGGGAGGGGGCATTGAGATTTTCAAACTGAATGATTTTATGGGCAAGCTCCAAAATAGCGCTGGCTTTGTTCTGCCCTGCTGTGGCTGCATGGCCTGCTTTGCCGAATGTCTCCATCCTGAGGGACATATTCCCTTTTCGACCGGTAACAAGCTCTCCCTGCATCCCGCCACACTCCAGCACAAAAGCAAAAAGGCTTTTCCGGGCTTCCCGGCGAATCATCGACGCTGAGGTTCGAGACCCGATTTCCTCATCCGAGTTAAAAATAAAAGTGACTGGGATCTTGCTGAGCAATCCGAGGAAGTCCAACGCTTTCAACGCAAAAATTCCCGCTGTCAGCCCCCCTTTCATATCGATCACACCGGGTCCGTAACAATATTGCTTATCCTCTCTATATTGTTTAAACGGGGATTCCTCCGGAAATACCGTGTCCGTATGGCCCACTAGAAGAGCCTGTCTGGAAAAGTCTGAAGTTGCCGGAGAACGCACCACCATGTGGTTTCCAAAGGTTTTCTGGGCAATCTCGGTGCAGGTCAGGGAAGAATTTTTAAATACAGAGGCAATCAGCGCCATCATCCGGTCATTGCCCGCCTTATTGTAGCTATGACTTTGGGTTTCCACCATCCGTTTCAACAAATCAAGCATTCCCGGTTCGTGGAATTTCAGAAACTTTTTTATTTCCTGATATGGGTTCATTGGCGATACTTTGAAAAAGAAAATTCGGTTTCAGCGTATTCCTGACTATCCGCATCAGGGTAGTGAACTTCCTCATTATTCCAGGGCTTTCGCAAAATGACCGTACCGCCGGTTTGTTCAACCACGTTGCTTCGATGAAGGGGGATTTTACCCCCGGCCGTGGCGATATATCTTGGGATGGCATCTCCGGAGATATTGCCATACATACTTTCGATGATGTCCCGTCCCCTCTCGATGGGAACCCGCAGATGGGAAAACTGGGGATTGCGGTAGCTGCAATTGAAGACATAATAGGGGCGGACATAACTTTCCTGGATGGTTTCGCAAAGTTTCCACATTTTAACGGATGTATCATTGATCCCTTTGAGCAGGACGGCTTGGTTCAACACGGCACTGACACGTTTGGAAATCTGTTTGAAAGCATCCCGTGAGACCGGGGTGATCTCCTGGGCTGTATTGATCTGGGTCACTACACGCACCGGGCTTTTGTCATTACTTTCTTCCAGAATATCGAGCAGTTCGCTGTCTATCCGCTGAGGCGCGGTCACTGGAATCCGGGTGCCGAGTCGTTTCATTTTTACATGGTCGATTTCATCCAGGGCATCCAGGATTTTTTTTACCATTTTATTCGGAAGTATAAAAGCATCGCCGCCTGTGATCAGCACATCGCGAATCAAGGGATTTTTGCGGATATAATCGAGAGCTTCCTCATATGCCTGGTCGGTATAAATCCTGTCTTTTTTTCCGATGTGTGCCAATCGAAGGCAATGGGTGCAGTACATGGCGCACATGTTGGTCGCCTTGATGGTTACCACACGGGGATAAAACTGGTCGATCAGTCTTGCCGGAGAATGGTCCGCCGCCACCGGCGGGATTTCAATGCCCACATTGTCAACCATTTCGCCGGTGGGAACCGATTGAATCAAAACCGGATCATTGGTTTTGCCGGGCTGGATTAAGGAGGCATAATATGGGGTCAACCTCATCCGGTATTTTTGGGTGATCCGCCGGATATCTTGTAGAACGTGGGATGGCAGATCCAGTACTTTTCCCAACTTGTCCACCGAATCGATACAATTTCTGATCTGACCGCTGTAGCTGTTCCAGTCGTTATCACTGATATTTAAAATCCTTTGGATGCGCCGGATATTTTCCCGGATATGGTCCCACAGTTCAATGCCGCTGGGTGCTTCCACCGGGTGTTGTTTTAAATACTTTTCGACCCGTGTTACAGCTTCGTGAACAATCGGCAATGCCCGTGTCAGTCTTCCCCCGACAGTGACACCGTGTTCGTCCAGGCGGCTGTGCTGCTGCGCCAGTTCAATCAATGTATTTTTCGATACACCCAGAACATCCGGACTTTGGCCTGTTTCATTTTTTAAGCCCCTCAGACGGGAAAACAGATTGATAATCGGCCCGGTTCGTTTTTTTTGCCGACATTGTTCAATCATGGATCTGATTTCTTCCAGGATTCCATCCGGGACAGGAAGACTTTCTTTTTGATCGCTGAACAAATTATCTAATAAATCCTTTGTAAATTCATCCATTGCATTTTCTTCGTTCTGAGCATTATTCATTGATAAACTCCGGGTTTGTTTCATCACAAAAAGACATTTGAAGTTTTTCAAGGCCCTGGCTCAGGCCTTCATTTACAGAGTCAAAATCAAGGCCAAGTGAGACAATGCGGCCGATAAAGGTCCCCTGCGCCACTACGAAATCACTTCCGATATGTTCCAAAACAATATAGTCTTTATTCAGAAAACCGTTTGCCACTTTTCTGAATGTCTCTCTTTCATAGGAGCTTTGCGGAACATAGCCATTGGTATGAACCATTTTTTGCATTTTATAATTGTAGGTCCCCCAATGAATATTTTTAGAATTCGATTTTAACTCCGTTGCATTTTCAGGAAAAGAGTTTCGGGTAACCGCCCAGTATTCAAGCTCCGGAAGCATGGGAGAGCCTTTGGGCAAGGACTGTTCCAATGTGCAACAAAATTCCATGGTAGTTCCTTGTTTCCGGGCGTTGATTTCCAGGAAATGAATTTCTTTCTGTCCGTTAACGATATAATCACAGCCAAAAATCCCCCTGTATCCGTTTGAGGCAAGCCATTTTCCGGCAATACGGGTAAAATCTCCAAGCCTTGCGATTACATCCGGCGGAAGTTTCGAAGGAAATGTGGAGCCCGTAAAGCGGTTGCCTTCCTCGATTCTTTGATCGGCTACTCCGGCAATGTAAATATCCTTTTCATTGGCCACGACCGCCAGTACGGTCGGGTCATTCTCATGGGCTATGTAACGGCTGATCAAATACTGTTGTTTTTCCGCATGGAATTTGCTGCAAATATCATCCGGTTTATATGCCACAATGCTTTTGGCTCCTGCCGCACTGTATTCTTCCGTGACAAAAATTCCATCCGTCCACTCATTCCAAAGCTTTTCCGTTGTTTCAACCAGGTCGGTCAGGGTTGGACAAACATGGAATTCCGGCATGGGAAGCAGCCCGGATAACTGAGTATATTGTAAAATTTTACTGTTCATTTTGTGGGCCACATCACTGGACGGACCAATTATGGAGACACCTGGAAGATTATCCAGGGTCATTTCCGGAAAACTTTCATACATATAGATAAAAACCTGGTCCTGTCGATTATGTAATTCTCGAATCAGTTCCCGAACATATGAGTTGCATGATACCGATTCCATGAACTCACGACCGGCCAGTCTGCAGCAGATATTACAGCCGTGCCTGCGGAAAAAATTTTCAGCAAAAGGATTGACCACGATAAGATTGCGGTAATCATAATTTTCAAACACATCCGGAACGATGGCAATGAAATCAAATTTTCGCTGATAGATACGGGAAAGACTTTCGGCAAGAAAGTTGTTTAATCCATAATTTTTCAGTTCCCCGATATAAAGAAAATATTCCGTATCGCTTTGAAGACGATATTTGGAGTAAAAAATTTCGGACATGAAGACCTCGATGTCTGATGAAAGTGATGCTGTTATAATTTAAATGACCCATGATAATAAAGAGTTAGCAGGCGAACCCATAAAATGCAAGTCAAAAGGGATTGTTATCAGGATGACTGTGGGGAAGATTTATCCAGCACCTCACGGACTCTGACAGCCAGGGTTCTGATCGTAAATGGCTTCTGGAGGTACTGCACATCCTTTTCAATCACGCCGTGATGGGCGATCACATTGGCCGTATATCCCGACATGAACAGGGTTTTGATTTCAGGACGGTCGGTCGTAATCCGATCTTTCAATTCCTTGCCGTTAATTCCGGGCATTACGACATC
>CAYZJH010000042.1:0-32437 GCA_964478625.1 uncultured Desulfobacteraceae bacterium
TCTAATATAGCTTATTTTAAAACCGGAATTCTCCATTTCCCGCTGAACCAAGACATCAGCTCGATGTCTCTAACCAAAAAATTAGATATCAGATCTTTCAAAAGACCTCCTCTGCTTTTCTTTTCCAAGATACCCTCTTTTCATCCGTAACAACGTAACCATTTAATTTTTTCAGCATGTTAGCTTTTTTTACATCCGTAACATAGTCAGGTGTTGTTACACTTTGAAAATTATCTAACATATTGATTTTATTTACTTGTGACGTTGTTACGCTTTGATCAGGTGGGATAAGAGGAAGATAACGTTTGAATGCATCACCAAAGGAGTTTTTTTCATAACCCCTTCGAAGTTCATTGCCAATTCTAAGGTTTTTTGAAGATATGCCGAAGGGACTCAGCAACCTGGATAAGCCATTTTGGTTCAATCCCTTCCCGTGATTCCAATCGGCCCAGGGATGATCCTCGATACTTCTTAACGTCTTAACAAGAGAGTCGGAAAAAATCCTGTCGCTTTTACTATCCTCGAAAATCTGCTTAATATCTGACAGCAACTTACATGAAATGGTACCCTCATCAGGATTGCTTCCGGTCATGCAGCCTCTGATTGTTTCCGGCCATTGTCCGCCAATAGTTTCCGCAATGGCAAGTAGGGGTAACCAGTTGTCACACGCTCGATCATTTCCTGTCTGGGGTATCTGTGGTTTTGAGTCACGGAGTTTGTAGATATTATCATCTGACCACCTTTGGCACCTACTACGGATTTCAAAACAGGCGTTTTCGAAGTCAACTCCGATTCGTTCAACACTCTCGCCGGGTATTTTTCTCCGCAAAGACACAACCACTGATCTGTCATAAAGTGTATCCGGCAACTTTCCGATCATCGCAATAGCCTTCGGTCCCCAGGTAGAAAATCTGACAGGTTCGTGGTTGTCTCCCTGGATGCGGATAACGAACGCGGCTGATTTCGTATGACCACTATTTAAAACACCCCGCAATTCTTCATTATCTCTTAAAAAAGTGTCAGCCTCATCAATCAATAGTGTAGGCTTGTACTTTTCGATGGTCCTGAAAACTGCCGCCGGTGATACATTGGATGCAAGCAAGGCTCTGTTACAGAGAGCATGAAGCGTTTCAAGCAAGGTGGTTTTTCCGCATCTTTTTTCAGGGGATATGATCCCCAAAATTGGAAGTATCCGAAAAACACCAAAACAATAAGTTAGTAAGACCCATATGGAAATTGCCTCCGATGATCCATCTGGCAAAATAATATGCCTTTGGAGCAGCTTGTTTATATCTGAAATTAATTCAAGGCCATCAACGGATGATTCCCATGGAATGGCAGAGGAAACAATTTCTGTTGTGCCACCATCATTGTTTTTTTCTTCAAGTATCTTAAGGAACTGATCGATCACACTTTTCCGAATGTTGTATTGTTCGGATATCCGATTGCGCTCTTTTTCCCGATCGATGATGTCAAGTTTTGAAAGCGCGGATATTTCCTGTTTTAGGTCGTTTTGGGGTATCACGTCTGGGATCTCTATCGGCGACCTCTTTCCGTGCTCGATTCCGGCCCTGACGGTTTTCATAGCATTTTCAAAGTTGACAGTCCTTGACTCTTCCACGGCCAACTCTAAAGCCCTTAACGCTTCCGCTTCATCTATATAATGCAGATATCCACCCACAAGTCTTGACATGGTCAATCGTGTTCGATGCATTTTCCCGGGCGTGCTTTCGCGGATCTTCAAGCATGCTGACTCTAATACCTTATATGCATAGGTTTTTTTTCCGGTGCCATTTTCTGTATGAACGATTTCAGGCACTTCAATTTTCGGAGGTTCTTTTTCCCATGCGGCGATATTAAAATAGGAAGGATCGTTGTTGATATAAGCATCAGGGTCATGAGACAAAAAGGTTAGCCTGGAAATGTCCTTACATGCAGGGTCAATTTCAATATCGTAATTTTCCTTGAAGTATCGCTCAACTGCAAGGTACAATTTTTTATGGTCGCCATCGGTGGAAATATTTTCGGCCCGGAGTCCGCACTTGATCCCATCACCTCCGGGAGAGACAAAACAAAACCAAATGTTTTCATCCCCTGACAGGACTTCTTTGACCTGGCCAACATCAACATGGTCTATATCGGGCACGATGAAACCGGTAGGAACAATAATGCCGTTTTTTTCCCGATGCTTAAACACTCCGCCAAATGTTACTCCAGGCAAAAACTTTTTAAACTCCGTGTATTTTTCTTTGCCTTCGGTTGCTAAGATTTTGCGCCCTCGCTCGATACGGCCTTTATGCTTACCCGCTCGGATTTCTTCGAGAGCGTTTTTCCAGGTATTTTCTACGGTGATAGGAACCGGATTAATGCCCTTAAAACTAGAGATTTTATCACTTAAAGGGTGAACGAGAGATTGACCATCAACGGGCGGCATGGTGAATTTTTTTTGCTTCGCTTCAATCCTCTGGCCATCCTGACCGTTGGCCTTTTTAATTGGGTTCATATCGATGGGCTTCTTTTTGATAAGTTTCATTTGCACGCCTATTTGAGATATTGATTTTCAGGCGGTTTTGGGATTTGAGGAAAGTATCGACTCCATTTCCCACAGATGCCCGCCGCCGCTGTTTGCGGGCTTTTTAATTCCGGGTTCTGTCCTTAAGCCATCTATCAACCCCCTCGGGCACAAATCGAAGGTATTTCCCAGCCTTTCGGTGTGGGATTCGGTCCTCGCCTTTCTTGCGGACGTGAAGGTATACCCATGTGATCGGGACGCCTAATCGTTCGGAGGTTTCCCGTGCGTTCTGGTAGGTTATCATGTTTCTTCCTCCATAGTGTCATCGTTCAAAATATAAAAAGGCCACGTCAAGCTTGACTATGGCCAAATCATACGGAAAAAGATGTAGAACCGATAGGCTATGAAGGGGACTATTTCAAATCGATAAGTTTATGAAATAATAGAAAATTTATAGGACTATGAAAGGGACTATGGAAATTAGTCCAGATGGGTTCTTTTCAGTTTATTATACCTTGTGAAAACTTCCTGGTAATTTCGGAGGTCGTAACCATGCCTGTTCATGGCTGTAAATATAATAAAACCGACAATCTGTCTCTTTAACTTTTCGCAATTGGCATAAAAGGTTTCGTTGTCGATGTCAGTTCTTTTCAAAAACGAAAAGCTTTTCTGGTTATGTTTGAAGGAAGATAGTGCTGCTTCGTGCAACTCTTTTTTACCGGCATGGGTTACGGTTTTTCCGCTCTGCTTTATGGAGTCCTTCATCAATTCGTAAAGCCTTTCGGCCTCTTTTCCGCAGTAGAGAATCAGTGTATCGCTATTTTCTGTCGGGTATGGCGAAGACGTCTTGCTTGAAGATCGAGTTGGCTCTTTGGGTATCAGCTTATCCACGTCATTTTTTGGATACAAAAAACCCAAAAACCTTTCTATCACCGCCTCTGCTTCTTTTTCATCTATTTGGAGATCATAATTTTCCCAGATACAGCCTTCCCATTCCTTAGGCAAAGATTTTTTCTCTTGTTTAATTGTCTCCAGCGTGATCCCTCTGCTTATGAGGTTGTCGATTTCGGATTTGATTCTATCTTTCTTCGCTTTGAAACTATTTTTATCGGCAAAAAAATACGAAACCAACCTATCTTTAGCAGGGAGAAGTTTTTTTTCATTATCTTCCATTGCAGCCAATCTTGCATAGAGCCGGGCTAATCTATGTGCATCACTGTATGGCTTTTCATGCTTTATTTTTATTTTAATATCGCAGACTTTTTTTCCATATTTATTGTGCGGCTGAATCAATCCTTTTCTGGCAAACTCAACCAGCTGAAAAGCCTCGATGCCCAAGGCCTGCATCACTTCATAGCCACTTATGAAGATTGACATTTCTCCGTCTCCTGTAACGTTCCTGGGATTTGGTTCAGGGGGAAAGGCATCCAGGATAACACCTTTTTTCGCCGCCGGTGATCAGCCGGAAACTATCCCCCGAAATTTAAATCGCCTTCAAAGCCTCATTATACAATCGTTTCCGGACAAAAAATCGTGCCCAAATCGTGCCCAAAACAAAAAATAGCATCATAAAATACCGTATAAAAAGAAGCAATGAAATTATCATAACTTATTAATTACACACAACATCATATAAAACTGGGGAAGTAGAATAAAAACATTAATCAGATTGACACGGTAGAAGTCGTTGGTTCAAATCCAATCGTGCCTACCAAATGAATTTATCAGGTTATGGTCTTAGCCATAACCTGTTTTTTTGGGGGGGAACTTACACTGTATGGTAAGAGAAACCCGAAATACTATTCAGAAGTCCCTGGCCACTTTTTTGCCCCCTTCATCCACCGAGTTTAAAATTCCCCCCTTAAACTAAAAGAAACTAAAATAAAAGGGATTGCAAAGTAAGCTGCAATCCCTTTTATTTTTAACAACTTAAATTCTTTCGGAATAATCATCACACACTATTACTTATACATGAGAGTCATCCAAACGAATGCTCCAATAAAAGCAATCAATAAAACGGTGGTGAACCCCACTGGTCCCATTCTCATCCTCCTTTCTCTGTAAAGTTTTTTTCGGTATCACGTCTCTGCTATTCCTTAAACCAAAACTCCCTACCGGATAGGTGGGACCGGGGGAGGCAAAGGTAATTGAATTGATCCTAAGAATAGCTCCTCACCCTGTCCCTTTCCTTCAGGAAATTATAACAATTAATTTTTGGTCCATGTACTACTTATGTTTGCGCCATCGCGGGTGTTTTAACCCAAATTTTTTAATTTTGTAATTCAGCATCCTGGGACTTATTCCAAGCTGTGCTGCAGCATCTTTCTGAATCCAAAGATTTTCTTTCAGTGCCGCAAGAACCTTCTGTTTTTCATCCGTATCCGGCGTATTATTCGGCGTATTAACGACCATCGACGATTTTGTACTGGAATCCGTCTCCGCACAAGAAGATGAGGTATTGATCACACTGGGTATCATGGTAACACTTTCGAGCCTGATGATTGGGGATTCTTCAATAATGATGGCTCGTTCAATGGTGTTGGACAACTGGCGAATATTACCCGGCCATGAATATGATTTAAATAATTCGATGACCTCAGGTGCAATATCTTTGATTTTCTTTCTTAACGTGCGGCAGTGTTTATGTAACAACATATAGACCATTGGTTTGATACATTTCAAACGGTCGCGCAAAGGAGGCAAGGAAACCGACAAGACATTGATCCGATAATAGAGATCCTCCCTGAATTTATTTTCCATAACCAGTTTTTCCAAATTTTGATTTGTGGCGGCTATGATTCGAACATCCACATGAATCGTTTGATTTCCGCCAACACGCTCAAAGGCCTTTTCCTCAAGAACTCTCAAAAGCCTCACCTGAAGCGGAAGACTAAGATCTCCGATCTCATCGAGAAAAATAGTACCGCCCTGGGCTTGTTCAAACCTTCCGATCCTTTGTTTTTCAGCACCTGTAAATGCCCCTTTTTCATGCCCGAACAATTCACTTTCAAGAAGATTTTCGGGGATGTTGCAGCAATTGATTTGAACGAACGGTCTTTTTTTTCTCGGGCTGTTAAAATGAATGGTGCCGGAAAGAAAACTTTTACCGGTGCCGGTCTCTCCGGTTATAAGAATCGTAGAGTCGGTTTTTGAGTATTTCTTAAGCACATGGATAACCGACTTCATGCTGCGGCTAAATGCGATAAGCCTGTCGAAATCATAAATAAATTCCTCTTTTCCCCTCAGGTAATCAATCTCTTTTTTAAGGCTGCCATTTTCAAGTGCCTTATTGAGAACAAGGTCAATTCTTTCCGCAGTAAACGGTTTGGGTACAAAGTTGGTCGCGCCTTGTTTGATAGCATTAACAATAAGATCCGCCCGTTCTTTCATACTGGTTACAACTACAGGAGTATGAGGAATTGTAGAATGAATATAATTCAGAAGGTCGAAAGGTTTGTGCCTGTTGATATCCAGATCGAGAAAGATGGCGTCAAAATATTTAGAACTCAGGTTTTTGAAAATATCTTCACCATTTGGCCAGAAGGAAATTTCCCACAACCTTCCAAAATTTTTCGAGAAAAAGTCTCGCCAACTTTTATCTTCATCTAAAATGAGAATTTTATGCATCAATTTTCCATTATCTATTAATAAGCCACTATCTTTAATTGTATTAATTCCGACTTTAATCTTACATTAATATCATAACTCTATAAAATACCACAAGTTATAATATTTTTTGTCATTAGTGTTTATAACTAACAGCCTGGATGAGAAAACTTGGGGTTACCCATCTTGCCGCCTTTATTTTTCGAAATCATGAAAACATTCTGGAAAATTGATTCATAACCGGGAATTCATGTCAAAAATCTTACTCCATTAATACATAAGTTCCCGGAGCATCCACAATGGGAATGATTCCATCTTCCGGATCTCCCATGGTGAGGGGTGCGGGTATTTCCCCTGTGGAATTTTCCACAAGCCACTCCTGCCATGCAAGCCACCAGGATCCTTTGATCACCGGTGTGGTTTTTCTCCAAGTATCGGGATCAACATATTTTTCGCCTTCTTTTCGGGTAGAAATCCTATAACTTCGACGGGGGTGATCCGGTTCACTGATGATACCGGCATTATGACCTCCGTTAGTCAAAACAAATGTGACCCTTTCAGCATCCGAAGAAAGATTAAATTTGTACACAGAACGCCATGGAGCCACATGATCTTTTATGGTTGAAACCAGAAAGGCAGGACAATGGATATCGCTGACGGCAACAGGCCTTCCTTCCACTTCATAACGTCCGCGGGACAGTTCGTTTTGCAAAAAAAGCTTTCTAAGATATTCGCTGTGCATACGGTAGGGCATACGGGTAGCATCAGCATTCCATGCCATCAGGTCAAACATGGGCTGCCTTTTTCCCAAGAGATACTCATTTACCAGTCGCGACCATATGAGATCGTTGGATCTGAGTAATTGAAATGCACCGGACATTTTTTTAGCATCCAAATACCCTTCGAACCACATTTGATTTTCAAGATAGGTCACCTGGCTTTCATCAATGAAAAGCATCAATTCTCCAGCTTCGGTAAAGTCGACCTGAGCTGCCAATAAAGTGATGGTTTTCAATCGGTCATCGCCCTTCCTTGCCATGGAAGCCGCTGCAATTGTCAGTAACGTGCCTCCCAAACAATAACCGACTGCATGAATTTTCTTATAAGGAGTGATTTTTGACACAACGTTAATGGCAGCCATTGCTCCATCTTTAAGATAATCATCCATTCCTTTGTCACGGTCTTCAGGTCCGGGGTTTTTCCAGGACACCATAAATACCGTGTGGCCTTTATCCACAAGAAATTTCACAAGAGATTTCTCCGGTACCAAATCAAGAATATAATATTTCATGATCCAGGCTGGTATAATCAATATGGGTTGAGCGTAAACCTTTTTGGTTTGAGGATTATATTGAATCAATTCGATGAGGTCATTTCTGAATATCACTTTACCCGGAGTCAACGCCATATTTTCTCCCACTTTAAATCTTTCCGCCCCTTTAGGCTTTTTGCCTTCGAGCCTCCGTTGAGTATCTTCAATTAAATTGGCCAATCCTTTCAGAAGGTTAGCCCCTTTTTCCTCCATGGTTACTTTAAGTACTTCAGGATTTGTAAAGATAAAATTGGTGGGTGAAAATATATCCAGAAGTTGACGTGCAACAAATGAAACGACATCTTCATGATGGCATGAAACTCCCATAATACCTGTGGTGGCACACTGCCACCACCGCTGTGTCAGTAAAAATGTCTGGTAATAAATGTTAAACGGCCATTTTTTCCACTCTTCTGATTGCCATCGCCGATCATCATCCGTAGGTTCTTCACAAACAGGGCATTCCGGATCAATCGAACCTTTCACGCAATAATTAATGCACCTTATCTGTTTCATAAAAAGCTGTGTGATTAGCTCCAATTGTTTCCCCGGAGAATTTGCCAAATGCATTGCCCAATCGAAATAAGCCAGCATCAGTGCCGAAGGGGACAATCCCGCATCAAATCGAGCTTGAACCGCTTGTAAAAATCGATCCATGTTTTCAAAGCCCTCAGATTTTTCCTTTTCCATGATTGACAATCTCCTTTCTTAAAATATAATTAAAAAAACACACATTTTCTTAGATTGGAAACCAAACATATGCAAAAATGGCTTGCCCTCTTCGACGGCAACAAGGCATGATAAAAATAGATTACTTTAAAAAGCGGTACCTTTAACCTGATAGATTTTAGCATTATTCAAGGAAATTTAAAATGCAAGACAAAATTATCACCTGTATTCAGTGTAATGAATCTTTTGTATTTTCAGCGGAAGAAAGCCATCGTTTCTCAGTACTAGGTTTTGATGAACCGACTCGTTGCCCGGAATGTCGAAGAAAAAAGTCAAAGAATTCAAAGCACGAAGATTCCTGGAGAGATAAAGGCCGGAAAAAAAACTCCCGAAGAAAAAATCGGGGGCATTTTGACAATCATCTTTAATCGTTCCTCTGTTGAAGAATTTGACAAAAAAAATAGGGGGGAATTAATGGCAAAACAAATTAACATCGCACGATATATTGCCGGAAAGTATATTAGCGGATGGCCCGGATCTGTTGAAGGAACAAATCGTTTTCTAAAAAGATGGGAACTTCAAAAAAAAGACCTTAAAGAAAAACCACTAAAAAAGGCCCCCAGTATCTGTTTTTCCAGAAAAATCGGGGTCGGCGCTCTTGAAGTCGCTGTTATTTTAGGAGAAAAAATTAATTACCGGGTAGTGGATCGTGAAATTTTGGAGCACATTGCAAGCACGGCAAACCTGAGTGATCAAACCGCAGCTTATTTTGATGAGCGCTATCCAGGAAAAATATCCGAGATGCTGTCTTTTCTTTTCGGCGAAAAAGCTTTTGTAAAAAGCGATTATTCACGACATCTTTTTGCCACCATACTATCTTTTGCAGGGTTGGAACCCACTATTTTTGTCGGACGCGGTGCACACTTAATTCTTCCCAGAGATGAAGTTCTTGCGGTCAGACTTATCAGCTGTCGTGAAAACCGTCAGAAGCGCTTGGAAAAAATCATGGGAATAAGTTCTTCTGAGGCCGAAAAAGAACTTAAGCGCATGGATAAGGAACAACGGGATTTTTTTGTCAAAACCTACGGCAAAAAGGATGCGTCGCCTTATGAATTCGACTTGGTTATCAATCGTGATTTTATCCAAGGGGCTTCTGAGGCCGCACAAATCGTTGAAACCGCTTTCAGAGAAAAATTTAAAATACCCGTTACAACCATTCCGAAAAACTCATAGACCTTCCACGATCATGTTAACTCATTTTTCACCTCAAACTAGCAGAACAACAGCCGATATGTTGAGGTGTTACTTTTGGTGCAAAGCGATCTTTATCGCATTCGACATTCGACTGACAAAATAGAACCGGATATTTTTGCGAACTTTGCCGGGAATTTCCGAAAGATCTTTTTCGTTTTCTTTCGGCAAAATGAGAATCTTAACATTTGAACGATGAGCCGCAAGTACTTTATCGGTGATATTTTTAACCGGCAGCACCCGACCCCTCAATGATATCTCACCGACCATCGCCAGATCTTGCTTGCTCACCCGCCCTGTTAATAGTGACACCAGCGCCACTAGAAGGGTCAAACCCAAGCAAGCTCCCTGTTTTTCCACAGAACCTGCCGGAATATGGATATGAATGTCATGAGACTCATAATAGTTTTCGTCAATACCCAGGTTTACCGCCTTGGATCGGACATAACTCACGGCTATCATAGCAGACTCTTTCAGAACCTCTCCAAGTTTCCCGGTTAAAATGAGTCCATGATCTCCTTTCATGGAAAAAGCCTCGACATTAACCACCTGTGCGCCTGTATCGGTGTGTGCAAGGCCCAGGGCAATTCCCGGAACCATTGTCCTAACAGGCAACGGTGATGGAAACTTTACTCTACCCAGATACTGTACCAGATTTTTGACATTGATATTGACATGTTGTATTTCTTCGGCAACAAGTCTACTTGCCACGGAACGGCAAATGGCTGCGATTTCCCTTTCCAGATTTCTGACCCCACTTTCTCGTGTATACCCTGTAATTACAAGGCGAACGGCCCCGGTTGTAAAGGTAAACAAGCCTTTATGAATCCCATGGGCTTCGAGCTGACGCGGAATAAGATATCTTTTAGCAATGCTCACTTTTTGGTCAAGAGAATAACCGGAGAATTCTATAACCTCCATTCGATCCCTCAATGCAGGGGGTATATCATCAAGCACATTAGCCGTTGCGATAAAAATCACCCTTGAAAGGTCAAAGGAAACCTCTATATAATGATCTGAAAAGGAATGATTCTGTTCCGGATCAAGTACTTCCAGAAGAGCGGATGAAAGATCACCTCCAAAAATTTTTCCGGTCTTATCTATTTCATCCAACATAAATATCGGATTGTTGGTTCCGGCTCTTCGGAGTCCCTGGATGATTCTGCCGGGAAGCGCGCCAACATAAGTGCGGCGATGCCCCCGGATTTCAGCCTCATCCCTGACGCCTCCCAGAGACATTTTTACAAAATTACGTCCCATTGCCCGAGCAATCGATCGACCCAGGGAGGTTTTTCCGGTACCTGGTGGACCTGCAAAGCATAATATAGGCCCTTTTGATTCGGGTTTCAGTTTTCTTACTGCCAGATATTCCACAATTCGTTGCTTGGGTTTTTCAAGGCCATGGTGATCCTGGTCCAATATTTTTCTGACCCGGATAATCTCAAGGTTATCCGGCGTGGTTTCATGCCAGGGAAGATTAACCAGCCAATCCAGATAGGTCAAAGATACCATAAATTCCGCAGAAGAACTGTTCATTCGGGAAAGACGATTCAGTTGCCTTTGTGCCTCTTTGGCAGGTTCACCGGAAAGGTTCCTTTCTTCTATTTTTTGCCTGTAATGTTCAATATCTGTGTCCGATTTTCGAACCTCTCCCAGTTCAGCCTTGATCGCTCTGAGTTGTTCACGAAGATAATATTCCCGTTCTTGTTTATCAATATCACTCTGCACACGATTATGAATTTTAAATCCCAGCTCAAGATACTCCAGTTGTTGGGAAGCAAGACGAACAGCTTCTTTCAATCTAACTTTGATATCCACCGTCTCCAGAATTTTCTGAGCATCATGAACAGTGACGTTAATTGCAGAAACAATCATATCGGCCAAGGTACCAGGCTCCTTAATGGAGGCCGCCAGCGAATAAATTTCAGGAGGCAACGCCGGATGAAGCTGAACGATGGCCTGAAACAGGCCCAAAATTGTGTAGGTTAAGGCTTTGATCTCCTTGTCTTTAGATTCGATTTCCTTGAAATGTTCGACAAAACCTCTGAGATAGGGCTTTCCGCCATGAAAAGATGTCACCTTAAACCGACTCAAACCCTGTACTAATACCTGAGCTTTATTATCTTCAATTTTCACCAGTTTAAGGATAAAAGCACCGGTTCCAACAGTAAAAAGATCCTCATGCCTGAATCCGCTTTCTTTATCTCTGTTTTTCACGGCCAGAAGACCGATAATTCTGTCACTCCCAACGGCATCCTCCGCAAGTTTTATGGACTCCTCGCTTGTGATTTCAAGAGGGATGACCATTTTGGGAAAAACCACCGTGTCCAGAACAGGTAACATAGACAGAAATTTAGGAACCTTATCAATTTGTAAATCTTTTGGTACAGTTTGTTCTTCCATAAACTTTTTCCCTATTTTCCGGTTATATTTTTGATCGAATGTCGGCCGATCAGCTTGGTCATGGAGTGTTGTTGAGCCACAGGTAATAAAAACCCGGCGCAAGAAAGGAAGCCGTGTGATCAAGCCCAAGATCGATCATATATAGAGCTTTTCCGCCACTTTTCATCGTTATGGGATTATAATAGTTATCATTCGGATAATGGCTTCTTCGATAAACCACCACTCTGGTATCCTCAGGCAGTGCTGCAAGCTTTCTGGTCTCATCCAAAGCATCCTGAATATATCCTGTCCTGTCAATGAGTGCGAGCTTTTCAGCTTCGTCAGCAAGCATTATTTTTGCAGAAGCCACCTCGGAAAGTGTTCGGCTGTCCATATTCCGGTGTTTTGCAACCAGATCAACAAATCTTTTTCCCATCCTATCCACCAATTCCTGGAGAATTTCTATTTCATCTGGTGAAGCCTCCCGGTAAAATGCCCCCATATCTTTTTTATCCCCGGATTTATTCACATTAACCCGAAATCCGATTTTTCTCATGAGCTCAGTCAGGTCAGGACGAATAAAAACCACGCCGATTGATCCGGTCACCGTGGTAGGATGGGCAATAAGCAAATCCGCCGGCAGTGCTATGTAATATCCTCCTGATGTCGCAATATCCATGAGTAAAGCCACTATAATGATCTCTTTTTTTTCCTTTAGCCTTTTAATTTCATGATACAGAATGTCGCTTGCCGTTACTGTGCCTCCCAATGATTCAATTTGCAAAACAATCGCCTTGATATTTTCATCCTTTTCCGCCAATCTCAGCTGTGAAACGACTTCCTGAACCATGCTGGGTTTAGTCGTAAAAAATCCTTCATCAGGAGCATTTGAAATGAGTCCTCGAATCGGAATCACCAGGATTTTTTCCTTTCTTTTTCCCTCAAGGACAAATTCCTTCAGGGGATCTGTTGAGTCGGTAAACAGTTTAACCTGAGGAGCCCCGCATCCTGAAATTATCAACACCAATGTCAGCCCCACCAAAAACATTTTTTTCATGATTCCACACTCCTTTTGGCAAAACCTTGGCAAATTATAATAGTTTTTACATATTCGCACCGTTATAGGGTCATATGGTTCAATGATCAAAAAGTCAACCCAATAGCGGGCGAATCCTGTTCCCGAATAACCCTGATTAAAGAATAATCAATAGATTGACACCGGAATGAGCCTTCTTTATGATGGATGGTTATAAGTTGCCTGATATTTTTTTATATCATCTCACGGTTATGCGGGAGTAAAGGGACTTATGGTAATAAAATATCCTTTACCAAATGCCTATTGGGGTTTCAGAAAAAAAAGGAGGGCTTTTTCATGTATTCCCATCTTTTTTCACCGATTGAAATCGGAGACATCATTTTAAAAAACCGTATTACGATGGCGCCTCTTTATTTGGGTTATGCCGGAGAAGGCGGGACTGTGACACCACTTCTCCTGGAGCATTACCGGTTAATGGCCCAAAGCGGCGCTTCAATGATCGTGGTTGAAAACGCAACCATCGACCATCCTTTAGGAAGTGGCTCCGGTCGTACCATTCGTGCCGATACGGATCAAAATCTGAATGGTCTTTCGAAACTTGCCGCAGTGATAAAGGATCAAGGGGCAAAAGCCTGCCTTCAAATCAACCATGCAGGCCGATTTTCAGGTGCCGAAGTACCCATAGCCCCTTCATCAGTAGAAACTTTTGGAAAAAATCCGCAAGCCATCCCATCAAAAGATATTGAAAAAATCCAGGAACAATTTGCATCAGCTGCTCAGAGAGCCAAAAACGCCGGTTTTGATATGGTGGAACTTCACGGGGGAACAGGGTATCTTCTATCTCAATTCGTTTCGCCTCGCACCAACAAAAGGGAAGATTCCTATGGAGGGTCTTTGGATAATCGCATGAGGTTTCCTCTCGAAGTACTTTCCAAGGTGAAAGCGGCAGTGGGTAATTTTCCAGTCGGATATCGATTTTTAGCGGATGAATGGCTTCCTGATGGTCTCAAACTCAATGAGTCCGTAACTTTTGCAAAAGCGCTATCAAACATGGGAATCGCCTATATTTCAGTCATGGGAGGAACTTACGAATCCTTTTTTCTGCCGGAAATCATCCAGAAATCAAAAACTGAAGGGTATATGTCGGATCTTGCCCATGAAGTCAAAAAGAATGTTTCCGTACCGGTCATTACGGCGGGTAGGATTACTTCCGGAAACACCGCTGAAACCATTTTGACCACCGGTAAAGCAGACCTTTTGGGCCTTGCCCGTGTTTTATGGGCTGACCCTGAATGGCCCCAAAAAATAAGAGAGGGGCGGGAACAAGAAATCATTGCTTGTGACCCGGCTTGCAAAGATGTTTGCATGCAGCTTGTTATGAAACAAAAACCGGCCTATTGCCCGCAGTGGAGTCCGGAAAAAATCAGAAAATTTAAGGATATGTTCGTATAATGGGTATGCACTTCCTTTTAGTGGGTGCAGGTCATGCGCATCTGTCCATATTAAAAAACTTGAGTCAATTTTTGGTTAAAAATCATGAGGTCACTGTTATCAATGCCGGGATATATCACTATTACTCGGGAATGGGGCCCGGAATGCTCGCAGGCACTTATAGCCCCCGCCAGATTCGGTTTCATGTAGAAAAAATGGTCAAGAATCAAGGGGGCCATTTTATCCATGACCAGGTGGTATCTCTTGATCCCGAAAATCAATTTGTCCGGACAGCAAGCGGGCGCACAATATCATATGATGTTGTCTCGTTCAACACCGGCAGCCATGTACCTTACCCCGGACTTGAGAAAAACCGGAATAGAGAAAATATTTTATTCCCTGTCAAACCCATCCGGAACCTTTTTTTTGCAAGAAATAAAATCATTTCTCTGTTGAAACACAAACGACCCAAAATAGTCGTGGTGGGAGGAGGGGCGGCAGGAGTGGAAATTGCGGCGAACATTAAGGCACTTTCTGAAAATTATGAACAAGAAACAGATATCACCCTTATCTCCGCCAGTGACCTGCTGACCCGTTTCAGCAATCGTTTCAGGATAGAAGTGAAAAAAATGCTCCAACAGCTTCGTATCGATCTGATGGAGCATGTTACGGTCACATCTGTTTCAAATCACACCGCTCTGTTAAGCAACGGGATGGCTCTTCCATGTGATTTGGTGCTTTGGGCTGCCGGGGTTATTCCTTCCCCGCTTTTTAAAAACTCCGGGCTTTCGACCGATTCAGACGGTGGTCTTTTGGTCAACGAATATCTTCAAAGCATTCAATTCCCCAATATTTTCGGCGGAGGGGATTGCATCAGCTTTAAATACCAGCGCCTTGAAAAAGTCGGAGTTTATGCGGTGCGTCAAAATCCGATACTTTTTAAGAACCTAACTCATTTTGCCGCTCGCAAACCCCTGATACCTTTTATTCCTCAAAAAGATTTTCTGGTCATATTGAATATGGGAAATAATCGCGGTCTCTTGAAATGGAAACGGGTTATTCTTCAGGGGAAAGCAGCTTTCCGGATCAAGGATTTCATTGACCGAGCATTTATGAAAAAATTTCAACTTTCCGATGAAAGAGGTTGAAAATATGGAACCCAGTATTATAGATTCTCATGCCCATTGCGGTATTCAGGACCAATCTTTTTCGCAGACTTTTGATCACTATCTGCACGAAATTTCCGGAACCGAAATTCAGGGAGCGGTTTTTTTCGCACCGGTTCTTGAAATCTATGACCGTTTTAACCCTGATTTTGAAGATGACGAGCAATGGCGGCAAAGGCGAAAAAGTGCCAATGATTATCTATTAAGTCTTGATAGCACTCAATTTCGTGTATTCCCATACTTTTTTATCTGGAACGATTTTGCGGTAAACCAATTGACCGTCCGGCATAAAGGAATCAAGTGGCACCGCCACGCCCTGGAACCTGAATACCGATATCATGACCCTCTATGCCGAAAGGCAATAGAAGAAATCAGGAATCGAAATATGCCGGTGGTATTTGAAGAAGAATTCAAAAATACCGTTCGTTTTATTGATGAAATCGCAACCGGAATCAAGATAATTATTCCCCATTTGGGCTTTTTAAACGGTGGTTATTCCCGTATTAACGATCAGGGATTATGGTCCGTCAAAACCGTATACGCCGATACCAGTCTTGCCTCCACAGAGGAGATATTGCATTATATCCGTCACTTTGGATCTGAAAAACTCCTTTTTGGTTCTGATTTTCCCTTTGGCTCCCCCAAATGGGAACTTGAAAAAATCTTGAGGCTTCCTCTTCCGGAAGCTCATATCGAGGCGATACTGGGCGGAAATCTGAAAAGACTGCTTAAAGTCAGCAATACAGAGTTTGAATTGTGATCATATCTCTATTGAATGATCCAATCGGCTTTCTGAAATTCCAGTAAAAATTTTCGAGTTAATCTCGTGGATACGTGATGCGTAAAAACTTCGCCGAAAGGAGTCACCCCTCGGATAAGACCATCGAATAAAAACCATGAAAGCAGCTGATATCCGACCCTGATTCGATCAGATGTATCCATTGTCTTGATTTTTCCGCAATCTGACGGATCAGGAATTTTTTCACCTTTATTAATGATACTTTTCATAAAATTGATAATTCGGGATAGTCTTAACAAGGTTATGGCTTCAATTCTTGATGTTGTGTCGGAAACAGGAATTGCCGAAGATCTGAACATGGAAAAAAATTCAGGCAGGGACCTTTTTTTTTCCAGACGCTGATAATCAGAACTCCCAGGGGCCGGATAATATATAGACAACCCAATCAAAGCGGGTTTTTGAGCCAGATAAATCAAATCAGAAAGGCTGTCATCCGCTTTTTGACCAGGCGCCCCGGCAATTAAATAACACACGCAATTCAGACCATATTTTTTGGCATAGGACAATACTTTCTCCAGAGTGGAGACCATATCAGGCCTTCTGAATTTTTTCAGCTGATCTGACGATGTTGATCCTATAGACAAATTCAGTGTTTTAAATCCGGCATTTTTCATCAGTTCAATGGTATTTTCATCCAGTGAGGGAGGATACAATCCGTTCATAGCTCTTAGTTCCAGTCTGCCGGCACCGTATTGATCAATAATTTCCTTAAGAAGATGCTGAAACCAATTTTGGTCCAGAGAGATGTTTTCATCTTCAAAATCAATTAAACCCGTATTATGATTGTTAACGGCGATATCAATTTCCTCAAGCACGGATGATACTTTTCTTCTTCTGTAGGTAATGGGAGAGTCGGCAAGACAACAATAAGTGCATTTCATTGGACATCCCCTACTGCTGACAACCACCATGGTCGATTGACCATTTCTTTTATAAAAATTCGATTTTATCATATCTAGGGCAGGAATCGGCAATTGTCCGGGATCTTCTACAACAGCAGGTGCGTTTATAAAAAGCGTACCATCTTTTTTTCGAAAAACAATTCCGGGCACCTTTTCGAGGGTTTGATTTTTTTTTAGAGCAATAACCAACGCCGGAAACGCCAGTTCTCCTTCTCCGCGAATGATATAATCCACCTGGATGCACTCCATGACTTTTTCCGGCATGGCTGTCGGATGGTGCCCTCCCATTACCAGAACGCAGTCAGGAAGTTCCTGTTTAACAATTTTGGCAACCTCCAGGGATTCTTGACTATATGCTGTGAAAAGAGACGATATACCTACAATATGGGCCTTGGATTCTCTGATGACCTTTGCAATATGTTTGGGATGATAACCAAAATATTGAAACTGATGAAAAAGACAAAAAGGCGAGCAATCGGGTTTGCCATAAAATTCATTCAAATAGGAAAGTTCCGAAAGAGGGTTTTCAGGTCGCTTTTTGAAAGTTGCCAGCGCGTCAAAAACGCTTACTGTAATTCCATTTTTCATTAAGGAAGCTGCTATAGAAACCAACCCATAGGGGATTGTTCTTTTAACGGTCAGATAATAATCCCGTACCGGTGGTTGCAAAAGAAGCACATCGATGCCCAGTGGGTTATTTTTCGGCATCATTTGTTGATTTTCAGTAATCCTAAATAACACTGGGGGTCATTTAACTGATTGGTCCATTCATTTAAAAATAAAAAAGCCCTTGCCGGTAAGCACAGGGCTGTTTTATTTTATTTTTTTTTAAAATTATTTTTTCTCTTCTCGATTCTGATCATCAAGCAGAGCCTCATCTTGTGCCGCTTGTGATTCACCGGTTTCTTCAGATGCTTTCATTTCAGAAATCTCTTGATCTACATTTTCTTCCTTCACTGGGGTGGCAACTTCAACGCCAGAATCGTCTGTACCCGAATCCGTTGGAAAAACTTTTGTTTCTTCGGAAGGTTTTTCCTGGGCTGATACCACACCTTTGTCTTCCTGCGGCATACCAGATTCAGTCCCTGAATCCCTTTCGATCACTTTGGGAGCAACAGGCATTTCCTTTTTCCTGACAACTTTTTTCTTTGGCAAATCCGCCGAAGTAATCAACTCCATAATTGATACCGGAGCAGCATCGCCTGGTCGTTTTCCAAGTTTTATAATCCGGGTATACCCCCCGTCTCTTGTTCCAAATTTTTCAGTGGCCTCGGAAAACAATTTGTGGACCACACTCTTTTCTCTGACGATGGCCATGGCCTGGCGCCTTGCGTGCAAATCACCTCTTTTAGCCAAGGTAATGATATGGTCAACCCATGCCCTTAAGGCTTTGGCTTTGGTATCCGTTGTTTGAATTTTTTCGTGTTTAAGTAATGAAGTCACCATATTTCTGAACATGGCCTTTCGGTGACTACTAGTTCGATTGAGTTTTACTCCTGCTTTTCGATGTCTCATGGCAACGACTATTCTCCTTGCTCCAAATCTTCCTCTTTCGGCATAAAACCCTCGAGTTTCATTCCAAGGGAAAGATCCATCTCGACCAGCACTTCCTTAATTTCATTTAGTGACTTCCGGCCAAAGTTTTTTGTTTTAAGCATCTCAGCTTCCGTTTTTTGAACCAGTTGCCATATTTTATGTATATCGGCATTTTTCAAACAATTGGCACTTCTCACAGAAAGCTCGAGTTCGTCTACGCTTCGGTAAAGATTTTCATTGTACTTAGGCTTTTCAGGCTTTTCTCTCTTCAGCTCCGGCTCCGGTTCGACATCTTCATCAAAATTGACAAAAATAGTCATTTGTTCTTTCATAATTTTTGCAGCATAAGCTACAGCATCTTCAGGAGAAATGCTACCGTCGGTCCATACTTCCATGGTGAGTTTGTCATAGTCGGTATCCTGGCCAACCCGGGCATTTCCCACCACATAACTCACCTTTTTAATCGGGGAGAAGACCGCGTCAATCGGAATGGTACCGATAGGAGCTTCTTCATCTTTATTGGATTCAGCCAGAGAATATCCCTTTCCAACTTTTACGGTCATACTCATTTTCAATTCACTGTTTTTAGACAAAGTCGCAATGTATTGATCGGGATTGAGGACCTCAACTTTTCCGTCCTTGCTGATAATATCTCCAGCGGTCACCTCTCCTTCTTTGTTAACGTCGATATAAACCATTCTAGGTTCCATATCGGTCGTTTTGAGCCTGATTTCTTTTAAATTAAATATGATTTCAGATACATCTTCAAGAACACCGGGAATTACACTAAATTCGTGCATTACGGTTTCAAATTTTACCGATGTGATTGCCGCCCCATATAATGAAGAAAGAATAATCCGCCTTAATGAATTGCCGATGGTCAAGCCAAACCCTCGTTCCAAAGGTTCACAAACAAATTTGCCGTAGTTTCTTTTACTGCTGACTTGAACCTTCTCCGGCTTTATCATGTTTTTCCAATTAATGTACATCAGATCACTTGATGACATATTGATATCTCCGAGATATTCGATATTTTCACGACATCATCTTAATCGGCTATTAACACAGAAAATTTTCTGAATTAACACCTGATTTGGAATACTCCAACAGTATTCCTACAAAAGATTTATCGCTGAAATTAAAAACGTATTTGCGGCAGAACCACTAACGCTATTTGGAATATAGCTCTACAATAAGCTGTTCCTGAATCGGCATGGTGATGTCTTCGCGAACCGGAAGGGCCTTTACCATCCCTTTCATGTGTTCCTTATCCAGCTCCAACCATTGAGGAATGCCCCTGCGAACAACTGCGTCCATACTATCTTTGATTGCTTGAATATCGCGGCTTTTTTCACGAACTTCAATAACATCACCTATTTTCACCAAAAATGATGGAATATTGACGTAGTGGCCGTTGACTGAGAAATGCTTGTGAAGTACAAAATGTCTTCCCTGAGTTCGTGAATTGGTAAACCCAAGACGATAAACAGTGTTATCCAAACGTCTTTCAAGCTTTGCCAACAGTCTTATACCGGTAATTCCTTTGCCCCGATCGGCGTCTTTGAAGAAATTCCTAAACTGCTTTTCAGACAGGCCGTACATCCGTTTAACCTTTTGCTTTTCACGCAATTGAATCCCATAATCGGATAGTTTACCCCGGCGTCGCTGCCCATGTTGGCCGGGTGGGTATCCCCGACGGTCGAATGCACATTTATCCGAATAGCAACGATCTCCTTTAAGAAATAATTTTAAATTCTCGCGCCTGCAAATCCGGCAGACCGAACCAGTATATCTTGACAAGTCTCGCCTCCTTGATAGACTTTCTATTTGCTGAAAAATGGATATGGTGTTTTCATCATACCCTTATTTAATTATACTCTTCGCCTTTTCGGGGGTCTGCATCCATTGTGCGGAATCGGGGTGACATCTTTGATCATCACCACATTAAACCCCGCTGCCTGAAGCGCTCTCAATGCCGACTCTCGACCGGCACCCGGGCCTTTCACATAGACTTCTACATTTTTCATGCCGTGCTCTGCGGCTTTTTTAACGGCATCCTCAGCAGCCAGTTGAGCGGCAAAGGGAGTACTCTTTCTTGACCCTTTGAAGCCCTGCACTCCTGAGCTAGACCATGCCAGAGTATTTCCACCAGGGTCGGTAATGGTAATAATAGTATTATTGAACGTAGATCGGATATGAACAACGCCGTTTGGAATATTTTTCTTTTCTTTCTTTTTAGTACGGGTTCTCCTGGGCATAAATTCTGTTCCTGTTTTTAATTAAATTTATTTCTTTTTAGCCGCGCCTTTTTTCTTCACGGCTGCTCTTCTTGGTCCTTTACGGGTTCTGGCATTGGTGCTTGTTCGCTGTCCTCTCACCGGTAGTCCTTTCCGATGCCGCAAACCCCGGTAACACCCCAAATCCATCAATCTCTTGATATTCATGGAAATTTCAGTACGAAGTTCCCCTTCTACTTTCAAGTGGGTGTCAATTTCTTTCCGGATATCGGCGATCTGATCCGGGGTTAGATCGTCCATTTTAATGCCAGGATCAATATTCAATTCATTCAGGATGCGGCTCGATGTCGCCCGTCCGATTCCATAAATGTATGTGAGGCCAATATCAACCCTTTTTTGTTTGGGTAAATCGACGCCAGCAATTCTAGCCAAAGCTTTGTCCTCCTTATTATGTTAACCTTGCCGTTGTTTATGGCGTTTGTTTACACAGATCACTCTTAATACACCTTTTCGCCGGACTATTTTACATTTACTGCAAATCCTTTTTACAGATGCCCTGACTTTCATTTTGTCACTCCTCGATTCCATAAGCCGCTACAAAACCAAACGCCGTTTGCCCAAACAGTATTGCAACATCTCTTTATTGCCTGAATCAGCATTTCATTTTCCGGCTTTTTTTGTGTTCCTCTACTTGGCCCTGTATACAATTCTCCCGCGAGTTAAATCATAGGGTGAAAGCTCCACCGTGACAGTATCACCGGGAAGTATTTTAATAAAATGCATCCTCATTTTTCCGGATATATGAGCCAATACCTGGTGCTTATTTTCCAATTCCACCCTGAACATCGCATTGGGTAGCGTTTCAGTGACCGTTCCCGTCACTTTGATTGGTTCTTCTTTCTGCATATAATTTCCAACCTCTTGCAATTTGCCGAGACTTCACTTAGAAACCTTTAGCGTCTGCCCCGAATAGCACCTTTTTTCAAAAATCCTTCATAATGACGTGAAAGCATGTGAGTTTCCATCTGCGCCACAGTATCCAGTGCCACTCCCACCACTATCAATAAAGCGGTTCCACCAAAATAAAAAGGCACGTTGAATTTGGTAATTAATATAGACGGCAACACACAAACGGCTGAAATGTAAAAGGCACCCCCGAGGGTGATACGGGTCAAAACCCTGTCAATATAATCTGCGGTTCTTTTTCCGGGTCGAATACCGGGGATATAACCGCCGTGTTTTTTTAAGTTGTCTGCGACATCTACCGGGTTAAATGTTACAGCCGTGTAAAAATAGCAGAAGAAAAAAATCAAAGCTACATATGCCAATTCATAAAGTGGATTTCCGGGCCGAATAGCAGCAACGATGTTTCTTATCCATTCAACATGAAAAAGGCTTTCAAGAGTTGCCGGAAACATCATTATTGAAGATGCGAATATGGGGGGTATAACCCCTGATGTATTGATTTTCAACGGTAAATGGGTACTCTGCCCACCATAAACCCGTCTTCCAATCACTCTTTTTGCATATTGTATCGGAATTCTTCTTTGAGCCTGTTCCATGAATATGATGAAACAGACAACGGCGACCATAAATACCACCAAAATCAGCATCAGAAAAATACCCATTTCTCCCGTGGATACCAATCTGAATGTGTTGGCGGTGGCTGTCGGAAGACCTGCAACAATTCCGGCAAAAATAATTAAAGAAATACCGTTGCCTATACCCCTTTCGGTAATCTGTTCGCCCAACCACATGATAAAGGCGGTTCCTGCCGTCAGGGTAATAACCGTCATGATCCGAAATCCCCATCCGGGATAAATCACAATGGGAGCACCACCAGGAGCACTCATATTTTCAAGCCCGATGCTGATACCAAATCCCTGGATAATACTTAGAACAATTGTTCCATATCGTGTGTATTGGGTTATTTTCTTTCGCCCCTGCTCTCCCTCTTTCTTGAGTCTTTCAAGATGAGGAATCACCACGGTCAATAACTGAAGAATGATTGATGCACTGATATACGGCATAATACCGAGTGCAAAAACCGAAAGTCTTTCAAGAGCCCCCCCTGAAAACATGTCGAATAATCCAAGGAGCGTTCCCTGAGCTCTTGCAAAAAAATCGGCTAATGCATGACTATCAATACCCGGTGTCGGTACGTGCACACCGATCCTATAGACTATCAATAAGGCCAGTGTATAAAAGATGCGCTTTTTAAGTTCCGGAATCTTAAAAATATTTTGAAAACCACCGGAAATCATTTATACAACCTCTACGGTTCCGCCGGCAGCTTCGATTTTCTGGCGGGCACCGTTGCTTACGCTGTTGACTTTAACTACAAGCGGGAAGGAAATATCACCTTTGCCTAAAAGCTTAACGGTATCCCGCTTTCCCTTTATCAACCCTGTTTGCAGCAACAAGGTTTCATCGACCACACTTCCGCTTTCAAACCTTTCCAAATCACGGATGTTGATAATTGCGACACTTTTTTTAAAAATATTGGTAAAGCCGCGTTTTGGAAGACGGCGATGAATAGGCATTTGACCGCCTTCAAATCCAGGGCGAACACCTCCTCCGGAACGGCTATTTTGTCCTTTGCTCCCTCTTCCGGCTGTCTTTCCACTTCCGGACCCATTTCCGCGGCCGACTCGTTTTTTGCTCTTTTTGGAACCTTCAGCCGGCGCCAATTCATGCAACTTCATTGGTATTCTCCTCAGCTGCGACCAGATGTGATATTTTGTTAATCATTCCTCTGTTGGATGGGGTGTCTTCAAGAATGACCGTTTTACCGATTTTAGTCAGCCCCATACCCCGCAAGACCTTTCGATGTTTTTCAGGCCTTCCTATCATACTCTTAACAAGGGTAACTTTCAATTTCTGAGCCATTTTTTCGTCCCTAGATTAAAGTTCTTCTGCTTGTTTGCCACGCCGCGCCGCTACGCTATCACGACTCTGAAGCCTGTTAAGCCCATCGATGGCCGCTTTTACAACATTGTGCGGATTATTGGTTCCGAGACACTTGGTCAGAATGTTCTGTATACCGGCCGCTTCAACCACTGCTCGTACCGGACCGCCTGCAATCACTCCTGTACCTTCTGCAGCAGGCTTTAACAGGACTCTGCCGGCACCAAATTTTCCCAGACTTTCAAAAGGAATAGTCCCTTCAACTAAAGGAACTTTGATCATATTTTTTTTGGCGTTTTCGACTCCTTTTCGGATCGCTTCGGGAACTTCTCCTGCTTTCCCCAAACCACATCCGACCCCGCCCTCTCCGTCGCCCACAACCACAATCGCACTAAAACTAAACCTGCGGCCTCCTTTTACAACTTTTGCCACACGGCTGATATGAACAACCTTGTCTATAAATTGATTTTCTTCTGTGTCTTGCTTAAACAAGGATACGCCTCCTTCGTTCACCCGCATGGTACATCACCCGGGTCTTTATTGGAGTTAAAAAACAAGGCCCGCCTCACGGGCACCATCCGAAACCGCTTTAACTCGTCCATGATACAAGAATCCGTTCCGGTCGAACACAACCTTTGTGATTCCTTTGTCAATGGCCCGTTCTCCCACAAGTTTGCCGATATATTTAGCCATTTCCACCTTATTTCCGAACTTCGGCTGTTCAGCAGCAATCTTTTCCAGGCTTGATGCAGCCACCAACGTAGATCCGGTTAAATCATCGATGATTTGGACCGAAATATGCTTCAGGCTGCGATAGACACTTAACCGAGGTCGTTGAGCAGTCCCATCGATTTTTTTGCGAATTCGTAATTTTCTTTTCATTCGAGCCTGTTTTTTTGATTTTGCAGCCCCCATATCTTTTCCCCTTTTGACCCTCAGGTCGCGACATTTTTATTTACTTGGCACCGGACTTACCGGCCTTTCTAATAATATGCTCCTCTGCATACTTTACCCCTTTACCCTTATAAGGCTCCGGGGGACGAAGGCTTCTGATAAATGCCGCCGTATGCCCTAAAAGTTCCTTATCAATACCATTGAGCCGAATTACATTGTTTTTATCAATAGTTGCACTGATTCCTTTTGGAAGTGCAAATTCTACCGGATGCGAATGACCGAGATTAAAAATGATTTGTTCACCTTTTAAATCAGCCCGATAACCAATGCCGTTGATTTCCAATACCCGCTCAAATCCATTGCTTACGCCGGTGACCATATTGGCTACAAGACTTCTGACCAAACCCTGAATGGCGCGCCCTTGTCGATTGTCATTTTTGGGCACTACCGATATCACCTGATTTTCAATATTCAATTCCACGTCCGGATGGATACTTCTGGTCAAGGAGCCTTTTTCTCCTTTTACCGTGATCGTGTGATCCTTAAAGTCGACATTTGTTTTATCCGGGATCGGAATCGGTTTCTTCCCTATTCGAGACATGGATAACTCCTTGAATTTACCAGATATTACAGAGAATCTCGCCTCCGACTTTTGCCGCTCTGGCCTCTTTATCGGTCATTATCCCCCGAGATGTTGAAATAATCGAAATCCCCGTACCATTAAAAATAGGCTCGACATCTTCGCTTTTCACATATACCCGGCGGCTGGGCTTACTGACCCGTTTGAGAAAATAAATAGCACTTTTCTGGTTACGGTCGTACTTCAGATAGATTCGCAAAATCCCCTGTTTGTTGTCCTTTATGAATTTGTAATTTCTGATATACCCTTCGCGCTTAAGCACCTTGGCAATTTCAGTTTTAATTTTTGACCCAGGAATGTCCAGGCTATTAAATTTTGCCTTCCCAGCATTCCGGATCCTGTTCAACATATCCGCAATCGGATCGCTCAAAGTCATTGCTTACTCCGTCATCGATTATCGGTTTTAAAAATCCGTTACCAACTAGACTTAATTACACCTGGAAGCTTGCCTTCTGAGGCTAGATTCCTGAAACATATGCGGCAAATCCCAAATTTTCTCATATACGCTCTAGGTCTTCCGCAAATTGGACACCTGTTATAAGCACGTACCATGAATTTCGGCTTTTTCATGGATTTTTCAATCAGGGCTGTTTTAGCCACACCTTCCTCCTTATTGTTCCTAATTCCTGAAGGGCATCCCCATTAGCCTGAGCAATTCTTTTCCCTCCTGATCGCTTTTGGCTGATGTCACAATCGTGATATTCAGTCCTTTGATCTGATCAATTTTATCATATTCGATTTCGGGAAATATGATATGCTCTTTTATACCCAACGAGTAGTTTCCAAACCCATCCATTGCTTTACCGGAAATGCCTCTAAAGTCACGGACTCGCGGAAGGGCAACATTGATAAGCTTTTGCAAAAAATCGTACATTCTCTGTCTTCTAAGGGTTACCATGCAACCAATCGGCATACCGGATCTTAATTTAAATGCTGCTATCGATTTTTTGGCACGGGTGATTACGGGTTTCTGGCCTGCAATCATCTTGAGTTCTTCTGCTGCAGCATCAAGAACCTTAATGTTTTGGATAGCTTCCCCCAGTCCCATATTCAAAACAACTTTTTTAAGTCTTGGAACCTCCATTGCGTTTTTATACTTGAAGGTTTCCTTTAACTGCGGGACCACTTGCTCTTCATAAAAGTTTTTAAAATCTGACATCATTTCCCTCCGGCAAGGCTATAAACGCGCATCAGGCATCGACAATTTCTTTACATTTTTTACAAGTGCGCACTTTTTTACCATCCTCCAATTGTTGCATTTGAATGCGACTTGGGGTTAAACATTTATTACAAATCAACATCAGGTTAGACCAGTGAAGAGGTGCCTCACCTTCGACAATTCCTCCCTGCCTGTTTTTTGCCGACGGCCTTGAATGCCGTTTGATGATGTTAACATTTTCAACCAGCACACGGTTTTTTTTATTAATCACCTTCAAAACTTTTCCAATTTTGCCCTTATCTTTGCCGGCAATGACCTTAACCTTGTCATCCTTTTTGATATGGCAGCATGTATTCTTTGTTGTACTTTTCATCGTCCGTTTCTCCGGAAATAACCCTACAAAACTTCGGGGGCTAGGGATATTATTTTCATAAATCGCTTGGCTCGCAACTCCCTGGCAACAGGCCCGAAAATTCGCGTCCCAACAGGTTCTTTGTTTGCAGTAATTAAAACTGCAGAATTATCGTCAAACCGGATATAAGAACCGTCAGGCCGTTTTATTTCCTTTTTTGTCCTCACCACCACGGCTTTCATGACCTGGCCCTTTTTGACTTTAGCATTGGGGATAGCCTCTTTGACCGAGACTACAATAATATCCCCAATACTCGCATATCGTCTTTTAGATCCGCCTAAGACTTTAATACAATACAATACTTTGGCTCCTGAATTATCCGCGGCCGTCAATCTTGTCTCTGTCTGAATCATCGACTTTATCCTCTACTATCAGATGGCTTTTAAACAGCTTTTTGTAAAATTTGGCTGACTCGCCAGCGTTTGGTTTTGCTTAGCGGTCTTGATTCGGTAATCAGCACCCGATCACCAATCCCACAAGCGTTGTTTTCGTCGTGAGCGGCAAATTTTGAATGCCTTTTAATATATTTGTGATAAAGCCGATGCTTAACCAACCGTTCCACCAAGACAACAATTGTTTTATCCATCTTGTCGCTGACGACAGTCCCTATCACCTGCCTTTTCATTCCTCGTTTTTTCATGGCAATCTATTCTTTTTTTCCTTTTAACTGAGTTTGCCGAATGATCGTTTTAGCACGGGCAATTGATTTTCGCGTTTGCCCAAGCTTCCTGGGATTTTCGAGCTGACCGCTTGCATGCTGAAACCGCAGATTGAACAATTCTTGCTTGAGATCCAGCAATTTTCTCTCCAGTTCCTCCAGGCCGAGTTCACGCATTTCATTAGCCTTCATATCAATTCGCTCCTCTCAACAAATTTCGTTTTCAGGGGAAGCTTATGAGAAGCCAACCGAAGAGCTTCCTTGGCAAGTTCTCTGGACACACCTTCCATTTCATATAAAATTCTTCCAGGAAGAACCTTTGCAACCCAAGCTTCAGGAGCCCCTTTTCCCTTGCCCATCCGAACTTCGGCGGGTTTTTTGGTAACAGGTTTGTCGGGAAAAATTCTGATCCACATTTTCCCTCCCCTTTTTACATGCCGTGTCATGGCAATACGGGCTGCCTCAATTTGTTTAGCCGTGATATATCCGCATTCGAGAACTTGAAGACCATATTCGCCAAAATTCAGCGATGATCCTCTATGAGCAGTACCCTTCATCCGGCCTCTCTGCTGTTTGCGGAATTTAACTTTCTTTGGACTCAGCATGTCCTCTATCTCCTGTTATTGAATTTGAGTTTTCCGGGCCTTATCTGGCTCCGACCTCAACTTGATCCTTTTTTAAAATTTCCCCGTGAAATACAAAAACCTTCACTCCAACAATACCGTAGGTTGTTTTGGCTTCTGTAAATCCATAGTCAATATCTGCTCTTAAGGTATGAAGAGGAACCCGGCCTTCGCGATACCACTCTGTTCTGGCCATTTCGGCTCCTCCGAGGCGTCCTGAACAAATGATTTTAATTCCCAATGCACCGAATCTCATTGCCGATGACACGCCTCGCTTCATAGCACGACGAAAGGCTACCCTTCGTTCAATTTGAAGCGCCACATTCTCTGCAATCAACTGAGCATCAATTTCAGGCTTTCTGACCTCCTGAATATCGATAGAAACTTCCTGAGAAACCAACTTTTCCAGTTCTTTTTTGAGAAGTTCGATTTCAGATCCTTTTTTTCCAATGACTATTCCGGGCCTGGCTGTGAAGATTCTAAGCCGGATTCGCTTGGCTGATCGTTCGATTTCAACCTTGGATATCCCTGCATGATTTAGTTTCTGCTTGATAAATTTCCGAAGCTTATGATCCTCCAAAATATATTCGGAATATTTCTTGTCCGCATACCAGCGGGACTCCCAAGTTTTGACGATGCCCAACCTTAATCCAATGGGATTGACTTTCTGGCCCAAGCTTTCATCCTCCTTTTTTGTTTTACAAAGACTCTTCAGCCAAAATTACCGTTATATGTGCGGATCTTTTCAAAATCCTTGTCGCCCGCCCTCTAGCCCGAGGTCTCCATCGCTTCATGGAAGGCCCCTGGTCGGCATACACATTGTAAACGACCAGCCTGTCGACATCCATGTTGTCTTTTTGCTCTGCATTGGCTACAGCTGAACGAACTACCTTTTCCAAAATGCCCGCTGCCTTCTGAGGCATAAACTTCAGTTTATTCAAGGCCTCTTCTACCGGTTTGCCTTTAACAGTCCCGATGATTTTTCTGACTTTCTGCGGGGATGTACGAACATATTTGGCTACCGCTCTAACCTCCATGACATCATTTCCCTTTTTCGGTAAATTTACTTTTTAAGTTTTGACTTTTTGTCTCCGGCATGGCCGTAAAATGTTCGGGTAGGTGAAAATTCACCTAACTTGTGACCGACCATATTTTCAGTGACAAATACTGGTACAAACTTTTTTCCGTTGTGAACGGCAAGCGTCAAGCCAACCATCTCGGGAACAATTGTAGAGCGCCGGGACCACGTTTTAATGACCTTATTGCTCCGACTCTCCTGAGCGGCCAACACTTTTTTTTCGAGACTAAGATCAATAAATGGACCTTTTTTTAACGACCTTGGCATAATATCTCCTGTTTATGAATCGGCCTGCAATTTACCCTAACTTATTTTTATGTCATCCGGCGAAAATCAACAAGCCCACTATCAGCCATCTTTACTTACTGGTGCGTTTTTTAACTATATAGCTATTATTCTTCTTTTTTCTTGTACGATAGCCCTTGGTAGGTTTACCCCAAGGAGAACAAGGGTGCCTGCCACCTGAAGATCTTCCCTCTCCTCCACCCATGGGATGATCCACCGGGTTCATCGCTACAGCCCTTACTCTTGGACGTTTCCCCAGCCATCGCTTCCGGCCGGCCTTGCCCAAAGCAACACCTTCATGCTCCGAATTTCCTACTTGACCCACTGTGGCCATACATTTTGCCAGCACTCTTCGAACCTCTCCTGAGGGAAGCTTGATCAGGGCATAACGGTCTTCCTTTGCCATCAGTTGTGCATAGGCTCCGGCACTCCGAACTATCTGTCCCCCTTTTCCGAGTCGCAATTCGATATTGTGGATCTGCGTTCCAAGGGGAATATTGCTCAACGGTAAGGCATTCCCCGGTTTAATATCGGCATTTTCACCAGCCATAATCAAGTCACCGATTTCCAGTTTGGCCGGAGCAATAATATAGCGTTTTTCACCATCGACATAATGTAAAAGTGCAATCCGGGCGCTTCTGTTCGGATCATATTCAATGGCGGCAACCTTTGCAGGTATATCGATCTTGTCGCGTTTAAAATCAATTAGCCTGTAGTGACGCTTATGTCCACCGCCGCGTTTCCAACAAGTAATTCGACCGTTAACATTTCGGCCCCCAGATTTATTGAGTCGTTTAAGGAGTCCCTTTTCAGGCTTTTTATCCGTTAGTTCTTCAAAACTTGCATATACTTGGAATCGTCGTCCCGGAGACGTAGGTTTTACTTTTTTTACAGCCATTTTATTTTTGCCCCCTGCTTATACTCCATCAAAAAAATCGATTCGTTGGCCAGGCATCAGGGTTACGATGGCCTTTTTCCAGTTTTTTCGTTTTCCGATAACCCGTCCGCGACGCTTCACTTTGCCTTTAATATTCATAGTACGAACAACATCTACTTTTACATTAAATATATTCTCAATTGCCCTTTTGATCTCTATCCGGTTTGTCTTAGGGTCCACTTCAAATGATATCTGGTTGTCCTTTTCTTTCTGATCCGTGGTTTTTTCCGTAACCACCGGCCTTCTGATCATGTCGTAATAATTAATCATTTCAACAGTCTCCTTTCAATTCCATCTAAGGAGCCCTGCAACAGCACAAGGTTGTCATACTTGAGAATATCGTATACGTTCATCCCTTCGGTTCGCATCACCTTAACCTCGGGCACATTTCTTGAAGACAGCTCCAAATTTCGGTTTTCTTTATCGGTAATAATGAGCGTTCTATTAAGATCCAATGTTTTCATGATATTTGTGAACTTACGGGTTTTGATTTCATCAAGCTGGAAATCATTTAGCACCCGTAATTCATTTTGCTGAACCTTGCTGCTTAAAGCCATTTTAAGTGCCAGCCGTCTGACCTTTTTCGGCACTTTATAGGCATATTTCCTGCCATCGGGGCCGAATACAATCCCTCCACCCTTTAATAAAGGCGATTTGATGTCCCCCCGTCTGGCACGACCAGTTCCCTTTTGGCGGAAAAGCTTTCGTGTACTTCCTGTGACATCACCGCGGTGTTTAACCTTTGCCGTTGCTGTCCGACGATTGGCCATCTGCATTTTAACGACCTCGTGCAGCACGTCTTTTTTGACCGGGACGTTGAATATGTCATCCGAAAGCTCTATTTCGGACACTTTTTCTCCCGCAGTATTGATAACATCTACCACAGCCATAATATTCCTCTTCCACTTAAAAAAGGTTACGGGTTGTAAACACGAATAAAACAACCCGTATTCCGTTAAAAAGATTTTCTATCTATCGTTCTTTGAGTTTTTTGATCAGAACTGTTCCCGATATGGGGCCGGGAATTGCACCTTTTATTAACAAAAGGTTTTGCTCAGGTCTGATATCAACAATCTTAAGGTTTTTAATGGTATGACGTTCAACACCATATTGCCCGGGTAATTTTTTACCTTTAGTGACCCGGGATGGCCAAGCGCTCGTACCAATTGAGCCGGGGACCCGATGACTTTTGCATCCATGCGAATCTTTTCCACCCCGAAAGCCGTGGCGTTTGACGACCCCCTGAAAACCTCTACCTTTGGAAGTCCCAGTCACCGTAACCGCTTCACCTACATTGAACATTCCAACGCTTAATTCTTGTCCCACATCGAAAGTTTCCGGATTGTCCACAGAAAATTCGCGAAGTTTCGAGAAAAGTTTATCTCCGGCTTTTTTCATGTGCCCCTTAACGGGCCTGTTCACCCGGCCAGGTTTTTTGCTTCCAAAACCCAACTGAAGCGCATTGTACCCATCAGTTGCAAGGGTCTTTATCTGGGTGATCGTGCACGGACCAACCTCAAGAACAGTTACCGGTATATGGCTGCCATCGGGCATAAAAAGTGACGTCATGCCCAACTTTTTTCCTATCAATCCATTACTCATGATTTCCAATGCTTTCCGTGTTACAGTTTTATCTCAACATCCACACCCGGAGATAGATCCAGTTTCATTAAAGCGTCCACTGTCTGCTGTGTGGGCTCAAGGATGTCCAAAAGGCGTTTATGGGTTCGAATCTCAAATTGTTCTCTCGATTTTTTGTCGATATGAGGTGATTTCAATATTGTGAATTTATTAATTTTTGTGGGCAAGGGAATCGGTCCCACCACCTTGGCTCCGGTTTTTCTGGCCGTGTCAAGAATATCGGCTGCTGATTGATCAAGGAGCTTATGGTCGTATGCCTTTAATCTTATCCTGATTTTCGAATTCATCATTCCTTCTCAATTTCCTTTTATTCGATAATTTCAGCGACGACGCCTGCGCCTACAGTTCTGCCGCCCTCTCGAAC
>CAYZJH010000043.1:0-31990 GCA_964478625.1 uncultured Desulfobacteraceae bacterium
ACTAAGATTATTCTTATCGAATAAAACTTTTTCGACGTAACAAAATTGTCATAATACATTTTTGTAAAAAACAACACTGAATTGTTCTGGCCTTTCCTTCCCACTTCCTATATGCTGAGAGGCATAATCATCACCCCATATTTTGCGACATATTTGTAACCCAAAAAATTTTATCACTACAATATTGTCATTTTTAAATTGCTTAATCAGGCCTGGCGGAAAATTTAAATGGCTATAACCACTTAAAAATACATGTTATATGAAATTTATAATAGAGTGGCACAGCTATTGCTATTGCTTAGGAGAAACTATTGAACGAACTAGATCATAACAACACCAAAGAGGTTAATGAGACCGTGCTTCAGGCCAGGGAACAACAACTTACCAATGCATCCGAAATGCTTCGGAAAAGGCGCCGACAGCTTGTGGATGATTTCCATTCAGAAAAGAAAATGGATTTCCTTCTGCTGCATACGCGTATCCTGGATGATTATTTTTGCCAAACTTTTGAGCACAGCATTGTCGGGCCGAGGATCGGAATCAACAAAAATCCCTATGCTATCATTGCCCTCGGAGGATACGGTCGGGAAGAACAGTGCATCCATTCCGATATTGATCTGCTGTTACTCTTTAAAGATCATGTGCCGGGAAGCGCTGAGGATTTGGTTCGTGAAGTTGTTTACCCTCTTTGGGACCATGGCTTGGAAATTGGGCACAGTACCCGATCCTTGCGTGAATGTATACGTATGGCCGGTAAAGACTATGAGATTTTAACGCCTCTATTGGATGCCAGGTTCATTTGCGGCATTTCTCCTTTATATACGGAGTTGATTAAGCAGGTTCGCGAAAAAATTCTGAAAAGAAATACCGAGAAAATCATTTCCTGGCTCATTGAAAAAAATAGGGATCGTCATGAGCGTTTCGGGGATTCCTCCTTTTTATTGGAGCCCAATCTCAAGGAAGGCCGCGGTGGATTAAGAGATTATCACACCCTATTGTGGATTGCAAAAATCAGCAAGCATATTAAACAACGAAGAGACCTGGAATTCTCAGGCTTTCTTTCCCATCACGAGTATGAATCTCTCACAGACGCTTTAGAATTCATATGGACGGTGCGAAACCGATTGCATCACATGACCGGAAGAAAATGCGACCAACTCCATTTTGAATATCAGATCCGAATGGCCAAGGCCATGAAATACGAGGAAAAAGATGGGCTTCAGCCTGTAAATCGTTTTTTGGGCCGGCTCCATGAACAAATGGAATTTTTAAAACAGCTTCATTTGACCTGCATTTATGAAATGGAGATCAAAACAAAAAAAGCCGGTAAAAAATATGCCATAAAGGAAATAGGGGTCGACGGTCTTGAAATCAAAAACGGAATACTTTTTTTTAAAGCGCCTGAAAATATCCTAAACTCTCCTGAGCTGTTGATAAAAATTTTTGAAGAAAGCGCCAACCTTAAAGTTCCGCTGGGAAATGAGGCCAGACGATTGATCAAAGATTTCGTCTACCTTGTCGACGATAAATTTAACCGGTCGGAATCGGCTGTCAGGTCATTTGAGCGAATTCTAGTAGAACCGTCACCCAGATTCAAACTTTTGGACGATATGCTCTACACGGGCTTTTTACCCCGGTTCATTCCTGAGTTTCAGAATGTATTGAACAGGATTCAATATGACGAATATCATCTTTATCCGGTGGATAAACATATGCTTCGGACCGTTCAAACCATTAAAAAATTCGGTACCGAAGAAGATCCGACACACCATCCGTTATGTGGGAAGATTTACAGCGAATTAAAAGACCGTAAAATTCTTCTGTGGGCTGCGCTGTTGCACGATATCGGAAAAGGGGTACCGGAACACGGGCATTCCGAAAGGGGAGAGATTTTTGCACGCAAAATTATGGAAACCAAAGGATATTCACCGGAAATTGTCGATACGGTGGGATACCTTGTGAAAGAACATCTTTTTCTAGCCAAGACCGCCACACGCCGGGATATCAATGATGAGGAAACCTCGATAAATTGTGCTCGAAAAATTCGTGACCCGGAACGGTTAAGAATGCTCTATTTGCTTACAGTGGCTGATTCTATCTCGACCGGCCCGAAAGCCTGGAACGAATGGATGGCTACCCTTATTCGGAGTCTGTTTTTAAAGGTTTTGAATATTTTGAAAAAAGGAGAATTGGCATCTTCGGAAGCCTTGGAAATCGTTGAAAAAAAACGCTCCATGGTTATTGCATTGGCCCAATCATCAAAAGAGCTTTCAGCACTTGAAAGGCTGTTTAATTTCATGTCACCTAGATACCTTTTGTGGGCACCCTCCGAAGAAATGTACAATCACATAAAACTGTTTAACAGACGCGGGGACAAACCCTTTGTTTGGGATATCGTCCGGTCTCATGATACCGATACCCGCACTGTTACCATTTGTGCTCAAGATGCCCCGGGACTGATTTCCAAAATTGCCGGGGTTTTTACCCTTAACGGGATCAATATTCTCGATGTGCAGGTTTTCACCTGGCGAAACAACATCGCTCTGGACATTTTCAAGGTCCAACCTCCGCCTGATCAGGTGTTCGAAGAAGAAAGATGGGCCCGGGCAGCCGAACACCTGAACGATGCTCTTACCGGAAATTTAAACCTGAAAGAAGCCCTGAAAGAAAAATTGTCATCTTACCGTGGCTCAGGATTTTTGAAATCAGGAAGAAAATCGCGGGTTGAAGTGGACAATGAAAGTTCCAGTTTTTTTACCATCATTGAAGTCTTTACCGATGACTTTCCAGGTCTGTTGCATTGCGTTACCGACGCATTGTTTTCGTGCAAACTGGACATCTGGGTAGCAAAAATCGCAACAAAGGTCGACCAGGTTGTTGATGTTTTCTATGTGAGGGACTTTGATGGTCAGAAGGTGGATACTCCTGAGCAGGAAGCCATGATTAAGGAGACGATACTTTCAGCTCTGGCTGACACGGAGAATAATGAGCGTTTACGTGCGTAGTAAAAATCCGAAGTTAATTTTGCTTAAAATCTATTAAGGAGCAGCAAAAAATGAAAATTAAAAGCTTATTTATAGCCCTAGGGCTTTTATTAATACCTTTTTCCACCGCTTTTGCCGAGGATGTACTCAATACCGGAGATACGGCATGGATCATTGTGGCCACAGCACTTGTCATGGTGATGACGCCAGCGGGTCTCGCCCTTTTTTATGGGGGTATGTCCCGTTCTAAAAATCTCCTGAATACATTCGCCATGACTATCGCAGCCTATTGCATAGGATCAGTAATCTGGGTTCTCTGGGGATACACCTTGGCTTTTGGCCCTGATAAAGGAGGTTTCGTGGGAGGCCTGGACCATATCTTTATGCTCGGCATCGGGGTCGACAGTCTTTCGGGAAGCATTCCCACCTTTGTATTTGCCCTTTTTCAAATGACGTTCGCTTGCATTACGGTGGCTCTGGTGCTTGGGTCTGTGGTTGACCGGATGAAATTTTCCTCATGGATCGTGTTCAGTATTCTTTGGTTGACTTTTATTTATGCACCGATTGCCCACTGGGTGTGGGGTGGTGGCTGGATGGGTGAGATGGGGGCGCTTGACTTTGCCGGGGGTACCGTTGTTCACATCAATGCCGGTGTGGCAGGTCTGGTATTGTGCCTGGTTCTTGGAAAAAGGCTTGGTTACGGCAAAGAAACCATGTTTCCTTCCAGTGTCACGCTAACGGCACTCGGAGCTGCCTTGTTGTGGTTCGGATGGTTCGGTTTCAATGCCGGAAGTCAGCTTGCTGCTGATGGAGTGGCTGGATCGGCTTTTCTGGTAACCAACACATCTGCAGCCGTGGCAGGACTCTCCTGGATGTTTACGGAATGGGTGGTAACCAAAAAACCAACCTTATTAGGCCTGGCTTCCGGTATTGTTGCCGGTCTGGTCTCCATTACCCCCGCTGCCGGATTTGTCAATATGCCCGCAGCATTGATTATAGGTATCGTGGCTGGAATGTTTGGTTACTATAGTGTGGCCGTGTTAAAACATAAGCTTGGCTATGACGACTCCCTGGATGCCTTTGGCGTACATGGCATGTGCGGGATCTGGGGGGCTTTGGCTACAGGTCTTTTTGCAAATCCTGCTATTACTGAAGGTGCATCCGGTCTTTTTTACGGCAATCCAAAACAGGTCTGGATCCAGTTTGTATCGATCATTGCAACAGCCGTATTTACTGCTATCGGTACATTGATTGTCATTTATGTGACAAAAGCCGTTACCGGAGGCCTTCGGGTCGATAAAGAAAGCGAAATTTTGGGTCTTGACAATTCAATTCACGGTGAAAGGGCTTTTGAACTGGACTAACGTAGTGTGTCGATTCAACATAAGGAGATACTTTATATGAAAAAAGTAGAGGCAATCATCAAGCCATTCAAGCTCGATGATGTAAAGGAGGCCCTGAATGAAATCGGAATTCAGGGGATGACCATCACAGAGGTAAAAGGATACGGGCGACAGAAAGGACACAAGGAAATTTATCGCGGTGCTGAATATGTTGTTGATTTCATACCGAAAATCAAGATTGAGGTTGTTATTGAAAATGATTGGGTTGATAAGGTGACGAACAAAATTAGTGAAGCGGCTAGAACCGGTAAACTCGGTGACGGGAAAATTTTTGTTATCAATATCGAAGAAGCCATCCGTGTCAGAACGGGTGAAAAAGGCAAGGATGCCATTTAGAAAAAATAATAAATGTATTTTTTAAATAACAAATATGTCATGAAGAAATGATGATTAGAATCTTTAACAAAATTGGTTTTAACTCCAAGGAGGAAATTACGTATGACACCGGAAAAAGTATTGGAAATGGCAAAAGAAAAAGGCGCAAAAGTTGTTGATATTCGATTCATGGACTTTCCTGGAATATGGCAGCACTTTTCAGTTCCTTTAGGTGAACTCAGCGTCGACAGTTTTGAGGAAGGTTTTGGTTTCGACGGGTCCAGTATCCGGGGTTGGCAGCCTATCAATGCAAGTGATATGCTGGTTGTTCCGGACCCTGCCACCGCTAAAATGGATCCTTTTTTCGCAGAGCCTACTTTAGTGCTTATTGGAAATATTGTTGATCCCGTGACTCTCGAACCTTATTCCCGTGATCCCAGGTATATCGCCAAAAAAGCCGAATCTTATCTCAAAAGCACCGGTATTGGAGACATTGCCTATATCGGTCCGGAAGCGGAGTTTTTTATTTTCGACGATGTTCGCTTTGATTCAAGCAACAACAGTGCGTTCTATTTTTTAGATTCCAATGAAGGCACCTGGAACACCGGGCGTGAGGAATGTCCCAATTTGGCTTACAAACCCCGTCACAAAGAAGGTTATTTCCCTGTTCCGCCCATGGACAAATTTCAGGATTTAAGAAGTGAAATGCTTCTGATTCTTCAATCCTTGGGAATTGATGTCGAATGCCAGCACCATGAAGTGGCAACGGCCGGCCAGGCTGAAATCGATATGAGATTCAAGCCGCTTCTGCAGATGGGTGACCAGTTGGTATGGTTCAAATACGTTTTAAAAAATGCGGCTTATCGTGCAGGCCACACGGTGACTTTCATGCCTAAGCCCTTATTTTCGGATAATGGTACCGGAATGCACACTCACATCAGTATTTGGAAAGGAGAGAAACCACTTTTTGCCGGTGATAAATACGCTGGTCTTTCTCAGGAGGCACTCTATGCTATCGGCGGTATTCTGAAACACTGCAAGGCCTTGTGTGCCTTTACCAATCCGACCACCAATTCTTATAAACGGCTGGTTCCCGGTTTTGAAGCGCCGGTAAACCTGGCCTACTCCAGTAGGAACAGAAGTGCCGCGGTTCGTATTCCCATGTACAGTTCATCTCCCAAAGCCAAACGCATCGAGTTCCGGACTCCTGATCCCAGTTGCAATGGCTACATGGCATTTTCAGCCATTCTGATGGCCGTTTTGGACGGTATCGAGAACAAGATCGAACCGGGTGATCCTTTGGATAAAAATATCTATGATCTTCCCCCTGAGGAGCTTGCTGAAATCGAGTCCGCGCCAGGATCTTTGGAAGAAGCTCTGGCCGCACTTAAAGCCGACAGTGAATTTTTGCTCAAAGGCGATGTTTTCACCCAGGATGTCATCGATATGTGGGTCAGTTTTAAAATCGAAAAAGAGGTTAACGCAGTCAAGCTTCGACCCCACCCGCATGAGTTCTTCCTCTATTTCGACATATAACCTATAAAAACGGCAGCCTGGTTTCAGAATGTGTTTACCGGGCTGCCGCTTACCTTGATCTATTGAGGATTTTCCATCCCTTTAAACCGGGGCAAATAAATTCTGAAGGTGGTTCCACGCCCCGGTTCGCTGGAAACGCTAATATAACCATTGTTTTGTTTAACAATCCCGAAAACTGTGGCAAGGCCCAAACCTGTGCCTTTGCCTATTTCTTTGGTAGTGAAAAAAGGTTCGAAAATTTTGGCCTGAATCTCCTTGTCCATCCCACAACCATTATCACTGACCATCAGTAAAACATGTTCTCCGGACTTCGATCCTGCATGTACCTTGCAAAAATCCTGGTCAAGTACCTTGTTTTGGGTTTCGATGATCACCTTGCCGGTTCCTCTAATAGAATCACGGGCATTGACCATCAAATTGGCAAGAAGCTGATCGACCTGGGAAGGGTCTATTTTGATATCCCAAAGGGCATGGCCGGGCACCCAGGCTAAATAGATATTTTCGCCTATAAGCCGCTGAAGCATTTTCAGCACTTGCGATACCCAGTCGTTCAAGTCTAATACTACAGGACTGACGACCTGTCTGCGGGCAAACGCCATTAATTGGCGGACAAGCTCAGCGGAACGTTTTGAAGCGAAAATGACTTCTTCCAAATCCTCCCGGATAGGGTCCGATGGTGTCAGTTTCTCCAAGGCTATCTCAGTATAGCCGAGAATTACACTCAACATGTTATTGAAATCGTGTGCCACCCCGCCGGCCAGCCTTCCAACAGCTTCCATCTTCTGGGCCTGTGCCAGTTGTACCTGAAGTTTGTTTTTTTCTTCTTCGGATCGTTTCTGTTCCGTAATATCTAACAAAAAAGTGGCAAATCGTCCCCATCCTACCTGATAGGCATTGATAATAAAGTGGCGCTGTAATGGCTCGAAAAAATGCTCAAAAGTGACAGGTTCACCCGTGAGAGCAACCCTGCCGTAAATATCGATAAACGGAGCTTCTTGCAATCCTGAAAAAATATCCGTCACCCGTTTGCCCACGATATCCTCAACCCGCAAACCGGTATTCTTTTCAAACCCGGGATTGGCTTCAAGAAAAACATAGTCATTGGGTTTGCTGTTTTCATCCAGCACGATTTCATGGAGAGCCACACCATAGATCGCATTTTCAAACAGGACCCGGAATCGTTTTTCACTATTGACAAAAGCGGAAGTATGCATTTTTACCTGAGACTCAAGATCCCTTTGCCTGTTTCGAACAAAACCGATAAAGAAGGTAAACCCAGTGGTCAGAAACAATCCTGCAATAACGATAAAACGGCTTTCCCACAATGGATGCAGCTCATCAAATACAGGGGTCGCATGGGAGACAATCGCCAACGGACGTCCGAAAACAAATAGTGGATATGACATCATATGCTTATGGGTTACTAAATACTGCCTGTCCATGATTACGGGATACTGATCCCTGTCAACCCGGGGGTATGCAGCCAAAATTGCAGGCTCGGGTTTGTTGGTCAAATCCACCAGGTGCATATCCACAAACAATCCTTCATCTGAAAATTTTTTTAATACAACATCCAGGATAGATTCAAGGCGAATCACACCTGCGGCAAAACCAAGAAGTTGCTGTTCAGTAGTGGTGCTATCCTGACTCCCGGCAACCGGGTTATTCGCCGTAAAAATGGGATGCAAAATCATCATACCGGGCTCTTTAATGGTCTCCTGGGCCGGATGAATTAATTCCGCAGCCGTAATCAGACCTGTGCGGATAGATTCTTCAAGTATGGTTTTCAGGTGTGGTTCCGATCCTAAATCAAATCCCACATCAGCCGAATTGTCATCCCACGGCGCAACATAACAGACCGGGTAATAGCAGGGCCGGTGGGAAACAGCTACTTTTTCTCCCTGAAGCGTCCTTTCCCAGATAAAAAAATCCTCAACACCATCACGCCGGATTTCAGACTCAAAACCGGCCTTACCCATGTCGCTCACAAACGATACCATTTGGTATCCCCGGACTGCCGAATTTCTTGTCATGGGTTCGGCAAACACAATAAATTCTTGTTTGTCAATATGGATACTTCCCTCTTTAAACCGACCAATAGCCGCAATATCACCTTTTATGTCATGAAAGGTGTCGCTGACGGCCTCTGCCATGGCATAACTGCTTCTGATAAAAATACGAGACCGTTCGCGGTATTCAGCCTCTAAAACCAGTAAGGCTGTCGAAACCGTCAGGATAAGGCCAAGTATGCAAACCGTTATGGTCTCCATATGCCTCAAAAATACTCCCTGTTTTTCAGGCAGCCGGTTTCTCCACCAGATCATTGCTCCTCCAGAAAGCACCACCCAAATGATGATCAGTGTTACTATCAAAGGCCCACGGCGTGCGGCCCTGACAGCAGCCTGCCACTCATCGCTCAGAAAATCAATCCCGATAACCATCAGCACTTCACCTGAACGTGGATCATAAACAGGAGCAAGGGCTGAGATAAAGGTGCCGTATTCATCCGTCACCGGCCCCACCACGATGGGTTTTTTTCCGGCGAACGTCATGTAATTCTCCGGTTCCGGTTCTTTATAGACCGTCCCCGGCGGACTGGCCATGGGATCATCTTCAGCATAATTTTCCGGTCCGAAAACGATTTTGCCATCCTGCAATGCCATGCTGTAGATCCCGCGCTGTGGAATCAATTTTCCATAGGCAACCATTTGCTCGCGAATTCTTTCAAATGCCGGTGTTCCCTGGTCCTCCGAAGTGAAGGAGAGCATTTTTGCCAATTCAGGGTCAATGGCTCGGGATATTTGCACTGCTTGAAGAAACAACAAATCTCGTATGTCAGCATCGGCATTTTTTGCACGCCAATCAGCGCTAAGCCGGCCTAAACCTGCGAAAAAGACCGCTGCTGCCAGTACGGCAATTAATGGTTTCATGCGTATTGATCCGTAGCCGTTGATATATCCGATAAGATCCCCTATCTTTAACCATCCAAGTTTTGCTGTCAAAATTTGATTCCTTGTAGTATATGATAAGGTTAATTTTGGAAAAAATTTAAAATGCAAAAATTATGCACAATTCCTGGTGATGATCCTGATGAATATCGGATTTGGTCCGGCACCTGGAAAAACCCACTTCCTGAACTTCATGCCGTTTGGCTTTCACTAATATTACGATACAAAAAGATCGATAATCATTGATCTTAGGTATTATGAGAATTAACTACTTCAAGATAACATGAAATGCAACTGCATCCGAATCAAAGGTGCCAGGCAACATAACCTGAAAAACCTTTATCTCGATATTCCCTTAAATCATTTGGTCGTGGTAACCGGTGTAAGCGGTTCCGGCAAATCCTCACTGGCTTTTGATACCTTATACGCCGAGGGTCAGCGCAGATATGTAGAAACCTTTTCACCCTACGCCCGTCAATTTATGGATCGTATGGATCGTCCCAAAGTGGACCATATTGAGGGAATCCCTCCCGCAATTGCTATTGACCGTAAAGATCCGGTCCGCACTTCCCGTTCCACCGTTGGTACCATGACCGAATTGACCGATCACATTAAACTCCTTTTTGCCCGAAGGGCTCTGCTTTACTGTCGGAAATGCGGCGAACCCGTGATTCCTGAAACTCCGGATATCATTTGGGAAAAAATTGCCAGGTTTCCTGAAAACACAAAAATCATTATCACATTTCCCTGCGACACAGGAAACTCTCCGGATTCCATAATCAATAATGAACTATTGCAGGCAGGGTTTGACCGCGTCTATTTAAATGGCAAAATCGAAGAATTATCGCCCTCTTTGATCGGTAAATCGTTAAACAGGATTCACATGGTGGTTGATCGGATCCTTTTTCAAAAAAAAGACCGTAAAAGAATTGTTGATTCCATCGAGCTGGCTTTTCGGTTTGGAAACGGAAGACTTGATATTTGGCAACCGGATGGTGAGCATTTGGCTTTCAGCGAAGCCCTGGAATGTTCCAGTTGTCATATTGCCTATTCATCTCCGACTCCTAATCTTTTTTCATTCAACAGTCCTGCAGGAGCATGTGAATTGTGCAGAGGATTCGGCAGAACCATTGATATCGATTTGGATCTGGTGATTCCGGATCACACCCTGACTCTGGAGGAAGGCGCTATCAGACCTTGGGGTAGCTGGAAAGAAGAAAAGCTCGAATACCAAGACCTTATGCACCATTGCCGAAAAAATTTTATTCCCACCGATGTTTCATTCAAACTACTTACTTTGGAGCAGCAACGGTCGATTATCGAAGGCACTTCCGACTACTATGGAATTCGCGGTTTTTTTCAATGGCTTGAAACAAAAACTTATAAAATGCCCGTGAGGGTCTATCTATCCAGATACCGTAGCTATGATATTTGTCGGGAATGTCATGGAACACGCTTTAAAAAAGAAACATTGCTTTATCGGTTGGAAGGTCACACAATTGCTGACATTTATAAACAAAGTGTCAGGTGGGCATTCGATTTTTTCGATCATGTTTCCATACCCCACGAGGACAAAGCAGGCCTGATGGTTCTTGAAGCAGTCAAAAGCCGCCTCAAATATTTAAAGGATGTGGGACTTGGATATCTGACTCTGGATCGCCAATCCCGAACCCTTTCCGGAGGGGAAGTCCAAAGAGTATCCCTGGCTGCCGCAATAGGGTCTTCATTGGTGAATTCGCTCTACATTTTGGATGAACCCAGTATTGGGCTTCATCCCAGTGATACCGGCAGGCTCGTCGGTATCCTTCACAAACTCAAGGATCTGTCCAACACCATCGTTGTAGTAGAACATGACTCGGAAATAATCAGTCAAAGCGATTATCTTCTTGACCTGGGTCCCGGAGCCGGTGAAAAGGGCGGTGAGATAATCTATTTCGGTCCTACAGCTCATGTTCATGATTCCCTCACCGGACAATATCTCAGGGGTGAAAAGAGCATACCCATTCCTGAAAAAAGACAAACTCCCCAAAAAAATAAATGGGTGCTGATTAAGGGGGCATCCGAAAACAATCTGAAAAATATCGACGTATCTATTCCATTAGGCCTATTCGTTTGTCTCACCGGGGTTTCGGGATCCGGAAAATCGACCCTGGCCGAAGAAATCCTTTATAAGGCAATCAAATATCATAAAAAAGATTCCCAGGGAAAACCGGGAAGGCATGAATCGATCCAAGGCCTCAATCCCATTTCCGATGTCATTCTGGTCGATCAGCGCCCAATCGGAAGAACTCCCCGGGCCAATGTGCTGACCTATGCCAAAGCCCTGGATCCCATCAGAAGACTCCTTGCAAAAACCCGCACGGCAAAACAAAAAAAATTCGATTCCGGATATTTTTCGTTCAATGTGCCTAAAGGCCGATGCGAAACCTGCAAGGGGGATGGTTTTGAAAAAATCGAAATGCAGTTTTTATCCGATGTCTTTATCACATGCCCGGAGTGCAATGGAAAACGATTCAAGCCCGAAGTTTTGGAGGTGAATTACGAAGGAAAGAACATTCATGCCATTTTAAATATGACCGTGGATGATGCTTTGATGTTTTTCGAAAACAATGATCTGATTCATCGTGCACTTGAACCGCTTACCTGGGTGGGTCTGGGGTATATCCGTCTGGGGCAACCCATCAGCACCTTTTCAGGAGGAGAGGCCCAGCGCCTGAAACTTTCAAGGTACTTGAATATGGGGCCTCGGAAAAAACTGTTATTCATTTTTGATGAACCCACAACAGGCCTTCATTTTGATGATATCGGAAAACTTCTTGAAGCTTTGAAAAAACTGGTTTCAGAAGGTCATTCACTCCTGGTAATCGAGCATAATATGGATGTGGTTAAAACCGCGGACTGGGTTATTGATTTAGGTCCCAAAGGCGGTGATGAGGGTGGTTTCATCGTTGCAGCGGGAACTCCTGAAGAAATCGCAGCCGAGCCCGGATCTATGACCGGTAAATTTCTGTCCGAGGTTTTGAGCCGAAAATCACGGCTTGAAAAAGCATACGATTCTTCAAAAATTGCTGAATCCCAGCTCTCTTATTCAGAAACAATTACGGTAAGCGGCGCACGTGAACATAACCTTAAAAATATTAGTGTATCTTTACCTCGAAATCAGTTGGTGGTCCTCACCGGTGTATCCGGGTCCGGCAAATCTACCCTGGCATTTGATATTATTTTTGCCGAAGGTCAGCGAAGGTACCTGGAAAGTCTAGCGCCTTATGTCCGTCAGTATATGAAAATTCTGGAACGGCCGGATGTGGACCTTGTTTCGGGAATTTCGCCCACGGTAGCCATCGAACAGCGGATCAGCCATACGAGTCGACGTTCCACAGTGGCGACTCTGACGGAGGTTTACCACTTTCTGAGGCTTCTTTACAGCAAAGTCGGTGAACAATATTGTCCCGGTTGCGGAAAGTCCCTTACTGCACAGAATGCCGAGGATATCGCCGCAACTCTTCGCTTCCGTTATCGTGATCGGACAGCGACGATATTATCCCCAAAAGTTTCAGGCCGAAAAGGTTTTCATAAAGATTTGCTCGATCGCCTTGCAATGCAGGGTTTTCCCAATGCCCGTATCGACGGGCAATGGGTGACCCTGAAAAAAGGTATCACGCTCAACCGATATCAGGAACATACCATTGAATTGGTCATTGGTGAAATTCAAAACGGAAATCCTGTTTATGCAAATACTAAGGCCAACACCGCAGAAAAAAGTTTTCAAAATCTGATCGAAACCGCTCTAGTTCAGGGAAACGACCATGTTATTGTGTTGGACAAACATGGTAATCAGGAAGTCTATAGTACCATGGGAATTTGCACAGACTGCGGTATTGGAGTTCAGGCGTTAGATCCCAGACTTTTTTCATTTAACAGTGCTCAAGGGGCTTGTCCTGCATGTAAAGGCCTTGGGGTAATCGGTGTCGACGATGAAAACGAGGAGGAAGAATCCGGGTTTAGCGGAAATGGTTTTGGCGGGCAGGAATGCCCTGAATGCAGGGGAAGCCGGTTAAGATCTGAAGCATTATCAGTAAAAATCAATGGGTTGTCCATATGGGATCTCATGAAGGTGTCGTCGGAAAAGGCGATGAGAATGATCCGTGGATTTAGTTTTTCACAACCGCAGATGCCTGTTGCAGAACCGGTTATGTCTGAACTTTTTACCAGGCTTTCGCTTTTGAACCAACTAGGATTATCTTATATGGCCTTGGGCCGGAGCGCAAACACACTATCAGGAGGCGAGGCTCAACGGGTACGCCTTGCAGCTCAGCTTGGTTCAAATCTCACCGGTGTCTGTTATATCCTGGATGAACCCACGATCGGGCTTCATCCCAGAGACAACCAAATTTTGATCGACGCCTTAAAATCACTGCGTGATCGAGGAAACACGGTCATCGTTGTTGAGCATGATGAGGATACGATCCGGGCCGCAGATACAATTATTGACTTGGGTCCCGGTGCCGGTGAACACGGAGGTAAGGTGGTGGCTTCCGGAAAGCTGAGTCAATTGAAAAATATATCTGAATCCATTACCGGTGCCATGTTTAATGGTCGAGACAGAAGCATATCTTCCCACCTCAGGCCCTATCAGAATTTACCGGCAATTACTATAAAAGGTGCGTCATGCAATAACCTAAAACATATCGATGTCCGATTTCCTTTAAATGTATTCATTTGTGTAACCGGGGTTTCCGGTTCCGGAAAATCCACTTTGTTGAAACAAACTTTATTCAATGGTCTTAAAAACAGGCTTTTGAAAAAAAATGAATATGAGGGGAGTCATGAGGGAATTGAAGGATGGAAAAATATCAGCCGTGTTCTGGAGGTGGACCATTCGCCCATTGGACGAACACCCCGATCGATACCGGCTTCTTACATAGGTTTTTTAACCCAAATTCGCATGCTTTTCTCAAAAACTCCCGAAGCAAGAAGTCGTGGATATTTGCCCGGTCGATTTTCGTTCAATGTCAAAGGAGGTCGCTGTGAAGCCTGCAAAGGCCATGGAAGTATCAAAACCACCATGAGTTTTCTCCCAGATGTCTATGTCCGGTGTGACATCTGTGAAGGCCGCCGCTTTAATGAAGAAACCCTTAATGTTTTTTACAAGGGAAAAACCATAGCCGATGTCCTTGATTTGACTTTTGAAGAAGGTGTTGAATTTTTTGGATCGGTTCCAGGGATACGAAAAGCCGTAAAATTTGTATGTGATATCGGCTTGGGCTATCTGAAACTGGGCCAACCGAGTCCCACCCTGTCAGGAGGAGAGGCCCAACGGATCAAACTGGCCTCTGAACTGGGATATCCCGGAAAAGGTCCGACATTTTTTATCCTGGATGAACCCACCACCGGACTGCATCTTTTTGATGTCAAAAAACTTCTGAGTATGTTCCAGTCTCTTGTGGATGCGGGCAATACCCTAGCGGTCATAGAGCACAATCCTGAGGTGATCAAAGAAGCTGACTATATCATTGACTTGGGTCCTGAAGGTGGCGATGGCGGGGGGTATCTGGTGGCCACAGGGTCTCCGGTGGAACTGGTTGAAAACATAAAAAGTTCATACACAGCCCGGTTTCTCAAAGAATATGTAACCTGAATCCTTTGTGGTCTGTGGAAGATTTCGGGATTAGAAAGCATAGGTGATAAACCGTATTGAGAAAACGGCGCGGTAACTCATTCCGGCTTCATGGTGTCGGAAAAACCGGGTAAAAAAAATGGTATTCACCCTGACCGGTTTGGCGGCGAGATGGCAAAAAAATTGTCAATGGTGCTGTGAATGGGTTATATTAAAAAAATCAGGAAAAATGAGTTTTTTAATGAGTATAAAAGTTGATGAGAAACAAAAAAAGAGTCAAGCAAACCAGTAACCCGGAAATCACAGGCAAATCCATTTCAGAGAGAAGCTTTCACGGACGTATTTTTTCATCGCCTGACCAGGATACATGCCTCGATCCAATCCAACTCCATAAACTGGAACAATCTTTCCGAGATTGGGCTGAAGCTTCTGTGAGAGCGGATGTGCGTTTATCCCGGCTTCGTATTCTAACCATTTTTCTGCTCATTCGTTATACCGGCGGTAAATTAAGCGAGGTATTGGGCATTGATCCAGAACGAGATATCGATTTTGAAAACCATTTTGTGCGATTTGGAGGTGCACGGAAAAAATCCGGTCGCTCCCAACGCATTGTCCATATATCAGAAGCATTGTCCCGGGAAATCAAGGAGAAATTTGCCGAATTGCCCTCTCAAAAAACCGCGGGAAACCCGTTAAAAGTTGATCCCGGGTTTGTCAGGCTTAAGTTTTATGAAAGGGCTGAATCCTGCGGTATCGCAAAAGAGCTTGGCGCTCCTGAAACCCTTCGCAAATCGCGCGCCGTTGAGTTAATGCAAAACGATATGCCTTTGCCGGCTGTCCAGGCACTTTTGGGGCATTCTACTCCCAACCTGACTTCTTCCTATGTATCCTTTTCAGAGGAGGATATCCGGAAGGTCACACAATTGTTCATTGAACGGGAGGCTTCCCGGAAAACCAGCGCAAGGAACCTTTTTTTCGGAAAAATTCAAAAACTCCAAAAGGGAGATATTCAAACACGGGTCCTTTTGATCACCCTCAGTGGGTATTCGATTTCGACGGTTATCACAAACGACAGCCTTGAACAGCTCTCGTTAAGGGAGGGTGGATTGATTACTGCCGAAGTCAAGGCACCGTGGGTTATATTGCACACCGGCAAAGAAGAACCGAAATGCAGTGCAGAAAACAGCTTTAACGGAGTGATCGAACAAATCAAAGAAGGTATGGTCAATACGGAATATGTTCTGCGAATTCCAGACGGAACTAAAATCTGCTCAATTGTATCCACGGAGAGCGCCCGAAAGCTTTGCCTGAATTTGAATGATCAAGCCTGGGCTGTTTTTAACGGCTTTAGTGTGGTACTTCATGTTTAGTGATGATTGGGTAAAACCGTCAAAAATTATCTTTTTTTTGAGCAACGGTGTTGATCCAAAGAGTGAAAAAAAGTGCCCCAGTGAAAATCACTTAGTTTGGGAGCATCTATTCTTCAATCAGGCAGGTATTTAAAAGCTAGAATTGCTGACCGACCGCCTTGATCCCAAAAAATTCGGGGCGAACCTGACAACATTCGCCCCAGAATCGCTTAACATCAGAAAATCGCCTGTTTATTCCGCCTTTGGATGGCATCCGGTACAGGTGGTCGGAGCCGCTTTGGTCTCATGTTCTTTGTTGTAAGCTCTGTGGCAGTCCCTGCAATTCATGTGGACTGCTTCGGCATGGTACTGAAGCTCCTCCTGCTTGGTCAACTTGGGAGCATCTTTACCTTTGGGTTTTTCTCCGGGAATTTTGTGACAATCAATACATTTTTGAACGTCATCTCCTTCCTTGAGATCCGCCAAAGGCTGGCCTTTATCATCGTGGTGGCATTCTCCGCAGGTGATTTTGTAGTCTTCGAGGTGCTTTTTATGGGTAAAGTCAACAATAGTCTTGGTATGTTTTTCATACCCCGGACTTTGCATCTTGATCACATCGTCGACTGTCGTGCCTGCGATAATACCTCCGGCGACAAAAAATACAGCAACGCCGACAACAACCATTACCAGTAATAATGATTTCTTATTCATCGGTTTTTTTCACCCCCTTTCCTCAACCATTTCTATTCAAATTACCCTGATAACCCTTGATTTTTGAGCCATACCATTAGCAAGGATTGTCAAGTATGTCAATGGCAAAGCATAATTTCTGTCCCCTGCCATCCCATGACGGGGTTATCGTGCTTTTCTGAGATTTTTCCAAATTAAACTAAAAACTCCTTGAAAGTCCCGGAGCAATTCTTCATTATTTTGGAATCATTTTGGAGATTTCACGGATGGGAATAGGGTCGTATCCGTATGAGGAATAAATTTTGCCGCAGAGAAACGATTCATAAAATCCTGATTTACATTCAGTTCCATGTAGGTGATTCGGTCACGGATCTTATCAATTTCATCGAGGCATTGGGGTTGCGTCAAAACAAGGGTTGCTCCTCCAAGAGAACTGTTGCCGAGAGATTTATAGGATTCAAGGGGAAGATCAGGAAGCATCCCGATGGAAATAGCCGAGAGGGGGTCGATAAAAGATCCGAAAGTGCCGGCCACATAAAAGGCAGACAATTCGGAAAATCGGATAGCGACCGTTTCAGTGATGGTTTCAAGAATGGTGAACATGGCCGCCTTAGATCGGATAAGACTGTCCAGATCCAGTTGGCTGATGGTCAGATCCTGACCTGTTGCAGATTCCTCCGATGAAACCACAACAAGATGATAAATTCCGTCAATCTCTTTTAGACGTTCCCGGCAATTTGACAAAATAAACTTTCCCCGAATATCGATCATGTCGGCCGAAAACAATTGAGCTGCCAGATCAATCAAGCCGGATCCGCATATGCCTACAGGGGTTTTATTTTCAATGGTTCGGATACTGAATTCTTTGGTTTTCGGGTCAATAGAAACTTTGTCGATAACACCTGGACCGGCCATCATTCCCATGCGTGTAACACCGCCTTCAAGTGCCGGGCCTGCAGCGCCTGCACAAGCAATCAACCAGTTTTCGTTACCCAGGACGACTTCCGCATTAGTGCCCACATCCACTAGAATTGCGGTTTCCTCTTTTTTGTTGATTCCCGAGAAAAGAATTCCGGCAATCAGATCTCCACCAAAGTAACTTCCGATATTCGGAAAGACCATGATCCGGGCAAAAGGATTGACCCGGATTCCCAGTTCCTCGGCCATAACAAGACCAGGTCTGTTTGTCGCAGGGATATAGGGTTCACGAATAATCCAATAAGGGTTTATTTTCAGGAACAGATGGGTCATGGCTGTGTTGCCGGCTACGGTAACTATGAAAATATCCTCCGGCACATAGCCGCATTGTTCACACAATTTGAGAATTTCCCGGTTTAAACTCTCTATAATCAATTCATTAAGGTGATTCAAACCATCCTGTGTGCCTGCGAAATGAATTCGGGTCAGAATATCGGGTCCGACAGCCCCCTGAGGGTTGTCAAATGCCGTTTCTCCAAATGTCTCACCGGTTTCAAGATCCAAAAGCTTTATAACCACCCGGGAGGTTCCTAAATCCACGGCAAGGCCTGCTGCCTGGTTTTTACCCTGGGAATCCAAGACCCCTGTCAGTAGATAGCGTTCCCGGTCCTTGAAAACCACACATCGGACGGTATAATGACATTTTCTCAAAAAATCCGGCAGCATTCTGATCATATCAAGGTCCAGCTGGACAAAATCCGTTTTGAGGTCCCGTTTCAATGCTCCGGCAAGACGTTCGGCATCAGCGGTATTGTCTTTTAATGAAGGTGACGCCAGGGATATTCTTCTAACCCATCCGTCAGTAATTTTTATGGTGTTGGAAATGTCAGTCAACGGTCGGTTCCGGATTCAATAATGTTTCGATTTCAGTTATCAAAAGATCCATAATTTTTCCGGCTTTACCCAATAGAATATGATCACTGATATGTCCGGTCAGCGGGGTTGTCTCCGTATTGATTTCGATAATTTTTGCTCCTGAATTTTTTGCAATCACAGGCATATAGGCAGCGGGCTGAACATTGGCTGATGTGCCTACCACAAGCATTATGTCACAATTGGATGCTGCATGTCGGGAACGCCACATGGCTTCCTGAGGAATCATTTCTCCAAAAAACACACACTCCGGTCGAAAAATTCCACCGCAATCACATTTAGGCGGAATTTGAGTCATCACAAGATTTCGTGTTTCCGTTCGAGTGTCACATTGCATACAACGATGCCGGGCAAAATTGCCATGAAATTCGATAACATCCGTATTGCCGGCTTTTTGATGGAGTCCGTCCACATTTTGGGTAATAACGGTTTTCAGAATACCTCTTTTTTCCAATTTGGCTAGCCCCTTATGGGCATTGTTGGGTTCCGCTCTATCAACAACATTTTTGAGTTCACTCAACAGCACTCGCCACACCTTCTCAGGATTTTTTTCAAAAGCTTGTATTGTGGCATATTCCATGGGGTCGAATCGTTCCCACACCCCACCTTTCCCTCTGAAAGGGGGTATACCGCTCTCAACGGATATTCCGGCTCCTGTCAAAGCCACCACATTCCTGGAAGCGGAAAGATATCCGGCTACCTTTTTAATCAGATCCATCATCATTTAAAACCCTACAGTTCGATAGTCGTTTCTTGACCCATTATCATGCATTCAAGAGTTGAGTTCCGCTCGCTAATTGTTTTTTTGCAACTTTCCAATATGCTGTCTGCCTGAAGATCAGTTCTTTCCTGGTTTAAATGAAAAAGTCCGAGTTGTTTAACCTTTGCTTTGAAAGCCAGTTCAAGCGCATCAGTATAGACGGAATGTCCCCACTCGATTTTAGATTCATATTCTTCCGGAGTATACTCAGCATCATGAATCAGCAGTTCCGCCTCGGTACAATGGTCCAGGTATCCCTGAAAGCTCAGCCCGCCTGGGTGAATATAACCCAGTTCATTATCGGTTAAAAAAACGAATGTTTTTCCGTCTTCAATAAATTTATAACCGCTTCCGTTGTTAGGATGGCTTAACGGGATGGGAAGGATTGCCACCGAGCCGATCTGGAAACGCATGGGACACCCTTCTTCATAAATGATTTCGGCTTTCAGATCGGAATACCTCACGGGAAAATTGGGAGGGTCCATGACTTTGGACAGCATATTTTCCACAAAGGTGCTGGGAAAGGGGCAACGATGCATCCGGATTTTTGTGTTTCGACGATAAAGAGGCTTAAAGAAAGGAAAGCCCATCAGGTGATCCCAGTGGGCGTGGGTAAAAATAAAGTTAAAATCATGTCTTTGTTCTCTGATCAGTTCGTTTCCAAGCCGTCTGATTCCGGTGCCGGCGTCAACGATGATCAAATCTCCGCTCCGGGTTCGTATCTCCAGGCAAGTCGTATCACCACCATATTTGACATACTCTTTTCCGCTAACCGGAATCGACCCTCTTGATCCCCAGCATTTGATGATCATCACAGACCTTTCGATGCAGATAAAATGGAATTTCTTATGAAATTTTTCCCCAAAACGTGTGCCAGATGCCCTCTCGCTCCCACTTTTTTAAGATTTTTACCCCGGATCGTTCCAGACGGTCTGTAACCGCCTTGGCCTGACTTCTCAAAAGACCCGATAGAATATACCATTTTTTATTATAAAAGCCGTTGGATTCCAATAGTCTTTGCATTACATCATAATGAATATTGGCCATTAAAAGATCTGCGGGCAAACCCACAATATCTTCGGCTTTTGCCTGTGCAACAAGGATGTTATTTGTCAGGCCGTTTTCTTTTACATTTCTGGTGGCTGTCTGAGAAGCCAAAAGATTAAAATCCACGGCAAGACATTTTCGGCAACCTAGTTTGGCGGCAACAAGAGCCAAAATGCCTGTTCCGCATCCCAAATCCAGAGCACATTCAATGGAGTGAGACGAACATAACAATTCCAGGGCCTCGATGCAATCCTGGGTTGTCGGATGCAATCCATTTCCAAAAACGACACCAGGATCCAGTGTAATTTTAATTTGCTCCGGATTTACAACATCCAATTCGGTATTTTCCCATGGCGGAATAATCAGAAAACGGCCTATCTGCAACCAGGAAAATTTTCCTCCCTGCCACTCTTCATAGGACATATGATACTGATCAAGCAGTTTAAGTCCACGATGACACTGGATAAATTTTAGAACAAATTCATCGGAGGGTTCTGAGAAAAACAAAAATGAAAATCCTTCTTCCTCCCAGTTTCCAATAAAATGGGGGTGAACAAACCTGATGGCCGATGGAAGCTTCCCCTCCAGGTAGTAAATATACAACGCACCATAAGATTGTTTTCTTCCGTCAATGGAGTCATTTTTCGAATGTATAGGATTACTCATTTTTTGGCAACTGTTCCAAATGCCATTTCATGGGATCTAGAAGCTCATAACCGGCTTCCTGAAGCCTTTTTTTCACCCTGGCCAGGTTGTGGGTCAGCAAATAGGGAAATATGGCCCGTTTACCTTCTTCCCAATGTCTGGCCACCAGAATACTTCCCATGGAAATATTTTCCCCAGTAATGATGTCCACAATTTTTTTCATCTGGCCGACCTTTTGCTCCGCCACAATACCCAGCAAAGCTCCGGGTTCTCCAATTCCCATCACATTAATGAAAGCGCGCAACAAATCCCTGATGGAAATGATTCCCTTGAGCACTCTGTTCTCATCTATGACCGGTAAGGCTCCGAAATGGTGTTTCTGGAACAACAAAAGCACGTCCTGTAAAGTATAAAATGGAGAGACCGTAACAAGGTCCGTCGTCATAATCTTTTTGACTTTAAGCATGGATAATTTGTCGCGTTCCTCCTTGCTATGAAAGTCATCGGAGGCCACCGACGGCATGGCACTTCGGATATCACGATCAGTCACCATTCCCAAAAGAACATTGGCATCATCGACAACGGGAACATGACGTATTTTGTTTTCTCTCATAATTTTTCCAACCTCGATAATGTTGGTCTCCCCGCTGACTGTAATCAGTTTCTTGGTCATGGATTTGCTGACAAACATATGATTTACCCCCTAATGTGAAAAACTGAAATTAATATTGAATGGTGACCGGACTCTATTTTTCACCAAGAAGAACCTTGATATGATTTCGGGCCAATTCGGGTAAACGCTCAATGCAGTATCCCCCCTCAAGTATGCTGATCAAACGGCCCTTGCAATATTTTTCAGCCATGTCCATGATGATTTCCATAATCCAGGTGTACCATTCCGTAGTGAGCCGAATGCCGGACATATCATCATCTTCATGTCCATCAAATCCGGTGGAAACGAGAATCATTTCAGGCTTAAATTTTTCAAATGCCGGAATAAGGTCCCTTTGAATCAACTGTTTGTATTCACGATCTCCATGGCCCGGAAGGGCCGGGGAGTTCTTTGTAAATCCAATTCCATCTCCGATTCCTTCATCAAATTCACGTCCGGTTCCCGGAAATGCAAATGAAGGATGTTCATGAATGGAGTAATAGAAAACAGTCGGGTCTCTTTCAAAGCTGTGCTGAGTCGCATTCCCATGGTGAACATCAAAATCGATAATTCCCACTCGTTTTATCCCGAACTCCATCTGAAGATATTTTGCGCAGATGGCGACGTTGTTAAAATAACAAAATCCCATGGCCTCAGCATGTTCCGCGTGATGTCCCGGGGGCCTGACAGCGCAAAAAACGTTATCCAACTCTCCTTCCATAACACGCCTTGCTGCGTCCAAAATACCTCCGACAGCCAGAAAAGCCGTTTCAAAAGTTTCCGTACACATTTGATTGTCCGTGGAGTCTAGACAACTGTTTCCGCAGAGACAAACTTCCTCGAATCGACGAATATAGTCTCTGGAATGAATGGTTTCAATCCACTTAATATCCGCATGCTTTGCCTTCAGAAGCGTTACTTTTTCAAGCAATCCGCCCTCCTGAATCCCTCGGTAGATGGCGGGAAGTCTTTCGGAGGTCTCTGGGTGGAAGCTGCCGGTATCGTGGTAGCAGTATCTCTCGTCGTATAAAAAACCGGTTTTCTTCATTTTCTGAACAACCTATAGTAAAAAAAGTATTATGAGTTATTTGACGATCTTGTCAAATATCTCAAAAGCAGCCTTGACCGCCCTGCTGTCCTCCGGGATTTCAATGGTGGGTTTACCGTTCAGGTCATACTCATAAACCTGATCATCCTCCGGAATGGTACCGATCAGCTCAAGGCCCTCCTCTCTCAGCATTTTTAAAACAGCTTCATGGGCAGTTCCATTTTTGGCCTGATTGATGACCAGATAGCTTTTTTCTACGCCGATATTTAGCTCTTTAGCAAGCTGATTGATTCGAATGGCTGCCTGTATAGCGCGTCGCGAGGTATCCGCCACAATAAGCAAGACATTGACATCTTTGGTTGTCAAACGGCTGATATGTTCCATTCCGGCTTCATTATCCATGACGATATAAGGATAATTGTCGGTAAGTTTTTCTAAAAATCCGCATAAAAGGCTATTTGCGGCACAATAACATCCTTGGCCCTCGGGTTGCCCCATGACGATCAGATCGTAACCTTGTGCTTCAATAACTGCCTGCTGAAGTTTCATGTCCATGAAAATGTCTTTGGTCATACCTTCGGGCACCTGGCCTTTTTTCATCTCTTCCCTGGCTTGCCCCAATGTTTCACATACCTCCATTCCCAACACCTCATTCAAATTGGCGTTGGAGTCGGCATCGACTGCAAGAATAGGGGTTTTTCCTTTTTTCTGTAGATATTTAATTAACAGGCCTGCAAGGGTCGTTTTTCCGGTACCACCCTTTCCGGCTAATGCAATTGAAAACGCCATAATGTTGAACTCCTCTGTTTCTGATAATAATTTTTTTGGAATGGTTTCATTTATAAGTGCTCACACTTGACTGCAAAAGACGTCAGCCGAATTGTCTAAACACCGATATTACGCAATCTCTTCATTCCCATGATAATTAAGACAGTTAACGGTGACAGTCAAGAAACTTTTAAAACCAAACCATATTCAACAGGGTGCACAAAAATGGATTTGATCTGATAACCAAAAGTTTTTGAAAACACCGAATAGTTTTCTTGCAAGGTCACAAAAGACTATGATACCTTTTTTTTTGATAATACTAAACAAAATTTTAATCTGCAGGGGGTGTAAAGATGAATTTTGAACTGAGTAAATCTCAAAAAGAAATTCAAAAGGCAGCCAGGGAGTTTGCCAAGGGTGAATTCGACAAGGATCTTGCCATAGAACTGGAAAAAAACCATGAGTTCCCAACCAAAATTTGGAAAAAGGCGGCTGAACTTGGTTTTATCGGTATTCACTTTCCGGAAAAATACGAAGGGCAGGGATTAGGAGTTATTGAAAACATTCTAGTTGCCGAAGAGTTTTGCCGAAGAGATTCAGGAATAGGAGCTGCAGTTGTTCTTGGAAGCTTTGCTGCGGAAAATATCCTTCGGTTTGGTTCAGAAGAAATGAAAAAAAAGTTTTTGCCTAAAGTCGCTCTTGGTGAAATGCTTTGCGGAGGGTGCTTTACAGAACCCGATCACGGATCGGACATCACCAGGATGGACACAACCGCTGAAAAAGACGGCGATGAATGGGTCATTAACGGAGTTAAAACCTTTATTACCAATGGATGTCTGGCGAGTTTTTTTACAGTACTGTGCCAGACCGATCAAAGTGCAAAACCGAGTCACAGGGGACAGAGTATGTTTCTGGTGGAAGCGGACCGGACGGGGGTCGGTGCAACCGAAATCGGTGATAAGATGGGCATCCGCATGATGTCCACCGCCGAAGTGAGCTTTAAAGAGGTTCGTGTGCCTGAAACCAACCTGATCGGAAAAGAAGGCAAAGGATTTTATCAGGTCCTGGAATTTTTTGACGAAAGCCGAATCCTTGTGGCCGCTCAGGCATTGGGAACAGCACAGGGAGCTTTTGACAGGGCCTTGGAATATATCAAGCAGCGAGAACAATTCGGTAAGAAAATCGGTGCGTTTCAGGTTTCACAGCACAAGATTGCAGACATGGCCACCAAAATAGAACTGGCAAGACTCATAACCTATAAGGCTGCATGGAACTTTGATCAGGGGAGAATCGACCCCAAACTGACTTCCATGGCTAAGATGTATGCCGCGCGGGCAGCGGTTGAAGTGGCAGACGAGGCGATCCAGCTTCTTGGCGGATACGGTTATATGCTCGAATATGAGGTTGAACGGTTTTACAGGGACGCCAAAATAACAGAAATTTACGAAGGCACTAAAGAAATCCAGAAAAATACCATTGCAGGCGCTTATTTGGCAAAAATAAAATAGGCCTTTAACAGGCACCGCCGGTACCGGATTGACAAATCTCATCGGAATGAATAAATTAACCCCATTGTGGAATTGCTCGTTTTTATCTCAATTTGCTGAATAAGGAGGAATTATGGTAGAGGTTACAGAGTCGGCATCAAATCAAATCGCCGAATATTTTAAAGGCAAAAAGCCTTCACCGATCAGAATTTTTTTAAACGAAAGCGGATGAGGCGGTCCAAGTCTTGCATTGGCCCTGGATGAGCCAAAGGAAGAAGACTCCGTTTACAATATTGGGGGGTTTCAGTACGTGGTGAATAATGAATTTCTTGAAAAAGTAAAACCCATAAAAGTAGATTTTTCGCCTATCGGATTTCGTATCGACTGCGGATACGATTTTGGATCAAGTTGTGGGTCATGCTCCTGCTAAGCACAGTTTTTTTCATTGAAATCAAAGGCAACTTGCTTCTTTGTAGGTTGCCTTTTTTGTTATATTATTTTGTTTTATCATCCCTGAAGGAAAATTTCCTCCCAGCCGGGACGGAAAAGGGGGGATGGTATGCCAACCCTTCATGGCGAAGGAATTATCGACAATTGGTTCAGGCACTAGATAACCCACTCACCTGTTAGGACGTTTCTAAAAGGTAAGGAGTCATAAAGATGAAGGTTTTTATTACCGGAGGTACTGGATTTGTCGGAAGTTATCTTTCAAATCGCCTGTTGCAGCAAGGCTATCATGTTACCGCCGTCGGAAAGTCCCCTGTTCAAAAACATATTCATCATCGGAATTTTAATTATGTTTCAGCTGATACCACAAGTCCCGGAAAATGGCAGGAATATGCTCAAGACAGCGATATTGCGGTCAATCTGGCTGGAAAATCCATTTTTACCCTATGGACTCCCAAAACAAAGCAGCAAATTTATGACAGTCGAATATTAACCACCCGGAATCTGGTGGAGGCCCTGTCTGCCAACACCACCCTCATAAGTACTTCCGCAGTTGGATATTATGGAGACAGAGGTGAGGAGATCCTCACCGAGGATGCGCCCCCGGGAGATGATTTCCTTGCGAAACTTGGCATAGATTGGGAAAAAGAAGCCCTGGCCGCAGAAAAAAAAGGAGTCAGAGTTGCTGTGACCCGTTTTGGTATTGTTTTGGGGAAAAATGGCGGGGCAATGGAAAAAATGATACCGGCCTTTAAATCCTTTCTTGGGGGGTGCCTGGGAGATGGACAACAATGGTTTCCATGGATTCATGTGAATGATATTGTCCATGCATCCTTGTTTATCATCCAGCATTCCGACATTCAAGGGATTTTTAATTTCACTGCGCCCGAACCCGTCAGAAATATTGACTTTGCAAAATCTCTTGGAAAGGTTTTGAACCGCCCTGCGGTCATGCCGGCACCGGCATTTCTGATCAGGCTTTTCGGCGGGGAATTCGGCGAAACCCTTTTAACCAGTTGCAGGGCAATCCCAGAAAAGCTGATAAAAGACGGCTATGAATTCAGGTATCCGGACCTGATCGAAGCTCTGGAAGATATAGTAAATGCATCATAAATTACCTTAAAGGAGGCATCTGTTCGAAATATCTTGGATCGTTGAGGAGTTATCATGACCAGTTTTTTTATTCTGATTTGTTTGCTTATCGGAATTATTATCACCGGTATGTGGTTTTATCTGAAAAAAGATCAGATCAAACCTGAAGAAAAGTCTGATGCAGAGTATATTTGCACGCTATGCGATGACCATGACTGTGTATGCCACAAACAGGATCCCAAGTCTAAAAATCAGGATTAAGATCGATTTTTAAGCATATGGATCAGGCATCAATCTGAAAGGAGTGAAAGATGCAGGAATTTATGAATATCGTAAAAGAACGTCGAAGCGTCAGAAGTTACGAAAATAAACCAATTGCCGACGATCTTTTAAACACGGTTTTGGAATCCATCCGGTGGGCACCTTCCTGGGCCAACACTCAATGTTGGGAAGTGGTGGTTGTGACGGATCAATCCATTAAAGAAAAGCTTCAGGAAACCATATCCCTTAAAAATCCTGCAACCAAAGCCATTACTTCCGCTCCGGTAGTTTTGGCCATCTGCGGCAAGCTTAAGTCATCAGGATATTACAAAGATCAGGTGGTCACCAAATTCGGGGAATGGTTTATGTTCGATCTGGGATTAGCTACCCAGAATCTATGTCTGACAGCCCATCATCTCGGCCTTGGGACGGTTATCGTGGGGCTGTTTGATCATGACAAAGCAAAAGCCATTTTAAATATTCCTGACGGGTATGAATTGCTGGTTCTCATACCCATGGGGTATCCATCTAAAATATCCGGCGCACCAAAAAGAAAAGAGATTTCAGAATTTACTCACTTTAATGCCTTTTAAAAGTATAAAAAATGACTGTTTTTGACTATCATAATGCCACAAAACACCATTATCATCGGTCTGCCAGATCTTTGGGATACATGGACTGGGCCAATCAGCCTGATCCTTTCAGGAGTTATCAAGGCCGACCGCCGATCTCTCTTCCTCTGCTTGAAAATGACCCTGAAGGAGGCTACCAGGATCTCTATTTACGGAATAATCACTCTGAAAAACCTTTGCTGCTGGAAAATGTGGCGGGTTTTCTTGAATTGTCCTTAGGGCTTTCTGCATGGAAGGGAATGCCGGGCAGCCGATGGTCGCTTCGGATCAATCCTTCAAGCGGTAACCTGCATCCTACCGAAGCTCATTTAGTTCTACCGTCCATCGGCAATTCGTTGGATTCCGGAATCTATCATTACAATTCCTTTTCGCACGCCTTAGAATGCCGGGCAAAGGTGCCTCAAAAACTCTGGGACAGAATAGAAAACCATTTTCAGTCCCCGGGTTTTCTGATCGGCATCAGTTCGATATTTTGGCGGGAATCCTGGAAATATGGCGAAAGGGCGTTCCGATATTGTCACCATGATGCAGGCCATGCCCTGGCCTGTATAAGCTTTGCCGCAAATCTTTTCGGATGGAAATCGATTTATTTGAATTCACTTTCGGATGATGATGTCGGGACTGTCCTTGGTTTTGATAAGACAGAATGGCCCCATATGGAGGAGGAGCATCCGGATTTTTTGTGTTATGTATATCCATTCTCTCCGTTGAAAGTCCCAAGAGATCTTCCGGAAAGGATTTTAAAAGATTTTGAAGAAATAGATTTTTTCGGAACCCCAAATTTTTTGTCCTCAGATCATTTCAACTGGAAAATAATCGAAGTTACCTGTCAAGAAACCAAAAAACCAAGAACCGAACCCTTTAAGCTGTCTTTAGATGAAAGCGAGCCTCTTTTTATCGAGACAAAACCTGATCTTCCGGCAGCGAAAATTATTCGTCAAAGAAGAAGCGCCACAGGGTTTGACCCAAGCGGTTTTATTACCCGGGAACTCTTTATTGCGATGCTGGATAAAACCATTCCCAGAAAACAGCTGGCACCCTTCGATGTAGAACTTTCACCCCCTTTTGTCCACCTGTTGCTTTTTGTCCACAATGTAAAAGAACTAAAACAGGGAATTTATTTTTTCTTCAGGAACAAAGAGGACCAGGCCGCGATTCGGTCACAGACCCGGACTGAATTCTTATGGCAGCAAGTTAAAGATGGATTTCCATTGTATTTGTTAAAAGAAGGTAATTTCCGAAAGGTTGCCGCCAAGGTAAGCTGCTACCAGGATATTGCAGGTGACAGTATCTTTTCCTTGGGTATGATTGCAAAATTCCGTTCTTTGGTGGAAAACAATCCTTATTTTTATCGCAATCTTTTTTGGGAAACCGGCATGATCGGACAGGTGCTTTACCTGGAAGCCGAGAGTCACGGCGTGCGAGGTACGGGTATCGGATGTTTTTTTGACGATGCGGTCCATGATGTTTTGGGATTAACAGACAACCGGTTTCAGAGCCTTTATCATTTTACCGTGGGAAAACATATTGATGACAGACGCATAAAAACGTTGCCCCCATATTATCATATTGAACGTCAAAGAGGAAACTGATACATTTCTCTGCCGGAAGTGGGGTGGAGTAAAAGATAATCTGACATATTTTTTGGAGATAAAAAATGGCACCAAACCGTTTAATCAGTGAAAAAAGCCCATATCTTTTCCAGCATGCTCATAATCCGGTAGATTGGTATCCCTGGGGAGATGAGGCTTTTGAAAAAGCCAGGACAACTAATAAACCGGTTTTCCTATCCGTCGGATATGCCGCCTGCCATTGGTGCCATGTGATGGAAAAAGAATCTTTTGAAGATGAAGAAGTCGCCTCCTATTTAAATGATACATTCGTCTGCATCAAGGTGGATCGGGAAGAGCGGCCTGATATAGATACCGTGTATATGGCCGCCTGTCAGATGCTCACCGGGCGGGGTGGGTGGCCGCTGACTGTTTTGTTGACGCCGGATAAAAAGCCGTTTTTTGCTGCCACTTATATTCCAAAAGCCTCAAGGTTTGGGAGGCCGGGAATGATCGATATTTGCAAACAGGTTAAATCTCTTTGGGAGAAAGAAAGGGACAAAATCATCGATTCTGCAGGTCAAATTTCAAAACACCTGGGAAAAGCATTCGATTTTCAGTGGACCGGAGAAAAAATAGATGAATCAACATTAAAAGCAGCTTATGAAGAACTTGAAAACAGCTTTGATGAAGAAAACGGAGGTTTCGGTTCTGCCCCCAAGTTTCCAACACCCCATCGGATGCTTTTTCTTCTTCGATACTACCATCGTACAGGGGAAGAAAAAGCCATGGTAATGGTTCAAAAAACACTCAAGGCCATGCGCCTCGGCGGTATTTGGGACCATGTTGGATTCGGATTTCACCGTTATTCCACAGATAAGGTCTGGCTTCTTCCTCATTTTGAAAAAATGCTATACGATCAATCCCTTCTGGCATTAGCCTACCTGGAAACCTACCAGATTACCAAAGATCCCTTTTACGCTAAAACCGCCGATGAAATCTTTACTTATGTTCTGCGGGACATGACCTCGGATACCGGTGGATTTTTTACAGCCGAAGATGCCGACAGCGAAGGAGAAGAAGGTAAATATTATGTATGGACCACCCAGGAATTCAATGCCGTTCTCGGAGCTGAAAGAGGAAAATTGTGGCAACGTTTCATGAATTTGAATTCCCAGGGTAATTTTGAAGATGAGGCCACAGGTCAAAAGTCCGGCAGTAACATTTTATACCTCACCCGTTCTTTTGCCGAATGGGCGGAAAAACTTGAAATGGAGGAAACAGATCTTCTGGATCGCTGGGAGAAAACTAGAGAAACACTCTTTCACATCCGAAAAAAACGGGTCCCGCCTTTAAAAGATGATAAAATTCTGACGGATTGGAACGGACTTATGATTGCAGCACTGGCCATGGGTTCAAGAATCCTCGGAAATTATGCTTACCTTGAAGCTGCCAAAAGGGCGGCAGCTTTTATCCAGAGAAGATTGACGGATGATTCCGGAGCCTTGCTTCATCGTTTTCGGGATGAGGAATCCGGCATCCAGGCGAATGCCAATGACTATGCTTTTTTTATCCTCGGACTACTTGAACTCTTCAGGACTACTTTTGAGCCGGAATATATGCTTCGGGCCATTGAATTTCAGGAACAAATGAATGAAAATTTCTGGGATCATGAAAACGGCGGATTTTATTTAACATCAAACCATGCGGAGCAACTCCCAACCCGGCCGAAAGAACTTTATGACGGAGCTATTCCGTCAGCAAACTCAGTGGCCTTTTCAAACCTTCTGACCCTGTCTAGACTCACGGGAGATCCCCGCTGGGAAAAATATGCCGATGAAATGTTTAGTGCCTTTGCCGGGTCAATCAAAAAGCAGCTTTCGGCTTTTTCCTATTTTCTTTGTGGACTGGAATTTGCGCTGGGAAAAAAATACGAGATCGTAATTGCAGGAGAATCCGGATCTCCCGACACTGAAAAAATGTTATCCGTGGTGGACCAACATTATTTACCCAATACGATTGTTTTAATGAAAAATTCTCAAAATGCCGGGGCCCTGTCTGAAATTGCACCTTTTACAGCATCTTTAAAACAGATTGACAACAAAACAACAGCTTATGTGTGCACGGACTTTGCCTGTAGCGCACCCACCACGGATCTGAAACAGCTGGTTTCCATGATTGAAAAAACAAAACAATAAATCGTTACGGAGGACTGTGTGAACCTGTATTCTCTTTTTATAAACCCTCAGGAAACCCTGTTGCTTGTAGTGGATATTCAAAAAGTGATGTTTGATCTGTGTGTGGATAAAGACAGGGTGAAAAAAAATATTGAGGCTCTCATAGATTTGGCAAAAACCCTGGAATTTCCTGTTATATTTACGGAACATAACGCAGAAAAGCTGGGAGGGTTTGATTTTTCCCTGATTCAAAAATCCCCGGATAGTCCCGTAATGAATAAAACGGAATTCAGTTGCATTGGAAATGCGGATATCAGAGAAACGATAGCTAAAACAGGTAAAAAAGCCATTATTTTGACCGGTATTGAATCCCATGTTTGCATATTTCAAACCGGAGCACAGGCCATTCAGGAAGGATATGCCGTTCATGTCGTTAAAGACGCCGTATCCGCACGAACAGCCTTCAATATGAATATCGGAATCAATCGTTTGGAGCAAGCCGGTGCGGTAATTTCCAGTACCGAGATGCTTATTTTTGAAATGCTGGTAAAAGCAGGGACCCCGGATTTTAAAAAAATGCTGCCGATTATCAAAACTCTTTAATCCAAATAGCCTCCATACAAGGCTCGCAGTTTCGATCCCTGAAACCTGATCCGAATCCATGCTCATACCCATCCCCGTGTCTTGACTCAGCCACCATACCCTTCTTCCGGATTCATAGGGCCCTTAAA
>CAYZJH010000044.1:0-30907 GCA_964478625.1 uncultured Desulfobacteraceae bacterium
CAGGGTGGTCAAAATTCGGTTATCACAGATGGTCAATTTTCGGTTGTCATTCCGAATTACCGGATCTCACACTGATTTTTAATCGAACCAAAAATTTCTAAACATCTTAACCAGAAGGTCTGTTGCTTTTAAGTGGCAGGCCTTCTTTGCGTTTAAAAGGAGGCAAAATCATGAAAGTTTCTGAGCGTATTCGTCAAGTTAAACCAGCGATCCAGCAATCCATTTTATTCAACACACCAAACCGGCCTACCACGAAGTTTGTTTCCATTTACCGTGTCTCCCTGGTTAAGGATGGTACGGTATCCTTCGGAGAAGAGCGACTCAGTTGCTCTCAACAGGCACAGTTCCTTATCCAGAACCTTATCCTCAAGAAAGGACAACCGGACCGGGAACAGTTCGTGGTGGCGATGCTCAACAGCAAAAACGTCCTGATCGGACTTAACATTGTGTCGGTAGGGGGTCTATCGTCGGCTCCTGTTTATATCAGGGAAGTCTTGAAGCCCGCCATAATAGCCAACTCAGCTGCGATCATTCTTTGTCATAATCATCCCTCCAACGATCTACAACCGTCTTCCGATGACATCACCGTAACCAGAAGAATCATCCAGGCCGCTGAAATTATGGGCATCAGGGTTCATGAACACATCATCATCAACATGGAAGATAACCGGTATTACAGTTTTGCGGACGTTGGAATCATCCAGCAGATTTATTCAGAGATCAAATAAACAACAACCCGAAGATTTTTGAAGTGGAACCATTTGCTTACCGGCAGGTGGTTTTTTTGTTTCAGAAGGGAGGTGAACTACCAATGGCATATACGCCTGAGCTTTCCTACAAAGCATCGTGTACCCTTCGTCGCATAGCCTGGGCTTTAGGAGTTCCCATGACCGAGGGTATAGAAAGGGTATTTGAACATTTACCCAGGATTTTGGACGGCGACATAGTTTGTCATGCATGCAGAGATAAAAGCAAGTGTTGTGAATGTGTTTTTCGGCCCCGGCCAAAATAAATAGTAACGCTTAAACAATTCAATATCAATTAATCGAAAGGGTGGTTTCCCAAATGTAGGGAGGCTGCCCTTTTTGCATTTTGAAAGGAGAGAATTATGACGAACATTCAAGAAACCAAAAGACTTAACGAAGTTGAAGTTATGTTACCCCAAGATGGTATGACGATGCCGGTAATTACCAGTGAGTCTCCAATGGATCTACCTGTTGAGAGGTTCACGAGGGCTTTAACACGTAGAGAGGAAAATCGTAAGGCTCTGATTAAGTGGATCTCCGATAATCTAGTCCAAGGCACAGACTTTGGAAGAATACATGTCGTCGGAAAAGACAAGTGCTCATATGCAAGAGAAGGCCGCGCTCATGAATGCAGCAACAAATACCACTGGAGCAAGCCATCTTTGTGGAAACCGGGTGCTGAGAAAATATGCGGTATGCTCGGTTTGATTCCAAGATTCCCTAATCTTAACGAGTATGAAAAAGCGGTCCTTCGTGGGGAAGACATAAAAGTGATCCTACTTAAATGTGAACTCCATACCCCATCAGGTTTTGTTGCTGCAGAAGGCACCGGAGCCAGGCGTATCGCTCAAGATAGCGGTGATATCAATAAAAGCCTGAAGATGGCAGAAAAATCGGCCCATATCGATGCTACCTTAAGGGTTGCGGGTCTATCCGAGATATTTACCCAGGATCTGGAAGATATGACGAATCCAGACAAGGATAAACTCCAACCGGATACCCAAGAATGGAATTCTAAATCCGAACCCAATAAGAAACATTCACAAAACAATGAAGATTCTTTTCCAGCCGGCCGTGAAAATTCTCACAATGCAGCTTCTTCCCGACAATCCAATCAGAATCCCGCACAGGACCAGAGCAACGGTGGAAACCGTATTACCGGCAAACAGTACAAATACATCATGGATCTGATGAAAGAAGCCGGGCTGACCAAGCGTGAACTCAATGAGCACTGTCTTGAAGCTTACGGCTGCGTGGTGGATCATATCTCACGAACAGATGCCTCCGGCCTCATCAACTGGTTCCGCAACCGCTAATCCAATCCATCCATTTAACTCAAGGGGGAAGGTTACACATATGGCCTTCCCCTTTCTATTTCAACGAAAGGAGAATCATCATGAACAGAAAACAGGCATTGGCAAAGTTTCAATCTGAACTTCATGTGAGCTACAACCAGATATTTACCTATCTGACTTGTTCGCTGAAGTACAAATTTCAATACGTTGAGGCATGTCCCATGGAGCGAGTGAGCATAGCGCTTCCTTTTGGATCAGCCATCCACTCAGCCGTTGAAAGGTACTATCGTGGTGTGAAAAATACCGGGAATGCTGAGTCATTTGAAATAATTCAGGAGGTATTCGAGGACAGCTTAAACACTGAACTGGAAAAAAGAGATGTTCCCATCTTTTATAAAAAGGAAACCCCGAACAAAAAGTCAGCCATTGAAACAGGCAAGAGTTTGTTGAAGGTGTTTTACGAAGGTATCGATCTGACAGGATTTGATATTGTCGCTATTGAAGTGCCTTTGATGGCAAGACTTTACACGGATGATAAACAGCCTACTGAGCTGATCCTCACGGGTATAATCGATCTTTTATTAAAAGATTCCAAAGGAAAGCTTATCGCCGTAGACCATAAAACTGCGAAACAACCCTATACGCAAGACACCGTAGACGATGACCTTCAAATGACTTCCTATGCGTATCTTCTTGCCTCAGCAAAATATGTCTTTCCTACCGCAGATGTTCACTGCCGATTTGATGTGATGAGAAAGCTGAAAACACCCAAGTTTGAACAGTATTATACCATCCGCACTGCAGGTCATCGGAAACGGTTTGCTAAAGTAGCAAATGCAGTATTGGCCGGTATCGATGCAGGAATATTCATCCCTCAACCGAGCTGGATGTGTTCGGACTGTTCGTATGCGGATGCATGTAAGGATTGGTAGAGTAGTATATCAAATATCGGATAGTCATAAACTAAATAGGATTTCCGATACCCTATAGTATATCAAATATCAGAACCCCTATAAATATAGGTTTTCCCATAATCTTACCTCCAAAGTTTTTCCCCAGAAATACGAGATTTTACACCTCTGATCTAATTATTTCAGTCCTGTGAATTAACTAACCTATGAAGATATAGAGAGGTCTCTTTCGTTATAGGAGATAGCAAATGATCATCAAAAAAGTCTGTGCCTGGTGTGGCAGTTACATAGGCTACATGAAGTGTAAAAACCAATATAGCAGCAGTTCCCATATATCCCACGGGATATGCAATGATTGCTTAGATGTAGTCACAAAAGAGCTTGAAAACGCAGTAGACAAATATATCAAAAAACAAAACGAAATAAACTCGAACAAGGAGAATAAAAATGAATGAAAAAGTCAAACAAACTCTCGATACCGTATTAGAAAGATTCAAGTCCGGTGATATTCCAGAAGTAGTTTCATATGCCATGTTCCCTCTTTCTGATATACCCTCATCCCGGTGGTCCCTTCTCAATAGAACCATCATGTTTATCTCCGGAACAGCTGATGCTCGTGGTTTCAAACAGTGGCTCCAAGCTGGAAGATTCGTCAAGAAAGGCTCTAAAGCCCTGTATATCCTCGTGCCATATTTCAAGAAGGTAGAAGACGACTGTGACCAAGTAAATGTTATCACTGGATTCGGTTGTAAGGCTGTTTTCAGGGTGGAAGATACCGACGGTGAACCTCTGGAATATCAAGGTCTGGAGCTTGGTGAGATCCCACTACTTGAAAGAGCAGAAGAATGGGGTATCTCTGTCAAGGCTATACCCGGTAATTATAGATACGCCGGGTATTACGAAACAGGACGCTCTGAAATATGCCTCGCCACCGCAGACGAATCTGTCTTCTTCCACGAGTTATCCCACGCTGCTCATGAAAAAGTGATGGGTTCCCTTAAATCCGGTCAAAATCCGTTACAAGAGATAGTTGCGCAGTTATCAGCTCAATGTCTCTGTTTTCTTGTGGGCAAGACTGCTGATAGGTTTCTGGGCACATCCTACCGTTATATTGAGGGTTATGCAGCTAAGATGAAAACCACCCCTCATAAGGCTTGTTTGAAAGTCATCAGCGATACCGAGAAGGTGCTTCAAATGATTCTTGGCGCCGGCGAAAAAAATCAAATGAAACAGAAGGAGCTGACAGCAGCTGTGTAAATGGCTCCAATTAAACCCGGATACCCTCTCTGTCAACAAAGGTGGAGAGGGTGTTTCATTTTAAACAACTCGAAATGAGGAGACTGAATCTCATGATAGCATTAAATGAAAAACAAAAGCAGGCGGCTGAATTTATGTTTGGTACCGCTAGTGTGATAGCCGTTCCAGGTTCAGGAAAAACTTTAACGATGGCTGCAAGAATCGGTTACCTGGTCCGTTCCGGAATTTCTCCCAAAAAGATACTGGGGCTAACCTTTACCCGAAACGCAGCCGGGGAAATGAGAGACAAACTCAGGCCTGTTCTTGGTGATCAGACCGCTTCAGTAACCCTTTCCACAATTCATTCATTTTGTCACCGTTTACTTAAAGAAGAAGGTCGCAGATTTACGATTCTTTACGGCAAGCGGCAAATTTACCTCATCAGTAAAATAATCAGGAAACTGGATATCGGTGTGGTCCCTCCAGGTATTGCACTTCGAGAAATCAGTTTAGCCAAATCACGGTTGATCGATTACGAAAAGTATATTTCGCTTCATCAGAAAGACGATATCATGAACCGGGTAGGTCAGGTTTATCAGGTCTATGAACTTGAAAAACAAAAACGTTTTATGCTGGATTTTGATGACCTTCTTGTGGAAGTTCACGGCCTGCTCAAAACATCTGAGGATAAGAGATTTACTTATCAAGAGCTCTATTCCCACATTTTGGTGGACGAGTTTCAAGATACCAACCCGGCTCAGATGGAAATCCTGAATCTGCTTGCACGTAATTCTGATGGATCCAGCTTTTGGGTCTGTGGGGATGACTGTCAAAGTATCTTTGGATTTACCGGTGCTGATGTGGACAATATCCTTTCCTTCGGTGAACTTTATCCGGCAAGTGTTCAATTTATCCTGGACATCAACTACAGATCCACCCCACAAATCTTAAAGGCCTGTCAGGACCTCATAGACCATAATCAGAGAAAGATAGACAAAACCCTGAACACAATCAATTCCGATGGTGACAAGGTAACTGTTTTATGTGCCATCTCGGAAACGGATGAAGCCAATAGTGTTGTTGCTGAAATTATGAACCTGGTGGGAGCTCGTGGTTTTGAATACAGAGACATTGCTGTTTTATACAGAGCCAACACACAGTCAAGAGCCTTTGAGGAAGCATTTTCAAAACATCGCATCCCTTACCGAATAGAAAGTGAGTCGAGTTTTTATAACCGCTTCGAGGTTAACATCATTCTGAACTATCTGCGGCTTATTCACAACCCGGACAGTTTCGACGGAGATGAGGCTTTAAAGGCAATAATCAACATTCCCAACAGATATATCGGTCACAGTTTTATCCAGGATCTGGACTCATTTGCAGAAGCTAAAGGATTTCATCTTTTGCCCGCGCTGAAAATTTTTCCCGTGGGTCCTCAATATCTGAAGCAGGCTGTAGATGGGTTTATTAAATTCATTGACACGCTGATTATTTCCAAAAAGGTTATGGAACCAGTCGATTTAATACATCTTATTCGTGAGCACCTGAACATCGACAAATACCTTGCGGAAGAAACTGGCGATGTAGTTGAGGAGTCCCTGGAAAATCTGGACCAACTGCAAACTACAGCCGGCAATTATGAAGACCTGGGTGATTTTCTTGACCACGTTCACGCTGTCAGCAGTCATTCCTTCCATAATGAAAATGGAGTTACCCTATCTACTGTGCATAAAGCTAAGGGGCTGGAGTTTCCAGTGGTTTTTGTGATCGGCATGGTTGAAGGGATAATGCCCAACGTTAAAGGTGATTTGGAGGAAGAGAGACGAATAGCTTTTGTGGCCATGTCCCGAGCAATGAAGAAGTTGTATCTATCATATCCCCTGTCATATCAGGGCAGAACTGCACAAAAATCGTCGTTTATCATCGAAGCAATAAATGAAAGGAGGTGATGCACCCATAACATTCTAACATTTAGGATCAATCGTTTTTAGAGCCCTTTTGGCGTGGTGCCGGAAGGGTTTTTTTGTTTCGTAACAATTTCACATCGAAAGGAGTTCGTACCATGAGAACAACATCAACATCTTTAGACAAAGTCATCGACCATGTAAACACTGTCTCTGCAACCCATTTTGATGAAATGGTTCCCGTTCATGAGATGCAATTTGACAACTTAAAAAGGATCTGGATCTCGGGCAAACCTGTTGAGGTAGCTCCAACGGCTCAGAGGTTATTTTCAAACCGTTTGAGGATTCCTTACTCGTACCTGTCAAGGTGTCCCCAAGAGCTCCAGGCTGAAAACCTGAATTTCTGGCTCAAAGAAGAAGCGCGTCGCCGCGAAATACTTTTCTGTCGCTTCGATGGGAACAGGTTAAGAGCTGTATTTACCGAAAGATACAAGCCCATGGATAACATGAGCCTGCTGTCTGAAATCCTTTGCCATGGTTTTGATCCGGGCGCAAAAGTGCAGTATGCCTTCGATGACAGTATATTTGTCCTCAAAGTTCCAGATTACGCTAAAACTTTTGGCCTCAGGGGTGACGATAAAATTGTTCCTGGAATCAGTTTTGCCAACTCTGAAGTGGGTCTGTTGGCTTTTAGTATTGAAGCATATTTCCTGCGACTTGTCTGCACCAATGGCCTGATCTCCGAGACCAAGGAGAATGTTCGGTTCAGACACACCAGTTACAAAGCAATAGAAAATTTCCAGGATATCATTGGTAACGTGGTTACCACTCTTGGCTCTAAAAGACACCAACTTGCATTTTCTATGGAGTCTCGTGTGGAAAATCCTGATGGCTCCATCACTGCATTTGGTCAGAAGTTTGGATTAACCCAGGATGAAACAAAACTTGTTCAACAAGCATTTTACCTGGAGCCGGGATATACGATGTTTAATGTGATCAACGCATTCACAAGGGCAGCACAGAATCATACCCTTGAGCCTGCTGATGCATATAAGTTGGAAAAGGTCGGTGGCCAAATCCTCAGTCTTGTAAAAGTCTGAAGCCCTTCACCTTGTAAAGATTCCATGTGAATTTTAACCCCAGACGAAAAAGCTCTGTTTTCCTAAGGATGACAGGGCTTTTTCTATTTTAAACGAAAGGAATTTTACGATGAAGACAGACGATTATTGGTTGGCAATATCTCACAGATACCGAGTCAAAGTTCGGATGCTTGCAGAAAGACACAACATCTCAACATCCCGAGCCTTTAGGAACATCATTTACAACCTTAAACACGAAATCCGTCATAAGCAAAACGGTTATTTCTGCGGATATCTAACCGGTCTCCAAATCGAAAGGATGATTGACCAACTAGTCCGGTAACACAACATACACAAACATCTTAAGAGCTCTGCTGGTATTGACTGGCGGGGCTTTTGTATTTTTAGGGAGAATTAATATGACCAAAGAGCAAAGATCTGAATACGGTGAAACAGATGAACTAAGAGAGATTCTCAAACAGGCTTTGGCTGGTAAGAAATTTCGTTTAGATTGTGGCCACTTCGTAAGCTTTGGGTATTATTTGGGCAACAATGTGACCATTTACAATGGGAAGAAGTTTAAAATTATTTGCAGCCAGTGCGGATATTAGGATACCTTATTATATTATGGAGGATACCATGGATTATGATGATTTTGAAGACAATAATGAGTACAATGACTTTGATGACGAAGACTCTTTTTACGATGATGACATTGACAGAGATTTAGATGATGCTTCAGAGGAGGCTTTTTTAGAAGAGGCCGGAGAAACAAGGAGTGGCTTGAAATGTTACGAAATTGGTTTGCTTGGAGCTCTTGCAGATGAGCTGTCGGATGAAAAAAAGCGGCGGCGGCGGGAAAAGGATCGTAATCCCCCGAAACGGAAACCATAGCGTAAAATTACAGTGGGAATGGTATGTGGCCTGGGCTGCTGGTGATCCGATAATGGATATGAGTGGTCCGGGCCTTAACTATTTTTTCATCATCACAGTGAAGGGTTAATGGGAACAGTTATATTTCGACTTGTGGATCTTAAAAACTATTCTATCTTCATTGAAGCAACCATAACAAGATCTTGGCCATTTTTGCGCTCAATTTTTGAATCCACCACCTGGATATTATTGACATCCGGGTATAGCGCATCTTTTCTCTTTATTAACTTTCTTAAGTCTCCTTCTAATGATTTACAATCTTCTTTATCAGCCTGATTTATCTTTTTATAGTTTTCGATGTAGCGTTTGAGATCATTTTCCCGCTTTTTGCCGGACATACATGCAATATTCCATGCTGAACAGGCTGAGCGAAGATAATTTTCTTTCTCCTCAACCGTCTCCCCCATATCAATATATCCTTCAGCAACCTTCAAAATCATTGCTGAAACTTTTTCTTTCTCAGGATTTGTTTTCCGGGTTAATTTCATGTTATTTGTCCATTTCGCTATAGCTTTCTGATATCCTCAAACCATTCGACCAGCTGGCCAAGCCAACATATTATGAATTTACCATGAGATATCTCACAAATCAATATCGGGGAACCCCAACAAACATAAATCATGGGCACGGATATTGCTTTATTCAGTGATATATACCCTTTTAAAATCGATTTCTGCGGTCCTGAAGCACCGATGATGCAGGGGAATATGGTAAGTACGGATACCATATCGTAATTTATTCTGTATTGCACTAAGTTTGGAGGGGTCAAAACATGAAAGCCACCAACCCTGTACGCAAGAAAGAGGCCGATACAAAAGAAGATGCCTGGAATCTACATGAAGAACAGTTGGATGATTGTGAAGATGGAATGATAAAATCCCTGGATGAAACTATGTCTTTTGCAAATGAATCTCTTTCCCGAAAAAACTATCAGAAGCTCATAGCCGATTATTATTTTGGAGAATTCAATACCCATGCAAAACTTTTATATTTTCAGATAATGGGAATGCCTCGAAGATATGGATGAAAAGGATTCTCCAAAGGTTTGCGCGAATCTTTCCTGACTATGACTAAAACTTATGACCGTCTGATCTGAACTGAGGATGGATTTACCATATTTTATCTCTGTTCCTAATTCAAGCACAGAAAAAATATTGCTGAATACATCGCCCAGATCGTCCCTCACCGACTTACCGGCCCATCGACCATTTATTCTTCATTTTATCGTCCAAGCAAAAGATCGTCCACCGTCCAACCATATAATATTATTATATTTTTACTATACTATCATCGACCTTTGGACGATACGGGCTATCGAATCTGAAAATTATTGTTTCTTGAAATATGCTCTCCCACCGGTTGATTTTTTCTCAAAGAGCAGCATTCACCCCCTTTTCGGAAAATAAAATCCACCAAACACATATTTTTACATTTCTGATCTAATTTTTTCAGTCCTGTGAATAAACTAACCTCTTATAGGTAAGAGATATCTTGAAAATGATATCCGAATTTTCGGGATGGTTCACTCTGACCCAACATAGGAGTGATCCCCGGAAAAAAATAAACTACCCGGAGGTAAAAACTATGAAATCTTTAATGAACGTCAGACTAACTGGAATAACTATTGAAGCCTTCCAGAAAAACATCCGCAAGTACGGTAAAAAAGAAACAGGCTCCTACAATCTTGTCCGGCAACCGGATAATCCGCAGGACAAAAACGCCATAGGTGTTTTTTATAGGCGATCTCAACTTGGATACATTCCAGAACATGCGGCAGCCGAATTAGCAGCGCTTATGGATTCAGGCAAACATTTGAAAGCAAAGTTTGTCCGCCTTATCACCTTTCCTATGTCTGGTATAATTGGAATCTCTGTGGAAATCTTTGAGGCCTGACTCTGAAGATTTGCCCAAAAGGCCCGCTCTTTTTTTTAAGGCGGGCCCCAAATAATATCAAAGAAAGAAACAAAACGATGATGAACACAACAGCATTGCTTGAAGAAGAAAATGTGAATTTAGACCTGAACTACCTTGAAGGTCTGATGGAACAAGAAAAATATCCGGATGAAACTAATGCAGAACTGGTAAATTTAGAAGATTATTTAGTAGAACAAGAACCAGAGAAAATACCATTAACAGCAGAAGAGGCCATCTGGCTCGATAATGCCTTATTTTTGCAGACCTACAAGTCTAATTCACCAGAAATAAAACAGCTGACCGATCAGATCTTTAAAGAGATAAAGATAAACGAAGAAAATATCAGAAACAAAAGAATAAATGAGGCTTGCAAAACAATGAAAACCTTGGAAATGGTCCTCATAAATCTGTGGATCGGCTATTTCTATGGCCAGCCCATTATGTTTTACCTGGATAAAAACAAGTACAACATGCCAAGACGGTACCAAAAAGGTTATTTCTCATATGATCGCATCCAAATTGTTATCCGAAATATGCAAGAACTCGGCTACATCGAAATTAGAAAGGGATATTTTTATGATAAAAAAGATAACAGAAACCGGATATCCAGAATGTGGGCAACGCCGAAACTTTTCGGAAACTTTCTCAGCTCAACCGACTCACAAATACCTGACTTTTATGAACCGGATGACCCTGAAGATATCATTATTTTAAGAGATAAAAATAATAAAAAAGACATCGATTACAAAGACAACAAGCAAACCAGAAAAATGAGAGAACAACTAAAAAGCCATAATGAATTTATAAATCAATTTACCATAACCATGGAAATGGATGGCAAAGTTGAAATCTCAAACAGTTTTCTGGTGGAAACCCTACACAAAAATATCATTAACAGAAAAATAAGCATCAAAAATATCTGTATAGATAAAAATATTGATAATCTGCCTATCATGATTTCAGATGAACTGGTTCAAGAATCGGGTACAAATTATATGTCTCAGTTAAAAAATACAGACAAGATGGATAACTCTTTTTTAATGGCAGATCTGCTTCAAAATTATCAAGAAGAGGAGAAAAATTTTGACACGTATGGCTTTGCTATCGTAATTAAAAATCTATCTGATGATACATACAAGTCTTCTATTGCTAATGAGACCTGTATAAAAGATAAAGAGTCTATAGATAAACCTATAGCTGTTCAAATAAGTCAACCCATATTCTATCCCATAGATAAAAATATAAACTATTCTATATGCAATCCCATAGACTATTCAATCATATATGATATCTTAACCCAATACTCATACGCTCATAGATCCATATACTATACCCATAATCCTATAGAGATATATCCTATAGAAAATCATAAATATATGCTACCGGGGATTACTAAGGAGAATATTTATAACCAACTGATATCAAATGATTATCATAGCAAACTATGTGCAGAGAAACTCCTGTTGAAAATGCTCATGACCTGCAACAGAATCAGCGGTTTCTTTAAAAATTTAGACAAAGAAAACAAGTCCAAAAAGAAAAAATCCGGGAAGAAATATACCGAGGAGCAGAAAAGAAATTACCAGAGCAAAAAATGTGACAACAACAAAAGGATGCTGGACCACAAATTCAGCTTGGGTGATATCGGGATCGAATATCTTGAGCTGGAGCTTTGCTATACCCAGGCTCACAGAGTCTTTGGGAGAGGAAACAAAAGATTCAAATACAATGGCAGATTTTATGGATCGGTATATCAGAGCATCCCCAAAGATTTGCGAAAGTATATCAAAATCAATGGTGAGCCTGTGGTTGAGCCGGATTTTTCAGCCATGCACATCCGGTTATTGTATCATCAAAACAGTAGTGATTATCAGGATGATCCTTACGAGGCATGCGGTGGAGAATCTTTGCGAAAGACCTTTAAGATGGCTTTTTTGATAGTTATTAATGCAAAAAGTGAAAAAGCTGCCATGAAATCTTTATCCAATAAAATGCATGAAAAGAACTTACCATGGCCCGACCAGAAAAATCCCATCAGGTATATTATGGATACGATCAAAAAAGTTCATGAACCCATTGCCCATCAGTTTAGCACGGACAGAGGTATTGAGTTGATGCGGTCAGATTCGGAGATCATGAACAATATTTTAATGAAACTTATGGAAGAAGGCATTCCGGGTTTAGGTGTACACGACAGCGTTATTGTTCCCCAAAGACACGAGCAGAGGTTAAGGCAGGTCATGATGGAGGAATATAAAAAGATCATGGGGTTTGATCCGGTGATTGGATGAAAAATGAAAAGTAATATGTATGATCAGGCCAGAACATGGAATCCATTTGTCGGCTGTCTGTTCGACTGTGTTTATTGCAGATACAGCTTTCAATTTCAGGCAAAAAGACAAAAACAAAGATGTTTATTGTGTGCTGAATATGAGCCGCATTTTCACCCGGAACGCTTAAAACGGATTCCAAGTTCGCCTATTGTTTTCGTGTGCGGTTATTCAGATGTCCGGTTCGCAGCGGAAAGCACCATGCAAGAAATAATCAACGCCGTTAAAACACTTGGAAAGCCCGAGCAGACATTTTATTTTCAATCGAAAGCACCGGAATGTTTTAAGCCGTTTTTAAAGGTTTTTCCTGATAATGTGATCCTGCTGACCACTATTGAAACAAATAGAGACGCCGGTTACAGAGCAATCAGTAAAGCACCGGCACCATCCATTCGATATGAACAGTTCAGGTCCCTGGACTATCCAAGAAAGGTTTTGACCCTGGAACCGCTTTTGAAATTTGACCATGATGTAATGGTTGAAATGGTCCGGGAAATCAGGCCCGAATATGTTTGGCTGGGTGTGAATTCAAAGAGAAGGTTCAAAGCACTCAAATGCATGCCGGAGCCTTCACCTGATGAATTCTGGAATCTTCATGATGCATTATCCCAGTTTGTAGATATAAAAATAAAGACGGAACCAGTCAGATGAAAAAGCTATATCGATATACATGGAAAAATAATGAGAAAAGGGTCGGGCTTTATGGGCGCGAATGCATAATCGAGGCTTCTGGGAAGAAAAACAGCGTGTTGATTCGCTTTGTTGATGATGGCCAGCAGGAAATTGTGAGTCGGAATGCTTTAAAAAAAGTATCGAAAGATGATTTAGGCCATAGACGATAACACCATAACAATTTGAAACATAGGCTGTGCCAGACTACCAACCTTTCCTGTTATTAAATTTATTTCAGACAAAAAGCAGCAAAGCAATACCTTATTATGCCTTTCAAAAGATCGTCGCTCTAAGAGGCGCTGAGGCCTCTTCTCGCATGTATTTTTAGCAATATTATAATATCTAAATTATGACTATAAAACTGAACATATCCACCATATGATACAGGATAAAAAATACCATGCAGATATTCTACAGCATTGGTTTGGAGGAGATATACGGCTATACCATATAGATTTGGGAAGGTAGGACATATAGGATAAATATCACATAGATTAGATATACTATACTATTTCTAAATCAGACATCCGGCTTACCCCCACATAATCACCACTACCCCATACATATAAATTCACATATCCCAAATTAAATTGTCCGGATCTACATACATGCCAGCCTATGTCAGAGAAATGGTAACTGGAACATGACGATAGAAATGGTATATGTGGTCTTCATGGAAAAATATACGGGACAGGATGTGTTCATATGGATGGTCGGATCTGATGTTGGGGATATGGTAATAATATAATATATCAGGGTAGTTATATGGACTGTGGCAGATGATATGTGGAACCGAAGTGGTTATACGGGTATATTGTACATGCATGACTATAATATATTGCTACGTATCTCCTCAAGGCATCCTTGCCATCCATACATATCATGATCCTTTCCATATACCGGATACCTCCACATACCGTGGCCAATCCTACATATTTACCCAAGCAGGTAGAGTTTTGTGGATGTTATCGGTATGCGACAGCAGTTATGTTACCCTCATGGTGGATGTGGGTATGTAAGTTGAGGGATATGGATCGGTATACGGCTAAGATATACTATATTATTTTATGCTAAAAACCCCATGGCTGGACGCTTCTCAAGGATTTTTGAGGGTTTGTCTTGAGGTTAGCGTCGTGGCTCACCGCATAGGCTTTCTGGTGAGAGCTGGACCTCAAAGATCATAACAATGTCATTATTCCATCCGATCGGAAATGGTTGCACAAAATCATGGTAGATAACGGGAAGAGGTGTTTTTTACCTTATTTGTTTGCAGAATTCTATAGGCCATTAAAAAGACGACTATTTCCATCACAATACATTTACCACGGCCTGGTCCACCATCAGCCTTTTTTTGGTCCAAGGAAAAAGATGACCTGTAACCGTATCTCCAAAATCTGATGTTGACCCTAATGCAAATGCAATAAGAAATGAAGTTTGAGTATTTTCCAGCGGCCGGCAAAAAATTTCATTTTAAGCACAGATTAAATGAAGGTAGGTGATTATTAATGACCTGTCCTGGTGGGTGGCCAAAGATGTCTGCACGGCTTTTGGGATTGCGAATCATAAACGTACAGTAAGTGATCTTGTTGAAAATTATAAAGAAATACAGGTTGATATCGATGAGGTGCTTTCAAAGCACCCCATCCCAGACGCCTTGGGAGGACTGCATGACACAACCATCCTCAGTGAGGAAGGTCTGTATGCCCTAATCTTCCAGTCAAGAAAGAAAGAGGCTCTGAGATTTCAACATTGGACTACCTTCAAGGTGCTGCCATCAATTAGAAAAACCGGCGGGTATGTTCAGTCCTAACCTCCATCGAATTAAATCCTGACTAACCAGTAAAAAAAAATCTGTTCATCTGCGTAATAAACTAACCTGTTTATAAGTAGAGAAATGACTTTTTCAGAGCAGTGCCGGCAAATCTGAAAACGATCAAACCTCACGATTTATGAAGGAGCATATCTGGTCTTTAAAAATAAAAATTATGGAGGAATTCTTATATGAATTATTCACAGGAGAAAACTTATTCCATCGGTGATTCGGCCGAAATGATTGGTGTTACTCAGCGTCAACTCAGAAACTGGGAGCAGCAAAATTATATTCCCAAACTTCACAGAATTATCTGTGGAGAGCGTCATTATCGAAGGTTCCAATTGAAAGATATTGAATTGGCCCGGCTGATCAAAAAGTATCTTGATGAGGGATTTACCCTCCCTATGGCCTCAGAAAAAGCAAAATCAGAGATAGAAAGGGGGAGAAGTTAACATGCGTAAAAGTCGTAAACCCAAAGAAGAGGAATTGTGTCCTTTTCTCAATCAAAACTGCATCAAAACATGCGGTGTGTATGATAAATACCTGGACGGATGCAGCATACGAATCGGGGCATACAATGTGTACAAGTTGACCGAAACGATAAAAGACTGGATGGAGCAGGAAGAAAATGATTAGAGATTAAAATGAGAGCCCGCCTGTTTCGGCGGGCTTTATATAAAGAGGAGGTTTTTGTCAAAATGAACGATCAGAAAAAATACTGCCCGATTGTAAAAAAGACCTGTCTGCAGAAGGGCTGTTCGCTTTTTTATCCAAAGCAATATTGTTGTGGGCTTATCGTCATATGTGATCTGTTTGATGAATTTAAAAAAACGCTTCTGTTCAAGGGGAAACCTTCATCCCCTGCAGACAATGAGGATAGTTCACAGCCACTTGATTTGGCCTTAAAACGGTTGAAATTGCTGACAAACCAGGTGATTATGTGCGGTTAGCGAAACACCACGTCCCCCCAAACACCAGCCCGAAATCCATGGGGGACATTACCGACTTTTTAAAATCATGCACCAGTAATCTGTTATCGATTTTAACGCAAATGAACCCAAATGCACTGAAATGAATCGAAATGAACTATCCATTTATTAACCTAAGCATTCCCTTTTGCCGGTAGAGGGTAATATTTTCAATCATCTATGGTCTCATCAAAAATCTTGCTGGTATGCTTAATGCATATGCATCAGCAAAAATAAGATGAGGAACCGGGTTTTTAAACAACGACCAAAGACACAAAGACCGAATCAGACATTTCAGAGCATATATGAACCCAGAGCACCTGCAAGATCTTCAATTGGCCCAGGAGACATGTGACGAGCTTCGATCAGGAAACAACGAGGCCATTTTGGACATTTACAACCAATATCATCCTTTCTTTTTAAATTACACCCGCAAAAAACTCTCCTTCGCGGACAAAGAAAAGGCCGTTTCCATTCTGGATGATTTCTGGGTCGAACTGTTAAATGCCGCCGCGATATGTTCATTTAAAGGCCTGTCGTCGCTGAAAAACTATCTGTTTAAGATTCTCAATTTCAGAATTGTGGACAACTTGAGAAAAAATGCCTGTCAAAATTCCGACAGTAAAAATATCTGCGCAAAAGATTATGATATGGATAGTTTCGGATCAGAGGATCTATCCCCTGAAAAAGATTTGTTGCACAAGGAAAGAATCCGGCTTATCCATGAAAGCCTGATGTTGCTCGCAGATAAATCTCCGGAGGATGCCTATCTGGTTAAAATGTATCTGGAAGGCTTGAATTATCGGCAGATGGCTCAAAAGCAGCTGGGAAACACAAATTACACAGAAACGGATCTGGATAAAAAAGTCAATGCCGTCAAAAAACGCTTCACCCGTAAAGACACGGGCTCACTGGCGAGATTTAAAAGTTACCTGGAACACTGCATGACAAAAAACCGACTTGCTTTTGCAGACATTCTCAACTGAGATAAAATCATGATCGATGAAAATTTAGAAGGCCTTAAAAAAACGTATATGGAAGATAAAACCAGTACAGATGATCCATGCCCCGTGGCAGATCAGGTAACCGACTATGCCTTTGGTGAATTGGATTCTGAACAAGGGTTAAAGGTCAGAGAACACATCCGGACCTGCCGGCAGTGCCTGGAGTTGTATATGGACATCCGGATGGCGGAGGAAGGAAGCCAGAATAGTAGGAATAAAAAGGTTGAAGTGCTTCCGGGACTCCAAAAAGCCATTGATAAAAGCAAAAAACCGGAAGTTTCCACTTTAGGTAAACTGGGTAAATTGATTTCTGATGTTTTTGCCGGGGCAATCAACTTCAAACCGGTGGCTGTGTTTGCAACCCTTGCTCTGGTCATATTTGCAGGTATATATGCGATGCAGGATATGTCCCCCAACGATCCCTACGCTGTTGAAATTATTTTACAGGGAAAAACACCCATCGGATTCAGAGGCGGACTCCCTGAATATAAAGAATTTGAGGTCCGGTCAGGCGGAGCTTTGGAATCCGGCGACCTGTTCAGGTTTCTGTTTAAAACTGATGATGATGCTTATGTATATGTGGTCTTTCAGGACAGCTCCGGCGATATTCAATCAATGAAAAAAGGATTTATATCCGGTAAAACTGATATGTTCCTTCCTGATGAAACCAACTGGTACCAGCTCGGGGGAACTAAAGGTACTGAAAGGCTTTATCTGGTGGTAGCCAGGAATGAAATCAATGACTTTGACCGTCGAGTTGGTGATATTAAAGTTAAAGGCATAGACAGCATTGAAAAGGTTTTTGGGGAGGCGACTGTCGAAAGCTTTGTTTTTGAAAACCGGTAGAGAATGTTCATCCACGTTTTCCATAATTCGGAAATATAATCAGCAACAGATTTAATTCGGTGATGAAGTAGTGCTGATGAAGAATAAATCCGGCCGCGTTATTGGTTTTGAAAAACTTAATTTTTCTGTTGCCAAATCGGATCAGTTAAAAGTTGCTTTTGAGACGGTCGCATTTTGAAGAACCTTTAAGCCGGAGTCATATTCTGTTTTCATTCAACTTCCTCAAATAAGGACAAGAAGTGCTTTTTGACGCAAGTTGAAAAATAAAAGATGGATAATGTACCTACAGCAGTGGGACTGCAAGAAACAAGGCTGATTATTATGGCTGGCAGATTCGGCAAATACGGTGACTTGAAGCGAAAATCGATTTTAAGAAAAAGCAGTCTAAGAAAGATTCGCTTTCAAAAAAATAACATCCCCAATTCAAAAAGGCGGTTTCCAAAAGGGGGGTGGATTTCTAAAGATGAAAGATAAAATTCATCTTTGGATGCTTTCAGCCCAAATCATTGGATATTTTATAAACAGCCCTGATTCAAGGCTCCCCCATAAACACGAAAGCTCCCCAGTATCGTGGATTTGTATGCCCATAGCGTGACCGGACAATTTCCATCTGATCGAGGGCTGCCTGCCTCAACGCCTTGCAGCGGTTCATTCCGGCTTTTATGTTTTGGTAAAACTGCACCATCAACTCTTTGGTCTCTCTGTCGGGAACCTTCCACATGCTCATGACCAGACTTTTTGCTCCCGCCTGGGAAAAAGCGCGGCGCAGTCCAAACACACCCTCTCCGCTTTTGACTTCCCCCAAACCGGTATCACATGCGGATAACACCACCATTTGGGTTCCGTGAAGGTTCATTCCAAGGATTTTTTCCGCTGTAACAATCCCATCATTTATTCCTGCGTTTCCAGATATAAGTGATTTTTTGGCCCCGGCCAGCAAAATCCCTGAACGTAACAACGGGTTTTCAATGTCTATTACCCTGTCTATCTTTTCCGGAGACGATTCTTTTGCTGGTGGAACAGTCGCTATTTCCCAGCCTCTGCCTGAGGCTTGTGCTTTCTGATCGCCTAAGAAAAAGCCGTGTGTGGCAAGGTGTAAAATTTCCGGAGACTGTCTGGACAACAATATTTCTTCCAGAGCTTTGGGGCCGGTAAAGATTTCACATTTATCAGGTCCCATGATATCCCCGATGGCTTCCAGCTCTGCCCTGGCATGATACAGCGGTTCAAAAGAAAGTTCGCTGAAACCGGCTGACCTGTTGACAATGAGATTTTTTTCATCAATTTTAATATCATTGACAAAGGCCATTTTTTCAGACGGCTCTAAATCAAAATCAGGAGCACCCATCAAAACGTACTTGCGTTTCGTGTCCGATTCGTTGTGAAATGCCAGTAAATCCCTCCCGGCGGCCAGATAATTGAACGTGTATTGCTCGATTAAAAACCTGCCATCAGGCCTTTGCAGAACTTCGAGAGGCAGCAGGTTCAGGTTTCCATCAGGAGATATAAAGATATCTTTCACGCTCCCCAGTTCTTTTTCTAAAGGTCTGAAGACCAGATCGTATAATGTTTTGGATATTTCTGATGCGATCGCACCATCACCATTGCCACTTTCAGAAAGCTCTTTTTTGTATCCGGCAATCAAATGATCGATCTTATCAGCATTACCCAGATCAATCATGCTGACTTCCTTGTCTTTTCCTGCATGAAGAACAAAGCTGATGTAGCGACCCGGCATACTTTTTTCCGTATCATTTATTTCCGAGCCTGAGGTTTCAATTCTGGCAAACTCTACCAGAGCCGTCCCTGATGGAAGCGTCTTTGCTATTTGTGCACTGTTTGCCCCGGCCACTTTCCGGCTCAATGCAAAAGAGCGGTTTACCCTGCTTAATCGGGCTTCCAGCCGCTCTTTTTGATCTTCAAGATCGGATATTATCTCTTTGTAGTTTTTTTCATCTTCAACCTCAGGTCCGGAAAAAGCAAGCTTTGACAACCTGGACCTTACCTCGTTTAATTCTTCAAACAACCTGTCAGATTCGGGATCTTCCGCTGCGATACCGGTTTTCTGAAAACCTTTCTGAACCTCCAGAATGCGGCCCTTTGTATTGATCCAGGCATCCAGGGCACCTTTTATTCTGGGTTGGTCCGTATTGAAGTGTAAATTGACAAGGTCCAAATAATAGTTGAGGCTCCAGCTATTACCGGCAACAAACTGAAGCTTCTGGTTTTCAGAACTAAAACCGATGACCTGGTCAATGAGTGTGTTGTCAATTTCTAAACTTTGAGCAACAAAATTGCAGGCTTTTTCAAAGTCCCCGGTTGCAGCATAAAGCTGAGACAAGTGACCGTATCCTGTGGAAACTTGCTGATTATTAGAACCCAGCCTGTCTGACCATATACTGATGGACTGATTGTAGAATCTTTCTGCCTTTTGGTAATCTTCTAATTTCAGATAAACCAATGCCAGATTATGGAGGCTGTTGGCATAAGAGATGTTTTCAGTACCGACGGTTTCCTCTTTTACGCTTAACACTTTCTGAAACAAGGGCTCAGCATCGGCAAAATTTTCCTGTAAAATATATAGCGTTGCAATATTGTTCAAGGTCCTGGCCGTATCAGGATGCTTGGGACCTAGATATTTTTCACGAATGTTTAAAGCCCTTTCATACAAGGGTTCAGCCTTCTGGTAATTACCGGTGTGTTGATAAAGCATTCCCATATTGTCCAGGGTGATGGCCACATTGGGATGTTCGGGTCCCAGGCTGTTTTCCCAAATCGACAGTGCCCGGTCATACAATGGCTCCGCTTTTTTAAAATTTCCCAAATTATAGTAAAGATACCCCATGTTGTTTAAAACATAGGCTACAGAGGAATGATCAGAGCCGACATTTTTTTCCAGTATTTCAATTGCCTGATGATATAAAAGCTCGGCGTTTTCATAATCTCCTTTATCGTCATAGAGAACTGCCAGGCTGATCAGATTATTGGCCAGCCTGGTCGGAGATTTATCAAAATATTTTTTACAGATTTCAATGGAATCCTTATAAAATATCTCAGCCTTTTCAAACTGGTTGGTGGAATGGTAGAATAATGCCAGGTGGTTAAGATTTGACGCCACTCTTGGATGATCCGGCCCAAGGGTATTTTGGTATATCTTCAACGATTGATTGAGTAATGGCTCCGCTTTTGTTAAATAGCCCATGGATTGGTAAATATGAGCAAGGTCTTTCAAAGTGTCGGCGACATCAGGATGATCCGGGCCTAATAATTTTTCCCGGATAGATAGTATTCTCTTATAAAAGGATTCTGCCCCCGCATAATCTCCGACCATTTGATGAATCCATCCCGTATTGTTGAGCATAACAATCAGGATCGGGTGTTGTGCCCCAAATACCCGTTCCCGTATTTCCAATGACCTGATAAACAATGATTTGGCTGTTTCATATTGCTCAAGCCCACAATAGGGTAAAGCAAGGTTGTTTAAGCTCACCCCCACGTCGGGATGGTCCGGGCCGAGAAACTTCTCTCTTATGGATAGAGCCCTTTCATTTACAGCAATTGATTTTGCGTAATCCCTGCGAGAGTAATAAAGCCTTCCCAGATAGTTGAGACTATCGGCGACATAGGGGTGCTCCGGTCCGAATGTTTTTTCACTGATTTCCAGTGCCCTTTTGGAAAAAGGTTCTGATTTTTCAAAATCTTCGGTGTCGATATGCAGCCATGCAAAGGTATTCAAGGCAGGTATCAAATCCGAGTGGTCTTTTCCCAACAAATTTTCCTGCATTTCCAAGGCCTTGGTTAACATCGGTTCCGCTGGTCACGACTACCCTGGTTGATGCGAAGTCTGGCCATATTTACCAGAATTTCAGCAACGGCCGGATGATTTTTTCCGTAAGCCTTCTCGCTGATTTGATATGCCTTGTCCAAATGGCTTTGTGCCTGTTCATGTTCTCCTGTGAAATTGTACAAAATTCCCAGGTGTCCATGGGTTTTGGCTGCGTTTAAATGATCGGTGCCATAGATTTCTTTTTTAACAGACAGAGCCTGCTGCAAAAGAGGTTCTGATTCTTTATATTTTCCGGCCAAATAATAAAGCTCTCCGAGATGGTCAAGACTTTCAGCTATATCAGCGCTGGTTCTCCCCAATGTTTCCTGGTTGAAAGATAGGATATCTTCCGCAACACCGGCAGCTTGGCTGTAGTATCCCTCTGAATGCAACATATCTGCTTTTTTCAGCAATTCAGAAGGTTTCTCCGGATCTTTTGCCTGGCCATAGGAACATGGAACCATAAAAAGAGAAAAAATAATGACAAAACCACACACATTGCACAACTTCCTTAACTTATCGCCCCTCATAACACCTCTTCATCTCATTGGTTTTATATAATAATTCAAACCAGTTATCCTGAATCACCTGCCAGAGGTTTTAACCATCTCTTACCTCTCACCAGTTGATGCCGGTCAATTTTTCCTGAAAAAACCAAACTTTTTCAAAATAAATGTCACCCTTTTGATTTCAATTTCGACATAGGGGTCAAACATGCAAATTTGATGACAAAGGAGGTGAAAAAAAGATCGAAAAAGCATGTCAACAAAAATTTAAACACATAGGGAGGAAAAAAACATGACGAGCATTAACAATGAAAAACAGGCAATGAATTCCAAATTAGTCACCATTGAAGAAGCCGCTGAACGCCTCGGAGTTAAAGAATCTTACATCAAGAGAATGTGCCGTGAACAAAAAATCAGAGCCTTTAAGGTCGGCAAGTTCTGGAGAATGACGGAGCCCTCGTTCAGTGAATTTGTCAATAATTTAGATGTTAACGGCGAAAAAACAAAACTCAGACAGGATGTTCAGGACAAGCTCCGGTTCCATTCCATGATCAGAAGCCTGGAGGCAGCTCCTGAGAGCATCGAAAGATTAAACGGTAACATTGATCAAGTCAAAGAAAACTTTATGAAAGAAAACACGATGAAAAAAATCGCTTTGGCCGCAAAGCTGAAAGATCTGGTGGTTAAGCGGGAGAACAAAAGGAAGACGGTCAAAATGCTCCCGGATGATCTCGATGAACTGGCTGAAGTGGCTTATCCCGGCATGAAAGAGTGCGTCAATGAGGACGCTAATACCCTGGAGTGGTTCTTTGTCAGTGAAATCGGTGACAAGAAAGAACCGGAAGCAGCAGCAGCAGAAGAAGAAGAAGAAGAAGAAGAAGAAGAAATGAGCCCGGTGGTTGAAATGAAAACAGCCGGTAGCAGCCGCTAATCAAAACCAGGGTGGCCCTGCAATCCGCGGGGTCACCTGCCACTTACCCTAAAGCAGAAAAAACGGAAATTAAACAGAAAAGAGGAGATTTTACGATATGATCACACAAAATCAAACATCAGCTACAAAAGCCATTAAGCGCAATGGAGTTGAAAAAAGGCTTTACTCGATAAAGGAAATGGTCTGTGAGATAGGAGCAACAGAATGGTATTGGCGAAGCCAGATCTGGGGCGGAAACCTTCCTTTTATCCAGGTGGGGCGGAAAATTTTTATTGAAAACCGGGACATCGAAAAGTTTATCGAAAATCATAAAACATCGAATTAAATCAGCTGCATTTAAAAAGGAGATATCAATGAGTGATTTGAAAAATTATTGCAAGTACAACATAAATAAAATACAGCCCCTGATGAAGCCTGAGGAAGAGGTCGATTTTGATGACCTACTTGAATATTCTTTATGTCCCTATTGTGACGGCAAGGTAATTTCCACAGAACGGAAAAAAACAATCATGATAGCCTATTGTCCTTTGTGCGACATTGTTTGGAAAATTAATTATACAAGCGATTATGGCCCTTGCATTATAAATGAAATGGAATTTGGGTTTCAAATGTCTGAAGATTCCAAATAAAACCTGGAAAAAAACAGAATAAACGGCTCCTTCATTACATTGATGGGGCCTTTTTTATTTTTCATAAGTATATCAAAAGCATAAGCCGATATTTTTGACAACTGAATCTTGTGTCCGTAAAAACAAGGCCTGATTCTAATATCTCTCAACTTAATGGCTTTTTGACCATTTCTGCAAATTAGTAATTTCTATATTCTTTTTTTCTCTATCTTTGAAAAAACACCGCACCAATAATGGCTAACTGTCTGCCAATGTTTCCTGACAAAAACAGATATTTCCTCAAAAAAAAGTCACCCTTTTGATTTTGATTTCGACTTTAGGGGTAAACACGAAGACGAAACAAGAAAAACCAAAAAATCAAAGGAGAAGGCAAAATAGGAGGTATTGGAAATTGTGGATTACCTAAATCAAAATTTCGGAAAAAAATTGTCGACTCAACAAGTAGCAGCTTATCTTGGACTTGATCAAAAAACTGTAAGGAAGTATCATCAAGAATTAGGTGGAATACGCTTGGGTCGCCAATATGTGTTCTTTGAAAAGGAGATTATCAATGCCATACAAAAGAGGACAGAATTGGGTAGCCCAAGTACGAAAGGATGGGAAAAGGAAAGAGAGAGTATTTCAGACGAAGAAGGAAGCATTAGCCTGGGAATCCGGGATAAAAAGAAAATCCGTCGAAGACTGGAACGAAAAGACCAACACGGTTTGTTTGGGTGATTGGATACAGAAATATCTGGATTATGCAAAAAGCAGATTTGCCCAAAAAACCTACAAAGAAAAATGCTCTATATTTCGACGCTTTTTTCAACATATTGATCCCGTGACTTCCGTGTCTGAATTAAAAGCGGCACATGTTATGGAATACATAATGGCGCAGAAGGAAAAAAGGTCCGGATATGCTGCAAATAAAGACCGCAAGAATCTTGTAGCGGCCTGGAACTGGGGAATGAAATACATGAACCCCATTTTACCCGGACCCAATCCTTGTTTGGTTGAAAAAATGGCTGAAATTCGCAGTCCGCGATATGTACCGCCTGAAGAAGATTTCTGGAAAATTTATGAAATCGTTGAAGGTCAGGAAAAAGTGATGCTGCTGACATTTCTTCACCTTGCGGCCAGAAGAGGAGAGGTTTTTCGTATCACATGGGATGATGTTGATTTTGTAAATAATCGTATCAGGTTATGGACCCGAAAACGCAAAGACGGTGCTTATGAGTTTGACTGGTTGCCCATGACGGCAGAACTTAGAGCATCTTTTCGCTGGTGGTGGGAAAATCGACCGATTAAAGACCATACGAACGTTTTCTTATGCCTTGATGATACGGAATTTTCAAGAGAATATTACGGAAAACCGTTCCAGAAACGGCAACATTTTATGTATCGGATTTGTGAGAAAGCCGGTGTAAAGCCGTTCGGTTTCCATGCCATCAGGCATCTTACGGCCTCAACATTGTTTAAGCTTGGTTATGAGGTGGCTGTTATTCAAACCGTGCTTCGCCATAAAAGCCCAAGTACAACCGAACGATATTTACGCAGTATCGGACTAGAACGGGTTCGAAGTGCACTCGAACAACTGAGTAATGAAAAGCATGCCAAAATTATTAGAATGCCGGCATTTGTGGAAAAATGAATTTTTTACACCCAAAAACAAAAAGCCGTCTGTGGAGCCGTCATCTCCATAGTTGGCTTTTTGATTTGAGATTAACCCTTTAATTTTATTGGTGATCCCAACGGGGATCGAACCCGTGTTTCCGGCGTGAGAGGCCGGCGTCCTAGGCCGCTAGACGATGGGACCATCACCTTTTAAAATCAACAGACATCCACGTATAGAGGAAATTCCAGGGGATGTCAATTGATATTTTCTATTGCGGTGCCGGCGGCTCGGGTTTTTTTCCGCGTTTGTAACCGATTGCAAAATAGATGATCGGACCGATGAAAGGCGTTAATGCGATGAAACCCCACAAGCCCTTTTTAGCCATGGTTCCAAAATCCTTTCGGGCAATGTCCAGAATGGCAAAGCATGTCAGAAGAAAAAAGAATACTCCGGTTCCCACTACAACAACAGTAAAGGTATCCATTGATTTCCTATGTTTCCTGTTTTTCCAATAAGTCCTTTATCGTCAAAATGGTGTTGACATAAAAACTACTTCGATTGTAGGCAAATACGGCTTTTTCAGCCTTTTCCCGACTGATGCCGGGTTTCCATCCGAAAGTTTTCAAATAATTGGCCACACTGGCAATGGCATCGGCATGGTCGAAAAGATCGATTCGGCCGTCGCCGTTGCCGTCCCTGGCATATGCCAGAATGCTTGTGGGCAGAAACTGAGCGATCCCCAGCGCACCCGCATAAGAGCCTGAGATTGCCAATGGATCCATATTTTCCCTTTCCGTGTATTCTAAAAAGGCTTTGAGTTGATCATAAGCCCAGTTCCATCTTCTGTCGGCCTGCTTTTCAAAAGTTTCCCGGGGAAGCCGGTTGGGATTGGTGATGTTTTGAAACAGCGTTTCTCGCCGGACAGGATCTTTTAACGACGCCATGGTGGCAAGGGTATTTAAAATTGGGCTTGATCCGGTATGGGTTCCTAAACGGGTTTCCACCAGCAAAATGGCTGTAATGACGTTTTTATCCACCCCGTAATTTTTTTCCGCCTTGGTCAATTGATCATGATGCTGGTCGATATAATTCCGGGCCTTTCTGATGGATTCTTCGGTGGTAAACTGTGCGTAATTCAACCGGGCCTCACTGTGAACAAAAAAGAGGGAGACACTCTTAAATGCAGGTTCTGCTCTTGGATCGCCAAACAGTTCTTCGATTTTGGATGGATCAAAACCGTCCTGAATCAAAAGGCTTTTTACCGGAGCAAATGGGGATTCAGGCGTGGAGGCCTGAACCGGAGAAAAAGAGACTGCGCAAAAGACGATCAAAACGATCCAGCCTGTAAAAAGTCTGGGAGATGCGATGGTGTTTCCATGAAAATTTTGCACTTTTTTCGCTCCTTGATATTTTTATGTTGTAATCTTATCCGAAAAACTTATATTTTCAGGGTGTTGTTTGTTTAGGTCGTTGCCGGCCGAATACAGGAGTTTATAGTCTGACTCCGGACAGGTAAGATTAGGTTCACTTTTTTTCCGGCATCGGCTTCAATGACTCAACTAAACCCTAAGGTTAAAACTTTATATGATTCAAAAGATCAAGGCAAGGATAAAAGCTTTTGAAAAGTGCTCTATGAAAAGGTTTACACCAGGGCCTAAAATGGTTTTTGAATTATTCGAACCTTGATACGATAATTGAAAAACGGTAATGTGCGTTTATTATTTTATTCAATACTTCATGGAGTTATAAGCGTTCCACTCAGCATGCCGAGCCCAAACCGGTAAGTAACTGCTCACCCCTTTGAAAAATGGGGGCCGGGAGGATTTGACAAGCTGAGGCCGTTTTAAAAATCCCCCTAAATCCCCCTTTTTCAAAGGGGGACTTGTGAGGAGTTACTTAGAAGAAGTAAAAAAACAATCCAAAATCAGGGATAAATGAAAAAACACTCCGGAACTGTTTTTGTTTGCCAGGAATGCGGGTACCAGGCGCCCAAATGGATGGGCAAATGTCCTGATTGTGAAAAATGGGATACACTGGTGGAACAGACTGCTGATAAGAGCAGGCAGGGTGGAGCAAATTTCCGTTTTTCGCTTCCACAAAATGACCCGGTTCCCATGAGTTCGATTCAGTTGGAAGATGACAACCGCATGCTTACCGGGATTAATGAGTTTGACCGGGTTCTGGGAGGGGGTTTGGTTTATGGATCTCTGATACTCATTGGCGGTGATCCGGGTATCGGAAAATCCACATTGATGCTGCAAGCCTTAAATGGTCTTGCACTTTCGAAACATCGGGTCCTTTATGTTTCCGGAGAAGAATCCGTCAACCAGATCAGTCTCAGGAGCAAGAGGCTTGGGGCCAGTTCGCCGGAGCTTTATGTTGTTTCCGAAGTAGAACTTGAAGCCATATTTCAAATGGTGGACAGGTTAAAACCACAGGTGCTGGTGGTGGATTCAATCCAAACCATGTTCAATTCGGATTTGACATCGCCTCCCGGGTCGGTAAGCCAGGTTCGTGAGGCTGCCATGCGTCTGATGATCATGGCCAAAAAAAGCAATATTCCAACGTTTCTGGTGGGTCATGTCACCAAGGAGGGAGCCATTGCCGGTCCTCGTCTTCTGGAGCATATGGTGGACACGGTGTTGTATTTCGAAGGGGATGGAAACCATATGTTCAGGATTTTAAGAGCGGTTAAGAACAGGTTTGGTTCCACCAATGAAATCGGTGTGTTCGAGATGAAAGAAAGAGGGCTTGATGAGGTACCGAATCCATCAGCATTATTCTTGTCTGAAATGCCTGAAAATGCTTCCGGATCTGTCGTGACTGCCAGCATGGAAGGTACCAGAACGATTCTTGTGGAGCTTCAGTCTCTTGTCGCAAGCACCAGTTTTGGTACCCCTCGCAGGACCGTTCTGGGACTGGATCACAATCGGGTTGCCCTTTTGGCTGCAGTGCTGGAAAAAAAACTGGGGATGCATCTGATGAATCATGATATTTTCATGAATGTAGCCGGTGGCGTTAAAATCGATGAGCCTGCCGTGGACCTGGCTATTGCAGCAGGTATTGCTTCTGCCTTTCTCGATCGTTCCATTCCGGCCGGAAGTGTTCTTATGGGAGAAATAGGACTTACCGGTGAAATCAGAGCGATCAGTCATCTTGAAACAAGGGTTTCAGAGATCATCAAAATGGGATTCAAACGCTGTGTTGTTCCGGAGACCAATGTTAGGCGAATGATTAAACAAGAAGGCATCACCCTTATCGGAGTTAAAACACTGGGTGAGGCCATGGACTATCTTTTTTGAACCAAAATGACATCATCGGAAAAATTAAAATCCACCAGACCGGGTAACGACTAGCCGGAGGAAATAAGATGAACGAGCAAAATATGATTATCCAATGCAGGGCATGCGGGGCCAAAAACAGGGTTCCACCGGAAAAATCAGGTTTAAGAGCAAAGTGCGGAAAATGTGGCCAATACATGGACACCACAAGGGAGACATCGGACAGGGACGAAAAGAATGACACTAGCGAAAATGTTTACCTGGTAAGATGTATGTCCTGCGGGGCGAGAAATCGGATTCCTGAAACCAAAATGAATGAAACAGCCAAGTGCGGAAAATGCCATGAAACCATAGAAACCGCGGGCCTGCTCTCCGGTCGTTCGATGATGGTCTCAGACCGGGACTTTGAAAACAAAGTGTTACAATCTCCGGTTCCGGTGTTGTTTTTTTCTTTTGCCAACTGGTGTCCGTCGTGCCAGGCCATCATTCCAGTTGTCGAGCAGCTGGCCCGTGATTGGAAAGGAAGGGTCCGGGTCGCCAAGCTCAACATTGATCAAAATCCCATTACCGCCAACCGGTTTAATATTATGAGTGTGCCGACCATCATTATTTTTGACAATGGACAGACCAGGGATCGTCTCACAGGAGCGGTTCCCAAACTTTTGATCATCCAAAAAATGGCCCCTTTTATATGAATCAATGATGGGACAAAATCCGGGAGTTTGTTTGCGCTTTTTTTGAAAATTAGGTAAACTGTTTGAAAAATCAACAGATTCAGTGCGAAAAATGGACAACAGAAAGCGTGAATCCATTTTCTGAACACTGAAAAATGAACCTTTATTCAGAGAACAGGATCGATACATGAAAATTAAATCCCTGATGGTGATTTTGCTTTTTTCAGCAGTCATAGGTTATGGAGAATATCTTTACGGCCAGGAACAATCCGGGGATAGTCAGAATCTATTTTCTGCAGATCAGCTTGAGAAAATTCTGGACGGCATTGAAAAACGATATTCAGTACCCGGATTTTCGGCTGATTTTATCCAGGAATCGACATTAAAGGCTATGAATATTGTTGATACCGCCGAGGGAAACCTTAAGGTAAAACGCCCCGGAATGATGCGATGGGAATATGAATCTCCGGACCCTCAGGTTATTATTACCGATGGAGATCGCTTATGGATTTACCGTCCTGAGGACAATCAGGTTATGGTGGGAAAGGCCCCTGCATTTTTCAAAGACGGCAAAGGGGCCGGTTTTCTCTCGGATATGAAGCTTCTTCGGGACAAATTTACCATCTTTTTAGAAAACACCGGTATTGTATCAGGTGATGATTATCATCTGAAACTTTTTCCACAAGATGAATCCCTGGAATTGGCAGCAATTATTCTGGTGGTTGATCCGGAAACTTTCATTATCAAAAACATTGTGACTTATAACGCCTATGAGGATGAAACCCGGATTCGGATGACCAACTATCAATTTGATCAAAATTTCGATGAGGATTTGTTTAATTTCACCATTCCAAAAGGAGTCGATATTCTGGAAATGGAATAATCAACAGGAGAAAAATGAATCCATGCATGAAAAAATCAGAGCACTGTTAAAAAAACGAAACGCCGTTTTACTCGCACATAACTATCAGCCTCCGGAAATTCAGGATGTTGCCGACCTTTGCGGGGATTCCCTGGAGCTGAGCCGAAAGGCGGCACAAACAAATGCAAAGGTCATTGTTTTCTGTGGAGTGCATTTCATGGCCGAAACGGCATCAATACTTTCACCGGAAAAAATCGTATTGTTGCCACGGACAGATGCGGGATGCCCCATGGCGGATATGGTTACCCCGGAAAAACTTAAGAATAAAATCAGGGAACTTTCATCTTCTGAAAAAACTATTCCGGTTGTCACCTATGTCAATTCGACAGCAGCGGTTAAAGCATTGTCGGACATTTGCTGCACATCGGCCAATGTGGTTAACGTGGTCAAGAGTCTTGATGAAAAGGAAATTCTGATGGTCCCGGATCGAAACCTGGCCCGTTATGCTTCTTTGTATACGAACCAAAAAATTCATTTTTGGGAGGGTTTTTGTCCGTATCATAATCTGTTGACCGCAAAGGATGTTCAAAAGGCCAGGGAGGCATATCCCGAAGCCGTTTTTATGGCTCATCCCGAATGTCGCCCGGAGGTGCTTCAGCTGGCGGATATTATTGCCAGCACCTCGGGAATGCTTACCCATGCAAACCGATCGGAGCAAAAAGCTTTTATTGTGGGCACTGAGGTCGGGTTGATTTATCCTCTTAAAAAAGCCAACCCGGATAAGCAATTTTACCCCGCAAGCCTTGCCATGGAATGCCGGGATATGAAGAAAATCAGTTTAGAAGACATTGTCAACAGTCTTGAGACCATGGCCCCCCAGGTTAAAGTTCCTGAAAACATCAGAATTCCTGCCCTGAAAGCTGTTGAGCGTATGGTATCCTTGTAGGCTTGGC
>CAYZJH010000045.1:0-30719 GCA_964478625.1 uncultured Desulfobacteraceae bacterium
TTTCATTTTCCGGTATCTTCTTTTCCGGGAACCTTAAGAGCCCCGCGCTCACCAAACAAAAAGGCAAGAAACGGCACTGAAATTCCTGCAAACCATTTTAAAAGTTCCACATTATCCGAAAAAGTTTCAGCCTTCCATGATGCCACCAAAAGGCCCACAACTAGTCCTGCTGCCATCATGACTAGAATAATATGCCTGGTCATGGCCCTGATCTTTAAAATTTTATCCCGGGTATCAACATCGGTTACGTCAACAGGCATCTTGCCAAATCCTCCTGTATGCACGATTTATTTATTAATTCAAACGCTTTGTCGATTGAGGTCTTCTTCTTTAATAACTTCATCCACCATCTTGACCAGGTTACGGCTCCGCCTTCCAACTTGGCCATACCAGTTGCTGTGAATCATTTCTCGTTTCATGCCTTCCCAATCTTGGCTTTTTGCGGCAGCAATCATTTTTCGAAAGCCGCGGAAACCCGAAGCCCCGAGGTTGAACCGCATATCCATCAATACCAGTTGTATTTTTTCAGGAAACTCACTGAAGTCAGAGAAAATAGTTATTATATCCACAAGGCATTCCTGTATGTCGTTAGTCAACATATGAAAGGCTTCATCTGTATTGATCCCCTTTTTTTCGATGTTGCGGCCGATTCCTATAGTTAGTTTGCCGGCACTGCAGCGATAAGGTTTAAGGCGGATACCTTCATGATCAATTATTTGTTCTTTTAGTTTTTGAGTGTTCATTATTCTCCTCCCGAAAAGAGTTTATAGGCGATTCCGGCCAATGTCAGGGCTAGGGGAATTATTACAAACCACAAGATATGGATCTCCCTTTTTGGGCACGCTGCCTGAAACCTTGAAAGTTCATTTATCGTTGGAAAAATGATCTCATCATATTTCCGCCATAAAGCATTTATTTTTCTGTCATGCTCATCGATGCGTTCTTTCTGCACCGCGATATAATTCAGGGTATTGCTGATATCTATCAACTGCCTAGAATGCTCGTTCAAGGCCCGCTCGATATATATCCATCTCTGTTCATCAGTCATAGGGGTCCCCATGTGATATAAAATCAATTCCGCTGTCCGGTTGTAACCGACAAATAGGTGTCACGGTACCACCTGAGCGCTACTTCCAGAGTTTTCAAGTCTTTTTCACTGAGACTGTTTCTGAATGCATACCGGTCCTTGATCGGCAAAGACGATAAAGGATGAGCCCTTTTTATTGAGTCTGCTATGCTCTTGGCAGTTCCACCGTATTCAATGTATTTCTGATAATATTTTGCGGCCGCTGCCAGGTCTCCATATTTAATTGCCTGACGGTAATAATACAGGGCGTTTGATTTGTTGGTCGGGTGTACGGTGGGTGCTTCATGGCCTTTTTCCTTCCGGAAATCAAACACCCGTTTCCGGATTTCCCAATAAGCGGTTTCACCCGGATCGGTCTCATAGATGACCATGCTTTTAAGATCATCTACAAACTGCTTTTCCCATGAACCGGCGCGACTTGGTTTGCCAACTGCGATATTGTATATTTTATCAAGGCTAAAAGTTCTAAGTAGATGCTGAACCTTATCCCGGATTGGTTTTGGGCTGAACGGATCAGGGTAAAGGCTTGATCCGGTAATGCTTTCAAAAAGCATTTTGGGTTCTGGCCGAAGGCCGGTAATCAGCTTTTCAGCAGGAGCTTTAACCGCGCGTGTAGCTTCACCGGCAAAATCACCCTTGGCAAGCATCCGGTAAGTTTCGATTGGGTTTTCCTGGCCAAACCAGGAAAGGGCATCAGAAAGGGCACCCTGGAAACGAAGGGTAATAATCGTACCGTCTTCTCTTCTGCCCAAAATAAGATGCATTTGATGGCGCTTGGCCTCCCCGAGTTCATCGTCTTCATCCGGAAACATAAGCGCATTCCAAATATTGACCAGACCGAACAAAAGGCCCGCTTTCAGTCCGAGCTTTGCAACTTTCCAGGCCATGACTCCGCCCAGACCTGTAACACTCCGGTCTTCATGCTTCAAATTGCGAAACAGACGGATGTAGCGTGGGGCGTTGATCTCGCACCATGACCAAAACGGTATCAATTTATGCCTCAGCCACTGACCACCCTGGGATATATTGCCGTAATCCCCGATAAGTTCACGGGCCAGTTTAGCCGCAATCTCGTCTTTGCTTGCACCAGCTTCCCACATGGCATCGATCTCGGATACTTTAGAGGCAGCATACACATTGCGGTAACCGGATTGTTCGAGCTTCTCCTTAAAATACCGGTAAGCAGCCAGGCGGATGATATTTTCCCGCCAGTTGGTCAAACCTTTGGATTGCTCCCAGTACCATTTAAGCCCCTTCTTGTTCTTTTGAAGCAGTCCTCTTGGAGGCTTGCCGTCCAGGATATCCATGAACTCATCCATTTTGTTGACCATTCCAATGTCTGGAATATCCATTTGGGTCATGCCCGTTCCAATTACACCTGCTTCACGTGCTTCATCCAATTCTTTTCTGAGTGTGGAATCTATCTTCCATTTGCCTTTGCCATAGGCCGACCAAAGATCCTTGGCTGCCTTAAAGCTCATCTTGGCTATTTTGGGATCGTAGGCCAGTGAAATATCAAGATCGCCTGACATGTTGTTAATGTTGTAACGGACAATCCTGTACGGATTAATAAGAATCCACTGCTTCCATTTGCTCATCAGCCCAACGGATATTTTTTCCGGCAGACTGTCAATCCTGGGCGGTTTAAAATCATCCAGGGTGGCTGCCACACGGTCCGGTATAACCCAGACTGCATCTCGTCCCCGAGCCAGAACTTTTTGAACTTCGGTGTCTTCCAGGGATTTATGGCCGGAAAGAACATCCTCGATAACTTTGTCTGCTAAAGAATTTGTAAAATAAAATGCTTGCCCCGGCTTCGGCTTCCACTCTGCATATCCTTCCGGTATTAGGTCCCGGTAGGTTTTGAAATTTCTCCCCAGACTCTCTTTTATAAACCGGTTGCGGTTTTTAATGGCCTTGAATATTATCGCTGCCTCCATGGCTCCATCGCTTTTCGTGTTGATCAACCACGAAAGAAACTGAAACATTTTGGGATGCTGGCCTGCCTCAACCTGGTCTTTATCCTTGTCTTTTTTATCCCAGTAATTTTGCGCAAGTTCTTCAACGATATCCTGATATTCATCCGGAACTAATAACTCCCCTCGGGCTGCCTTCTTTTCAATGCCGGAAAATCCGATGGCAATTTTGGTTTTAAACGGTTTTAACGGATCTTCCAGACTACCGGCTTCAGCAAAAGCTTTTTCAAGGGCAGCCACGTTCTGGTCATAAACTTGTTTTTCCAGCCTGCCCTTGATATCCGCAAGTTTTTTGATCCTGTCCAAGGTCTCCTGTGTTTTGACCTGAACCAATCCTTGGCTTATTACTTCGATCTCAGACTCAAGGTAGTTGGTGCTGTAGTCTTTTAAAGAACCTGTTCGGGAAAATTGCCACCCTTTCTTTTTCGTTCTCAAATCCTTTGAATAAAGGCCCGGGCTTTTTTTCAGGGCCATATAGTCAAGGACCTGGTGATGGAAATATTCATTGGGATCTGATTTCAAAACAGCTTTTGGAAGGAGTTTGTGCTTAACAAGGTCTTTTCTGAGATTACCCATGAATTTTGCACGCTCTTCAAGTGCCTTTTTAACTTCAGGGTGCCTTTCTGCAACCTGCCTGAAATGATCCAAGTCGGCATAAACATCATCAACGCCTTTGTATCCAAAAGGCAATTGTTCTCCTCGCTCAAGTTCGATAGTTCCGTTTTCAATATCCCGAACCATATCTCCAAGGACAAGGTTATAGGTGAACACGTCCCTTGCATTCTCATCCATCTCCTTTAGGAACTTAACCGTGTGGTATCCGGCCTTCTCCCACATAGCCGCCGGCGTTTCCTGAAATCTGCGGAGAATATCAATTATGGCCCCATCGGTTTTTGGATCCAGATGGATAAAATGGCGTGTGAATGTATCTTTGGCCTGACCGATAAATTCTTTTGCTTTTTGACCGAATGAAGGTCTTTCCGGGCCTTTTTGCGCGGCCTTGAAACGCTTCTGGACTTCAGAACTTCGGCTGCTGGCCTCCTCCCTGGAAAGGGTTGGTTTGCGGGAAAAGCGGACAGCGGAAACTATCTCCGCTTTAGGCAATGACAATTGTTTTGTTGCCGGATCTTTTCCTATGCGCTGATCCACCAGTACATCTTCAACCCTCTGCCCCTCTTTGAGCAACCCTTCTTCTTTTAGCATCTTTTCCAGCGTAACCCATGGGGGTTCAGCCTTGCGTTCCTCAGGGGTCATCTTGAGCCGCCTTTGCACCATTCGGGCCTCAGCTTCACCCGGCAAAGTCGCATAAGCATACATTCTGGCAAGCTTGTCCGCAGCTACCATTTTGTTAACAGCCTCCTTGTTCATCAAGGCACGTTTTTCCGGGTTGCTTTCCTGGCTTGCAGCTTCAAATATCTTCTCCGCCTCGGCGTAAATTTTTTCAGACCGTTCAAAACCTTTGGCCGGTTCAACATTTGATGGGCTACCACCCCTTGGGAAGCCTTCAATCTCCTGGATGGCATGCTGTATTTCATGTTCAAGCTTATTTTTGAACCTGTTAACGGGGATACTCCCTTCTTTTATCCAGGCTTGAAGGTCAGATCCTTTTACATCTCCAATGGATATGGATATCAAATTGTTTTTTCGATCCCTGTATGCTCCCCCTCGCGGATCAAAATGGAAAGCCACCCTGATATCTTTCGCCCCAGGGAAAAGTTCATACAAATCGGGATAATCATAAATGTCTTCCAAACGAACGGTTTTGGTAATTCCGGAGTCTTTAAACTGATCACCAAGCCTCACACTTTTTTTGACCTTTTGGCCTTCCGGAATAACATCTTTAATAGAAGAAATAATAAGACCTTTAAACCGGTCGGTTTTGATGGCAGCGTTTTCAGGACTGATTTCAAACTTCCAGTCCCCACCAAGTTTCCACCATCCAGTTTCATTCCAGATTTTTTCCCTGCCCCCAATCATTTTTTGGGCGGTTTCAAGTTTTTCAATCCCATCTCTTGTCGCAAGAGCCTGGCCACCCATCAGGTATCTGGTATCAGCCGCAAACTTTCCAATTGGTAAGACACCGCCTTTCCCCTCAATAATCCGATCCGCCCGAGCAATCAGCTCCCTAACCTCGGCATTGGATATTTTAAGCTTTGGAAAAAGGGTTCTTAAAAAATTGGCAATCCGGGCAATGAAACGGTCTATAATGCCGCCTGTCTCACCGGCTTTTATCCGGTCAATGATCACTTCTTCGGCAGCTATGATCCGATTTTCGGAAGTATCTTCAAGCTCGTGCCTGCGGAGATATTCATGGACAGAACTCGAGTATCTTTCAGCAACCTGGGCAAAAAACTGGTCTCTTGCCTTTTTGTTTCCAAATATCTGCTCTATGGCATAATGCCGCCCTTCATGCCGAAGGAGGCCTTCTATTATCGACAGCTCGGCAACACTATCTTTGGTGAGGTTGTCGGCAACAAGGTAAATCTTTCCCTCCCAGATCATTGCATCATACTTGCCTGCCATGTCCTGTTTTTTCAGAACAGCCTGCAATTTTCCAGGAAGTTGGGATTCGGACTGGAACACCTTGATCATTTCTTTTTTGAGGCCGGGGAAACGGTTCATTATCTTGTCAACCGTTTCTTGCAGTTTATTGGCTTTTACAGAGGATTCAACACTGGCAGGATATTGTGGTACATTGGCAAGGGATGCCTCGGCCCCGGTTGCTTCTCCAACTTCAGGGCCACCGGAGAAACGATCGTTTACACGAGAGGATTCTCTTTCCAGTAGCGAATACAGAACTCGGTGGCTTCCCGACTGTCTTTCCTGAGCGAATCGATCTCGGATTGTGTCAAGCGATTTGAATTTTGCGAGATATCTGCCTTCCCGCTCGGTGAGGGCCTGGATTGTTCCTGCAACGTCGTATTTTTTGAGGAGTCTTTCGAGGTCATCTTTGCCGAACCTTTCAGTAAGCGTTTTTATTGTTTCCGGTTGAATGGCAATTTTACCAGAACCCCTCGCATATGACAAGGCAGAAACCGCAACAACCTTGCCGCCATTGTTTTCAATATAGTGCTTTAATTCTGAAATTGTCCCGCCCTGGGCCACAACATCGTCAACAATTATATACTCCTGGCCCTTTTTAACCGGGCCGTCAAATTCCGCCCGGCTTAATATTCTTTCTGCAGCATCTTTTTTTGTGTGTTCGGGCCTGTTCGACTGAATGATATCTGTGTTGATCGCCAATCCCGTAATATCGCCAATAGCAGTTGCCAAGGCAACCGGAAGCTTATTCAGGCCACCTTCCTCTTGACTATGAACGAAAACAATCTCTGCATTCGGAAATTGCCTGCCAAGCTCTTTTATACGATCAATTTTGGCCAAGTCTGAAACAACTTTTAGCGCACTTCTGACATCGCCCGCTTTTGCCTTTTCATAATCAGGGTGCCTTTTTAAAGCAGCTATGTTGGTGTGACCATAAATCTCCGGAAAGTCTTTCGGCCATGGCTTGATTGAAGTGGCGGAATATCGGATGTCTTCTACGGATGGCGAGGTTACTGAAACAATAGGCCTTGACTTGGCAATATCGCCTATTATTTGGCCAGCCTTGTCGTTCGGGATAAAAAATCGCATTTTAAAGCCAATTCGCTCCCGAAAAACTCCCAGCCTGTCCATTTCAACAAGATTGGAATTGTCCGGACCGATCAACTCAAACCTTTGTTCTCCAGAGACCAGTGAGCGTTTTACCCGCCAGTCATTGGCAAAGCGGATAGTTGCATTTTCCTGTAACACCTGGTCAGCAGCCTGATTCGGGTTATAATCAGAGGATGCCGATCCTAAACTTTTGAGAGTAGATTCCACAAAATCAGACGGAATTGTCCTGCCAAGAATAACTGCACCATCATCAGTCCTGGCTCTTTTGATTTTTACGCTTCCCCTGGGAAGTCGATCCCATATCGGCAAAAGCGAGCCGGATATCAAATGCTCCTTTCGGATTCTCGTTCTGGGTGCCTTCTCAATTGACTCCTCCCACATGGCCCTTGCCTCATCCTTTGATAAAGGGTCAAATTTAGGTTCCTCGTAAAGCGATCCATCTACTTGGTCAGCACCTATGACCCGAGCAGATGAAATGGATTCAACCCGGTAAAATTCCTTAATTTGGCCAGTTTCCGGATCCGTAAAGTGTTTCTTTGGACCTGATATAACCCACACCTGGCCGCTTCGTTTGTTTTTGAGAAATCTCGAAAGGTGTTCGACCTGATCAAAAGGACGGTAGTTTATTTCCGTTTCAATTTCCAGTTCGTGATATTTTGTTTCAGCACCGGTCTCTTCATCTCTTCGCACCACCTCTTCCCTGAGCGATCTGATGCTTGTTCCTCGAATGGTTTCCATTCCTGCATCCAAAGCCCCTGCCTGATCAGCAATGGCAAGAACATGGTCCAGACGGTCCATGTAAGCATCGAAAACCTTTTCCATCATGTCCAGTCTTAATGACAGGGTACGGTTTAAAAATTTCGGCATATCCGGCAACTGTGACAAAAGGCCGCCTGTTTGCTCGGAAACCAGTTTAAGTCCGAGCTGTTTTTGCAGGTCTTCAATATTTATACCGGGAATATTTCCCGATTTGGCATCCGAAAAGAAAAGCCGCAGGGCATCAGTGGCATGGGCAGTTTCAAGGTTGTCCCTTGCTTTAAACAGTCCCTGTGAGGAGGTTTCACGCTGGCCCCTGGTCAGCGCTCCCAGTTGGTCCAAACGCCTTGCTATAGTGGAAATAAACCTCGCTTGCGCAGGAACATCGGTCGAAGCAAGAATGAATCGGGGAGCACTGGCCTGGTTGGTCCTGTGGGTGCGTCCAAGTCCCTGGATGGCAGAGTCCGCTTTCCATCCAGGCTGAACAAGGTAATGAATCCTCTTTTGCCTGTTTTTCGCATTATTATCAGCATGAAAACTGAAACCCGTACCACCTGCATCGGAAAATACAAGCACCCGCTTTTTTCCGTCCATGAAACTTTTTGCATCGGCATTAACAGCCGCCTTTCCGCGCTTCTGGATGATCTTTTTTCGTCCCTTTTCATCAGCCACCCATACTGTCCTGCGTTTCCTGCCTGTAATTTCAGCAACATTTTCCTGCCCGAAATGATTCAGTATAATATCAAGCGGGCCATCCAGTCCTTTAATACCTGCAAGCCTGTCGAGCAAAGCTTCTTTCATAGCAACGGCCTGGGCATTTTGGACTGGATTTCCCTGGGAATCTGTTACCACGGTTTTTATGATATTGCCGTTTTCATCCATGGACTCTTCATACTGCTGGGTAGGAAACCCGGTTTCGACAAAATTAAAAATAATTTCCGTAGGAGTAAGGTCCAGGTCCTCTACTGATGAACTTTCATCCATCTGTGAAATTGCTCTATCCTGCTGGGCTTCATTAGTATTGACAAGCTGGAACACAACCGAGTTTCCGGCCTTCAATTCCTTATCGGCAGATTTGATAACGGACGGCATTTGAAGAGAGGTCAGTACCTGATTCCAGAATCTCTGGTTTGCCCCCCAAAAGTAAGACATCGCCTTTGCCCTTGTTTTTGGGTCAGCATCGGTGAGCCCGATTGCCTCCTCCATGTTGTTCAGGACAATCTGCCATGATTCTGCATATGTATTATAGCTATCCCGCTGGTCTTTTGTGAGCTTGTGGGTAACCCTGTCATAGGTTACATCGTCAAATGAGAGGCTTCTCGCAAGATACTTGCCCTGGGCTTTAAGGTCTGACGCCACTAGCTCCATGGCCGCCACACCTCCGGCATTGATATTGTCAACAAAGTCTATGGCTCGGCCAAAGGGGGTTCCTTCCCCCCAGATTCCCAGGCGGTCAAGATATGCAAGGTTTTTGGGGTCAGTTGCGCCAGTTGCTGAAAAATAGACCACCCGTGCATCTGGATGGTTATTTCGTAAAGACTGGCCGACTATAGCCCTTTGGGAAACTTTGTCCGTTCGGTTGATTTGCAGAAGATTGCCCATTAAATGGGCTTCATCAAAGGCAATAACACCGTCAAAATCATCTCCCAGCCATTGTTTCAGCTGTTCAATCCGCGTGCGTCCGCCTTCCTTTTTCTCCTGGCCTTTCAGGGTGTCATAGGTAACAAAAAGAACCCCCTCCTCAGCTTTTATATCTGCACCAGGAGCTGTCTTGCTTAACTCCATCATTATCCCGGAGTCCCATCCAATCCCTTCTATATCTCTTTTGGCGTCTTTAAAAAGACCGCTGTTTTTGGTAATCCATACCGCCTTTTTTCTTCCCTGACGGAAATTGTCCCAGATAATTGCCGCAATCTCACGACCCTTTCCAACTCCGGTGCCATCTCCAACAAAAAAACCCTGCCTTTGGCCATCGGGAGTGTGTTTGCTGTGATTATGCCCAGCCCTGACAACTGCCTCCAGTTGGGCGTCAGATATTTTTCCGGTTTCTATTGCGGCCTTGGGAAGATTAGGGGAATAATCAGTTTTTGCCGGTTTTACAGCGGCCATGGCTGCCGACTCTACCAGCTTTCCGGGATGGGCTTTGGCCCCCTGAACGGTTACTGCGGGCCTGTAAGTGTCAAAAACAGAATCGGTTAATTCGCGGCTTTCCTCGGTGCCCTGCTCTACTACATGGATTCTATCTTCAGAATCATCTCGTTTGCCAGTGCTTTCGCCACTGTCAGCGGATCGTCGCTGTCTATCGGGTCCGTATCTTCCAGGAATCTCATCGTCAATATTGGCGATGTGCAAGTGATCTGCTCCAGTATCGACACCACGTCCACTGCCTCTGGCCGGTTCCACGACCCCTGGAGCCCCCGGGCTTCCTCCAGATGTTCCGTCACCAGCCAGTAAAGAAGTTCCGGCACTCCTGTCACCAGATCGTAAACCGGTTCCTTCAGTTTCTTGAGCATCTCCCTTGCCTGCACGTTCAAAGGATGGTTTCTCACCTGCCTGGCCTCCTTCACCCATTCCTTGCTCATATATCCCATTCTTAACCTCATTATGAACCTCCTTAAGCTTCTCAGCCAAATCTTTCAGGTTTTCAGCCCTGCCCTGGATTATATCCCCGGAGGTAGGCCCAGTCTTATCTATCACTATTAGCACATTGTCGAAAGTCGTGCCATATTTCCTGTAATTGCTTCCATCCACCCGGACAGCCGCCCGGACATTGTATTGCGACTTTGTCTTTTGCCACCATTTATGGAAAGTCGGCTTGTTCAATTGCATGCCTTTTCCAACAATTGCCACCAGTCGGCCGCCGGGTTCCAGCCGTTCCAACGCCTGGTCAAGGTGCCTGGTTGTGTTAAGGGTTTTTCTCTGACCGTGAATCCTGCCGGCAGTAGCAGAAAAAGGAGGGTTCATCAAAACGACTGAAGGCTTTACATCTGCCGGAAGGATATTGTGAATTTGCTCTGCATTCTCGTTGAAATAGCGGGCAAATTTCAGGTTTCGGGCAATATCGAGCCTCCGCTGGCTAAGCTCATTGAAAACCACCTTTGCCCCTGCCTTGCCGGCAAATACAGCAAGCCCACCGATTCCTCCGCTCGGTTCAAGAACCAGATCACCTTTTTTAGGATTGGCTAACCAGTTGACCACATAAGCCAGATGGGGAGGAGTTGAAAACTGCTGGAATTCGTCCTGTTCTTCAGACCGTTTGGTTTGGGTCGGTATTTTCGAAAGAATATTGGTTTCAATCCACTCTATTGCTTCGGCCGGTTCAGAAAAGGCAGGCATATGATCGCGAATATAAATATTGATACCCAGTTCCATGGCGTCATAAGCATCTTTCGGCGCCCACATGCCATTGGCCTGTATGCCTCCGAAAGCATCGTTTGCCAAGCGAACCAGGTTTGACCAACTGAGGTTTTTTCCATCTTTCAGAATATTGGCGACTTTATCAGCTAATTCTTTTGTTCCTTTTTGAAACCCAAGACCTTCTGGTTTTTCTTTAAGGCTTTGGAAATCTGTTTTGGCGACCTGATTTTTTTCCAGCAATTCTATCTTGCGTATTTCTTCCTTGGCCTCTCCAATGATGGCTTTAAATACCCCAATATTTCCGGCACCATTTTCCAGGTTTCGTATCTGGGCGTTAATGGCTATCCCCGTTCCACGCGGAAATTTTTCGCCATAACTTTCTGCCAGCTTTTTGAGTTCAGACAGTTCATTATATAAGTCAAAGCGCTCGGGTTCTGAGACATGTGAAACATTGTGGCCGCTCCCGCGCAAAATCTCTGTAGGGATCTGTGGAACTTCTTCTTCCCTGGACTTCTTTGCTTCCTTTTCAGGTTCAACCGTATCTTCTTGCTCCTTTTTTGCCTCTGCGGGCCTAACAGAAGTTCTGGCAGGCACTGTTCTCGGTCCGCCCCCTGGCTCCGAAGCTGCTTTGCTAACAACCGTGTCTTGAGGAGTTTTTTCAGCCTCTTTGATGTTCTGGACATGTCCCTCCTCTTTTTTGGGCATTTCCGAACCATTGATGTCTTTGGTGTCAGCGGATTCCCGGGCATGTCCACTTTCAGAAACGGACATATCCAAAGCAACAGCCTCGATGGCCTGGCGAATAACATCACCAGAAGTTCTGGGTCGATCTTTCTCACCAAACAACCCTTTTTGTTTGTCGGAAGCTTTAATAATCCTTTCTGCAACATGCCTGAAAAAGTCACCCATGGCAGAAGGCTTTCGGATATTCTCGTCAAGAAAACCGGCAACAAGTTTCGTCTCATCGCTTACTTGATCAAACAAGCCCTTTTGATTAAGTATCTGCTGCAGAGTTTCAGCGCCAAGCCTTGACCGTCGCACAAGCTTGACCGCTTCCAAAAGATGATTGACAGTATTATCCGTTAAATTTCCCTCATCTATAACCCGCGCCCTTGCAAAATCACCGCTGGCCATGCCGAGGGCCTTGATAATGTTTCTGTTGTCCGGATTTGCATCTTCGGCCTGCATTGCAGAAAGTTCATTACTCGCGCCATATGCCTTGTCAAAAAGAGCAGACTTGATTCTTTCAAGCCCCTGCTTATTGATTTTTCCATCCGCTGTTGTCAGATTGGGGGCATCCGACCCGGTTCCCTGGATAAACCTGGACAAAAAATCCTGGTTAGTCTCAACATTAAGTTCCCCTTCTTTTCCGGGTTTGTATGCTGCCATAAGAGAGCGTGTTAGGATATCGGTGTCAGCGGCAGCGGTTTCCGTTGCGCTCATTTTTGCAGTTCCGGGATCGTTGGTGTTCAGGGCAATTTTTTTCAAATCAACTTCATCAGGGACAATTTCCCGGTAAATAACCGGGCGTTCCAGTGCCTTGACCTGTTCAGGCGTGTAGCCGAAATCCTCAGCATGATCGATATAATATTGTCTCAGGCTTTCGGCATTGCCGAGTTCATAGGCCTGCTGAATTGCCATTGCCCGGCCATGGCCACCCACAACATAGGTATTTTTCACCAGCGGACCACCATGGGCAGGAGTAGGAGCTGCGCCCAGCCGGTTTGGATCAAGGTTTTTAGCCATTTTGGTGACCTGAAGTCGCATTTCCAGACGTTCCCGGTTTCTCGGCTGCAACTCTTTCGGCAATCGTTTATCCGGATGAAAAGACAGAGGATTGTTCGATGGGACCAGGGCATCGGCATCAGCCAGGCGGTATTCAATCTCAACAGGACCTACATTTTCAACATGAATGCTTCCACGCTTAGGCTGCTTCGGTTCCGGCAAATGCTCTTTCGGGACATCTTCTCTCGGTGTAAAAACCTGTTCAATCCTGGGGGCCGGAATCCTGCCCTGTAATTTCCTCTGCTTTTCGTAAAGTGCTTCAAGCTGTTTTCCATAAATATCGGCTTTGCCATATTCTCCTTTTTGAAGGGCTGCCTTTAACCTGTCATTTGCCTTGCCAATCTTCCTGTTAAGATCTTCATTGACAACCTTGTCTAGCTCTTCTTCAGATACGGCCTCAAGATCAGCCTCCGATTCAACATCAATTTCTTTTGCGGGTTCCTGCTTTTTAGCACTTTTATCCGGCTTTTCAGAGGAAAGCGGTTCACCTTCCTGTCCGGAAGGAGCAAGAGACGACGAAGACATATCCTCCGGTCTGTATTCAGGAATCGGTGGAGGTTCAAAATCACGGGTAAGGTCATCTCTTCGGACTTTTAAAAGCGCTTTTTGCCCCGGATCTGTGGTTTCCTGAATTGCCTGGTCAATTCTTTCGACCATAAGTTCAGCTACATCCGGCCTTGTGCTCTTTATCTCGCGAAGGACCGAGCGGGAAACCTGCCCCGAACCAGCCACGACATAAGGACCCAAAAGATTGTCAATCTGTTCTTTTGTAAACGTATCCAGTGCATTGTCAATGGCCTGATCATACAGTGCGTACAGGTCGGCGTGGGCCGTTCCCTGCTTGTTTACAAGATAGCTTGAAACAAGTTTTTCCTGGAGAAGATCAAGCGGAGCCGGATTCCTGCCCATGATTTTTTCCGTTATCTGGGAAACAATTTCGTCCGGAGTATGCCCGATTTCGTTTTCTGGTCTGCCGGTAAACTTTGACAAAATTCCTGCACGTTCGATAGCTTCGCGTTCACGGATTCCATGGGTGTGAGCCATCTTTCCAAGCCCCCCGCCCATAGCAGCTCCCGAAATAAAACCTCCTACGGCGGCCTCCCCCATGCCTTCAGTAAAGGACTGGTTCCGGTCAGCGAGCCATTTGACGGCCATATTTTCAATCATCTGCTCCGTGGGTTCCTGTGTAAACTCCTGAAAACCCTCCAGGGCGGCAGATTTTAAAATGGTGCTTGCTAAAGTTTTCCCTGCTTCGCCACTTATGACCCTCCCGATAAACGCACCAGAAGGAGCCCCGAGAACCCCAACCCCAATAGCAGATAGAATGCCGGTCATCAGCCCGCCGGTTAACGACATGGCATTTCTGGCAAGCTGAATGTTGTCCGGGGTAATATTTTGCCCATACTTTTCCTGGAAATAAGGGGATGAAACAACCTCTTCGTCAGAAAGCCCCTGCATTTCCCGAATCATCTGATTAAAAGCCATGCCTCCGGCCACACTTCCTTCACCAACAGCCGCGCCAAGAATTCCGGCAACTGCCGGTTTCATTACCGCCTTTCCAACAGCATTGGCCATCCCCAGTAACGCTTTAGTGGCAACTACACCGCCTCCCATGCCCGCAACAGAGGCAGGAACGGATTGCAGTACCATGTCGATGATCTTGATCGGGCTGGTCAATCCCTCGCCGGGTTTCCATCTGGAACCAAACCAGCCCTCCCCCTTTTCAACCTCTTGAACAAACTCTTTGGCTGTATCCTCTTTCCATTTGTCGCTCTGGACACCTTCAATTTTTTTCTGGATAGTGTCAAAAACAGAGGTGCCCCTGACCAGCCTTTCAATACCGGCCATGGAAGACAATCTCCGCGCGGTTTCATCACCGATGAGACCGGTTTTTTGCAACCCTCCGGAAAACAGTTCGGTCATTCCGGCCTGCGGCAAGTTGGCTACAGTCACAGCTGCCTGCGCAAGACTTGCCGCACCGCGGCCAACAGATGCCAATGGGTCTGTGAGCAACTTGACACCGGTATCAACCGGCTGCTCATCTATTTGTCTACGCAGACTGCCAAAGTCGATTGATGGCAGAGGCGGTGCATTTTCCTGCGGTTCAATTATCCGTTTTCGCAGTTCATCGAAATCCATTGTAATTCTCCGTTTATCGCAACGCTCCACCAAGAATATTTGTAAAAACCTTGGTTAATTCCTCTTTACCCCCAAGAACAAGACCGATCTCCGCAAGGTCAACGATGGCAAGCTTTTCCTCTTTTGACAGTTTTTTGTCTTTCAGCATTTTATCCAGGTTTGATTCAAAGTTTTCGGGGTTATCAAACAATGCCGAGACCCTTTTACCGATATCACCAGACTTTTTTCCAAGGACCTGAAAAGCACTGGCAGCTGTTGCCTGGGCCTGAGCAGGATCGATACTGTAGGAGGCAGCCTGTGGCAACTCTTGCCGGGCATCCGGACGGACTCCTTGGATGACAGCTCCCGCCGTCCTTTGGATAGCATCAAGTCCAGGCGGAGGAACAACATTCCCGAGTTGATCGGTACGGCTAGAAGCAAGCTCCGGCAACTTGTTGACAATGGCAGTTTCCAGGCTGGAGTCTCTTTGCAATTGTCCCAGTTTTTCTTGGACAGCAAGATTAGCCATGCCCAATTCACGGCCGAACCTGTGCCCCATGGCCGCAACATTTTGGCCCATCATGCCGACATCCCTCTGGAAACGATTGCCCTCTGAAGCGACTTCATGGCCTCTCATGCCAACCTGGTGTGCCAAATCTTGGCCCTGGGAGGTCACATCATATCCGCGCATCGCCTGCTGATGTTCCAGTTTCATTTTTTCTTTTTCCCGAAGATCCTCCCGGTTGAGTTTTTCAAAATCAAACTGTCGGCCCATTTGTGCCAAATGGTAATTCTTGTTTATTTCATCCTGGCGGATTCTATTGCGCTGCTCGGCAATATTTTTGGCAACACCGATAGCATCTTCGGCAATTCGAAAAAATTTGCTCATAGCCCTTCTCCTTCTTCGCTATAAAATTCAAGAGGAGCAATAACCAGGCCCTCAACAGGGGTATAGCTGCCCTCTTCTGCTTTTCCATAAACTTCAATATCTTTCCAGGTAAAAGATTTTTCAGCTCTTCCGAGATTATCTTTTTTTACAATCCCAACACGATCATTAACCTGATATGGAAAAAAATCGGACGGAGCGACAATTATCTCAAAACCATGGACTTTAACCCTGTAAAGATTCGTCACATAATCCAATCCATGGGCCTTAACTTCGATTACCTCCGTTATAATCCCGGAAGTGTTATACAAGGTTTCCATCCAATGCCCGGCATATACAAATGGTGAAGATTCCTGAAACCACCACACATGTGGCGGAATAGCAAAAGGCTTAACCAGCACCCCGATAAACTCCCCAGGCACCGGTACAACATCATCTTTTTCAAACCAGTACCGGAACCACCCCATACGCTCATCATGAGGATGATCGTTTGTTGGTATAGGCGAGGATAAATACTCGACCTTTGTTTTTTTACCACCTGGAATCAAATATCCTGACTCGATGATATGAGTTCCGTAACATTTATTGTAGGCTGTGCCTTCCCTCGGCGGAAACATTTCAGCCGGTATTTTTGAAATCGGCATATCGCCGGCATCGATATCATGGTTATTAACCAGCTCTGTTTCCTGAACAATACTGAATATTTCCATTACACCAAGTTGGCCGATAGGGAAGGTAAAATATCCGACAAAATTATTTATGCCGGATTTGTCGGTTGGTCCGTCAGAGGCATATTGCATTCCATGTCTGGCATTCCAAAACTCATAGGGGGACAATTCGATGTAATAAACTCCCTTGTTTCGCCAGTTATTAGCTTCAATATGCCTATAGGGAAAATTATAAGTGGGATCTGCAACGAGTTCGTCAACATTTTTAAGTACCCTCATCGGTTTAATGCCAGGCAGGTTTTCCGGAAAAAAAGAAAGGTTTTTTTCAAAATATTCCTCTTGTGCAGTCCCGTCTTCAGTATTTTCATCTGCTTCAAACTCAAGCAGGTTTACAAGCGCCTTATGGAGATACCATAAATCATAAGCAATTGGTGCTGTTGAAAGGAGTACCCTGTCAGGATCCGTAACAACATAATCCCCCGGATCTAATATTCGCCTGTTACGGCTATTCACCCCGGCCAACTTGGCCAGGATGTTTCCGCAACCAGAGATACCCTTCAAAGAATTTATAAAATTTTTCAGATCTCTGGAGGCCATGGTTTAGAGTGCCTTTCCGATTTGATGCGTCAGGACGCTTGTAATGTTGGCCGTGGCCAAAATCTTAGCCGCTTCTACTGCCGCACGCTTGGCTATCATGGCAATGCCGTCTCTTTGCAAGACCAGTTCTTCTTTTGATTCGTCTATTCTGAGCTGGTTTCCAGATGACATTTCTTCAATCTGTTTCTGGGACTCATAACCCAAAATTTGTTGGTAAATATTTGTCAGTTGCCTCTTTTCACTATTGGCGATACTGTTTAACCTGGCCGTTAAATCTGCGACCTGGGCATCTAGCCTGGCCATTCCTATTTCATCGTGCAGACGCTTATCTGATGTTTCCCCTTCCAGACGGGATTGCAGGGTGTCTTCCTGTAAAGCTTTCAGCTCCTTCCTGGCCTTGTCCTGTTCAAACCCTTTTAGCTCAAGTTTTTCGCGAAGCTTTGCTATTTCAAGGTCTATTTCAAGGAGACCCTTCTTTGCGATTCTGGCTTCAATATTGGCAACGTCGACCTCACCCGAAGCAATTTCCTTGTCTGTTCTGATTTTTTCAAGTTCCAGTTCAGCAATCCGGGTTTCTATTTTTGCAATCTCATTATCGACATTAAGGGAATCAATATCTTTTTTCCTGAGATCAAGCCGCGCTTGGGTTTTACCCAATTCCGCTTCTTTAAGGGCAAGTCCATATTCAGCTGTTTTATTGATGTCCTGCTGTGTTTTCCCGGTTTCAATCCTGATCCGTGCAACCTCTCTCAGGGTATCAAGCTCTTTCAAACCGGTTTCCACGATTGAAAGCTGGAATTTGAGAATGTCATTGGCAATCGCAAACTCCTGCATCTGTTTTTCTGCAACCTGAAGTTCAGTTCTTGATATTTGAAGATCCTTGTTAGCAAGATTCAGGTCCTGTTCAGAAATTTGCAAATCCTTTCCGGAAAGGGCAAGGTCTTTGCTGCTGATCTGAATATCCTTTTCGGAAATCTCTATATCCTTTTCGGATAACCGAACATTGGCTTTTGAAATGTCCAGCTCTTTTCTCGAAACTTCGATATCAGCCAGCCTGAGATTCATGCTTTCCAGTTCGATAGAGGCCCTCAAGGTTTCCACCCGTGCCTGGATTTCTTTTTGCCTGGCATCAAGTTTTGTCGCCAGTGTTTCAAGAGCCTTTCGGTCAGCTTCAAGCGCTGCCTCCCGAAAATCCCATTTCATTTCTTCGGCATCGATATCAGCTCTTTTGGTAACCATTTTTTCCTGATGAATATACAAATCGACTTGAGACAAATATCGCCTGGTCGCTATATCCATCACGGCCTTTTGTTCTTCAGCCTCAAGGGCCGCCATGTTCTGGTCAAAACGGTCTATGATCATTCCAAGCTCAAAGGCTTCAAAAGCATTCAAGTACGCATGCCCGTTGATATACGCTCCGCTGTAAAGGCCAAAAACAACCTTTCGGTCTTCAACCTGGCTTTGAGTGAAGATCATTGCGTTCCTAAAAGGCTCCCAAAGCTTTGCCTCTCTCGCCGCCGCTCTGTTAAAAGCTGATGTGGACATAATTCCCCTTGGTTATTGACTAAGCAAATGCACCAGTTCCGCGCTTATTTTTGTGGCCGCTGAAATTTCTGCCTTTTCGACTTCCTCGTCGGCACGGGTAAAGGCCACTCTGTAATTGATGTTTTTTTCCGCAGAATCCAGCCGGATAACCGAGGCAAGCCTGGCGGCAAGCCGAATAGCCGCAGCCTCAATTTTTAGTGACTCGATGGTCGATTTCGCTTCAATATCGGCTGAATCTACCGCATTGACAGAACGAGTTTCGGCTTCCATAACCTGTCTTGTGTTTTTTGTGTTTTGCCTGATAAGAGTCTTTTCAAGGATCAGCCGGGCGGTCCTGATATCGTTTTGGACAAGAACGAGGCTGTTTTGAAGTTTTTCTATAGCCGTTTCAATTGCAAGGATTTCAATCTGGAGATCTGCCCTGTCCATGGTAATGCCGGCAGTCTGCTTCTTTACATCAAGAATTTGCCTTTCGAGTTCAATCTGCTCCTCTATTGCAATCTTATAGGCCCTGTAAGCACCCACGAGATCCGAATAGACCTGCCCAAGTTTTTCGATCCTGTATTCAGCCAGTTCGCCGGTCCTGGCTGTTAACTCGGCGAATATCTGGGAAAGTACGCGCTGTTTTTCAAGAATGCTTTCAACCTTTTCCAGTATTGACTCCCTGATTGAAGCAGTCTGTGTCTTAACATCTGTGATTTGGTTTACTAGTTCGGTCTGGACGGCCAGCTCATTGATATAGTCTTCATAAACGGCAAGCAGGGCGGTAATAGCCGGTTCAAGAAGTGTGATTCTTTTAAGCGCCAAATCTGTTTCGGTTTCGATCAGCTTTTCTTCGGCCGCCACTTTCCCTCCGGTTGCTTCAAGCAGATCGGCCTGGGCATCCAGGACCTTCCTTTCTGCAGTAAGCAATTCGGAGTTTTTCTGGATAAGCTGAGACTGTTTATCCAACAACAATTCATCTTTTTCCAAAAGAGCTTCATTCTTTTCCACGAGGATTTGATTTTTCAGGACAATTTCCTGCTCTTTGCCAATCAATTGTCCTTCCAGCGTAATCAATTGTTCAAGGTAAGGAATAATTTCAAGCTTCTTTTCCGCAGTCCTGACCTTGGCTCTGGCCAACTGCACTTCATACTCAGCCGACTCGTTATCCAGTCCGGCAATAGCCTTTCGGTATGCCTCGGCCTGAAGTTCAATAATCGTCTTTTGTTCCCGAATATCGTTTTCCCGCTTTGACACTTCAATGGCAAGACGCTTCAAAGCCTCCTCATCATCGCTCATGCCTTTTTTGATATGGGCGATCTCCTTTTCCAGGTCGGAAAACAGGGCCTGCCTTTTCAATTCCCAGGCAATCGCAGCATTTTTATGAGCCAGTTCATATTCAAGCCCGGCCTTCTTCAACTCCTGGCTGATTGTTTCCTCAAGGATCTTGAAGTTAAGCTCTGAAAGTTTCTGCTTGGTCCCCAGCTCAAGGAATGTTTGCTGCCTGTATGCAAAGCCCGGGATATGGGTAAAATTCCGGCCTGCCACAACTGATTCCATCTTTTCTTTTTCACGGAGGTATTCTGATATAACCGGGCTTTTCCCCCTGCGCCACTGCGCGTTTTCTTTTGCACTTGTTGCCATTATCGTCTCCTCGTCAAGATAACCGGAACAAGCCTGATATAATCCAGGGTTTCAAAATCAGCGATTTTCAACGTCCATTTTTTGCCAAGCTGAGAGCGCATTCCATAAACCACCCCGTCCGAATCGATACTGTAAACCTCCTCACCGTTATCAGTTTCCATGATCATGACAGGATTTGCTCCAGACACTCCGAGAAACCCTTTTCTCATGCGCTTATAATTGGGAGACCCGAAATTTGTTTCACTCAAAACAAGACCCGTATGGATTTCTTCACCATTATCGGTATCGCCGGTAATCTCCCATATGCCCTCCGAGTTGCACCCATAAGCCCTGTTTTCATAGACGCAGTAGGAATTGAAATCAAAGCCTGAATATATCGATGGGTGAAAATTGGAAGTATTGAGAACGTAACACTCCCATATTTCACCATCCATAACCACCAGCACATTCAGGCGGAGAGAATCTTGAACGATTGCATATAAAGTGGCTTTGGAAGAGATAGATCCTGAAGCGGCCAATACATCAGTTAACGCCTCCACAGCGGCCCTTAAAGCCACCGGATCATCCGACAGAGCCATGGAATCGGTTAAAGACTGGACCAATTTCCCAACCGAAGACGGAATGTCCACAAGCTCAACAATATCTGTCAGTACCTGCAAGATTGTTCTTTTGGCCTCATCGGTAAGCCTGGCACCGTCAGCAACAATACTGCCGAAAGTCCCAACGCCTGAAGCCGTATCCGAAGTTTCAAATACATCTGAAATTGCAAGATACAAAAAAAGGGTTTGCGTGTCGGTCAGATCAAGATTCTCAATGATAGAAACAAGCCATGTTGGGAGCGCCGTATCTATTATTCTCGCTTCATCCGATACGGACCGGGCAAACATTCCCTGGCTTGAAACCTGTTCGTATATTTCAAGTAACTCGGCAATTCTTAAAATCAACAGAGGGCTAACCGTCTCTGACACCTCCATCATATCTTCTATTGATTCAATTATCTGTTTGACAATAGAAACCATGTCTGAAGGCTTTACCGCTTCATTCAGGGAGAACCCTCCGGTCCACTGGCTTAGGATAGATTCTTTGGCTGTTAAAAAGTCTGAAACCGGCATGCCATGGGCAATACCCAAGGATTCACAAGCCTCCAATTCCCCCAACAGTTCCAGTATCCAGCCTGTAATAGTACTTTCCCAAATAAACATTGAATCGGATAAAGAAAAACTTAGGGCCGCCTGGACATCTTCATTGGAAAACAATTCGCTTAGGATTCCCACAGACAAAACGAGAGAGTAGCTTTCATCTGCAGTCAAGAACTCATCAATGTCAATGTGTTCATCGGCAATGTCATTGTGTTCATCGTCCAGTATTGACACTGTTAACGGCGGCACCAGTATGCCGGACTGCTCGGCCAGAACATAATAATCATGACATAGAGCCAAGGGTAAAATGTTATACTTTTTACCTGATAGTTTTTTCGCTGTTACTTCGCGCAGCGGTGGTATCAACAAACCCTTTTTCGCTAGGACATAATAATCATGACACAAAAATAGAGGGTTGATGTTGTATTCTTTAGACATCAATCATGCCTCGTCAAAAATTCTAACTTGCCCCGAGATAATTCCAATATTGATCGACATCTTGTTGGCCACATACCCCCAACCATAAGGCGGGAATTGAATTTGAGTTGGATAATAGACCTTGTCTCCGGCATCATTACCAAGCCCCAGGCTATTTTCAGAATTGTCTCCCCAAGCCCAAGCCGTACCATCTGTTTTAATCCCGACACAGTAGCGGTAACCGCTATGCAAACTTTTCCACGGAGTGCTTGATGGAATCTGGACTGCTCCAAGTTGTTTTTCAGGCATTGGCCCGACTCCAAGCTGACCATAAGTATTAAGCCCCCACGCCCAGGCCGAACCATCAGCACGCAACCCATATCCGGTGCCTTGCACAATTTGTATGTCAACCCAGTCATAAAACGCATAGCCATCAGAGGTGACAATTCGTTGCGGAGTGTTGAAACCTGAATCAGTCTCCAAGCACCCAACACTATAGTTTGCATTGTCCCCCCATCCCCAGATAGAACCATCTGTTTTTCTCGCGACTGAAGTGTCGTTAAAATATTCTACCTGTACCCAATCATTTCCGGGCACTTGAGCAAACGTATTCCGGGTGGTATTGTTACCAATGCCAAGTTGCCCGTTGGCATTATTTCCGCATGCCCATAAAGTGTTGTCAGACTTGAGCGCAAATGCCGAACCCATCCCTATACACGCATCCACCCAATCAGTATCCGTGCCCACCTGGGTAAAAGAAACTCTGTTATCATTATCACCAAGCCCGAAACACCCCGAAGAATTCTGTCCGGTAACCCAAAGCGTTCCATCGGTTTTGACCGCAATACTATTGCTGGACCCAAGCGATATTTTTTTCCAGTCATTATCTGTACCACAGCGCATAAAAGTATAGTAAGCCGTCCAGGGAGTGAAGGAGGTACTTCCTAAAGCTCCCGGTCCGTTCTGACCACACATCCACAGCGATCCATTTGGTTCAATTATGGCCGAATGAGATGCGCCTGTTTCGATCTGCATTCCATCCCTGTATTTACCAATGATGATTGGAGCAGAAATACGTGCCATCTGATCCGATATTCCAACTCCAAGAGGATATGCTAATCCCCACCCGACAATATGGTTTTGAAGATCCCGTTTGCGTGCATTTGAAAACCCGTGTGGATACACATCCTGTTTAACAACACTCTCAAAAAAATAATTAAAAGCCATAAATTATCCCTCACTCTATACAAAGAGTATAGCTGTGCCTTTCAGCGTAGTCGAATTCACCACACGGAAGGCCATAGGCATCGTAATGTTCCCACCAGGCAACCAGGTAGTTGCCTGGGTCACATTGAGGGACCTCCCAGGTATAAGTATGAGTCCAGGGACAACCCGCCGTACTCCGGAGATTTTCAACAAGTTCTAAATCGCCATAAATTGAATGCCCCCATGACAATGCCTGTACCCATGAATCCCCACCAGCATTAACTGTGACCGATATTTCAAGTATGTCGCCTGGACTGCATTCAACAACCATTTCGGTATTATCGCGATGTCCTCCAGGGTGAGCGTCATATGGGCCGGAGTTAAGCAAGATATCATTGTATTGATTTTTAATAAAAACTTGTTGTATCCAGTCATCACCAGCATCGGCAGGATCGCCCACTGAAAATGGACAAAAATCCCCGATATTTACAGGGCTACAACCCATCCGTTTTTTGATAGGCTTTCGAATGCCACCTCTGCCCCATGGTCGCATTGTGGCGGCTATAATCATACGATCCAAGAGAAAGACGCTCATTAGCTCTCATCTCCCGATGCCAAGACTGCAACTTCTGGGACATCACTCATCACAAAAATTTTGTCGCCCGGCTCCAAAACAATTTTTGAATCCAAAGCCACCGGAGAATTTGTTGCGGGAATATCCAGTATCCACCGAAATATGATGTCGCCTTGACTGTCTTTATGCATGATCCGAATGTTAGCATTATCTGCATCAGAATAATTGGCAACCAAAAAAGACAAGAAAATAGTCTCTTTTTCTGCCTGCGCCTCAAGCAACATTACAGGCTCAGAACATTGCAAATATCCAGATTCCTGCGTGTCCGGGTCGGCGCCATCTGAAAGGCGAACATAAACGGTGTCCTTGCCAAGTTCATCATTGTCACCCCAGCCCCATTCTCCGGCAGCCAGTGAACCCAGGGCGTTTACTGAAATTGTTACCGGCATACCGTCAATATGGACCGCGTTCGGAGTGTGTTGAAACAAATCTCCATTAAAATAATATTCATCCGTACCATTTGCGCTTGCCGTCCATAAATTGTTCTCTCCATCTACAAGACTTTTAAGCGGAAAGTTTGGGATTGCCCACCGTTTTAGTGTCATTTTATTTTTGCCTCTCTCCTCTTTTCAGGTTCTTTAAATCCGGTCTATCGGGACAGGTATTGCATCTACAATTACCCTAAAAGTTTCTATGTCATTATGAGTTTCTTCGCATCCGCCTCCGCCTTCAGATGGGCTGGCACCAACTAAACCATTGGCAAAAAGATATGCTCCCTCCCATGGTGTAAATAGAGGTTCAGCCATATCTTTTCTGTCGTTTTGCTTTATGATTATAGATTCAACTTCTCTTGGCAAACCTGACCATCCTTGAGGGTTGGAATAATAAAAAGAATAAACCCAGTCTCCAGGACAACCACCCGCACTAGATTGAGATGTTGGCACCAAAGGAGGTTCTTGATTGTGTGTCAACCTTCTTGTTTTATCAAGCAATCGGACAACACCAAGCAGGCCCAGGCTCTGTCTGTATGTCCCAAACGGGTCGTTTTCATTGAACAAAACATAATCAAGAGCACAGCTACAAGCGGAAACCGGAGTGTATCCGGAAAAGGAAACAATCTTTCGTCTTAAAACTTTTAATCCGGCAAAATCAAAAACATCCCCGATTTTGGGCGGCTCTTCTATTTCACCATAATATCTCGGGATTTCTTTTGCCCATAATTCCGGATTAATTTGTACAGCATCCTGGTCACTACTCTCACATAAGGTCCATAAGTGAAAAAGGGGCAGCCCAGGACAAATCAAGTCTATCAAATAAAGTTTATAATTATCCCTGGTCATTCCTGTCTTTGCCAAACAGCTTTCATCATCGGAAAACCGTGACGTGATAATATTCCATATTCCACTCGTTAAAAGCGAATAAAGCGGCAATTGGCCACTACAGTCATAAAATGCTGATGGATAAGAACAGTCAGACAAAGACGAATCGTAACTACTGAAATCACAAGCCTCATAAGAAGCTCCAATGTTTTCCAGAAAAAAATCGGCAGGATACTGAATATTGTTTGGCACTTTAACCACATCATAGCGGGTGTCTTCTTCACTTATTCCCCAAAACTTTTCTGTAAGAGATACTGTATGTATAACTTCGGTTTGTTGTGTTTCCGGATTTTCCCATTCAAATCTAACCAGCTTGGGTACCGTTGGGGCAATGCCGTTGCAAGTGATTCGAATATGCAGATCGCAAGCCCGGGCCTTTTCCACATGACCAATAACCAGCATTTGTTTGTTTGAAATTTTCCTTAAAACAATTACCCTGTCCTCTTCTTGAAAACCAGCAGCAGCACCCTCTATTGCACCATTGCTCCGAACTTCAGAATCTTCGGAGCAATGGTAAAATATTGGAACATCAAAATACATAAGACCTTCAATGGTCACATGGCAGGTGTCTTCTGAACCGTTCAAAGTATCGATAACCCCAGACAGATATTCATAGTCCAGGAGATCACCGATATTTTTGAATTTGATTTTATCCGGCATCGCCTTGTCTCACGAACCCTTAACTCGAAATCAGGCTCTGGTTATAAGTGATAGCAATGACATCCGCAGCTTCAACTACCCTGGCGCTGGCCAGTTTTTTCGCGCAGACCAAAACCCCTGTGGTATCAGTTTTTGCTTGTCTCGTGGTCAAAAATGCGCCATAAATCGTAAACGCCTGAACCATGGTAAAGGACAAAGGTGATGCCGAATTGGTGATCGTTGCCGTAGTTGTGTTGACGGTGATATATCCGGGCCGGTTTGTTGCCGGTGAATAATCCGCATCCTGGCACTCACCGTAATCTCCGGAGGCTCCTAATTTTACAGCTGCGGTATCGCCAAGCGCCGGCGTAACATTGTTTTTGAAAATTCCGCCATAAATCGCCGTGGGTTTGGGGGTACTCCCGAAAAGCACATTTAGCGCCCAGGCCATACCTTGAGTTGTCCAGATATTTTTCCCAAACGGCATCTCACAGATAAGCTTGCCTTGTCTGAAGTGCTGGAGTTTGACAAGGCCGAGTGTGGCAATCGTTGTTTCCAAGTGTGCCACGGCCAGAGTTTTACAAACATCCGCAAACTTCGGAGGAATAACCACGTCGCCACCAACCTGAAGAATTTTTCCCCCGTTCTCCAGAGTTTTTCCGGTAAAATAATGGGAAAGCCTGCTTGCAGTCTCATTGTAAAGGCGTATAAATTTTTCTTTTTTCATCTTTTAAATCTCCTTAACTAGTTAATAATCGCCCGTTCCTAAAAACCTGTACTGATAACTCATCGGAAGCACCAGCGGCACTGCTGATAAGTCCCTGGGGAGAACCAGTTAAAAACTGAAACCGGCCCTTGTGTTTTCGATATAAAGAGGCCCCGTAATCCGGAACAGGCATTTTTAGCTTGTTTTTTGAAAGGTTAAACAGGCGCCCGGCTGCATTTCCGGCAACAATCCCTTCAGTTGTTCGCCAAACGGGAACATCGACATATCCTTTTTCGGGTGTTCCCAAAATATCACCCAACTCCGGAAGATTATTGGCATACTTCAGGGTTCCCCTGATCGATCCTGCCCCTGCTGTGGCCTGCGCCATCTGTTCGGGTTCCGTGCCACCAAGAAAAACAGTCCTGCTTTTCAACCCCACGAAAAGCCCGGTGGGAACACGAGCGATCAGGACAACTTCCGATTCAAATTTGAAATAGTTTTCGGATGTCTTGAACCAGGAAGGTTTATAGGGCTCGGAATAATAAAGGCTGTTTCCCGCCCCTCCCCACATTCGGCCGAAGGCAAAGCACAGGCAAGTCATGTTTGGCGGCGGAGAGACCATAAAAGACGGCAACGGCTCTACAGAAGGAATATCGACAATACAATCGACTGCACCAGTCCGGAAAAATATTGGCTCATTGGCCTCTGTTGCCCAGACAATCGCACCGGCTGGACGGTTAAGAATCTGGATGCCACTATCATCGCCGGTCAGTTCAATTTCACTCACCGGCCCGTTTCCGGACAACTCATCACCTGAAACATTGGTAAAGGTGACGTGATAGGTTCCCGCAGGAAGATTTCCGGATACAGACAAAAGCATCGGCCCCGGAGGAAGATCCACCCCCCATTGCATTATCGAATTGTCTGCCGGGTCAAAAATGCCTTTCCAGTATGAATTGGAAATAAAAACCTTTCCGTCAGCTTCTTCATATGAAAGATATTCCTCCCCTGTCCCTTCAATTTCAACAATCTGCTCTTTGGTTCGGTGTGACGGATTTAGCCGATAAAGATGGCTCGAATCCCTGCATAACACACACCTTGACCCTGCCCACACGCTTCGGGCACCCGGAAGCGGGATAATGAGAGTTTTTCCGCTTCTTTTCTCCAGCTCTCCGGCCGGGTCCACATCAGCATTCAATATAGCCCGAGGTTCAGCCACTCCCTTGCTGTCGACGAAGCGGCCGCTCGACTTCAGATTGTTCATTCCGGAAAAAGCGTTTATTTGAATTTCTTTTGACATCTCGGTTCTATGCTCAGTGCTCCGGTGCAACAACGACTTGAATAATTACGCTATAAGGAGCAGCCATAGGGATATCGAAAGTGAGCGCAACTTCCTTTGAGAATTCAGACGTTTTAGTCGCTTCGCCTGACCCTTTTTGTGCTTTGAGGGCAAAATACTTTTTTACAGTTCCACCGGGTGGGCCTGTAATTATTAACGCTGAAGAGGAAGAATATTCAGGATCTTCAAAAGATGCTTCCCCAATCGGTATTGTGACTTCTGGATCTCCAAACTCTTCGCTTTCCCCACGGACAAATAGCAACCACTGGAAGTCATCCGTCTTTGTATTGTCATCCATCCACGTGATCCTGATTTGCTTTATGTCCGGATCGGAGACGGTGGATGATGTTTCTGAAGCCATAGCCAAGACCGCCAGAAAAATGCTGAAGATGATCGCAATAATTCCAACAATTAAAAATTCAAGTTTTCTAACATGCCGAGTGTATTCCTCTTGGGCGGCATCCGGGTTTCTAATTACTGCTATAAATTTGTCCATTCCAGTATTTCCTTATTTTTTTAAAAGTAGCTTGCACGTCTTACCGGTCGAAACGGCTTTTTCGGTGCATCCGGATAGAGAAGGGCAAGCTTGGAAAGCCCTTTGTAATTTTCTTGCTGATAATAGGCCGTATTAACCTGCTGGCCGTCTATACCGTCCTCCCACATGGCCCACCGTTTTGCCGCAACCGCACATACCAGCACCTGAAAGTGTAAATTGGAAGGAATAACTGTGTGTGCCTCTTCATTGATGGCAAGGCTTTCGGGTTCTTCATAGAAATGGACCAATAATTCCTGGGGGGTTTCCGGGATCGGGTGATAATAAAAAACGCCATTTTGCTCACAGCACCAGCGCACACAAGCTCTGCCTGCATGTTTGTTTTGCTGAATACGGGCAAGGGATCTCAAATTCAGCAATATCTCAATTTCGCCATAATTTTGATCCGGCTGTTCAACCAAATAGAGATCATGATGGAAGCGAGCGGGCATATCTGCTTGAAAATCATTGGTCACAGTCACAATTGTGTCCGAGGATTGCAAGGCAGGTATTTTCACAAAAGCGGCTGCATCAAGCAGGGCTTCATCCAGATCAGCAACAAGCAAATCAGGACCGAAACTGTTGCCCTGAAGTATCCTGTTCAGCTCGCTGAGCATCTCATTTTTGGTCATGGGCCACCTTTACAACAGCCTCTACAAGATCTTCTTTTTTGGAATTCCCCGGAAGTGTCAGCCCATATTCCTTGGCTGTTTTGCGAAGATCGTTGATTTTTAGCCCAGAGAAAAATTCGCGCGCCTCTTCTTCAGATTCAAAATAGTAAGAAGGAAAGGACGGGCCGGGCGGGGGTAACCCCTCTTCCGGCGGAATATCATTTTCTTCTTCGGCTTCATCTTCAAGCTGTTCTCCAGTATTGAGCGAATCCTCAACTTCAATGCCGGTTTTCCGGGTATATTTGGGTTCATATTTCCGGTAAAAGGACGGCATCCGAAGAAACCAGCCAATGTGTTCCGGACTCATGATATTGCAAACCAAAGCGCCGTCGTTAGCCTCCTCAAATTCATACCGAAAGCCGTTAATGGTAACTGTGGTTTTGGATTCTCTTTTGATCAGGCACTCAATAAACATTCAGGGTCTCCATTCCTTCAAGGGTTCAGATAATTTGCGGGCAGATCGTCATTCCGCCCGCAAACGCAGCAGCCTTCATGGTCCAGCCTTTTACACGCCGAAATCAACGGCTCGGTAGAACAGGCACATGCGAACTTTTCCTGCGACCCTGGTGGTGCCCTGAGTGGTGACCTTCACAACAACATTACGATCTATTGACTGATTATTAGCGCTCTGAAGGATTGCTGCCGGAAAACTGGTCATCATGGCAATGGCCCCGTCAACAGGATATGCAGCAGCAGTTAGTTCTGAGCCGGGAATAATATCCTCCGGCCCCGATATGATTGCCGCCGCAAGCGTGAGTGCACCGTCAAAATCAATAGATAGAGCCCCCCCGTCCTCCCTTTCAACGGTTACGACAGCCCCGACGGCTACCGCGCTATAACCGTCCAGGGCATCTATGTCAGCCGCTATTTTAGTTGCCGCACCCGCTGCATCATCTGTGGCGAGCAGGGCAACAACAACCTCCTCACCGTCCACGTTAACCGTCGCATTGCCATTGACTGAGGGGGCCGTTATCACAGTAATTTTCCCCACATTGACAACAGTGGGAAACTGTTCGATTCCTGCCCTAAGTCTCAGCGCTGCACCAGTGTCAATCGGATCGCAGTGCAGCCATAGATTGACCGGAACGCAGTTGGGGGGCAGTTTGCCAAGACGCAGAATATCGTTGAGCGAAAGCGAATCGGGGACATCTACTTCGCTGTACTGTGCGACAACATACCCCGCGTTTTCCGGGACAACCGGAGGCCGCCCTTCGCCAAATTGATCAGAAGTAAATACCGTCATTTTCTATCCTCCTATAAATTTCCAAACCTGTTTTTCGATAGTTTAGGAGTTTGGGTTTCGGGCTGCCGTCTCAATGGCAATCACACCATAATCCAGGCCATTGAACGTGCATTTCTTCATTCCGAAAATGGAATTTGTCGTGATAACCAGAATATTGCCGTTATCACGAGTTTCCTCATGCCATCCATAACGAAGACCTGTGCCGGGGGAACCAAAGGCAACCACACCTGCCTGTTCTCCGATAAACAATGCCCTTGCGCATTCCACGTTGCTGGTTGCTCCATGAAGCGTCCGGATAACGTTTTCGTGCTGGTGCAAGACGACATTATTGTAAAGGCCCAGTGCACCGGTAAAGATTCCGGATTTTCGGCCTACCGCTGTCGTAAGATCTCTTTGAAAGGCAAGCCAGGATGATCCGGATGCAGTTCTCAGGTCATAGACTTGCCAGGGGGACATCAGGCACACATACCGTTTTTCCCCTTCAACCATGACAGGAAGAATTCTCGGCACCTCCTGGGTGCCGCCGCCCATGGTCTGGGCATGGGCCACTGCCCGGTCAATAAGATCCAGGACCATTGTTTCCGCAACGGTAATGGTACCGCTGTCTGCAAGAGCCCCTCCAGCAAGCCTCGGCCACAGGTGATGCTGGGCATCGGGAGCAGAAAACGGGTTGTTTGCCCTTCCGTTATAGGTCAGGGGAAAGATAAAATCCGTATTTCGCCCTCTGGTTCCAGACAAATACATGAACATGAGTTCATCAAAACACCTTGCCCACCAGTCACGTTGGCGGACTTTAGCAACCTTTCGAAGGTCATGGATTGT
>CAYZJH010000046.1:0-29074 GCA_964478625.1 uncultured Desulfobacteraceae bacterium
ACTTAGTCAATATGATATCAAAATTAATAGCACCCGATTTTTGTTTTAACAAGATAAAACTTTTGCTGGCAGGCAAATTTGTTATCTGGTAGTTCATGGTATTGACAATGATATTTCTGAGCGTTTATGAGGGAGTCATGGTCTGAATGATAACCCTAGACTGAAAAAGGATTCTATATGAAAGTCAGCAGTGTAAAAGAGATGAGAGCTTTGGACAAAACGGCTATGGAGATATATGGAATAGCTGATGAGTTGCTTATGGAAAATGCAGGGCTTGCCGTCTTTCAGGTGCTTGCTCAAAATATAGGGATCAAGGAAAAACATTTTCTGATTTTTTCAGGAGCCGGCAATAATGGAGGCGATGGATTTGTCATTGCACGAAAAATACACTCCAACGGAGGAATGGTTAAGGTGTTTTTGCTTGGCAACCCCGACAAATACCGAAATGCAGCAAAATTAAATTATGATATCCTCCGAAAGCTCAAGGTCCCAATGGATGTTGTTGACAAAATGGATTCGGTCCGATCGGATATTTTCCACTGCGATGCAATTGTGGACGCTATTTTCGGAACAGGCTTGACCCGCCATGTGGAAGGAATATGCGCTGATATTATCGAAGCGATCAATACATGCGGCAAACCTGTCGTCAGCGTGGATATACCGTCGGGAATCAATGGAGACAATGGCAAAATTATGGGTACATCGATTCGGGCCGATTACACCGTCACTTTTGGACTTCCCAAAATAGGTAACATGCTTTACCCCGGCTATGAAAGGTGCGGCAGGCTCTATGTCACTCATATTTCATTTCCACCGTCCATGTATGAGCATATCAGGACAGAGGTTAATGAGTCCATAGTGGTGCCTGAAAGAAATATCAGCGGTCATAAGGGTGACTTCGGAGAAGCCCTGTTTATTGCGGGAGCCGCCGGCTATTATGGTGCCCCTTATTTTTCAGCCCTTTCATTTCTAAAGGCAGGAGGCGGATATTCCAGGCTTGCCGCACCTAAATCCATCACGCCGTTTATCGCCAACAAGGGAAGTGAAATCGTATTTATACCCCAGAAAGAAACTGCTGAGGGAAGCATATCCCTGGAAAATATAGAATCTTTATTGGATCTGATTGAAAAAATGGATTTTGTGGTGATCGGACCGGGAATATCACTTTCCGCAGAAACACAGCAACTGACCAGAGAGCTGGTTCAAAAGATTGATAAACCGCTACTTATTGATGGTGACGGCATTACTGCTGTTGCGAGTGATCCGAAGATCATCAGTCAAAGAAAATCACCAACGATACTGACACCTCACCTGGGAGAGATGTCACGCATAACAAAATTGGATAAAGCTCATATTGATGAAAACAAAGTGGAAGTTGTCCGGCTCACGGCTAATCGACTTAACGCCTATATTGTGCTTAAAGGAGCCCACTCCCTGATTGGTTGTCCGGATGGTACTGTATATATCAATATGAGCGGAAATTCGGGCATGGCAACGGCAGGATCGGGAGATGTGCTTACCGGAATCATTGCTGCTATGTATGGTTTGGGTTTACCCGTTGAGGATGCTGTCCGTAAGGGTGTTTTTGTGCATGGTTTTGCGGGCGACCTGGCGGCTGATGAAATCGGTGAGGACGGCATGACCGCCCAGGATATTTTAGACCATCTTCCCATGGCCATGCAACTGGACCGGCAAGGCCTAACCGATGAGCTTCTATCCATTTATTCAGGAGCTAAAATTATTTGAAACAGAGTTGATGATTAATAAACGAATAGCCCTTATTTCAGCACCCTGGCCCTTGTTCAACCGGCCGTCGATTCAACTGGGAACTTTGAAAGCGTATTTGAAAAAACAAATTCCCGACCTGGAAATTGTTGCCCGTCATTTTTATCTGCAATTGGCTGAATCCATCGGGTATGATGTATATAAGGCCATAAGTGATCGGACCTGGATTGCTGAAAGCATCTATGCAGGGTTGCTTTATCCGGAAAATTTTTCAAGGACGGAAAAATTTTTTCAAAAACAAACCAGGGAAAAACCGGAACTCCGACAATTAAAATTTGACCGGCTGGTTCAACAGGTAGAGGATGTTTCAAAGAAGTTCATTTTGGAAAAATTTTGGAATGGCTGCGGGCTTGTGGGGTTTTCGGTATGTCTCTGCCAGTTGACGTCATCGTTATATTTCATCAAAGAATTCAAAACCAGGTATCCTCATATGGTTTTAGTGGCAGGTGGCTCGCTGATCGCCGCCTCATCGGCGAAGGCAATGCTGGAGAAATTTCCGCAGATGGATGCCGTAATCGTTGGGGAAGGGGAAAAACCCCTGGTTGCTCTGGTGGAACATCTCAGGAGTGCCAAATCCCTGACAAATCTGCCTGCTATCGATGGAGTTGTAACCCGCGAATCTGATCAACGCTCAATATGCTTTAACCAAACACTATCGATTGCCGAAAACCCTTGTCCGGATTATCAAGAATATTTTGAGACGTTGAATACCTTTATGCCTGAAAAGAGATTTTTTCCGATACTTCCTGCGGAAATGTCCAGAGGATGCTGGTGGAGGGGCAGCAAAGGCTCGGGAGAGGAAACCGGATGCGCATTTTGCAATTTGAATCTCCAATGGAGAGGATATCGGACCAAAAATACAGAGCAGGTGGTGGCTGAAATTGACGCCTTGACCTCCCATTACGGAATTTTGTCCGTATCTTTTACGGATAATGTGATTCCGCCAAAACAGATCATTCCCCTGTTTAATGGGTTGTCGGCTTTAAAAAAGGATTTTCACATGTTTTGTGAATTGAGGGCTTCTGTCAATGAACCTCAATTAAAGATTCTTCGAAAAGCGGGTATGGATGAAGTCCAGGTAGGAATCGAAGCCTTGAGTACCGGTTTGTTAAAAAAGATGAACAAAGGGGTCACGGCGATTCAAAATATTGAAATCATGAAACATTGCGAAGCATTATCCATTAAAAACCAGTCTAATATTATTATTGGGTTTCCCGGAAGCGAAAAAAAAGATGTGGTTGCAACCCTGGAGGCCATAGATTTTTTGCAACCCTTTCGCCCACTTAAAATTGTTCCATTCTGGCTCGGCCTGGCAAGTCCGGTTTATCAAAATTACAAAGCTTTCGGCTTGAAAGCCGTTTTTAATCACCCGAATTACCTGATTCTGTTCCCGTCACCACTATCTGAAAGTATTCCATTTTTAATACAGGATTACCGGGGTGATAAACTCAGGCAGCGAAAACTCTGGAAACCTGTCAAGGATGCTGTGTCAGCATGGAAAAAAAACTATGAAAAGTTACATGCGAAATCCGGATCAGGTCCTATACTCAGCTACAGTGACGGTCGCGATTTTATGATCATCAGGGAACGCCGAATAAATGGGGATCCTCAAAATCATCGGTTGATCGGTTCATCCCGAGCCATATATCTGTTTTGTAATCACGCACGCTCCTTTGGGGAAATCGTTCAAAAATTTCCTTCACTGAATAAAGATGATCTTCTTAAATTTTTAATCATGATGACTCGTAAGAAGCTGATGTTTAAGGAAAATGATCAGTTCCTGAGCCTGGCAGTGCCGGAGAGGATAGTCAGGGATTTTTAAACAAGAGCTTTTCGAGATCTTGTGCCGTATCTGCATAAACAATTCCCTGTTCTTTACAAATAATATCCGTGTTGGGGTACTTTCCACTTCCTTTAAATCCGATCACAAAGACATTCGAACCTTTTGCCACAGGAATGAAGTTTTCGGGCTTATCATCGATAAATGCGATTTGGGCCAGGTCGTCAATTGAAAGGTTTTTTGCAAAATCTTTGATGCAATCCAATTTTGCCTTTCCGCCTCCACTGTAAAGATGTTCACCAAAATATTCTTTTAAAACGCCGAGCCGTTTGGATAATTCAGTTACCGGAAAACGGCTGACAAGGGCCATGGGAACGGAGTGCTCCTTTAATTTGATCAGTAAGGTCTCCATATCCTGGACAAGGTCGTGGTCGCTGTGATGATCCAGAAGTGTGCCTCTGTAATCAAAACATACTGCCCTAAACTTTGTTTTGTGGTTCAGCATCCTTTTGTTCCATTTCGGTATATTTATCAAATAATTCTTTCAATTCTTCCCCATCGATTTTTTCTTTATCCAGCAATAATTCAACTGCTTCTTCCAGGATTTCTTTTTTTTGAACGATAATTTCCCTGGCTTTGTGGTATTGGTGCGTCAGTATTTCCCGGACTTCATTATCAATCATCTCGGCAGTGGTTTCGCTGTACTCGTTGGAACCTGTCAACCCCATGGAGGTATTTAAAAAGCGGTTTCTGGGTTCCCCGGCAAAGTGAACCTGGCCCACTTTTTCGCTCATACCGTATTCTTTGACCATACTGCGGGCTATATCAGTGGCTTTTAGTAAATCATTGTGTGCCCCGGTGGAAATGTCTTGAAAAACAATTTCCTCGGCAGCTCTTCCTCCTAAAAGTGTGGCGATTTTGTTCAAAAGTTCTGATTTTCTCATTAAGAAACGGTCTTCGGTCGGCACTTGCATGGTGTAACCCAGCGCTGCAATTCCCCTGGGGATGATGGATATCTTTTGAACCGGGTCTGTGCCGGGAAGCGACAAGGCCACAATTGCATGCCCCAGTTCATGATAGGCTACAATTTTGCGTTCAGAAGGGTTGATGAGGCGATTTTTCTTTTCGAGGCCTGCAACAATTCGCTCAACAGCTTCTTCAAATTCGGCCATTCCAACTTCTTTCTTGTCTCGACGAACCGCCAACAAAGCCGCCTCGTTGATAAGGTTGGCCAAATCGGCACCTACCATGCCGGGAGTCATGTTGGCCAATCGTTCAACATCCACATCATTTCCTGCCTTGATGTTTTTTAAATGGACCTTGAGAATTTCTTCCCGGCCTTTTTTATCCGGTCGGTCGACCAGAATATGACGGTCAAATCGTCCGGGTCTTAAAAGGGCTGGATCCAGTATTTCAGGTCGATTGGTGGCAGCCATCAAAATGACACCTACTTTTGGATCAAATCCGTCCATTTCAACCAGCAGTTGATTCAGAGTCTGCTCTCGTTCATCATGGCCTCCGATTCCCCCAACGCCCCTTGCTTTTCCTAAAGCATCCAATTCGTCGATAAATATAATACAGGGTGCTTTTTGTTTGGCCTGGACGAATAAATCCCTGACCCTTGCAGCACCCAGACCGACGAACATTTCAACGAATTCAGAACCGCTCAGGCTGAAAAACGGCACCCCGCTTTCCCCGGCTACGGCTTTAGCCAGAAGGGTTTTTCCTGTACCGGGAGGACCTACCAGAAGAACACCTTTGGGGATTTGGCCTCCGAGTTCCGTAAATTTTTGAGGAGCTTTCAAAAAATCAACAACCTCGACCAGTTCCTGTTTGGCCTCATCAACACCGGCTGCATCCTCGAACCTGATTCCCAGTTCATCTTCCATATAAATCTTGGCTTTATTCTTTCCCAAAGTCATAAAACCTTGCTGCTGCCCGGTCAGGCGTTTCATCATATAAAACCAGATACCGATAAAGATAAAAATGGGAATCAGCCATGACAGAAGGTCTCTGAAAAATGTGGATTCAACTTCTCCTTTGAATTTGACATTGTATTGTTCCAAAAGGTCGGATGTTTCCTGGTCCACTCGAATGGTCCGAAACATTTCTACCCTGTCCGGATTCATATCATCAACCCGCATTTTGCCCTGGATCTGATTGGAAGAAATAGCCACTTCGGTGATTCTGTTTTCTTTAAGTAGTTTGAGAAACTGGCTGTAAGGTATGACACGGATCGCAAAAACGCTTACCAGATATTGCTGAAAAAGCAATACAAGCCATATACCTAAGATAACGTACCAGATGGAAAATTTTTGGTGCTTTTCCATTTTTTAATTCCTTGTTTTAAAAATGTATCATTTAAGCGGTTTTTCAGCAGGTATGAATGATAACTTAAAGATAAGGTAAAAAATGATCAAAAACTATTTCTCAATTTTACAGTCGCCGCAACCGCAAACAGGACAATCCATTGATTTCACAGCCGATTTGTCATCATCAACATCCCGGACAAGCCGATCCACAAACACCTTGAATGCGTGACCGCACTCAGGGCATAATGCATCCACTTTACCACTATTTTCATGTTCCATAATCATTTCCTTTCATCGGGTTGATGACTCAACCGGTGTTTTTTTCATAGGTAACCTTTTAAAATAATAGACCTTGCTCATTTTTAAATCAAATGATACTTTATATTTCGTTTAGATGGAAGAATAAAGTAATTCAAAAATATCATTTACATTATGCATATATTTTTTGAGCGAACCATACCAATAGGTTCAACGGGGTGTTTTGATGAAACCGCAAAATGATCTAAGCGATATGCTCGTCGAAGAAGTGCTCTGTGACATGGCGGAGAATTTTTTTGGTTCCAGAGTTGAAATTGATGACATGCTGGAACTCTTTGAGGAATACGCAATAGAATTAAAGAAAAAGGGTGAGGGAGTGTCTCTAAGAGCCGGTTTGTTAAACACCTTGTTGATTGATTCAAAAACAATTACTGAATTTTATTCTCACCTGAGAGTCGAGCCTCAAGTTTTTCTGGATAAAAAAAAATATTCAGACGCTGTTCTGCCTGAAAAAATGCCGATCAGTATTACAGAAAAAGGTGAATTCACCAAACTGTTTCTATTTGCATACGAGTCGTTACAAAAAGCTTGTCGCGAATATGCCCGTGGAAATAATGTTATGGCCTATGATGAAGAGGATGAGGAAAAAAAAATAGTAAATTATTCATTCCTCCAGAATATGTGCCGGATTATCAATGAAAAGATTAAGAAGGTCAATGAGAGATCTACTATCTGTACCCTTCAATATACACGCCAGTTTAAACCAGATACGATCGAAAAAGAGAATATCACGGGCACGGGATTTTCGGATATGGGATGTGACAATCTTGAACGGAACATGAGATTTGAGCCGGTTCAATTTGAGTCCTACAAGATTGATCAGTTTCCTGAACTTCCCAAAATGGACAGGGTAAAATCCGAACTAACCGCTTTTGCTAAAAAAGTATTTTCCACAAAAACCACTGCTGCCAAAAAAGTGCTTTCAGAAATCAGGGATAAAATCAGGGTCCGGAAAAAATAATCTGATACCTTTGAGGATGCCGGGATCAGATTGGATCCCATTCAATGAGTGTGCCGGCACAAGACTTGTTGAAACTGCAGTTAATGACTTTGGAATGACCGGATGTCGATTGACCTGCTCTCTCATGAATATGACCGCACAGAACCATCTCCGGTTCTTTTCGATCCATAATTTTTTTAATTAACCGGCTTCCCGCATGCATTCTACCTGATACCTCGTCTCTTATACCATAAGGAGGAGGATGAGCCACCAGAATGGTCCTATTATTCACCAACTTCATCAGTTTTTTTTCCAGAGCTTGTTCCATCAGACCAATACGGGTGTGAAAGGGTAAGGGAAAGGCACCGCTGACTCCGATTATGTTTCCGCCTTTTATTTGGATTCGGGCAAGATGCAAAGGTACAATCCCAAAAGAGGAAAAACGCTGATCCGACATCCATATCTCCGAATTGCCCCTCACAGCCATTGTCTGGACATTGAGGCTTCCCAACCTTTTCAAGGTCTGGTGCCTGGAAAAAAAGCCGGTAATATCTCCCGGAAGAATCAGCAGGTCGGGTTTTAATTGTGCCACCTTTTTTTCCACAACTTCCAGGCGGTCTTTTTTGCCGTGGAGGTCGGCGACAGCATAAATTCGAATCGGATGATTCATTGGTCTGCTGAATCCTCTTCCAAAACCCATTTGAGCATATCAATCATAAGCTCACTTTCTCGAATGATGGATTGGGAACAGGGCCACTTATTCTTATAAGCTTCTATACGTTGTATTTCCTCACGAATTTCCTGTTCTGATTTCATGGTTATGATCCTTTTTTACATGCTGTTTTATCGGGATTCGTTTCAAGTGCTTTTAAAGTCATGAAAACTGCGGAGATGGTTTTTGCATCGCAAATGTCACCTTGATAGACCATGTTTATGACATGGTCAAAGGAGATCAAATGAACCGATAAATATTCATCTTGTTCCGGATGACCAGCTGTTTTTAACAGGTGGGTTGCCAAATAAAGGGAAACCCTTTCATTCGAATAACCGGGTACGGGAATGATTTCTCCTAGTTTCTGCCAGGTTCGGGCTGAAAATCCGGTTTCTTCCTCAAGTTCTCTTTTGGCACAGCTCAAATGGTTTTCATCGGTATCGAGTGTGCCTGCAGGAATTTCCCAAATAAAATCGCCTATTGCGTGTCGGTATTGCCGCACCATGACGACTTCTCTTTGGTCCGTCAGGGCCAATATGCCGGAAGCTCCGGGGTGCCTGATCACTTCTAAATCCACCCTGACCTGATTCGGCAGGGTAATATTTTCCCGAATAAGCTTGTAAACGCGACCGGTATAGATCACTTTTGAAGAATTTAATTTAATTGCCAATTTAATGCTCCTAAATCAATCTTTTAATTTGTCGGAAACATATGGTAAAGGCTATCTTAATACCCTCAATTCTTGATTTTTTCCACATAAAGTTATATGGATCGGATCAAATCGTATTGTGTGAAGGGTGGCGGGGGCACAACTCCTATATCTTGAATGGAAATATTATATCTTAAGTGAGCGATTTCATGTGGAAGAATACTTCCTGTTTAAATCGATCAGTTTGGGTTATAAAATCATTAACGATTCTGATATTGTCCTTGATTTTAATCGGAAAAGTATTTGAATTTGGAGTTTTTCCGGGATGAAGCTGAAAAAGCTTGAAGTTATTGGATTTAAATCATTTTTGGATAAATCCCAAATTGAATTCCCTCCGGGTATTTCAGCTATTGTGGGACCCAACGGTTGTGGCAAAAGCAATGTGATCGATGCTATTCGCTGGGCTATGGGAGAACAAAGCGTGAAGCAGCTTCGGGGAAAATCCATGGAGGATATTATTTTTTCCGGGGCTGATGGGAATCCACCCCTGAACATGGCAGAGGTGACGTTAACCCTTATGAACAATAACGGGACATCACCGGAAGAATTCAAAGATTTTAGTGAGATACAGGTGACCCGAAGATTATATCGCTCCGGGGAAAGCGTTTACCTGATTAATAAACGGGCTTGCAGGTTGAAAGATGTTCACCATCTGTTTTTGGGAAGCGGGATGGGGAGCCGTTCCTATGCGATCATCCAGCAGGGAAATATCGGCGCAATCACCGAGGCCGGCCCTGAGGAAAGACGGGTGTTTATTGAGGAGGCCGCCGGCGTTTCGCGATATAAGACAAGAAAAAAAGAGGCCCTTCAAAAAGTCGATGCCACCAATCAGAATCTTCTTCGTTTAAATGATGTCATTTCCGAAGTTCATCGGCAGATGGAGGGATTGAAACGACAGGCCAAAAAAGCGGAGCGTTATCAGAAAATCCAGGACAAGGTCCGAAAATTGGATATATTGGTGCACGTGGATCAATATATGCGGATTTCCGAAGAAATCGCCGAGACTGAAACCTTATTGATTAGTCTGAAAGACCAGGATCTTGAACATTCAACACAGCTGAAAAAATTAGATGCTGCAGTTGAAAAAATCAAGCTTGAACGGTCGCAGAAAAGCAATGAGATCTCAAAGCAGAAATCCACACGCTTTGAAATCCAGCGTCGTATCGATACGTTGGAAAATGATCTGGAACATCTCAGAAGGCAGGTCGCCCAGAGGGAAATTGAAATCCAGAACCTGGGACTTGCAAAAAATGAGCTTGAAGGAAAAAATCGCCATATTGCCGAAGAAGTCGTTGAGAGTGAGAAAGAAATTGACCGGTTGGGTGAACAAATTGCCGGGGTGCAGGCATCCCTGGAAAATGAACGGACCAGCCTTCTTGAAATGAAAAAACAGGTGGCGCCGTTAAGTGAACAGCTTGAACAATATAAAAAAAAGCTGATGGAATTGGTCGCTCAGGAAGCCAGGATAAACAACATTTATCAAACCACGACCCAAAATCTGGAAAGTATAGAAAGGCGCATTAAAAGAATCGATGAAGAAGCCGCTATTGCCGAAAAAAAAGTCCTTCAGCTTTCCGACAATGAAACCTCTTCGCGCAAACACCTTGCTGAATGCCATGAGAATTTGATGGTCATGGATTCGAGTATCCGCCGTCTTCGTGAGGAACTCGAAATAAAATCCGGATTATTGGGAAACCAGGTGAAACATGTCCAAACATTGGAGCTGGCCCGAAAGGAAAATAAGTCCAAATACGGTTCCCTGAAGAAAATGGATGAAAATTTTGAATGGTATAAAGATGGTGTTAAGGCAATTTTTAAGCATTCAGCATCCAATGAATCCCGAGGCGAAAGCGGAATTTTGGGAATAGTTGCTGATGTCATCACTCCTGATCCTGGATACGAAACTGCGGTAGAAGCTGTTCTTGGCGAAGGGCTCCAATATGTTCTCGTTAGAGATCAGCATGTCGGAAAATCTTCTATATGCTTTCTTGCAGATCAAAATAGGGGGCGCTCGGGATTTGTCCCTCTATCCTCTTTAAAGCATTTCAATTTTCGAGATGAGACATCTGATCCTGGGCTTAGATTTTTGACCGATTATGTTCAGGTGAAAAAGGGCTTTGAAAAGACGCTATCGGTTTTATTGGGAAACACGGTGGTGGTTTCTGATTTAGGGGAAGCTCTCAGGATCTGGAATTCAAACGGCATGGGGCACAGCATTGTTACCAAAGACGGACAATTGATCTCCGAACAGGGCATCATGACAGGGGGAAGCAAGGATAAGCTTTCAGGAATCCTCGAAAAAAAACGTGAGATGGCAGAACTCCAAGATGGGCTTCGCCTTCTGGAAGAGAGCATAAACAGGGCCGCAAAAGAGCAGGAGCAGATGGAAATTCAGGTTAGGCAACTTGAAACGGATTTGCAGCAGCAGACTCAGGAAAAAAACCACATGGCACTCATGGAGATGGAGGCGGAAAAATCCCTGTTCAGAATATCTGAAGAACTCAAAAGTGCCCGGAGACACCTGGAAATTGTTCAATTAGAACAGGACCAATTATTGGGTGAACAAAGCGATATCGACCATGAAATGGCCAGGTATGACAAAGAACGCTCGGAAATTACCCAGGCAGTTAAAGCAGCTCAGGATAATGTATCTACAACCAGTGTCAAAATTGAAACCCTTTCCGCTGAGTTGGAATCTCGCAATCAAAAGGTAATGGATATCCAATTAAGGCTCACCTCACTTAGCGCCAGATACGAAAACCATCAAAATACCCTCAGGCGGTTAAAGGATTTTGAAAAAGACGGAAGCAAAAGGCTGGAGGACATCACCGGAGATATTTCCGCAAAGGTTCAAAAACAAAAGAAAGATCAGTTTCAAATTGAAAATAGTGAAAAACTGTTGGATCAGCTTTATGATACTTTTCAGGGGCTGGGTCAGCAATTGGAGAGTATTGAAGCCGATTTCCGGATAATTGATGCCAGTTTGAAAGAAAATGATGATGCCAAGTCCGAAATTGAAAACAGACGAAAGCAATCCCTTGAGAAACTGCGCTATCTTGAAATTGAACAATCTCAGCGGGAAATAAAACGGGATAATATCGCGAGCCGTCTTGAAGAGCGTTACAGTCAAAAATTTTCACGGCTTTATCAGGCATATCATGAAATGCTCGACAATGCAGATATTGCGCCTGAAGAGATGGGCACCGCCTTGGAGAAAAACAGGGAGAAGCTCATGAGACTGGGAGATGTCAACATGGGTGCCATCAAAGAGTATGAGCAGTTGAAAACACGACATGACTTTCTCATTGAGCAAAGAGAAGATCTTCAAAAGGCGATTCAAGATCTTCATACGGTAATTCGTAAAATCAACCGGATTACCCAGGAAAAATTTATCAGCACCTTTGAAGCAATTAATGAAAAGATGGGTGAAATTTTTCCACGCCTGTTTGAGGGGGGAAGTGCAAAACTCGTACTGACCGAACCTGATAAGCCACTGGACACCGGAGTTGAGTTTATGATCCATCCGCCGGGCAAAAAATTGACCCGGTTAAGTCTTTTGTCCGGAGGAGAAAAAGCGCTTTCCGCAATCGCCTTTATTTTTTCGATTTTTTTGATTAAACCGGCGTCTTTTTGCCTTCTGGATGAAATCGATGCTCCTTTGGATGAAGCCAATGTATACCGTTTCAACCACCTTCTGAAATTGATCGGAGAAAGTTCCCAAATTATCATGATCACCCATAATAAAAGGACCATGGAATTTTCGGACAGGCTTTTGGGGGTGACCATGGAAAAAAAAGGGATTTCGAAACTCGTGTCGGTCAATTTGAGCGGATCCGGTGGCTGTAATCACTCAAGTCAATAAAAAAACGAAATGTAGAGGTACTAGAAAATTATGGGGTTTCATTTTTTTAGAAAAAAAAATAAAGGTGTTAAAAAAGAAACTGAAAATGATCCGGAAATTGTCGAAACCCATACGGAAACAAAGATCGCACAATCCGTTGAATCGCCCGGTGATTCTGGCGAAGAAGATATTGCCATAGAAACCAATAAGGCTGAAGAACCCAATATAATGGAAAAGGGCACATCTGATGAATCTGAAAGCGGTTTTTTTAAACGGCTCAAGAATGGAATGTCCAAAACCCGGAAAATTTTAACCACGGACATTGATGAGTTGTTTTTCAGCAGGAAAAAGATCGATGAGGGGTTGTTTGAAGATCTGGAGGCCCTTCTTATTACATCGGATATGGGGGTTGAAACCACAATATCCCTGATGGAAAGTATTAACAAAAAGGCTGGGAAAATCAAGGACATTTCGCAACTCAAAGCGATTTTGAAGGAGGAAATTCTAAAAATTATGCGTAATATGCCTGATTTCCCGGAAATATTTGTTGAAAAACCGCATGTGATAATGGTAGTAGGTGTTAATGGGGTAGGTAAAACCACTACTATCGGAAAACTGGCCGCACGATTTGAATCACAGGGGAAAAAAACGCTGATAGCGGCGGCGGATACCTTTAGGGCTGCTGCTATAGAACAGCTCAGGATTTGGGCAGAAAGAGCCGGGTCTGAATTTGTGAGCGGTAAAGACAAGGCCGATCCCGCTGCAATTGCATTCGATGGTATCGGAGCGGCTCTTGCAAGGGGAGTAGATATTGTTTTAATCGATACGGCAGGGCGGCTTCATACAAACATCAACCTGATGGAAGAGCTTAAAAAAATTAAACGGGCCATTGCTAAAAAAATGCCTTCTGCGCCACATGAAATCCTTCTGGTTCTGGATGGTTCTACCGGTCAAAACGCCATTTCACAGGCAAATTTATTCAATGAAGCTCTCGGTGTCACTGGCATGGCCCTGACAAAACTCGACGGCACCGCCCGCGGAGGAGTTGTGGTCAGCATATGCAATAACTTGAAAATTCCACTTCAATACATTGGCATTGGAGAACAGATTGAAGACCTTCAGGATTTTTCTGCGGATCGATTTGTAAATGCTTTGTTTTAAAAAGGTGTCACAGGATCATATCGCTGAGGAAACATTTGAAAAATGCAGCAAAAAAATGGGTTGAACCTTTAAATTTTATTGACACAGCGCTGTTGCTGCTATATTCGTCAAGAGTTAATAATTGACCATTAACACAACAACAAAGGGGGGAATGCGATTATGACTAAGACCGAACTTGTTAAAACGATGGCATTGGATGCAGGTATTACTAATGCTCAGGCTAAAGCGGCATTAGATTCATTGATGGACAATATCATGAATTCCCTGAAAAAAAAGGAAGGGAAAGTGACTTTGGTTGGATTTGGAACTTTTCTAAAAACCCGCAGGAAAGCAAGAAATGGGCGAAACCCACAGACCGGAGAACCCATTAAAATTAAAGCTGCCAATGTTGTGAAATTCAAACCCGGAAAAAAACTACGGGATTCAGTTTGAGGATAACTTTATTTTAAGGAAAAAAAACCGGCGGTCTCTCCTTTCAGTTCTTGCGAGAATCCGCCGGTACACGATTCGCATTGACTAATACCGAATATTAAACCCTTTAAATTCGCCACGATAGGGCTCCCAGGCGACAGTTATATCTTTCACCTTTGAAGCAGGTGGACCCTTTCTGCACCATTGAATAACAGAGTCAACCAGAGCCTTTTCTCCCTCAAATACGGCTTCCACAGTGCCATCCTGTTTGTTTTTAACCCAACCTGAAACTCCGGTTCTTTTGGCTTCTTCAAGGGTTTCCATACGGAAAAAAACACCCTGAACCCTTCCGCTGATGATCACATGAGCCCTGACAGGTTCCGTCATTTTGACCTCCTTCCTCCCTCTGCCCTGCCAATTCAGAATGACCGGTAAAAGGAATGACTAGCGAACTTGAAACTGACTGAAAAACCATTTTGGAGCATATCTGCCTGCAGGAAGAGGGCAAAAAAATAGGATGCTCAGATGCTAAACGGTATTAACCATTTTTTTAAATAGTTCTTCATCCATGATGGCTATGCCCAGTTTTTTGGCGGTTTCGAGTTTTGATCCCGGCTTATATCCGGCTATGACATAATCAGTTTTTCCGGTGACAGATCCGGTAACTTTGCCCCCTGCTTTTTCAATGAACTCTTTTGCCTCATTCCGGGTCATGTTCTCTAATGTGCCGGTTAACACAAATGTTTTACCGGCAAAATCGGAAGATCCTGGAGACTTGCCCGCAGGTTCATATTGGATTTCAACACCGCTTTCCAAAAGCCGCCTTATCGTTTTTTGATTTTCTTCCTCGTTAAAAAAGGTGCGGATGCTTTCGGCGACAATAGGACCAATTCCTTCGATTGAAACAAGATCATCAAAAGATGCTCTCATAAGGGTTTCCAAATTTTTAAACTGATTTGCAAGGATTCTGGCTACATGTTGACCGACATGCCGAATTCCAAGGGCATAAAGGAATCTTGCGAAAGATATTTTTTTGCTGTCGTTAATAGCAGTTATCAGATTCTGAGCGGATTTTTCACCCATCCGGTCAAGATTTTGAAGCACCTGCGGATCAAGGTTAAAAAGGTCTCCGAAAGATAAGACGATACCTTTGTCCACCAGTTGCTCCACAAGCTTTAGTCCCATACCGTCGATATCAAATGCCTGTTTTGAAGAAAAATGTCTGATATTTTCCTTGAGTTGCGCCGGGCAGGCGGCGTTTATGCATCTTGTGGCAGCTTCGTTTTCTTGCCTGACCACATGAGTCCTGCAGACAGGACAAAATTGGGGCATTTCAAATATTTTTTCTTTTCCGGTGCGATTGGAGGTTACAACCTTGATGACTTTCGGGATAACATCGCCTGCCCGTTCAACAAATACCGTGTCGCCGATCCGGATATCCTTGCGTTTGATTTCATCCTCATTGTGGAGGGTTGCCCGACTGACTATGGCCCCTGCGATATTGACAGGTTCAAGATGTGCAACAGGCGTCAGGGTACCGGTTCGGCCGACTTGTATCTGAATATCTAAAATTCTGGTTGTTTCCTGTATGGCTTTAAATTTATAGGCGATGGCCCATCTTGGACTTTTGGATGTCGTTCCTAGCTCATTCTGAATCCTGAGATTGTCGACTTTAACAACAACGCCGTCAATATCATATTCAAGATCGTGTCGTTTTTCATTGAGTTCACGATAATATTGCAGCACCTGATCAATTTCTATGCCATGGCTGATCAACGGGTTAATCCTGAATCCCATTTTTTTCAGCATGCAAAGGGCTTCCCAGTGAGTTTCAGGTATGATGCCGGAAAAACTTCCCAATCCGTAAAAAAAGACCTCCAGAGGGCGTTCGGCGGTGATGTTGGAATCAAGTTGACGAAGTGATCCGGCAGCAGCATTTCTGGGATTGGCAAAAATGGATAACCCTTGCTCTGCTCTTTTCTGGTTGAACTTCTTAAAAGCCGATTTGACCATGAAAACTTCACCCCTGATCTCAATGCGGGAGGGTATATCCATATCCTCATCGGCCATAAGCACCAAGGGCACCGACCGAATGGTTCGGACATTTTCCGTGATCAATTCCCCGATGAATCCGTCACCCCGGGTGGAGGCTGCAACAAGGTTTCCCTGTTCATAAATTAATTCTACGGCAACACCGTCAATTTTGGGTTCTGCCGTATAAAGGATTTTACCTGTATGTTTTAAAAATTTTCTAATGCGAGTGTCAAAGTCGAGAATATCACCATCGGAAAAAGCATTATCAAGGCTGAGCATGGGAATTGTATGCGGAATTGTCGCAAACTTTTCAAGTGGGGGTGACCCGACCCTGGCTGTCGGGGATGTCGGGCTGTAAAACCGGGGATATTCTGTTTCAAGGCGTTTGAGTTCCTGGACCAAACGGTCATATTCCGCATCAGATACCTCAGGATCATCCAGGATATAATACCGGTAATTGTGCCTGTGAAGCTCCTTTCTTAAATATTCGATACGCTCTTTTATTTCATGATCCGCCATAATCGCTCATGTTCTCCCACATAGCCGGCATATCATTTCGCAAACCCGTTTTCGGGAAATTTTAAAGGATTTTTCCCGAAATCCCGGCCTCCATGAATCGCCGGATAGATCATCTGAGACCACAAGTATGGCGCAGATTTCTGCTTTCCGATATTTTCCGACCGATAAAAGTGCTGAAACTTCCATTTCGACACCAACGGCATTTTTTGCCAGGTATTGCCTTACTTTTCCGGGGGTTTCTCTGTATATGGCGTCAGTGGTCCATACAACCCCCTCTTTGAAACAAATGTTTTCCTGATTCAATACCTCCCGTATGGTTTGGGTCAGTGCAGGGGATGGTTCCACATAATCCTGCCCTGTGGAAAGATTGTAATGTTTCGATGTTCCTTCGTCAATAAATGCCCCGGTGGGAATCAGGATTGTTCCAATTTCCATATCCTTTGCAATAGCACCACACCAGCCGTAAAAAAGAACTTTTTTGGCTCCCCATGCCAAGAGGGTTTCAAGAATCATGGCAGCATAGGGAGCACCTATCATTGGACCCGCCAGGGAAAATAAATCCGAATAAAAAAGCTCCCCATGATACAATTCACGTCTGGAGTTTTCATCGAAGTCCGACATGCTGCACATCAATTTCAGATCCGTCCGGCTTCCGGCCATTACCGCGAATTCCGGCAGTTTCGGAGAGTTCCTGCTGATGACCGGATTGACAATCGCTTTGTCATCATTGCTCATTCGGGTTCTACCAGGCGGCTTAACTCGTCTTTTACTTCGTCAATGATGTCATAAAACCACTGAAGGTCTTCTATGCTCAGACGCCCTGCTTTGCGTTGGGTTTCCTGGCCATCTTTTCTTGTAAAAACCCTGGGACCGATTTGAAGTTTAGCCTCACCTTCTGCATATCGGTTTATGGTCACCACAAGACCCGTTTTTTCACATTTCCATTTTCTCAGTACGTTGTCCTTTTCAGGATCAAAAGGCATATTTCCTCCATTTTCAAAACGACCATATTTTATGTCATGCTGAAATTTTTGAAAAATCAGCGATCTGTTCAAATAGTTCGGCAATTCGTTTTAACAGCGCCAGCCGGTTATTTCGAACTTTGAAATCTTCCGCCATCACCAGAACATCATCGAAAAATCCATCGACAGGTGTTCTGAGAGTGGCCATGCAGTGCAAAGCATTATCGAAAGAACCTTCTTTAAGCTCGGTTTCAACCTTTTTTTCCACTTTGATAAGTTCTTTAAATAATATTGTTTCCGTCGGGTTTTCGAATAAGGACTCATCAATGGCGGATCCATCAATTGAAGGTGCTTTTTTGATAATATTGACCACTCGTTTGAAAGCCACTGCCAAGGGTTCGAAGTCATCTTGAGTTCGGAGTGAGTCAAGGGCCTTGGCCCGCTTCCATGTATTGGGGATGTGATCTATGGAGATGTCCACAATCGCTCCGACAACATCTTTGGAAACCCCTTCTTCTTCCAGCATGCGAGAGATTCGGTTTTTTAAGAAAACATAGACATTTTCGGATGTTTCGGTGATGCTTTCCCGGGTTTTATGAGTAAAAAGTCCTGTCGATTTTTCGATAAGCTGCCTCAACGAAAATGAAAACCCCTTTTCAAGCATGATATTGATAATTCCAATCCCCTGTCGGCGAAGTGCATAGGGATCAGCGGCACCCGTAGGCAAAAGACCGACACTGAAACATCCGCAAATGGAGTCGATTTTATCTGCAATGGCAACAATTGCTCCGGTGGTTGTTTCAGGAAGGGCTCCTCCGGAGGAGGTCGGGCGGTAATGTTCTTCGATGGCTGCGGCGACTTCTTCGGGTTCCTTGTCTACGGTAGCGTATACCTTGCCCATAATTCCCTGAAGTTTTGGGAACTCACCTACCACATGGCTGACCAGGTCCGATTTGCACAATCTGGCGGCCTTTTGGGCCCATTTTTTTTGTTCAGGACTTTGTCCGGTTGATTCGGCCAGGTAACCGGCAAGTTCCGTGATTCGTTCCATTTTTTCATACATGGAACCAAGTTTAGCCTGAAAAAGGACACCTTTGAGCTTGTTAACACGCGTTTCGGCTGAAATCTTAAGGTCACTTTCATAGAAAAACTCGGCATCGGATAATCGCGCTCTGAGGACTCTCTCATGTCCTTTGGCCACAAGGTTCATATCGCTAGCCAAGGTGTTATTCACGGCGATAAAATAGGACATGAGTTGTTCATTTTTATCAATAATGGCGAAATATTTCTGATGCTCCCGCATGGCGGTGATCAAAATTTGGGGGGGAAGGTTCAGGTATTTTTTATCAAATGTACCGGTAACCGGAGCCGGAAATTCAATGAGATTGACCACCGTATCCACCAGTTCTGGATCATGAAGCACTTTACCGTTACATTCGGCGGCTTGCCGGGCGATTTGTGTCTCCACACCTTCTTTTCGTTCTTTAATATCCGCCCAGACAAAGGCATTGCGAAGTTTTTCAAGGTATTCATCCGGATGGCTGATGGCGAATTTCCCCGAACTTAAAAACCTGTGGCCGAAAGTGTGCCTGCCGCTTTTGATATTTTCCATAGTAAAAGGGATGATTTTTTCTCCGAAAAGGGCAACGATCCAATGAACAGGGCGTGTATACACAAGAGAAAAATCCGCCCACCTCATGGTTTTTGGAAAAGGTATAGCCTTTATGACAGTGGGAAGAATCTTGGATAAAACCGTTCTTGCTGCTAGACCTTTTTGGGTTTTCCGTGCATAAAGATACCGTCCTTTGTCTGTTTTTTTGACTTTTAGGGATGTCAATGAAACCCCGGCCTTTTCCGCAAATTTTTCAGCCGCTACTGTCGGATTTCCATCCGTATCAAACCCCACCCTCTCGGGAGGGCCGATTAACTCTTCGGTAATTGATGTCTGTTTGTCTGCAACAGCTTCTACCAAAATAGAAAGCCGTCTCGGGGTTGCATATACTTTTGCACTACCGTGGTCAAGCCGGGCATCTGCCAGTTTTTGCAAAAGATTGGATGTCAATGCATCCAAAGCCGGTTGAATATAACCGGCCGGTATTTCCTCTGATCCTATTTCAAGAAGTAACGTGTTCATATTCACCTCGTATTTAATACACCAATATGTGCGGATTAACGATTCAGCAGCGGATATCCCATGGATTCACGTTGTTTCAGGTATCCTTCAGCAGCGGCTCTGGCCAGGTTCCGGATTCTTCCGATATATCCTGTCCTTTCGGTGACACTGATGGCCCCTCGGGCATCCAGAAGATTGAATGTGTGGGAGCATTTCAGGCAGTATTCGTAGGCGGGCAATACCAGCCCTTTGCCGATAAGCCGAAGAGACTCGGCTTCATATTTGTTGAAAAAATCCAACAGCATTTCTACATCGGCCTCTTCGAAATTGTAGGTGGATTGTTCCACTTCCTGCTGATGGTGAACATCTCCGTACTTGATGGTGTCATTCCATTTAAGATCATAGACATTGTCTATTCCCTGCAAATACATGGCAATTCTTTCAAGTCCATAAGTAAGCTCAACAGATATGGGTTTTAACTCAATACTTCCGGCTAACTGAAAATAGGTGAACTGGGTAATTTCCATGCCATCGAGCCAGACTTCCCATCCAAGCCCCGATGCTCCTAAAGTCGGGGATTCCCAGTCATCCTCCACGAAACGAATATCATGTTCCAAAGGATTGATCCCTAAAACCCGAAGGCTCTCTAAATACTGATCCTGTACATCCATGGGCGAGGGTTTTAAGATTACCTGGTATTGGTAATAATGTTGAAGCCGGTTCGGGTTTTCCCCGTATCGTCCGTCGGTAGGTCGGCGTGACGGCTGCACATAAGCCACTTTCCATGGTTCTGGTCCGAGGGCTTTTAAAAGAGTTGTGGGATGAAATGTTCCAGCCCCAACCTCCATGTCATAGGGCTGAGCCATAACACAGCCTCTATCGGCCCAAAATTTGTTTAAATTTGAAATGACATCTTGAAATTTCATTGTTTTTTCCCTTCCCAACAGAAATCAATAAATTTTCGTAAAACTTCCGAAAGTTTTTCCTTTATTCATCAAACAAGAGGTGGCTGCACCACAAACCATCCATATCGATCTCCTGGTCAATCAGATATGCTGCCGGCCTTTCAGACAATAAATTTTCCCATATGACTTTGAGTTGTTCAATATTTTCACTGTCTCCAATGGCCCATATGCACCCACCTCCTCCGGCACCGGTGAAACGCGCGCCACAGCCTGATTCAACTGCCGCTTTGACAAGCTTTTTGCCCATACCGTCCAGAACATCCGGTGTCATCCGGCACCGGATATCTGTTTCACGGTTCATCCACCAGGATGCTTCCTTATAATTATCTTTAATCAATGCGTCAACAAAGCTTTGAGTACACAGGATAATTTCTTTCCAATGACTTCGATGCATTCCCGAAATAAATTGTTTAACCCAGCGGCTGTTGATATCCTTTGACTCATGGGGAATCCCACAATAAGCAATGAGGATGTGGTCTCTGAAGGTTGATTTTTTAGAAGTGCCCGGCATTTTTCTTCTTTTATAGATTTCCCCTTCGATATCTGGGGTCCAATACCAGGTGTTTATTCCACCATATGCTGCAGCCAATTGATCCTGCACGCCGCAGGGAACTCCGGCTACACTTTGTTCCAGAGCATGGGCCAAAAAGACAACTTGATCCCTGGAAATTATCTGGGGCATATGCTCATCCCGAAATGCGGCATAACATGCGGCCACCAGGGCCACCGCCGCCGATGATGATCCACCCAGAGCACTTTTGGGTGGCGAAGATGACTCAATGCAAATATGAATTCCATCGGCCCTGAAATAGGATGCTACAGCCAGCATCAGCCCTAGCGGATGATCAAAAGGGGCTGTATCCATTATGAATTCAGTACTTTCAAATCCTTTGGAAGAAATCCTGACATACCCGTCACGGTAAGGATGAAGGCTCACTTCCGTCCTCATGCGAATTGCGGCATTAAACGTACAGGGGTTGAGGTGCCGAAGCGGGAAATGAAATGTACTGATATCGAGAGTCCCCCCCATGTCCACACGACATGGGGCTGATGCACGGATGATTTCATCAAAAAAAGTATGTTTCAATTTTTTCCCTTTATCTTTTGTTTAGTAGGGGTTTTGCTTCAAAGGACCTGCGGTTTCGGAGCTGTTTCAAAAAAGCAAGACTTTTGGGCCTGATCCCTAAGTGGTATGGAACAAAAGTTTCCAAAAATGATAAACTTTCTCGTTGTACCTGATTGGAGAACCGTATCCGGAATATTTTTTCTGCGGGCTTTTCAGTGATCCATTTCAGTTGTTTAACCGCACCCCTGGAAATTAGAAAGTCCCGTTCAGATTTGGGAGCACATGATCCGCATTTCAGGGAACCTTTTCCAAGATTGAAGATCAGGGTGTCCCCAATGATTTTATCTAACGGAAGTCCACATTGACCGCACTGATCAAAGTTAGGGTAGATACCTGAAATGGAAAGAAATTTAATTTGAAAAACTATACTCAGCACTTCAGGGGCCATCATCTTATTGTCCAGGAGATTCAACACTTTTTGAAAAAGTCCGAATATTCTCGGTTCTTTTTGACCTTCCTCCATCCATTCATGGATAAGCTGTGCCCAGTAGCTTGCGTAGGCGGTTTTTTCAATGTCCGATCGGATATTGAAAAAAGGATGCCGCACCGAAGCTTCCTTAAGGACATGAAGCTTACCTTTTCCCTTATTACAGACAATATCAAGTACATAAAAAAGTTCCAAAACCCCGGAAAAACGTTTTACGCTTTTTTTGGCATTTTTGGCTACACTTGATATCTTGCCGTGTTCAAGGGTCAAAAAGTGTAAAATCAGATCTGCATCTCCATAATCGACCCTTCGAATGAGAATGGCTGGTGTTGAAAAGCCCGGCATAGTCAGAGCCCGAAGTGATGAAATAGTCGGCAATTCAGTTTTGAAATTCTGTAATGATTTTATTCTGTTAAAAACGCTTCTTCCGGCTGCGCCGGACCCCTATCCGAATATCATTCATGATGATTTTCCTTTTGTGCAAGTCATCAGGGGGAGATCTTGAGTCAATCAGGGTGTCTCAGGGAAGCGTCATTGTGACAACCTGGCCCATTCTTCCAGGAACGTGAACCGGTTGACCGTTTAAGCTCAGCTGCACACCTCCTGCATTTCCAATTAAAAGATTGTAGTGGGACCCGGCCTTCAGGGAAATCGTATCCCCCGGTTTCAGTAAGTAGTCCTTTTTATTCTCGCCATCCCCGTCGATAATGACTCTAATCCATGTATCTGCAGTGGCTGAAATGGATAAATTAAACAATTCCGTTTTTTTGTCCGGAAATGCAGGTTCTTTTTCTTCACCTATTTCTTCCGGTAGAGATGTGGGTGTCTCTTCATTTGCCTCTTCAGGCTGTTCTGAAATGTCGGTTGGCGGTAATAATGCATTATTCTCATCTGAAATTTCCTGGGTGGTGTCGGATAGTTCCAGGGTTTCAGAACCAAACCGATCTTGATAGAAGGAGACGGATAGGATCGCAATAACGGACAAGGCGGCTATGGATAAAACTCCCATGATGAAACGAGGCAGGAAGCTGCCTGTTTTCTTCTTTTTTCTTCCGGTAAACCCCGTTGCTAAGGGTGTGATTCCCTGAAAATTTCGCCTGCTTTCCAAATAACTATGGATCGCGGTATCTGTATCAGCCCCTATCACTTCGGCATATGCGCGGATAAATCCTTTAACATAAACCGGTTCCGGAAGTTTCGCGTGATCTTCGTTTTCTATGGATTCAAGCATTTCAATGCCGATTCTGGTCTGCATGGAAACATATTCAAGGCTCAATCCGGCTTCTTCTCTTTTGGCCTTCAGGTAAGGTCCGAATGTTAAATTTGAATTTTGTTCAGGCATTCAATAAACCCGTATGTTATCTTTTGAAATTACAAAAAGAGTTTCCTGGCTATCGAATAATTTTAACATGGGAACGGCTTCGAAGCTCTTGAATCCAGGAGCTAAATCTTTGGTCAACGATTTCTTTGTAAAGTCTGTCTTCGATTTCAGCTGAAGCTTCCTCGAGTGATCTTCCCTCTTTATTCTCGATTTTTTCAAGAAAAAAGATTTGGTATCCCTGATCCGTATCCAGCACCGGAGAAAACCCACCCGGTTTTAAAGTTTCCACTGCCTTCCTAATATCGGGAGCAAGAGTTTCAAGCTCAAAGGCGCCCAAATATCCACCGGAAGAAGCAAGTGCAGGATGAGAGTAGATTCTTGCCAGATCTTCGAATTGATCACCTTGCTCTAGTTTTTCGTGAATGGCCTGCATTTTTTCCTCTATTGCTTTTTTCTCCTGCCCACCACTGCCCTCAGGCACTTTCATGAGAATACTTCTGAGGTGGTATTTTTTTGTTTCAGAGTATTTTTCTGCTTCTTTCTGATAGGTATTTTTGATGTCCTCTTTGGTGATCACAATTTTGGATTTTACCTCGCGACTGACCAGTTTGGATCTTAAGATCTGTTCCCGGATTTTTTCCCTGAATTCCTCCATGGTCAATCCTTGCTGGGAGAGGGCTTCTCTCAATTGTTCATCCGTTAACCGGTTTGCCTGTTTCATTTGTTCAATAGAGGCATCGATTTCTTTGTTTGTGATTTCAATGCCGGCCTTTTTAGCCTGTTGATCGGTTATTCTTTCGGTGATCAACTGATTCAGGACTTCTTCTCGAAGTTTATAGGATAGCTGCTCCTTTTCCTTTTCAGAATATTGATAGTCGTCAAGCCTGTTTAAAAACGGATTTATGGCTTCATTTAATTCAGACATTAAAATGATTTCATCGTTTACAACCGCCACAACCCGATCCACGACCTCCCGACTCTCGGCTTTGCCTGTAGTGATAAATCCGATGTATAAAAAAATAATTATTGAAGCCAGGCAAAAGATCACTCTAATTCTGTTCTTAAAAACTCCTCTGTTCATTTATACTCCCTAAAGTTCATGACTTATCATTTTAATCCAGGCAGTTTCATTGAGTTCAACGCCATAACGGGCCCAAAGCTCTTTAATCCAAATAGGATATTGTTTTTTTGCTTTTTCTCTGCGAATCTGCCTGATGATTTCTTGTGAAATCGCCATTGCTTTTTTTTCATTCTCCGGATGGATAAAAGCGGCGTCAAAATGGTTTTCATAAAACTCATTAATTTCTTCGGTCAGAACAAGAATATTTTTTTCCAGTTCTTCGAAAATCACCCGGTCTTTTAATAGCTTTTTTCTCAAGCTTTCTTTCCAGAATGAATAGGAAATGGCTTTTTCCAGAAATATCTGTTCAAAACTTCTGTCTGGGTAGTCCTTTTGAATTTTCCAAACCACATTTTCCAGTTCCTGTTCTGAAATTTCCAAATGAAGTTCGTTTGCCCTTTCCAGAAGAATTAATTCCTCTATTATATCCTTTAAATGTCTTGTTTGAATTTCGATTAGGATTTTCTGATCTGTCAGTGTGTCATCCTCGTAAGCAATTTTTGCCAGTTCAAAAGACCTCTTAAAATCCTCAATGGTAAAGGTTTCTTTTCCGACGCGAACCAGATAGGTTTCTCCGATTTCCGGTGATCTGTCCCGGCACGCTGCGAAAAACAATAGATGAAGAAAAAGCCCTATCCATAAAAAACGCTTCATTCCCGATTTCCATTTGTCATCAGAGGGATATCATCCTTCAGCCGTTAACACGTTGGCGGATTTCTTTCAAGATATTTTTGGTCTGAGCCAGCATGCTCACCTCATTTGCTTTGGTCAAATCGGCGATAAAAATATGATCCGGGGTGATCGCAAAGGAGTTTTGTTCTTCAGCAATCATATCCACGATGCCATACGGGTTTTTCTGATGTTTTTCTGAAAAATGCAATAAAAGCTGATCCTCGTTTAAATCGAGTCGTTTAACTCCGGCTCCCACAGCCAGGACCTTGAGCATGATCTTAATCAGGAGGTTGGATGCCTCTATGGGCAAAACACCAAATCGATCTTCCATTTCAGTTTTAAAATCCGATAGTTCCTTAAGCGAATTCATACGGGCAAGTCGACGATAGGTGGATAACCGCTGATCGATATCAGGCATATAAGATTCGGGTATAAAAGTTGACAGGTTTAGATTAATTTCAGGCTCAAGGATATCCTGAACAGGTTCTCCTTTAAGTTCCGACATCGCTTCTTCCATCAGTTGCAAAAAAGTGTCATATCCCACCGCTGCAATATGTCCTGATTGAGATGCTCCTAAAATAGAGCCTCCCCCCCGAATTTTAAGATCGCTCATGGCAATCTGAAACCCTGAACCCAGGTCGCTGTGCTCCATAAGCACTTTCAGCCGTTTAACCGCATCTCTGGTCAGCTTGCTCTCTTTGGGAACGAACAAATAGGCATAGGCCTGGTCAACGGACCTTCCTACACGGCCCCTAAGCTGATAAATCTGCGATAATCCGAACCGGTCGGCGTGGTTGACCAAAATTGTATTGGCAGAGGCAATATCCAGTCCTGATTCAATGATTGTTGTGCAAACGAGCATGTCCAGGTCACGGTTCATAAAGGAAATCATCGTTTTTTCAAGTTTTGATTCCTCCAGCCGGCCATGGGCTACCGCCAGGCGCACTTCAGGAACCAGCTCCTGCAGGCGTCGGGCCATGGACTGGATTGTATAAATATTATTATGAACAAAAAAAATCTGACCTCCGCGTTTCATCTCCTTCCGAATCGCATCTTTTACAATGGTTTCATCAAATTCGGAGATATAGGTGATAATCGCCCTGCGATATTCCGGGGGAGTCGACAAAACACTGATATCCCGAACGCCGAGCAAGGACATATGGAGAGTCCTTGGGATCGGCGTTGCAGTTAAGGTGAGCACATCGACGGTGTTTTTAAACTGTTTTAATTTTTCCTTGTGCTTTACCCCGAACCGTTGTTCTTCATCCAATATCAACAGACCCAGATCTTTAAAGCTAACATCTTTTTGAACAAGGCGGTGGGTGCCGATCACAATATCAATTTTGCCGGATTTTAGATCTTCGACGATTGCCTTTTGCTCTTTTGCAGGACGAAAACGGCTCAGACATGCCACCCGAACCGGATATTGACCGAACCTCTGGGAAAAAGTGGCAAAATGTTGTTCCGCCAAAACGGTGGTGGGTGCCAGAACTGCCACCTGTTTGCCGTCTTGAACTGCAAGAAAGGAAGCCCGAAGGGCTACTTCGGTTTTACCGTATCCGACATCTCCGCAAATCAGGCGATCCATTGGAACCTCTGAGGTCATGTCTTTGAAAACATCATCAATTGCCGAAAGCTGATCCGGAGTTTCCTCATATGGAAATCCCGCTTCAAACTCCCTCATCTCTTCGGATACATCAGGAAAACTGTGCCCTTTCAGCACCCTGCGGGAGGCATAAAGTTTCAGAAGTTCCGATGCGATTTTTTCAGCCGATTTTTTGACACGGGCTTTGACTTTTTCCCAGGATTTACCCCCCAGTTTATCCAAAGTCGGGGTGATTCCATCCACTCCCATGTATTTTTCGACCATGCTGATTCTGTCTACCGGAAGATAAAGTTTATCATCATCCCTGAACAGAAGCAGAAGGAAATCATTAAGTGACCCGTTGAGTTTTAATTTGGACAGGCCCTGATATTGACCGATGCCATGCTCCGAGTGAACAATGAGATCGCCTTGTTTAAGCTCATTGAACGAAAGCAGTTGTGTTTTGATTTTGGGAGTGGGTACCTTTTTATGGCGGCTTTTATTACCGAAAATTTCTATATCGGTAATGATGGCGAGGGATTCTTCGGGCCAGACAAAGCCTTTGGAAAGATCGCCTAAACATAATGCAGGCTTCTTTTTGAATCCATGGTGTAAAAGTTGTTTACCATCCAGGAATTCAAAAATATCTGTAGGCACACCATAGGGCTTCAATAGTGCATCGATTTTTTGGGCCCGTGATTTTGAACCGCTGACAATAATGGTGTTCATGCCTGAATCGGTTTTCGATTGGATCCATTGAGCAAAAGGAAGAAGAAGCTTTTCATTGTCCCGATGGTCTTTAAGTTTCCCTGTCAGGTCCGAGTTATCCTCAATGTTAAATTTCATCCGGATCGGCTGATTTTCATCGTTATCCGGACCGGCAAGAGAAATCGATTTAAGATGCAGGGGAAGCTCTTTTTTAAGACGTATTTCCACCTGGTTCCAGGTGAGAAACAGGCTCGACGGCTCAACTCCAAAAGACTTTTCTTCCAGAGATACCGCATAATTTTCTTTAGCCTGTTCTAATATCTCATCCGATGCCTTCTGCAACTCACGAGGTTCCACCAGGATAAAGAGGGATCGTTCGGGAATATAGTCCATAAACGTTTCCAAGGTTGGATATATCAATGGTAAAAGAATTTCAATTCCGGGAAAAATACCTTCTTCCTTGATTCGTTCCACCAACTCCCTTATCTTTGTCACAGCTGTTTCCATCCTGGAACCTTGGGATCTGATGCGACTGATGATTTCAGCAAGCTCAGACTTATATAGGACGGTTTCGCGAGCAGGCAAAATGACGGCGTCGGAAATGCGTTTTAGGGTCCGCTGGTTTTCAGCGGAAAAAAATCTTAAGGAATCCACTTGATCTCCGAACAATTCAATCCTGAGGGGATCATCATACAAAGGGGAAAAAATATCGATGATTCCGCCACGGATAGAATAATCCCCCGGTTCTTCCACGATCATGGTGCGTTCATACCCCCCTGCATTCAACTTTTCGATCAGATGATCCGTTTCGATTTCCTCATTTTCCATCACTAGCTCAAGAAAATTGGAAAAGTATTCACGGGGCATGACTTTCTGGATCATGGCGCCGGCTGTGGTGATCACCAGGGGAGGGGCGGACAAGGAGTATTCCAGAAGTTTGTAAAGTCCCTGAATTCGCCTGGCGGCAGTCTGCCCATGATAAGAAAGATATTTGAACGGTAAGATATGATAGGGAGGAAAATAAATGATGGGCCACGATAACCGGCCGCAAAAAAACTCGAGATCGGAAATGAACTGTTCCGCATCTGATGCTTTGGGCAAAACAACCACCATGGGTTGGGGATGGTGCAAATACAAACGGAATACAAAATAAGCCTTTTGAGAACCGTTCAATCCGAAGCATTCGATCTCCCGGTCCCGTTTGTGAACCACATTTAAAAAAGAGTCCAGCGAATTTTTTTCTTGATTTTGAAACATAAAACCAGTAATCAGACATTGATTGGCCGGCGTAGCTCAGTCGGTAGAGCAGCTGATTCGTAATCAGCAGGTCAGCGGTTCAATTCCGCTCGCCGGCTCCAGTAAAATCAGTAGTTTATGAAAATATCATTTTTGATTTTTTCTGTTTAGTACACCAAAAAAACACCAAAAAATTTAAAAAGCGCTTAATTTGTTTTTTGGGAAATTAAGAATAAAAATTTTGTTCCGAAAAGTTAATTAACCAAATTTTTTCTTACCATATGTTGAGAATAGGTGCAAGATTGGTATTTACTGGT
>CAYZJH010000047.1:0-28403 GCA_964478625.1 uncultured Desulfobacteraceae bacterium
TTAAAAGATTTCTGCAATTTAATTCGATAAATTTAGGCATTAATTTGGAGGCATAAGTCAGAAACAGGATGCATTTGAAAAGATTTTAACGTGGTTCCAACAGAGTCTCAAATAGCATAGTGCCGCTCTTCAAGATGTCAGAATATGATGCAGTATCCCTGAATATCAATTCCTTGAAATCTTTAAATAATCAGTTTGGCTCCGGTTCATAGAGCTTGTAACCCTCTTCATTTTCGCAGCGCACCACCAGTACGGAACATTTGGCATGGCGGACCACCCGTGCCGTATTCGTGCCTAACAGATAATCCTGCAGCTTCATTCGATGGGCCGGCATGATGATCAGATCCGCTTCGATTTTTTCGGCCAAGCGAAGGATGCGCCGGTGGATAGTTCCCTGTGCCACCACATGACGTACTTCAATATCATCGGGAATATGGGTGCCCACCAATTCATGGAGCATATGCTCGGCCTCTACCACGATTTTTTCGCCGGCATCCGGCGGAAAATAGTGAGCCACAATGGGCATACCCATGTCCGGCACCACAGTAAGCACATACAATGAAGCCTTGTAGAAGCGGCACATTTCCACCGCCCGATTCAAAGCCAGACGACGAACTCGATCATCCTCCTGCAAGTCAATGGGAACCAATATGCGTTTGTACATTTAAACTGTCCCCCCTGATGTCATTTTTCCGGTTCGCGACTTGCGTCTTTTGACTCGAAATCGCTGCCAGAAAAATATTAAAAAATAGGTGCTCACCCCTATCACCTGAAGGCCATAGGGTCCCAAGGGCAAGTAAGCCTCAATGATCGATGCCTTGAATGTGGTTACACTGACACCGAAAAGAAACAGCCGCTCAAGAAAATTACATCGATCGGCCAAAAAACCCATCAAGGCTGAAGCAAAGGCGAACATGGCGATCAACGCGGAAAAAAACAGCCAGCCAATACGCAACGGATCCGTCATCCAAATGATATTGCCGTTTGCGGTCAAATCCTTGATCATCAGCAATTCGGTGTTGAATATAAAAATGAATGGAAGAATGGCCGTACGCAAGTCATAGGCAAATCCCTGCAAACCTGTCTTGATCGGGTCGGTGCGGGCGATGGCCGCTCCGGCATAGGCGGCAAGACCCACCGGCGGTGTGTCGTCGGCCAATATTCCGAAATAAAACACAAACAGATGGGCCGCAATAAGCGGGAAAACCAGTCCGGCATCCGTGCCAAGCTGAACGATAACCGGTGCAGTCAGGGTTGCCATAATAATGTAGTTGGCCGTGGTAGGCATCCCCATACCCAGGATCAGGCAGGTTACAGCTGTGAATACCAGCATGAGCACTATATTGCCCATGGAAATGGTGTCGATCAGGGTGATAAAGCGACCCACCAGGCCGGTAATGGTCACAACCCCAACGATGATCCCGGCAGTGGCCGTGGCCACTCCCACGGAAATCATGTTCCTGGCTCCCATAATCAACCCGTTCCAGACATCCTTCATCCCTTCCCAGACGGCCTTGAGCAGAAAAGTTTTCAGGTCCACGTCCGTGTTCAATGTACCGGCTCTTCGATGCGCACCAAGGGAGAGAAAACCGATGATCGGGCGCTGCACCAGCATGATCACGATAATTGCTTCCACAGCCAGCAGAGCTGAAGTCACCGGTGACCGACGCAATACGACCAGGTAATAAATGAGCACCGCAAGGGGAATAATAAAATGACAACCCCGGAGAAGGGTTTTACCGAACGGGGGAAGTTCCTTGCGAGGAATAGCCTTGATCCCCAACTTTAATGCCTCAATATGCACCACATAAAAAAGCGCCAGATAGGAAATGAGAGCCGGCGCCAGGGCTGCACGAACCACATCCAGATAGGGAACACCGATGATCTCCGCCATGATGAACGCAGCCGCACCCATAATCGGCGGCATGAGTTGGCCATTGGTCGAGGCCGCCACCTCCACGGCTGCTGCCTTGTGGGCAGGAAACCCGACTTTTTTCATCAAAGGAATGGTAAAGGTTCCAGTAGTCACGGTGTTGGCAATGGATGATCCCGAAACCAAACCGGTCAATCCCGAGGCTGCTACCGCAGCCTTGGCCGGTCCACCTCGGAAAGTGCCCAGGGCGGAAAAAGCCACGTCAATAAAATATTTCCCACCCCCGGCACGGTCCAGGAGAGCCCCGAAAAGAACGAAAAGAAAAACAAAGTCTGTGGATACGCCCAGAGGCACGCCGAAAATCCCCGTGGTGGACAAGTACATGTCACTGATCACAAAATCGAGAGGCACACCACGGTGCCGGAGCACCTCGGGAAGATAGGGGCCGAAAAAAGTGTATATGAGAAACAAGACCGCCAAAATGGCCAAAGCAGGGCCTAAAGAGCGACGCGCCGCTTCCAACAATAAAACGATTAAGATCATCCCCATCCAGATATCCAACTGAGACGGTAACCCCTGACGATTGATCAGTCCGCTGTAATCCCACCATATATATAAGGCTGCGGATGTTGCCAGGATTGCAAAGACTATGTCGTAAACAGGAATATAGGTACGGATGGATCGCCGGGCGAAACCGGGCATGACTTTTTGGGTCCAGGTTGCCCAGATCGGCGGATTGTGTTGCTTGTAGGCGGGATAAGCTAAAAATGCCAAGCAAATTGCAAAACCCAAATGCCACGCCCGTGCGATATGCGAATCAATCGGCATATAGGCAATATACAGCTGATACCCGGACCATCCAAGACAAAGAAAAGTAATAAGCCATGCTGCTATGGGGTTTTTGGGCTCCCTTGCTCCGGCCTCAACCATGGCCACCATGTCCTCGGCCGATTGCCGAAACCTGGGATCTCGCTTTAATTTCCTCTCTCCAGAGGGTTCCTCCACCTGCTGATCACTCATGTCCCTATCCCCATTTCAATAGTTCGCATGAAAAGATAATCCTACGAGAACGCCACCAGAAAGGAAAGGGGTCATATCGACCCCTCGGTATCCTTAAGGCTTTCTACATCCAGCCTTTTTCCTTATAGTACTTCACGGCACCGGCGTGTAAGGGAGCTGAGAGGCCCTTGAGCATTTCCTCAGGGTTCAGATTACGGAAAGCCGCATGGGAAGCACGCAATTCATCAAGGTTTTCGAATATGGTCTTGACCATATCATAAACGACCTCATCGGAAACCGACTCATTGGTCACCACCGTTGCAGTCACGGCATAGGTTTCAATGTCCTTGTCAATGCCGCGGTAAGTACCCGAAGGAATCTTGGTCATGATGTAATAGGGGTGCTCCGCCACAAACGCCTTGATGGCATCGGAATTCAGGGGGACCATGTCCAAGTCTACGGACTGGGCCGGCTCCTCGATGGCCGCGGAGGGATTACCCACCGTGTAGAAGAAAGCATCTATCTTTTGGTCCACCAGGGCTCGGGAAGCCTCTGCCTGTTGCAGAGCTTCAGCCCTGAAATCCTTGGTGAAATCCAACCCGTAGATCCGGAGAACATCCTCTGCGTTACCGCGCTGCCCGGATCCGGGGTTGCCGATGTTCACCCGCTTTCCTTTCAGATCCTCAACGCTTTTAATTCCTGCATCTTTTCGGGTAACCAGCATCACGGTTTCCGGGTGCATGCTGAACACGCTTCGAAGCCCTTCAACAGGCTTACCTTCCCAGTCCGCAGCCCCGTTGAACCCCTGCCAGTTACGGTCAGACTGGGCCACAGCAAAGTCGAACGCCCCACGATCCAGAGCATTGATGTTGAACACCGATCCTCCCGTAGGCCGGCCGATATAGTTGTACTTGTCCCCCAGGTGCTTATTCATGATATTGCTGATCTGAAGGGCCACCTGGTAATATACTCCGGTAATGGCCGCCCCGCCGAAAAGAATGTCCTGCTTGGCCATGGCCTGGGGTGCGGAAAACGCCAAAATAAGAGCTATAATCAAAGACAGAAACCATTTGCCACCAAACATAATCCACCTCCATAAAGTTATCAGTTACAAGAAAACTACGTTACTCCCTGAATCATTTGCCGAACTGACTATTCTGGAAATAGCTATCGCTTTTAAATATGAACGGTTCTTAAAAAGCCTTCTGCCCTCATCAGTATGCTGAACACCATCCAAGGATTCAGCAAATATAAACCGGGACCAAGGAATTTTCGAATATGTTTCCAATGCACTGGAAACGCAGTGTTTTCAACATAAAATGAGAACTTGCTTTTTGTCAACGAAAACATAAAATATGCAGCAATTCTCGACAAACGGATTATTTTCGTTCAAAAACGGGCATTCACCTGGAGCAGATTCGAACAAACAATAACCTCCTGCAGGATTTGGTGACAAAATCGAACAGGACCTTTTACCAACTTGGTTTCGAGACAACAGGAACAATTGTTTATTTTGGAAAAAACTAGGATAAAATTACAGCATTTTTGATACCCAAAATATTTTCTTATAATTTATGGCTTCAGCAATCTCTCAGCGACAAAATCATTCACCGGGAATTGCTGGCAGGGTAAAATCTGACACCGGCAGTTTTCGCAAAAAGGTGGAAGATACCAGCCGTTTTCCATTAATATTTTTGGCTTCTGATTCGCAGAAAGGTCTTCGACGCTCATTAAGGAAGGAAAACTATTCTCAGATAAAACCTTACCAACTTCATGATCTTCGTTTGCTTTTGATATTACCTCTGCCACAGGCAAACAAGTTCCATCCAGATGCATACAGACATCACGGGTATCAGCATCCATCATGCCCCGGATTACAAACCAGCTGATGTTTTCCCGATAAAACAATTTTAGTGAAAGATAGTGCCACAACCGCAAAGCATCGGTTGAATTCAAATCGGAAAATTTTTGAATATTTTTCGGATATATTTTCAGACGCCACCGGGTATCCAAAAATTTTAACATTTCAGGAGATAACTTCTCCTTTTGATTAATGGTATCCATGTGATAATCTAAAACTTTCACCGAGGACACCACCGCAGGGTGCAGAGAAATTTCAGGATATTTTAACCTGAAACTTTCAAGGCTTTTGGATCTTCCATCCATCTTTTGCTGAAAAGCCGTTCGGTTTCTCAAAGAAACCAGATCATGTTCAAGACTTTTAACCAGGGCCTGAACACCCCAAATTCCATCAAAATATTTTTTCATTATCTTTAGACAGATTTCGGCTTTTTCCAATTCTCCAGCATCCAGATAGGCCCTGACAACAAATACAACCCTTTTAAAAGAAATTTTTCTTTTTTCGGCAAGCTTTCCCAGAACAAAAATCATTTGCCGAAAATCCAACCCATACTTTTCCATTACATTCTGATCAGAGAGCTGAGAAGTGTTTAAATCTTTGATAAATCTTTGAACAGGAATTTTCAGTTTGTGATTCAATGGGCTTATAAACCTTTAGTCTTTTGGCAGTTTTTTAATAAATCATGAGTCTCATTTTATATCCCAGGAGATGAAAAATGTAAACTCGGTATTGATCCGACTTGCCGTCCATAGAGAAATAGGCATATTTTAAATATATTAGCAGTCAATTCATATAAATAGTTAATATAGGTTTGACAGAAAATTTTCTTTTTTTTCCATCCTATACGATATAGAATACCGTTATGGTTGAATTTGTAAAAAAACGTAAAATTACACGCAGGATTCAAGTGGGAAATGTTGCTGTTGGCGGGGATTCTCCAATCTCAGTCCAATCCATGACCAATACTCATACCTATGACATACCCGCAACAGTTTCCCAGATCAACAGACTTCAATCAGCAGGGTGTGAAATTGTTCGTGTGGCGGTTCCGGATGAAAAATCAGCCAAAGCCATTTCTGAAATCAAAAAGCTAATTTCGATTCCGATCATAGCGGACATCCACTTTGATTATCGGTTGGCAATCGATTCCTTAAGAGCCGGCGCAGATGGTCTTAGGATAAATCCTGGAAATATCGGCAGTATCCGAAACGTCAGAGCAGTGGTTGACTTCGCCAAAGACAGGGATGTATCCATTCGAATCGGTGTTAATTCAGGATCTTTGGAAAAAGACCTTTTAAAAAAATTCGGAAAAGTAACTGCCGAAGCCATGGTTGAAAGTGCTATCAGACATATTGATCTGATAACCTCGTTTGGATTTGAACAGATTAAAATTTCAATTAAAGCATCCGATGTACCACGCACGGTTGAAGCCTACCGCCTTCTTTCATCCGCAACGGATTTTCCTTTGCATGTGGGTGTTACTGAAGCCGGGTCCTTATACTCGGGAATTGTCAAATCCTCATTGGGTATCGGTACACTTTTGGCTGACGGAATCGGCGACACTATCCGGGTATCTCTGACCCGTGATCCTGTAGAAGAAGTTCGGGTGGCCTATGAAATACTAAAAGCGTTGGGAATTCGCCGACGCGGCCCTGAAATCATATCCTGCCCTACTTGTGGGCGGTGCAACATCGATCTGTTCGGCATTGTCGAAAAAGTTGAAGAAGCGCTGATGACCTGTATATTGCCTGTTAAAATCGCTATTATGGGATGTGTGGTCAATGGTCCCGGTGAAGCGCGTGAAGCAGAAATCGGAATCGCCGGAGGAGATGGAGTCGGAATTTTATTCAAACAGGGAAAGGTTGTCCAGAAGTTCCCCCAGGAAAAACTTGTTGATGTATTATTAAAAGAAGTAGAAGCTCTTGAAAAAGAAAGGAGAGAGGATTAAAAAATGACCAAAGAGGTAAAAACAGCGATTACTCCAACAAGGGAGCAAGACTACCCGGAATGGTACCAGCAAGTGATTAAAGCATCGGATCTGGCAGAACGGTCCGTTGTCAGAGGATGCATGGTTATCAAACCGTGGGGATATGCACTATGGGAAAATATTGTATACGCCCTTGACGGCATGTTTAAGGAGACTGGAGTAAAAAACGCCTACTTTCCACTTTTTATCCCCCTCTCTTTTCTTGAAAAAGAAGCAGAACATGTCGAAGGATTTGCCAAAGAATGTGCCGTGGTTTCGCATCACCGTCTTGAAAAAGGACCTGAAGGGGGATTAACCCCTGCAGGGCCACTCACCGAACCTCTGATTGTCCGGCCGACTTCGGAAACCATTATTGGAGATTCTTTCGCCAGATGGGTTAACAGTTACAGGGATTTACCGCTTCTGATCAATCAGTGGGCCAATGTGGTTCGCTGGGAAATGCGTACACGGTTGTTTTTGAGAACCAGTGAGTTTTTATGGCAGGAAGGGCATACCGCGCATGCCACGGCAAAAGAGGCCATGGAACGAACCCAATTGATGCTCGATATTTATGCTAAACTAGCAGAAGACTATCTGGCGATGCCGGTTGTTCGGGGACGAAAAACCCCTCTTGAAAGGTTTCCCGGAGCAGTGGATACCCTTTGTATCGAAGCCATGATGCAAGATAGAAAAGCCCTTCAAGCCGGAACTTCTCATTTTTTGGGTCAAAATTTTTCAAAAGCATCCGGAATCCGTTTTCAAAATGCGGAGGAAAAGGAAGAGTTTGCATGGACCACTTCATGGGGTGCCTCAACGAGGCTTATCGGAGGAGTTATCATGACCCATGGTGATGACGACGGTATCGTCATGCCACCTCGGGTGGCACCAACCCATGTCGTGCTTTTGCCGATTTTCAAAAATTCCGATGAACGGGCCGGGGTGATGAAATTTACTGAAAGCCTCTTCAAAGAATTGACCGATCAATATTATGATCATAAAAAAATCCGGGTTGAAATCGATGATCGCGACACAGGAGGTGCAAGGGGATGGGAATGGATCAAAAAAGGAGTTCCGGTACGAGTTGAAATTGGTCCAAGAGATATTGCCGGCAACTCGGTTTTTGTTGGAAGGCGCGATCTCGGTATCCGCGAAAAACGGTCTATCCCAAGAGACCAATTCGTAGCTGAAATTAACCTTATGCTTGATGAAATCCAGAAAAATCTTTTCAAAAAGGCATCAAAGTATTTGAACGAAAATACCCGCAGCATTGATGATTCAAAAACTTTTTATCAGTATTTCACACCGGAAAACAAAGATCAGTCTGAAATTCATGGCGGTTTTTCATGTTCTCACTGGTGCGGATCCGGTGATTGTGAAACAAAAATTAAGAATGATCTCAGCGTAACCATACGGTGCATTCCCTTAACGGATGAACATAATGATCAGGGCAATTGTATCTGTTGCGGGGGAAAAAGCAAACAACGAGTTGTATTTGCCAAGGCCTATTAATTTTAATGATTCGTATTACTGAAATTATTGACAAAATCATTGAGTACAATCCTGAAGCGGAACTGGATCTAATAGATCGTGCATATATCTATTCCGCAAGGGTTCACGATGGCCAAGTCAGGCTTTCAGGAGAACCTTATCTTTCCCATCCTTTGGAGGTGGCCGGAATATTGGCCGATATGAAGCTCGATCCTGTCAGCGTCGCCGCCGCTCTTCTTCATGATGTGATCGAAGATACCCACGCCACCAAAGAAGATATCGAGTCCATGTTCGGCAAAGATGTGGCCCATATAGTCGATGGTGTCACCAAGTTGAGCAAAATAGCTTTCAAAAGTTCACAGGAAAGACAGGCGGAAAATTTTCGCAAAATGATTCTGGCTATGGCAAATGATATCCGTGTCATTTTCATCAAGCTAGCGGATCGCCTTCACAATATGCGGACTCTTCAGTTTCACAAATCAGAGGATCGAAAGCGTAAAATAGCCCAGGAAACCATGGATATTTATGCTCCACTTGCAGCTCGCCTCGGAATTTACTGGATAAAAAAGGAACTCGAAGACACTGCATTTATGTATATTTATCCGGATGAATACGAAAAAATCAAAGGTTTGGTGAATAAAGACAGAATAGAGAGGGAGATCTTTGTAGAAACCATTAAGAATAAGATTAAAACAAAAATGGAGGAAGTCGGTTTAAAATGCGAGGTTCAGGGGCGTTATAAGCAGTTCTGGAGTATTTACAGCAAGATGCAAAACCAAAACCTGACTTTTGAAGAAGTCCACGATCTGGTCGCTTTTCGCATCATCCTGGATACGGTTCCGCAGTGCTATGAAGCTTTAGGCCACATTCATTCCATGTGGAAACCTATTGCTAAAAAATTTAAGGACTATATCGGATTTCCAAAGCCGAACATGTACCAGTCGCTCCATACCACTGTGAGCAGTCCCAGCGGAGACCGCATTGAAATTCAGATCAGAACCTGGGAAATGGACAAAGTAGCCAATTCAGGTATTGCAGCTCACTGGAGTTATAAGGAAGGCAGAAATGTCGATGATAGTGTGAGCAAAACCTATTCCTGGCTCCAGAATCTGGTTGAAAACCAGGAAACCATTAAAGATCCGGATGAATTTCTTGACAGTGTTCGAATCGACCTTTTTCCTGATGAAGTTTACGTTTTTACACCCAACGGAGAAATCCACTCCCTTCCAAGAGGAGCCACACCTGTTGATTTTGCCTATCTGATTCATACGGAGGTGGGAAACCAGTGCACCGGTGCCAAAGTCAACAACCGCATGGTGCCGCTTAGCACGGAATTGAAAACCGGTGATCGTGTTGAAATTATCACCACAAAAAACCACAATCCAAGCAAAGACTGGCTAAATTTTGTTAAAACCGTTAAAGCCCGATCACGTATCCGACAGTGGATAAAACAGCAGGAAAAAGAGCGTTCCATCAGTTTGGGCCGGGAAATGCTGGAAAAAGTTTTCCGTAAACACCGACTGAATTTCAATACCATTTCCAAAACCGAAGAAATGCAAAAAGCCGCTGAAAACTTTGGGTTTAAAACCGAAGATGAATTAATTGCCAGCGTGGGATATGGGAAAATAACCCCTCTTCAGGTTGTTAAAAGGTTTATTCCCAAACCTGAAGATGAAGATGAATCTCTGATCGAAAAACTGACCGGGAAGGTTCAACAGAAAAAAAACAGAGGGGGGATTCTGGTCAAAGGGATAGATGATATTCTGGTTCGGTTTGCCAAGTGCTGTCAGCCGGTCCCCGGAGATGCCATCACAGGATATATCACCCGGGGCCACGGCGTCACGATCCATCGAAAAAACTGTGTCAACGCCTTAAAAACCAGTCCTGAACGCCAAATCGATGTGACCTGGAATGATGATGCAGCCAACTCATATCCGGTGACCATCAGGGTCCGTTCCCTTGACCGTGTCGGCCTTTTGGCCGACATTGCCAGCAGTATCAGTAAAAACAAAGCCAACATCATCAGTGTCAATACCACTTTTTGGACCAAAGAAAAAGTCGAAAATATTTTTGAGTTGGCGGTTGAAAATACGGATCATCTTGAAACGGTGGTCGCTTCAATCAAGAAAGTGCCGATGGTTCATGAAGTCAAAAGAATTGATCGTTGACCCAGGAACAAACTCGTTTCAGGGTGCTTTAATGACATAACCGGCTTTGATGCAAGCCGTGCAAACCACCATCTTTTTTCTTCGACCGCCAAAAAGGGTTTTAACGCGTTGAAGGTTGGGATTAAAACGGCGCTTGGTCACGTTGTGAGCATGGCTGATATTGCTTCCTACCCGCGGCTTTTTTCCACATATTTCACATAGTTTTGCCATTTCTGAACTCTCCTGATATGTTAACGGATAATAATTGATTAAAAAATACAAACCGTTTTTTATAGATAAAAGAAACCGTTATGTAAAGATTTTTTTCATTTATTTTAGAACTGAGTTAAAAACTAATAAAGACAAAGCCCCCTTGATTCATTAAGGGGGCTCTCTGAGGATTTCCAACAGTGGGGGTTACTCGGCCATGGCAGCTTCCGCCAGGGCCAGATATTCTATTGCCTCTTTGTGAACTCCGACATCCGGGAATTCATAAAGAACATTTTTAAATCTGTTTAAGGCCGCTTTGTAATTCTTTTTCTTAAAATAAAATTTTCCCACATAAAGTTCATGGCCGGCAAGACTCTTAAGACATGTGTGAATATGTTCATCGGCACGCTTGGAGTATTGATGATCGGGGAACTGGTTTTGAAGTCTTTCAAATGTTGCCAAAGCTTTTCTAGCCGCACTTTGATCCCGATCGATGGTAGTGATTTGTTCATAATAGCAGCGACCGATTTGATAGATCACATAGGGTATTGCTTCGTTCAGGGGATGAAGGCTTTCAAATTCCTGGTAAGCAATGACAGCTTCATCATATTGTCTGAGCTGATAATGGGAATCGGCAATTTTCAACTCGGCTAAAATTGCGAACCTGTCAAAAGGGTACCAATCCCTTAGTTTCTCAAAATTTTCAATGGCCGTTTTATAATTGCCCTGCCGGTATTCCTCCATTCCATCCGAGGCAAGCTCGGGTGCTGATTTGACATCTTTTTCTTGAAACCATGAACATCCTGAAATAAAAACCAATGAACTTAAACAGAAAAAGACAATAAATTTAAATCGCATAAGCAAACCGACCTTGAATTATTTTTTGCTTTAACGGCAATAAAAGGCACCGGCACTGGACATCTCCTTCCAGATGTGGCGGCTGGAATTACATCCGAATCACCGTTTAATACAACGGTTCTTTTTAAAGAATACTTTTAATATTGTCGACAAGTTTGGATTTAGCGACCATTCCCGTAATCTGGTTCACCACTTTACCTTTGCTGAAAAATATAAGCGTAGGAATGGCCTTGATTCCGTATTGGCCGGGAGTAACAGGATTGTCATCGACATTGCATTTTGTGAACTTTACCTGGTCACCGTACTCTTTGACCAACTCCTCAATAATCGGTGCGATTGCCCTGCATGGACCACACCAAGGTGCCCAAAAATCAACCAAAACGGGTTTATCGGATTTTAACACTTCGGTATCAAAGCTGCCGTCACTGACTTCCATTATTCCTTCGGCCATGATCTGCTTCCTTTCTTCAATATTGTTTATAAATTGATGGGCATTTTTCATAATTCGAAAACCCGTACGCTGCCAGCAGCTTTGCAAATCACATTGCTTGTCGCACAGGTTTAACGGTTGAATTATAGTATTACCCCTTTGGCTTGTCAACCAATTGAACCACTCATAATTTTTGGAAAAAAATACCCAAAAAACCTGCACTCAAAAAAACTAAGTTTTCAAGATAGTATTACCCTCTGAAATATTGTAGAAAATTTGGAAAAAATGTACATTTGATTTAATCAAACCCAAAGAACAACTTAACGATAGGGGCTGAACGTTGATGAACAAAAGAAAAAAGGCGGAAGTAGCCGCGGTGGTTGCCAATTCAAAGGGGGATATTTTTGAGTTGGACGGCTACACCGCCGTGGGAATGACGGGTTTGTTCCAAACTCCGATTTCTGCAAGTCAGACGATTCCTATTCCCTATGGCAGCGAATTCATGCTTCTCCCCGACAGACATCCACGAGTTTACAATGTCTCAAAAGGGGTGATAGAAACACTTTTTGAAAACCCGCACAACCCTGGTGAACCCCTCTTTCCGGTAGCTGTTTTCAATTCACCCGGATATGTGATTACCCATACCAGCGCATACGAAGAAAATAAAAAAGCCGGTCCGCTTCCCCTATTTTCTTATGCCGCTGCCGGATGGTATTGCAACCATATGGTTACGACCGCCATTTGCATTGATATTGAAAAACGCCAGGACCTGAGATTAATGAAACCGGCAAAAATTCAGAAGGGTATCGAAAAAATGCGGCTAAAAATGCCCCACAATAGACTTCGGGCCCATCTGGAAAATTGTGCTCTGGTTTATGGATGCCCCGCAGGGAAAAACTTTTTCCTGGGAAGATTCGAGGCACCTCTTCCAACATCAAAACAATGCAATTCAAGATGTTTGGGGTGTATTTCCCTTCAGACAGACAGACAAATACCCTGCAGCCAAAACAGAATTACCTTCACCCCTACCCCCGATGAAATCGCAGAGGTTGCATTGGCTCATATCCATAGAGTAAAAAACGCCGTTGTCAGTTTTGGTCAGGGATGCGAAGGGGATCCTCTTTTGGCCGCTCATGTAATTTTGCCGGCCATCCGAAAAATACGGGCGGAAACCCACAAAGGAACCATCAACATGAACACCAATGCCAGCAAGCCCGATATTCTTGAAAAGCTTTTCAAAGCCGGCCTGGACAGTATCCGTGTCAGCATGAACAGCACCAGGAAACCCTGCTATGATGCTTATTTCCGTCCCAAAGGTTATGAATTTTCCCATGTGATCGATAGTATTAATCTCGCTGGGAAACTTAACAAGCATGTCGCCATCAATTATTTAAACTGCCCGGGGTTTACCGATTCACCTGAAGAAACAGCTTCATTGATGGCTTTTTTAAAAAAATACCCGGTCAATATGATCCAATGGCGAAACCTGAATTTTGATCCCGTAAGATATAATAAGGTCATGTCAACCGTTGCAGGCCAAAGCCGCCCGATCGGCATGGCACATCTGATCAAGAAGGTTCGCCAATTGTTTCCGGAAATCAAATTCGGCTACTTCAATCCCCCAAAAGAAAAATTTTACCCAATTAAAGCCTGATCAGCTCATAGTCTTTGCTTCCAAGTCCGAGTTCCTGAGCATAATCAAGCTGTATTTTCCAATCCACTTCCGGGTAAACCCCCCTAAACTTATCCTCTCCCGGACCGGTATTGGAAGTCAGGCATGATCCCGGAAGAGCCGGTTCGAGATTAACAAGGTCAACGGAGGCTTGGTCAATGGCAACCGGATCAGTTGAGGCAAGAACACCGATATTTCTGACAATAGGAGCATCGTTAACCGGCATGCAGTCACATGCCGGAGAAACATCGGTAATAAAATTGATAAAAAGCGCCTTATCCGCCTTATTTTTTAAAACTCCCATGGTATATTCCACCATATTTTCCAAAAAAACCGGAATGGCCTGATTCCATTGGATCTCAATAGCCCCTTTTTCACAGATTAAAATGCATTCGCCACAACCGATACATTTTTTTGAGTTGATGGCAGCTTTTTTCTCAATAACCTTAAGCGCTTTCTGGGAGCAACGAAGCACACAATCTCCGCATCCTTCACATTTTTCTTGAACAACCTGAGGATTAACCGTTGAATGCTGTTCGAGTTTTCCCTTGCGCGAAGCGCAACCCATCCCCAAATTCTTGATCGTTCCCCCGAATCCTGAAAGTTCATGCCCCTTGAAATGAGCAACGGAAATCAAAGTGTCCGCATTGACAATCTCGGTTCCGATATAAACTTTTTTGAATCGTTTTTGTTTAATGGTTACGGCGGTTTCTGTACGTCCCCTAAGACCGTCGGCGATTACAAGAGGCGCTTCCACAACAGCATAGGCAAAACCATTTTGAATGGCTGTGGTCAAATGTCTGGGCGCACTGCTTCGCGTGCCGGCATATACGGTATTGGCATCGGTAAGAAAAGGGTCACCGCCCAGTTCCTTGATGGTTTCAACAATTTTGCGAATGTAAACAGGGCGTATAAATGCCGTATTGCCAAGTTCACCAAAGTGAAGTTTTACAGCCACCAGATCTTTCTTTTTGACAACCTGGGAAATACCGGCGGTTTCCATGAGCCTTTCAAGCTTGGCCGGAAAATTCTCCTTGGGTGTCGCTCTCAAATCAATAAAATAAACATGGCTTTTCATGCGTTTTCCCCCTCATAAAATGATTCATCACCCGGATAGACTCCATCAGACCACATTATCCTTATAAACCACAAAATAACGGGTTGTATTGCGGAAAGTCAAGGGATATACTTTGCCTTGAAATACCGGATACCCCCTACCTGGTTAGGGAGTTGCCAATGATTCCTGGAGAGAAAAAGAAATTGAATTTAAAAAAAAAGCTGAAAATTCTGGATGGAGTTTATGATACCTATGAGCAGTTTATAAAAGATTTCACTCATGCCTGCAAACGGTCTTGTGCCGAGTGCTGCACCTGTAACCTCACCATGACTACCTTGGAAGGATTTTATCTTCTTGACAATCTGATCTCAGCCGATAGACCAGAAATTTTGAAAAGATTGAGCACCAGTTCTCAAAAGCGTTTTAAACCGGAACTGACATTCAACCAAATTGCCTCTCTCTATGCGCAGGGCAAAGAGGTTCCCGAAGCACAAAGCGATCCATCATGGGGTAAATGCCCTTTTCTTGAAAATCTGGAATGTATTGATTATCAGTTTCGTCCCTTCGGATGCCGTTGCATGGTTTCAAAAAAACCCTGTTCAGAAACCGGGTTTGCAGAAATGGATCCGATTCTAATCACCGTCAATAATGTTTTTATGCAATTTATCGAACATTTGGATTCCGGAGGATATTCGGGAAATTTTACAGATATACTGAATTTGTTGAGCGATGAAAAAAACCGCAAACTTTATGAAAACAACCGGCTTAAAGGGCCGTTTGATGGCCTTGTTTCAAATTCGCCGATTTGTCTGCTTATGGTTCCTCCGGAACACCGGAAAAAAACTGAACCCCTTCTATCTGTTCTGAATCGCTTTTTCACTGAAAAAAGTTAAAGTTTTAACAGTTTTTTTGCGTTGGCTCCGCAAATGGCTGCCCTGTCCCTTCCAGAAATACCGGCTTCGTCGAGTTCCTTGAAATATTTTTCGGGTTTCAGAAGGGGAAAATCGGTTCCCAACAGAATTTTTTCACTTCCCATCAGGTTACAGGCACACGCATATACTTCAGGCCTGTAAAGATAAGGAGATGCGGCCGTATCCAGATAAACATTCTTTAAAATTTCCCTCACCTCTTTTTTCAGCAGATTGTAAAAGAAAATCCCTCCTCCCCAGTGAGCCAGAACCAGTTTGTTTTCTGAAAACCGTTTGGCCATTTCATATATCTGCTCCGGGCCGATGGGTGCTTTTCCGGGATACTGGTGACCGACAGGCTCATTCGTATGAATCAGGACCGGAAGATCTTTTTCAAGACAAAGCTGCATTATGGGGGTCAGCAACTCAAGGCATTTCTCATCAATTCCCGATTCATAAAATGCCAGTTCACCCACGCCTAAAAGTCCATTGTCAAGGCATCTGTAAGCCTCATTTACCGATGATTCAGATGCCGGATCAAAACAGGCAAAGCCTATCAGTCGTTTGGGAAAGCGCGTCACCGCTTCTGAAACGTAATCGTTATGCATTTTGAAAGTTTCCGCATTTCGCCATGGAAAGCCAAACACCACGGAAATGTCTACCCCTTGTTGATCCATGGAATCCACCATATCTTGCGCCCCTGCTAGTTTAGCTTTCGGCGATTCATAAAGAAGCTTGAATGCCGATTCACCGGCAAAATAATCCTGTCGATTCAAACGAATCGACCTGGGGAAAATATGTGTATGAAAATCAATGATCATCGCCTTTATAATCCTCGTTATAATATGAAAGGTTATAATATGAAAGGTTGACTCAACGGTGATTTATTATACAATAAATGGACAATAAACAACAGGAGGGAATAAAGGAGGTACCATGTATTTTGATAAACCCGGAAAAGAAAATACCGATCAAACCCTTAAACTCGCATTTAAAAAGGGACAGGAACTTGGAATTAATGAACTCGTGGTTGCATCTACCAACGGCTCCACAGCTTTCAGGGCTTTGGAAATCTGTAAAGGATTCAACATTACCGCAGTGACCTATCATTGCGGTTTCAAAGCCCCTTTTAAAATGGAAATGAGTCCTGAAACACGTGAGAAACTGGAAAAAGAGGGTGTGAAAGTGGTCGCAGCCACTCATGCGCTTTCGGGCCTGGAACGTTCCATTGCTAAAAAATTCAGCGGAAATTATCCGGTGCTTCTGATTGCAGAAACCTTGAGACTTTTCGGACAAGGGTTGAAGGTGGCCGTTGAAATTTCAATTATGGCGGCTGATTCCGGAGCCCTGACCGGAAATGACATTATATCCGTGGGAGGAACGGCAAAAGGGGCCGATTGCGCATTGGTACTTAAACCGGTGTGCCAGTCTGATTTTTTTGATTTGCGAATTCGCGAAATCATATGCAAACCAAAAACATTTTAGTGAGAAGCCGTAATAGGGCCTGGGAAAGGCATGTGGTGCTTGTCGCTCCGGAAGTTCACTGGAATACCGGCAACATTGGCCGTACCTGTATCGGTGCACGGGCATGCCTCCATCTCATTGAACCCTTGGGATTTTCTCTGGATGATAAACATGTAAAAAGAGCCGGGCTCGATTATTGGCCTAATGTCCGGCTTTTTGTGTGGAAAAATTTTCAGGTTTTTCTTGATGAAACAAAGCCACTGAAAAACCAGGTGGCCATTTTTACCAAAAACGGCCAGCAATCCTTTTGGACCATGAACCGGCCCGAAAGAATGTTTCTGATTTTCGGATCCGAAACAAAAGGTCTTCCGGTTGATATTCTCCATATGTACCCTGAGACCACTTACAGTATTCCCATTTCAACAGATATCAGAAGCCTCAATCTTTCCACCGCAGTGGGAATCGCATTATATGAAAGCCTTCGCACAATCAGTCCTGAAAATGAATGGACTTCAACCCGCTGTTTCGCGCCAGAATGACAACCCATTGCTGTTCACAATGCACATCCAAAATTTCCAATCCCTGTTCGGTCATCTTTTGGATCACCCTGCCCTTATTTTCCTCGATAATTCCCGAGGCGATAAACAACCCTCCCGGATGAAGTACCTCTGAAAGATATTCCAAAAGCAGCACAATGATTTCGGACAAGATATTTGCCGCTACCACATGGAATTTTCCCGTGATCCCCTTCACAAGATCCGCTACGACCAGGCCAAATGTATCGGGAGAGACGCCGTTTCTCAAAAGATTCCAACAGGCGACCCTCACAGCCATTTCATCCCGATCGGTCCCAAACAACTTTGCCGCACCGAACCGATGCGCAACCATCATTAAAATTCCTGACCCGGTTCCCACGTCCAGAAACAAATCTCCCTGTTTAATGTATTTTTCCAGCATGCGAACACACATGGCGGTCGTGGGGTGCGTGCCGGTTCCAAAGGCCATGCCCGGGTCAATTTCAAGGACAATTTCATCGGATCCAGGACGATATTCGTGCCAAGTGGGTTTGACAACAATCCGGGCTCCGATTTTTTGCGGTTTGAAATATTTTTTCCAGGAGTTGGCCCAATCTTGTTCATCAATGCCTTGATAGATCACTCTTGTGCGAAGATTAAATTGTCCGTTGATTCTGAAAATTTTTTCTTCAAGTAATCGGAGTCTGTTTTGAGTTTGATCATTTTCAGGAAAATATCCGGTTACCGCATAATAATTACCGGGTTTATTGCCTTCTATCGCCCAGTCCTCATGTGAATCCGACAGGGGATCTTCTGTGATGACCCCCTGGGTATGGAGTTCGTTAAATATATTGGAAATGATTTCCATAGCCCATGAAGGTTCATCGGATTCGAAAAAAACTTTGGCTTCAATCCATTTCATAGTCGACTTTCTTCTTTAAAAAATTTCCCCTGCCAGGTATCTCTGCGTTCTAAAAGATTTTGAATACAGGATAGGTTTTTTGATTTTTCCATGGCCCAGAGAGGTTCCACCAACTCCTCAGGATGGGGATCTCCCGTGAGCCGCTGAATGATCATATTTCGAGGTAAAACTTCGATAAAATCGCAAACTCGTTCTGCATATTCATCCCGGGTCAAACATTTATACCGTCCTTGCCTGTACAAATCCTCCATTTTTGTTCCTTTGACAACATAGAGAAGATGAAGTTTAACACCGTCAATCCCAAGGCCTCCCAGCATTTTCGCTGTTCGAAGCATATCTGCTTCGGTTTCACCCGGCAGGCCCAGAATCACATGCGCACAAATTTGAATTCCCCGACCCTTTGTTAATTCAACGGCCTTCATAAAACAGTTAAAATCATGCCCGCGATTAATCATTTTTAAAGTAATATCGTTGGCGGATTGAAGACCATATTCGATCCAGATGAGATGTGTCCCGGCATAATTTTCCAAAAGATCCAGAATGGATTTGTCTACACAGTCAGGGCGGGTACCGATTGAAAGTCCCACAATATTCTCAACGGCCAAAGCCTCATCATAAAGGGATTTCAGCTTTTCAACCGGTGCATAGGTATTGGAGAAGGACTGAAAATAAGCCAGAAATTTTTTAGCCTTGTACCGTTTGGAAAGAACCCGAATACCGCTGGTTAATTGCTCCCTTATGGATAACCCCAGGCCAAAAGATCCGGTACCGGATCCCCGTTCATTACAATAGATACATCCTCCGGCTGAAACCGTTCCGTCCCTGTTGGGGCAGCTTAATCCGGCATCAACCGTGATTTTTTGAACCCGGCATCCGAATTTCTTTCGAAAATAACTGTTTAAATCATTATAACGCTTCATGAAACCCACACCTTATCTAATTCCAGCAAATTTTAAAAATATCCTAAAATTGCAAAGGCTGCAATCTTAAAAGAGTGTACAAATTATTCGAACCGATATATAGTAAAGGTTTTAATTTATATCTGATTTAAAGGAGTTAGGAATCCATTGGCACCTTATAGCAAAGCGTATGATGTTATCGTTGTTGGAGCAGGACATGCAGGGTGCGAAGCTGCTCTGGCTGCGGCCCGCATGGGATGCAGTGTTCTCTTGACAGCCATAGATCTGGATAAACTGGCTTCCATGCCGTGCAGTCCTTCCATAGGGGGAATGGCCAAAGGTCAGTTGGTTAAGGAAATCGATGCCTTGGGGGGTGAAATGGCCAAAATTTCCGACCAAACCGCCATTCAATATCGCACCTTAAATACCAAAAAAGGCCCCGCAGTGCACTCTTCACGAACTCAGAATGACAAACTGCGTTACCATACCATAATGAAAAAAACTGTTGAAAGACAACCTGGTCTTGATCTCAAACAAGTTTTGGTAGAACGGATTTTTCAGGAAAATGGAAAAATTGTCGGAATTGAAGATTATACGGGCTTTGGTTATAGTTCAAAAGCGGTTGTTCTTGCCACCGGAACCTTTCTGTCGGGATTGGTACATATCGGTTTTAAATCCATAAAAGCTGGAAGAGCGGGAGAATTTGCCTCCTATGGCCTTCCCAGAAACCTTCGTGAACTTGGGTTTGAACTGGGAAGAATGAAAACGGGAACGCCACCCCGATTAAAAAAACAAAGTATTGATTTCAGCGCGTTTACCAGGCAAGACGGAGATGATAAACCCACGCCTTTATCCTTGTATACAAAAGAAATCACCATGCCCCAGCTTCCCAGTTACATCGGTTATACAAGCCAAAGAGGCCACAAAATCGTATCGGACAATCTGAAACTCTCAGCCCTTTACGGAGGGATCATCAAAGGAGTTTCGGCCAGGTATTGTCCTTCCTTTGAAGACAAAATCGTTCGGTTTCCTGAAAAAGAGAGGCATCAGGTCATCCTTGAACCTGAAGGTTTGGACACGGATGAAATATATGCGAGTGGTTTGGGTAACAGCCTTCCGATTGAAATTCAGCTACAATTTGTCCGATCTGTGCCGGGACTCGAATCTGCCGAAATGGTTCGCCCTGCCTATGCCATCGAATATGACTATGTCAACCCCATACAGTTGAAAAATACTTTGGAAACAAAACGAATTGAGGGTTTGTATCTTGCAGGTCAGATCAATGGGACCTCCGGATATGAGGAAGCTGCGGCCCAGGGATTGTGGGCCGGTATTAACGCAGCATTAAAAATACAAAAAAGACAACCCTTTATTCTGGATCGATCCCAGGCTTACATGGGAGTGATGATTGACGATCTTATTACCCGCGGCACAAAAGAACCTTATCGAATTTTTACATCACGGGCAGAATACAGGCTTATGCTCCGTGAAGACAATGCGGATTTACGTCTTATGGAAATCGGCAACCACTTGGGACTTGTGGATAACGATTCTATAAAAAAAATCAATGAGCAAAAAAAAGAAATCCAAAAAGAACTGAAGCGAATCAAAAATACGGTGATTAAACCCGATCAAAAGGTGAATCGTTATTTGCAGGATCGAGGCACTGCACCGATTAAATCGGGAATTTATCTGGATCAGCTGCTCAAAAGACATGAATTGACCTATCAGGATGTTGAACAATTGGCTCCACCTCCTATCAAATTATCACCCAAATCAGCCTATCAGGTAGAAATCGAATCGAAATATGAGGGTTACATTGAACGTCAGAAAAAAGAAGTTCAGAAATTTAAAAGTCTGGAAAAAATAAAGATTCCCGACACTTTCGACTTTGCTTCAGTTTACGGTCTGTCCAACGAACTTAAAGAAAAACTTTCACAGGTGCGGCCTGAATCTCTTGGGCAGGCCACACGGATAGACGGCATGACGCCTTCAGCAATTTCAGCCGTCATGATCGCTATCCGATCTACTTTCAGATAGATTTTAGATTTGATGTTTCCTTGACACCCCGAAAAAGGAACTTTAAAATGAGTTCCACATATCAACCTGATTTTCCTGATTAAAATAATGATGTTACGCAATTTTAAGATGTAAGGGACTGAAAAAAAATGGAAGAAAAGGATTATTATAAAATTCTTGGTGTTCACAAAACGGCAAGTGTTGACGAAATAAAAAAAGCCTATCGAAAACTGGCCATGCAATATCATCCGGATCATGCAAAGGGTGATAAGAATGCCGAAGAAAAATTTAAATCCATCAGTGAAGCCTATGCCGTATTAAGTGATAAAGAAAAACGACAACAATACGACACTTATGGCTCAGCCGGTTTTCACCAAAAATTTTCTCAGGAAGATATTTTCAGAGGGTTCGATTTTTCAGACATATTAAAGGAATTCGGTTTCGGAGGAGCCAGTTTTTTCAGTAGCGGGAAACGGGGGCAACGATTTTCATTCGGCCAGGAAAGCCCATTTGGCGGCTTTGGGCATAGAGGGCCTTCCAAAGGCCCTGATTTGATCTACGAGCTTCCATTAACCCTTCAGGAAGTGGCCACGGGCACTCAAAAAACCTTGGATATCCATCATGCCGGCCAATCCGAAAAATTAACAGTCACTATTCCAAAAGGCATGATTCCCGGCAAAAAACTGAGACTAACAGGCAAAGGTCAACCCGGGCCTTCAGGGGGGCCTCCGGGGGATTTGTTTATCAAAAGCGTTTTGCTGAATGACCCTGTTTACAAAGTTGAAGGGCATGATCTTATAATCACCCGGGATATCAAATTGACCGATGCACTTTTGGGAACCCAGATCACGATACCTACCCTGTCAGGCAAGGAACTGAATATGAAAATTCCTCCCGGAACCAAGCACAACACGAAAATGCGTATCCCTGCCCAGGGGTTACCCCATATGAAAGGTGAAGGAAAAGGCGATCTGTTCATAAAAATAAGGATCAAAATGCCCAAGCACCTCACCAACACCCAACAGGAATTGGTTCAAAAACTAGCTGAAACCGGAATTTAACTTATTTTTATGGTAAAGTCATTTTTTTCGGCCAGTTATAAGGAATAATTTAATTGACACAAAAAATTCGTCCATGTACTATGCTCACAATTATCAATACATTCCATATCTTTCCCCTAAGATTATTAGATAGTAAACCTTTACTTCGTTTGATGGACTATGCCTGAACTTGTTCCCATATTAAGCAAAGATGAAATCGATCAAAGAGTATCTGCAATAGCAGCAAAAATTTCGGCTGACTATGCTCATTCCGATCTTGTTGTCATAGGAGTACTCAAAGGGGCGTTTGTTTTTCTTTCTGACCTTATCCGAAAGCTTACGATTCCGGTTAGAGTTGAATTTGTCAGGGTTTCCAGTTATGGCACAGAATCTGCAACCACAGGAAAAATACGATTGACTTATGAATTGGAAACCGAAATAAGAGGTAAAGATGTTTTGATTATTGAGGATATTATCGATACAGGGCTGACAATATCTTTTCTTATGGATTATCTTTACTCATTTAATCCTAAATCTGTTCAGATCTGCGCTCTCATTGACAAGCAGGAACGAAAGAAAAAAAGAATGGATATTCGATACACCTGCCATGTTGTACAGGAGGGATTTCTGGTAGGTTATGGTCTTGATTTTGCAGAAAAGTACAGACACCTGCCCGATATTTATCATCTCAAACTTTAACCGGTGAGGTTAGGATATGATTATTACTTGCAAAAATTGTAACACGAGTTTCAATCTAATTGATGAACTTGTAAAAGATACAGGCTCTAAAGTCAAATGCTCTAAATGCAGCTATATTTTTCAAGTCTTTCCTGTGCAGGTTGAAAAGGAATCCGATGAGCAATATCTTGATCTTTCAAGGGAACTTGACAAAGATCTAAGCGATAAGGACCAGTTTTCGTTCGACCGGCAGGAGGCTGAAACAAAAAGTTCAATCTACCAATCAGATACCCCTGACGATTTGGACTTAGCTGAGATCGAAAAAATCCTTCAGGAAGAAGAAGGGAAGACTTTTAATGGGGATCTCTTGGAACAGGATGACCATCACGAGGATTTTGAAAATTTTGAATTGGATGACCTGGACGACCTTTTTGACAAAACCGATGATTTCACAGAAAGACAACTGGAAATGGATTCGAGCTTGAAAGAATCAGATATTGATTTCCAGCTTGAGGAAGATCCATCGGTTTTATCGGATTCTGAAGAGGCAACGGATATTGACTTGTCCCAACTCGATGAATTGTTTGGAGAAGAGGATAACCGCTCCTTGGAACCATTACTCTCAGATGAAGAATCAGGCGATATACAAATAGACGATGCTGAGATACTCGCTTTTGACCAATTTTTTGACGGCAAGGAAGAAATCTCTTTAGAAGAGAAACCAGGCCGAAAAGCGGAAGACATTAACCTTTCGGAAATGGACCTGATTTTTCCGAATGAAACAGAGGAAGAACTTGATTTCAATTTCGACACTGAAGCCGCAAAAGATGACGACACTGAAAAGCTTTCGGAAAAAATTGACGACACCATAGATTTTGAGTTCGACTTTGACAGTGAATCGGAATTAAAAAAAGACGTTAATGCCGGAGATGATATTGATTTCGATTTCGACTTTGATAGTGAGTCTGAAGAAAAAAATAAGGATATGATCGATGAAAAAATCGATTTTGATTTCGATCTTGACTTAGAAATGGAAAAGGATTCCACCGACCATCAGAAAGATTTTGAATCACCCGAAGAACTGGAATTGGATTTTGATATTCAAGATCATGATAAAATGGATGAAACAGCAGATTTCGAGGAAGAATTCGACCTGTCGGACCTTGAAGAAATCATAGATCTCGAAGAGGAATCCATATATAACTCAAAGCCTTTGAAATCAACAGATAAAAGTGAAGAACAAGAAGATGATTTCGATTTTGCCTTGGAACCGGATCTTGAGGATGGTAATTCCCCAGCCTTGATTCTTGAAGAAGAGGATTCCGACCCCGAAATTTTCAAAAAGCCACTCAAAGCCGAATCGCCTTTTCCCGAGGATACTGAAGAATCCGAATCGGAATTCCGCATGGCTGATGATCGAGAAGAAGCTTTTCTAATCGGAAAAGACGATTATCATCTGGATGAAGCCGAAGGAAAATTTCAGAAGGTTTTTAAACCGATGACAATTCCGGAACAGGTTATCAATGAAGAACCAGAGGATGATCCAGGCATAGAAGAAGAAGGGAGCAAATCCAAAAGCAGGTTTGGCAAAATAGTCCTGGTCGCCCTTGTATTGGCAATATTGGCTGCTGCAGGCTATGGCGTGGTCAACATTCTGAACATATCAGGCTCGAAGCTACCGATTATCGGAAGTTTCTTGAAACCGGAAACCCATGATTCCGGCAATGTCAAATTGGTCGCTCTTGATTTAAACAGCAAATTTGATCAAAATAACCATGCAGGAAAAATATTTGTCATCACAGGAACGATAAAAAATGAATATTCCGAGCCCAGAAGCTTTGTAAAAATCACGGGGCGACTATACGAACCTGCCAAAAAACTGTCCCATACCGAGCAGGTTTATGCAGGAAACGTTTTCTCTGATCTAGAATTGCGAAACCTGGATATGGAAGCGATTAAAAAGCGGTTGAGTGATCGTTTCGGACAAAACAGATCCAATGTGAACATACAACCCGGACAAACCGTTCCTTTTATGATCATTTTTTCAATGTTACCTCAACATCTCGAAGAATTTACAATTGAAATAGAAAGTTCATCGCCAGCTTGAAAATTTAAACATTTAAACTTGACTTAAAAAAAGGGAACTGATAAAAAAGGCGGCTGTTTGGGTGGGGGATCTTCTCGGATTTTGAAACAACCGATACAATCCTCAACATACCATTAGATATGAAAAATGATCTTATTTGGCGATGTAGCTCAGCCGGTTAGAGCATGCGGCTCATATCCGCAGTGTCCGGGGTTCGAATCCCTGCATCGCCACCACTTTTTTAAAAGCTCTTGCGATTTTTCCGAATCCGAGAGCTTTTTCTGTTTTCAGTGCTCGAAATTGAGAAGCTTGTAATAATCGGATTTATCATGCTTTTGTTGCCGAAAATCGATCCGCTTAATGATGATATGATCAAAAGGTTCGTCAGTCCTCATTTTTTTGACCTTGCAAATACGCTGAACTATATACTATAATGGATTTTCATGAATAAAACCTTTTTAACCGGATTAGGAGTCAAAAGGTAGAATGATTCCGGGGTTTGAAAAAATTGTTGAAGAACGGATTTTAATAGCCCAGAGAAAAGGTGATTTCGATAACCTGGAGGGGGCAGGAAAACCATTGAATCTCGATGAACTTAACGGGGTCCCCGAGGAATTGAAGCTCTCATATAAGATCCTCAAAAATGCAGATTGTCTTCCACCCGAATTAGAAATCAAGAAAGAAATTTGCAAAACCGAAGATCTTCTTGCAAGCATGGATGACACAGCAGAAAAATACAAGGTGATGAAAAAACTCAATTTTCTTATCATGAAATTGAACTCGCTTCGCAAATCATCCATTGAATTTGAAATGCCTGAAAAATATCTGTCAAATCTTGTTGCTCGTTTCGGGCCCAAAAACAACAAAAAGTAAAAAAGGTTAACCGACATTTGGATGGAAATGTAAATTATGAAGGTAAATAGTGTCAAAGAAAATAGCGGCGTGATCAAAAGTGTCTTTATTGCTTATTTTATATTGCTACTTCATGTTCTGCTTCTTGCAGGTCTTGGGGTATTGATTTTATTCTTCAGGGGTATTGTGAATTACATGATTTGGATATTTCTTGGAGGCACAGCAATTATCATGTTTTCAGCCTATCGATTCTATCGAAAAATGAAAAAGGAAGGAAAAACCCTGAAAGAAATGATGAATTCGCCCTTATTCAGAGGCCGGGAGGTCGAAATCAGTCTCCTGGGAGGTCTTGCATCTTTGAAAGTCGGCAAACCCAGACCCTTATTAATTGAAAGTTACCACGGTGAAATCAAGCAGCTTGAAGATCCTGAGGACGTGAGGCTAAAAGAACTGAATGAACTGGTTAGGCTTTTTGAAAACAATTTAATCACCCTTGAAGAGTACAACCAGGCCAAAAAGCAGATTTTTAATCCGAATTAGTCATATCATAACGGTGCCGGGGAATTGAGAATGATGAAAAAGCTGACCATTGCTCTATTGATGGGCGGGGTATCTTCCGAAAGAGAAGTTTCATTAAAAAGCGGAAATCAGGTTTATGAAGCACTCGACAAAGAAAAATATAACGTGCTTCGGTATGATCCCAAAGAAGATCTTCCAAAGCTTATCATGGAGGCTCCCAAAATCGATGCCGCCCTGGTTATTCTTCATGGCAGATATGGTGAGGACGGAACAATTCAGGGGCTATTGGAACTTCTTGGCATTCCCTACCAGGGGTCGGGTGTTTTGGGAAGTGCCGCGGCCATGAATAAATTGGCGGCCAAAAAATTGTACGAACGAGCCGATATGTTGGTCCCCCCCTACTTGGCGTTTCAACATGGTGATATCATTGACCCGGACACTTGTGATTCAGAAATCGGATTTCCCTTAGTGGTTAAACCCGTGGAAGGCGGTTCCTCTATTGGGATGAGCATTGTAAACAATAAACAAGAGTTACAGGGTGCAGCACAGAAAGCCTTTGAATACGATTATACCATTGTTTTGGAAAAATTTATCCAGGGAATTGAAATCACCGGGGGTGTTTTAGGAAATGATGAACCAGAACCGCTTCCTTTGATTGAAATTATTCCGGGCAATGAATATGCGTTCTTTGATTATGAGGCAAAATACAAAGCCGGAGCAACCCGTGAAATATGCCCCGCAAGAATTGATCCCACACTAACTTCAAGAGCCAAAGCACTCGCCGTAAAAGCCCATCAAACCCTTTTTTGTAAAGGATACAGCCGTACCGATATGATTGTAAATGGTGAGGGTGAAATTTTTGTGCTGGAGACAAACACCATTCCGGGTATGACGCCAACCAGCCTTTTGCCTCAGGCAGCCCAGGTCCATGGTCTCTCATTCAGCAATCTACTGGATCGCCTTATTGAACTGGGTATCGAAGAGCACCGGCGCAGGGTATAGCAGTTGATGATTATCAGAGGATCGCATGAACTCAAAAAAGTATATGATCAAACGGGCCCCGAAGATATTTATATCGGTTCCATCGCAACAAAATATCTTGAAATGCCCATGATGATCGACCTGCTTGAGAGGGGCGTTACCTGTCTCCCTTCTTGTTTAGCCCAGACCCTTAGCCGATCCAAAACTACCCAGGCATGTATCCTAAAAGAATGGATGGCTCCTTTAACCTTGGTGATCACCAGACGAATAGAACTTCTCAATGCGATCAGCCTCTATCATAAAAACAGGATCGGGAAGGTAATTACCAAGGAGGACCAAAAACATTGCGGACACGGTATTCGCCTATGGAACGATATTGAAACCCTTTACAGTATTCTGGGACTTGAAGAAGATTCCTATCCTTTCGTTCTTCAACCGTTGCTGACAAATTTCACGGATATCCGTGCCATCATTGCCGGTGATTATATCGAAGCATACACCCGAAAAAATCCATACAATTTCAGGTGCAATCTTGCAGCCGGGGGAAAAAGCACGCCTTACACCTTATCCCAGGAGCAAATCAATTTCTCCCGAAAAGTTATGGCACGGGGCCAATTCCCTTATGCTCATATCGATTTGATGATTTTGGACAACAAAAGGATTTATCTATCCGAAATTGCTCTGAACGGGGGAATCAAAGGAGCCGTCATTGGTCACCGCGAACTCGAACTGAAAAAAGAACAAATCCTTGAACAAATAGCCACACGTTTAGACACGGAAACAGAGTAAAACATTCCGCCCTGCCACAGGGCCGGGTTTAAACGTAAAAATCAACAGGTTTGGGTGTTCCAACTTTCCAGCCAAACCGGCAACAGGATTTTATAATCATGAACCACTGAACTTTGAAATCATTTTACTTGTAAGCGTTCCACCCGGCTGCGCCGGGCCCAAACCGACAA
>CAYZJH010000048.1:0-27952 GCA_964478625.1 uncultured Desulfobacteraceae bacterium
CTAAGCTTGAAAAATCATTTTTTTCCAGTTTTCCCGAAAAGATCCGCAAAAGGATTATTGAATGGGCCGGGAGCTTGTCGTTTTGTTTCCTTTTTGATTTTTTTACCCGGTTTTGGAATAGATTCCGGATTTTTTCTGTTTTTAGCGATTTCGGCGTTATCCGAAATCATGGAATCATGCTTCATGGAAAGTGAAATCCGTTTTCGATCCACATCAACATCAAGAACCTTCACTTTGACTTTCTGATGAACCCTGACCACATCCGAAGGATTTTGGACAAACCGATCGGCCAGTTCGCTGATGTGAACCAGTCCGTCCTGATGGACGCCCACATCCACAAATGCCCCAAATGCCGTGACATTGGTGACGATTCCCGGCAGGGACATTCCGGGTCTCAAATCCTGGATTTCCGTTATCCCCTTCGTGAATTCAATACTGTCGAAAGATTCTCTGGGGTCCCGGCCCGGTTTTGCCAGTTCCTGCATGATGTCGGTCAAGGTCGGGATACCGATCTTTTCCGTGAGATAACGATTCATATCGATACGATCTCTCAAGGCCTTGTTTTTGATAAGATCGGCTACACTGCAATTCAGATCCTTAGCCATTGCCTCAACAATCGGATAGGATTCGGGATGAACCGCGCTGGAGTCCAGGGGATCGACGCCGTCATGAATCCGTAAAAATCCCGCACATTGCTCAAAGGCTTTAGGGCCTAAACGGGGTACATTTTTTAATTCTTTTCTGCTGGTAAATGCTCCATGCTCATTTCGAAATGAGACGATATTTCCGGCAAGAGATGGCCCTAGGCCGGAAACATAGGTCAACAGTTCGACACTGGCCCGGTTGACATCCACACCTACGGCATTTACGCAACTGATTACCACATCATCCAGTGAATTTTTAAGTTGGGTCTGGTCGACATCATGCTGGTATTGCCCCACCCCGATGGATTTTGGGTCGATTTTGACCAGTTCCGAGAGCGGATCCATAAGCCTTCGACCGATAGAAACCGCGCCCCGGATGGTTAAATCCAAATCGGGAAATTCCCTGCGGGCAACTTCGGATGCTGAATATACCGAAGCCCCGGCCTCATTAACCAGCAAAACCGGTATGGAATCAATTCGCAGATTTTGAATAAAGGCCTGGGTTTCCCTTCCGGCAGTACCGTTGCCCACGGCAATGGCCTCAATGGAGTATTCTGAGCATAACCTCTTTATTTTTTCAGCTGATTCCTGTTCTTTGTTTTCAGACATATGAAGATAAACGGTATCATGGTAAAGAAGTTTTCCCTGGCGATCCAGACAGGCAATTTTACACCCGGTTCGAAAACCCGGATCAATACCCATGACTCGTTTCGGTCCCAATGGCGGAGCCATAAGTAAGTGGCGAAGATTTTCCGCAAAAATCCTGATGGCCTCGGTATCGGCCCTTTGTTTGGATGCAAGGCGAAGTTCCGTTTCCATGGACCTGGAAAGTAAGCGCTTGTAAGCATCGTGAACAGCCATTTTGACTTGTTCGGAATCAGGTCCGTCCGATTTGACAAACAGCTTTTCCAAAATATCCAAAGCGTTTTCTTCAGAGGGAGAAAGGTTCAGGTTTAAAATTTCCTCCTTTTCACCCCGCCGCATAGCCAGTATGCGATGAGAGGGAGCTGTTGCCACCTGTTCCTGCCAATCGAAATAATCTTTATATTTTACACCCTCTGCTTCTTTTCCTGAAGCCACTTTGCTTGTGAAAACACCTTTTTCAAAATACAGGTGCCGAAGCTGTGCGCGTGCTGTTTCATCTTCATTGGCTATTTCAGCAATAATATCCCGTGCTCCGGCGAGCGCATCTTCTGCGGTTTCCACACCTTTTTCCGCATCAATATATTCTCCGGCGGCTGAAACCGGATCCATTCCTTTCTGTTCCAGAATTTGGAGTGCCAGAGGTTCAAGACCTTTTTCACGGGCCATGGTTCCCCGGGTCCTTCGCTTGGGACGATAGGGGAGATAGATATCTTCCAGGACCGCAAGGGTGGAGGCAGATAAAACCTTTGCTTTAAGTTCATCAGTGAGATGGTTGTTTTGTTCAAGTGATTTTAAAATTGCAGATTTCCTGGAGTCAAGCTCTTCCAGCTGATTCAGACGGTCCCGGATGGACGTAATAGCAACTTCATCAAGACTTCCGGTCAATTCTTTTCGGTATCTTGCGATAAAAGGTACCGTAGCTCCTTCGGCTATCAGTTTTGCCGTGTTTTCCACCTGAAAAACCTGAACAGCTAATTCTTCGGCGGTTTGTAACATGTGTTGCCGGTTCATGAATTTTCCTTCTCTTACAGTTATGTTTCAATAACTTTTAAAATAAAACAGCAGACCTGGGCGAATCAGGTCACGAGATCTCTCCTGAATAACTTCAGCCGCTTGATTTCCATGCGGTAACCTGAGAAAAAGCCCCTTGCCTGATTTTTTGCAAAAGGAAAAATTTTTTGAAGCCCTTTTGGTAAAAGGAGAAATAAGACCGATAAGACAAGGGACTCTTGGCTCAGACTCTCACATCATCATCGTCTCTGGAACTGTTGGAGTATTTCTGATGTGAATTTCAAATTGGTATGCATCGATTCATATAAGATATTTAATATATTGGTAAAACTTTTGAAAAACAGGTCCTGGAAACGCCTGGAATCTTCAACCATCGATTTTCTGAGTTTTTCCGCAACAAAGAGGTTTTCATATAAGAGTGACAAGATCCCGATGGGTATCTGATGATTATTATCGGAAGCAGGGGAACCTTTTGATTCAGGAACGTACTGGCCGACAGCTTTATAGGTGCGGGTCCGTGTCGGAATGCTTGGGTTGAGTGCATTCAGTTGACCAGCAATATCGATTTTTTTCTTTTTAACCATTGATGATCTCCTCGGAGAGGCGAAGAAAATCTTGAGCCCCGGTACTTTTCGGGTTGAATTTGAAAATAGATTCATGGGCAATTTGGGCCCTCACCAAGTCAATGTTGACCCGGATGGCAGTCTTGAAAAAAGAATCCTGGAAATTATTTCTCAAGGTATCGAGCACCTGATCGGACAATGTCGTTCGTTTGTCGAATTTGCTGGCCAGTACTCCCATGAGAGAAAGCGTTGGATTCAGTCTCTTTTTAATATGGTCGATTTCTTCAAGAAGCTGCTTAAGTCCCAGTATGGCAAAGTAGCCCACATCTACCGGAATGATATACTCATCGGCCGCCACAAGCCCATTGATTGTAAAGACGTTAAAACTGGGAGGACAATCAAGGAGGATAAAATCGTAATTGTTTTCCACCGGAGCAAGGCATTTTTTGAGAAGGTCAAAAGAATCACTTTGAAGCAGATCCTGTTCAATGTCTTTCAGTGAATTATTGGATGGAATGATATCCAGAAAATCGGTGGAAACAATATATTTGGACGGATCGGATTTTTGAGATAAAAGCTCTTTAAGAGTGGGATTTTCCTGTTCAATGATCAATCCTAAAGCGGCTGAGGCATTTCCCTGGGTATCCAGATCGACAAGGAGCACTTTTTTCCCTTTTAACTGAAACGCGGCTGCAAGTCCTAGTGCTGTCGTGGTTTTGCCTACGCCCCCTTTTTGATTGGTAATTGCTATTTTCCGGGCCATTTTTTAATCCTCCGGATTTTGAGAATGGAAATTCTAACAAAAAACATCATAATCGGAAGGTTTAAAAATAGCAATATCGCCTTTTTGGTTTTTACGGATATTTTCATGAGGGTTGTCATTTTGAGGAAGCAATACCTGCCGGCCTCCTCAGAATGACATTTTTAAAGGTTCCGCAGACATCGATGTTGTGAAACTTATGCCTTCTTGGCCTCAAGATCTTTAACGGCTGCATAGATTGCATCAAAGAGTTCCTGAAGATTTTCTTCGTCGACGCAGGAAAAAGCAATCCGAAGGTCTGTCGGATTGATGGAAATGGTTCCCACCCGGTATTTATCCAAAAGGTGCACCCGAAGAGTTTCGGCATTAACGGTTTTCATTTTCAGACACATAAAATAACCGGAATTAAACGGATACATTTCCCATGCGTCATCATATTTGGAATCGGCAAGAATTTCCTTGATCTTGTTGGCCCGCGATTTGAGCACCAAAACATTTTTCTGTCGTTCCCGATCCAATTCATCAGGATGAAGCATCGCACGAAGCACAATTGATTGACTCAGATGGCTGGCGTTGGAAATGGAACCGCGGATATCCCCGGCGGTTTTCCGTTCCAAAGCCTCATAAAAGGGAACCGGATCTCCTTTCACAATGGTATTATAGGTGATAAAACCGACTCTCAGACCCCAGACAAACATTTCCTTTGTAGCTCCGTCGAGTTTGACCGCAAGCATTCGCGGGTGACGGTTGCAAAGGTGGGCAAAAAGGGATTCCTTTAGCGGGGCATCTTCATAACGCAGACCAAAATAGGCGTCATCGGTTACGGCAACCACATTGGTGCCTTCTTCAGCGACTCTAACCAGAATGTCGACAATTTTTTGCCCTTCCGCTTCCGTAGGGGTATATCCTGTAGGATTGTTCGGAAAATTCAGGAAAACAATCACTTTATAGTTGTTGTGAGCATGCATTCGCACGGTTTTTTCAAACCCGGCAATATTGAAACCGCCGGTATCGGAAAAAAGCGGATAATGGTTGATTTCAGCATCCCGTCTCACCGACATGATCAGAATGTTGTTGCCCCACATTTTATCCGGAAAAATGACCACATCATCAGGATCAATGAACATGTCGGCAAATACGCTGATTCCATGAGTAATTCCGTTGGTGACGATGGGCAGACTGATTTGTTTGTCCTTTAAGGTGGGATTTTTTTTAACCAGGGCATCTTTCCAGGCCTGCCGAAGGCCCGGAATGCCGAAAGACGGCGCATAGGTCAGGGTATCACTGGTTCTCAATCCCTGTATGCTTTTCATCACGGAGGGAAGATGCATTGTGTGAAGATTTTCCGTGGCAATACCAATGGTTGCATTAAATTTGTCATATGCTTTTTGCCTGGCCTCGGCACTCTGAGTCAAAATACCTTTGGGAAAAAAGAGTCTTCTGCCGGTTTTAGACAGCATTTCCATCAAATGGGAATTCCCAGCCTTGATGATTGCGTTGAGTTCTTGTGCCAATGGGTTGATGCTCATGAAATTTCCTTCCTGTAAAAATAAGATTTTGCAGTTTAATTAAGTATCTGACAGTCTTAAGTTCTCATAGGTACCTGGAATTCATTATTATCGAATTTATTATATCGTCATTCCGGCGGAAGCCGGGCACATAGTGAAGCGCAGCGCTATCCAGGTGGATTATGGAAACTGTTTGTCCGGATGCCGGATCAAGTCCGGCATGACGGAAAACTTTGTTCTGTCAAGTAAATATAATGGCCGAATTATTTAATGATTTCGTCTGAAAAATGCAAGGATAAAAATGAGACCCCAATTCCGGAGATCAACCAGGGCCTTTTTGATTAATTTCCAAATGGATTGATTTGCCATTGAAGGAGGGGTATTTTGACAGTCTTAAGTTCTCATAAGTACCTGGCAATCTTGTCGATTTTAAAGAATCGCCATTCTGGCAAATGCCCATTGGCATCAGGTTATGCTACTGGCCATGGATTGAAAGGGTGTCATTCTGAGGAGGCCAATATCTTAAACAGTTATATGGCAAATGCTGAATGGCCGACGAAGAATCATTTTTTTACGCCGCCACGGTCTCATTTTTTTAAACTCCGGGTCAGATTCGATGATCGTTGCAGGTTCGAGAAAGGAGCTTTTTCGGTCGCTAACGCTCCCTCAGAATGACATGCTGGAAACCATTTTCAGGTCCTGATACTGGTATTAGATAGTACCTTAACCTGACTCTGATGAATGAAAACCGGGAACGAAGTGAAGTGCAGCGCTATCCAGGTGGATTAAAAAAGCTTATTTTTCCGGATGCCGGATCAAGTCCGGCGTGAAACAAAACTTTGTCCAGTCAAAATGGATATGAGGTTATAAGATTTTTCCTAATGGCACCATCGGGGTTTAGATAATTCTTGTTCAGTTAATTCTTTGACAATTGGCCGTGCTTGCTCCACAATGAATAGGGGGCAATTGTCGCAAGACCGAAACCATGAGGTCAAAAATTAAGGAGGACATGCCATGAAAGCGGGTATTTATTTTACAGGAACGGGCCCGATATTGATTTTAACAACCTATGAGTCTTTGGATGATCCTGATATTGTGAGAAAATTATCGGCCAAAGGTATCAAGAAATTCATCGCTTATGAAGTGCCGGAAAAAAGGGTAAAAGAATTATACGGTGCTTATTACACCATGATTCTCGGAGATCTCAGGGCCGAGGAAGACTTTCGTGTTCTCGATTATGATGGTCACAAAGTGTTCTATAATTTTACTTTTGATGATTTTTCCGATCCCATTTTTTTTGAACCACCACCAGCAATTTCATAAGTTTTGAGAGTCATTCCGAAATCCAGCAAGCTCTCCGAATGTGAGATATATGAAATATTTTTTATGCTTTTCCAGAACATGGTCACTTTGCAGGTAATTTCTTGTCAGAATGATAAAAGGTTGCCAACGCTCCAGATCTCCAGGGTCTTTTAAAATAGAGTTCAGTTTTTGAACCATCTGATCAATTTTTTCCGGAGTGAATGTTTCATGGATAAAAGTCTCCATGACGGATATGAGTTTTTTCCGCCTTTTTTGAGTCAGTATTGTCAACATTGCATTTGCACTGCGTGGATATTCCGATGAAGAACTTCCTGACAACCGGTCGATATGTTCTCTGATTTTGTTGAGTTCTTCCGATGTTAAAAAACCAAAATTCAGGTTTCCATCAAGGACGGCATTGATGCCTTCCTCGTATATTTTTTCCGCTCTGCGTTTAAAATACCTGTTGAGCCGTGGATTTTGCCCTATTTTTGAAGATGCTTCTTTTAGGACTTCATCTCTTTGGGGACCATCCCCCAACGGCATTTTTTTATTTTCACCGAAAAATTCTTTGTAGCTGTTCTTGATTTCCAGGCCTATGCTGATACTGTTGTGGATAATTCCATGAATCAGGCCGATTTTGGGCCAGAGGGGGTTGTTTTTTTCATCATTCAATACCCACTGAATGGCAGCAGCGATGCCCGCTTCCAACTTGTTTCCGGATCGCTTTTTTCTTAACCGGTAACGGTTTAATCCGTCCATTATTTCAAAACGAAGGGATTCGGTCATAAATTGTCGTGAAGTTTCCTCCAGGATCTGGAGCTTGATGGAAGATGCCAATTGAGGTGGAAGGTTCCCGAATGATTCCCAGTTGACTTCCATTTTGCTGAGGGTTTCCGAATATATTGAGACACAATCGATGGGATCGCCAAAAATATCCTCGAATTCAGGTTCCATGGCGATTTTTTCAGTCGGCAAAACAGTTTTGATTATGGTTTCCGTGGCAATTTGCGGACTTCTCATAGTATCCGGGTAAGATCTGAACAGGTAAATCATATCTTTAGTGATTTCAGCCTGTAATTGGTCTGAAGCACCTGTTATCGTTTTTACCCCATCTTCAGGGACCAAACGATTGGCCCGGGATTTTTTTATTATCGATTTTTTCTTTTTTTTTGTTACCATTGTGTTCCTTTAATGATGACTCTATTCATGATGAGAAAGGCATTGCTTCAAGCCCGGCGCTCTCAAAAGTATTGATTTTGAATTTAAAAAAATTAGTGTATGTTGACCCTTTAATTACAACATGTGTATCAGGGAATCAATACGAATTCATCCATAACAGGATAAGAGGTGACCTATGGATATCCAAAAAACATCCATGCTCGCAAAAAAAGCGTCCAATTTAATGGCCGCCGTAAAAAGCGATTCCAAAAACCGGGCGCTGAAAAATATTGCTGAAGCTTTAAAAGAAAATTTGCACCATTTGATCAGCGCCAACAGAATCGATCTTGAACGAGCTGAAAGACAGAATCTTCCGGCGCCGTTGCTGAAACGATTGAAATTCGATGAAAGCAAGATTGAAGAAGCCTGCAACGGGCTTCATAGCTTGATCGATATGAAAGATCCTGTCGGTGTGATTTTGCGCGCCATGGAATTGGATAAAGGGCTTGAACTTTATAAAGTCAGTTGTCCAATCGGGGTAATCGGAGTCATTTTTGAATCCAGACCCGATGCTCTGGTTCAAATATCGGCTTTATGTCTAAAAAGCGGAAATGCGGTGCTGTTAAAAGGGGGAAGCGAGGCTTCTGAAACCAACCGGATGCTTGCGGAAATAATCACCAAGGCTAGCTCAGATGCCGAAATCCCTGAAGGATGGTTGGCTTTGCTGGAGACCCGCACCGATGTTGCAGAAATGCTCGGGATGGATCAATATATCGATTTGATTGTTCCCAGAGGAAGCAACGCCTTTGTCAGGCATATCATGGAAAATACCCATATTCCCGTATTGGGCCATGCCGATGGCATTTGCCATGTGTATATCGACAGGGAAGCGGATGTGGACATGGCCGTTAAAATATCCAAAGACAGCAAATGTCAGTATGTTGCCGTCTGCAACGCAGTTGAAACCATTTTGGTCCATAAGGATATTGCATCCCGGTATTTACCGGAAATGAAAAAATCCCTTGAAGCCGAAGGTGTCGAGATCAGAGGTTGTGGTGAAACCTTAAATATCATAGATGTCAGGAAGGCTCATGAAGAAGATTGGCGAACCGAATATCTTGATTTGATCGTGTCGGTCAAGGTGGTTGAATCCCTGGATGATGCCATCATCCATATTAACACCTATGGCTCTGGCCACACGGACGTAATCGTTACCCAGGACAAAGCTAGAGCATTAAAATTTATGGACCTGGTGGATTCGGCGGATGTCTTTCTGAATTGCAGCAGCCGTTTTAGCGATGGTTTTCGGTTTGGGCTGGGTGCTGAAGTCGGTATTAGCACGAACAAGATTCATGCCAGAGGTCCGGTGGGTATGGAAGGCCTGCTGATTTATAAATGGAGACTCTTTGGAAACGGGCATATCGTTGCCGATTATTCCGGAAAAAAAGGCAAATCTTTTACCCATCGGCCTTTGTGATTATGTACGGTTTCCTTTCTTCAGATCCGCCAGGGAAATGACTTTGGATTTCGAAGCAGCGGTTTGGTTCGGGGCTTGATCTCCGGATTCGGAATTCTTGGCCGGCTTGGCAGGTGTCTTCTGCTCTTGGCCAGGTACGACCACTTTTTCAATACGCATTTTTTGGCCCCCCATGGTGTATTCCACGCCATTGAGGTAAGCGTCCCTGAGGATCCAGGTCACAAGGGTCGGCGGTATTTGAAGGATCAGAAATTTGATTTGAAACCAGCCCCGTTTCACGTCAGGCTCAATGTCTTCAACCCTGGCAAATGCCATGGGTTTGTCTTCCACATAGATCAGTACAAGGTCATTTATCGTGGTCATTTATTGCTCATCCTTTGTTTCCGGTTCATTAACATTAGAAGTGCATCCCAAACCATGCAAAGTATAACACTACATGATTTCCTGCTGGTTTTCAATAACCTGACAGTACAAAGTTCTCCGTCATGCCGGACTTGATCCGGCATCCGGATCCAAAAAGGGTTTCTTGCATGTCATTCTGAGGGAGCGAAGCGACCGAAGAATCTCAGAGGAGAAGGTATCACCAGGGTTGATTGTTCAGTGTTCAGGAAAGAAAGATTCTTCGTCGGCCACAAAGCGTTTGCCATGTACCCAATTCAGATATTGGCCTCCTCAGAATGACAACTTTTTAATGCATGGCCAGAGCAGTCTTTCATTTGGCGCCAATGCGGGTTTCGCCGGAATGACGATTCAATTCGCCGAAATTTGCCTTGACCCAGATTCCCTTAAACTCACATTTACAAACGGGATCTTTTTGTTTTGCTTCCCAAAAATGCCAGAGAGTATGCTCCTGCCGCCAGAATAATCAAATTGGAAATTCCGTGGCTGATAGCAATCTGGACAGCAGCGATGGATGTCAAAACCGATGCGCACCCATTGGCAGCCCAGGCATACGCACGATCCTGGGAAGACCTTAACAGCAGACGAATCCCGATGGAAAAAGGAATCCCCATCAAAAGCCCAACCGGAAAAAGAATTAAAAAGGCTATAGCGTAACGGCTGAAATCAGAAAATCCCGGAATCTTTTCAATCAGATACTCAAAACCGAAATAAAAGCCGGTGAACATGCAGGCCAGGATGACGAGGGACCATCTGAGATGAAACACGCTCATTTTCTGGGATAAGAAACCACCGGCACCGGAAAAGAGCAATATTCCAGAAAGTACTACCGTAAAGGCGATGGTGGGATTTCCAAATAAGAAGGTATATTGCTTGATGAAAAAAAGCTCGGCAAACATAAACCCGGTGCCGATTCCAAAAAAGAAAATGAAATGGGAAAATTTCAGCCTGGAGTCCTTTCGGGAAACAATAAAAATGGGTATGGCCAGTAAAAAAATAGCTATAAGCAACGCTTCGGCAAAAACTACCGCCACGACGATTTCTCCGGAAAGCAAAAGCCCGTAAAGTCGGCTACCCGTACTTTCATATAAGTCCTTGAGCCTTGACCACTTGAGAAACCGGTTTGGAAAAGGGCGGTTATCCCCCTGGGGAGCGACATCCAGAAGTGATTCAGAAAAATAGAGGTTTTCCGTACCGGATAGATAGGAAATCTTCAGTTTTTCAAGTTCATTGAAATAATAAGGCTGTTCAAACACATTAAAATGGTTGATCAGGTTCATGTCCGGTTTGGGAAGGTAAACCATGTCAAAGTTCATATTTTTCGCAAAACCTGTCAAGGGCTCGCTGTTTTGAATGGCTTCTGCTGCAATGATGAAGGTAAAGGTATCCCAGTTTCTGAGCATGGCCATGTGTAATTCGGGTTGCTTTTTACCTGAGTATCGAAGTGCTTCATAGGCTGCGGCCCAGAGTCGAACCGTGTTTGAGGGTGGAAGTAGTAATTTTCCGGATAATATGATCACCCCATGATCACTGAGATGGTTTAAATAGGAGACCAAGGCGTTTACCGTTAACAAATGCTCCTGGTTCAAGGCTGCTGTGCCGGGAATCGAAGGGCCGTGGGATTCTATGTGGATGACGGAGTATCGATCATGGGAGCGCAAGACAAAGGACCGGGGATCGGCTGTGACCACATTTACCGGGTAGTGTTCGGACAGAATTTTTGCCAATCTGGGATGCTGCTCCACAACGGTGATCTTATCGGATTTTGCTGCCAGGGCATAGGGAATACCGGAGCCTCCCATTCCCTGGATCACCAACACGTGAGAAGGTTTCGGTACCAGAGTATAACCGGCATAGGAAAGCGAGTACCCGGCAAAAGCGGTATCTTCATCCATTGATATTTCATAAAGTGTATATGGTGAGTCGGCGTCCTGGAAAATAGCCGACTGTTTCGGAAGGCTCTGCTGAAATTTTAAACTCAATCCCGGAGCATAGCGGATATAAGGACTTTCCACCGTATCGATTCTTCCGCGAATGCCCGAGGATGAATAGGCAATCTCTGTTTCAGGGAATCTGAGTATCTGGCTCAGCGCTTTATAGGGTGAGGGTTTGACCCTGATATGCTCGCCGTCATCTGCCCAGATGAGAAAAATGCTGAAAACGGTAATGGTCACCCCCAGGCCCCATAGTCGATAGTGGCTTGTCTTTCGGGTTTCCAGCTTCTCCTTTGACGGTACCATAAGAAAAATCAGAGGAATCAGGGCGGAAATAATCACCAGAACCCCTTCCTCAAAAAGAGGAAGCAATGGCACTGGTAAAATCGCACCACAGGCAGACCCGGACATGGTGGAAAAGTAGACCAGTCCTGCATGTTTGAATTTGGCGGCAAATGCAATTGAAATCACCATTCCTGTTAAAAAAAACGGTATTGCCAATACGAGGTATGCGCAAAGAAGGTATAAGGCTTGAGCCGGTTCTACAGGGAGTCGGAAATAATCCAGAGGAATATTATTCAGAATCATATATGCCGAAATAACGGTCAGGCTGTAAATGACTAGAATAGTCCCGAGGGTTCTGTGGCGTGATAACCTCAATTCCCAGCCTTGCCGGCGCGTATCCAGAATGGAAAGATAAGTTCCGCTGGCTCCGAAACCGAAGAGAGCAATGCTGATCACCATAAAAGAGAGATGGTTCCATTGTCCAATGGAAAATACCCTGGTGAGAAGAACCTGAAAAGCCAGAGCGGAAAGGGATATGAGAAACACGGCGAAATAGGTCATTGGGTAATCCGTTTTTATGGGTTTCCGGTGTCGGTTTTCAAGGAAAAAGGTGTTAGCTATTGGCTATAAGGTCTAAGGTCTAAGGGCTAAAAAAATGTTTAACCTGATCGAGTCACAAACTGGTCGATTTGGAAGGGAAGTATCCGTTATTCCGGCGAAGCTTGTCCCGAGCCTGAACCGGGAGCCGGGCACGAAGTGAAGCCTTCCGGCGCCATCCAAGTGATATAACCACTAGACCGGATATCGGCTTTCGCCGGTATGACGTTAATAGATTCTTCCAAAACGCTCATTTTTAGATGAGTCACACTCCCTTCTAACCTGCTATTATAGATTCTTCGGTCGCTTCGCTCCCTCAGAATGACAAATATTAATGTGTTTCCTGAGAATGACAAATATTAATGTGCTTTCTCAGAATGACAATTTCCCTAAACCTAACACCTTAAACCTTAAACCTTAAACCTTAAACCTTAAACCTTAAACCTTATACCTTATACCTTATACCTTATACCTTCCACCTATTTCTTCAACGCCTCACCGGTCATGGGCACAAACAGTACCCCTACGATTTGTTTGACATTGTAGTCTTCCCCGTGCTTTGTGACAAGTGTCAGGTGCTGATAGCTGAACGGATTGCCCAATGGCAGAATCAGTTTGCCTCCGTCTTTGAGCTGGGACAATAGCGGGGGCGGGATATGATCTACCGATGCGGTAATCATAATGGCATCGAAAGGCGAAGCATCCTCCCATCCGAAATACCCGTCCCCATGCCTTGTTTTGACCCGATCATAGCCGGTTTTTTTTAGCGTTTTTTGGGATTGGTGATAAAGTTTTTCTTTTATTTCAATCGAGTAAACCTCATGGGCAATTTCTGCAAGCACTGCAGCCTGATAGCCGGAACCGGTACCGATTTCCAGAACCCGATGGGTTTCCTCCAGCTGAAGACTTTCGGTCATCAATGCAACGATATATGGTTGGGATATGGTCTGACCTTCGCCGATAGCCAGTGGATGATCCTGGTATGCCTGACTCCTGAGGGATTCAGGAACAAACATGTGCCTGGGAATTTTGCCCATGGCTTCGAGCACTTTTGGATCGACTATTCCACGTCCTTTAATCTGTTGCACCACCATATGTTTTCTCAGCCGCTCATACTCCTCGGTATCCCATGGGTTTTCTGCCCGGCTCATGCCGTATTCACAGAAAATGAAAATGGCAGCCAAAAAAATCCATTTAAAAAAAATGGGTTTAAAATATTGACAGGTTCCGAAAAAAAAATTGCGGTCAGGTAATTTTAGGAAAAAAATATGATTCATGGTAAACCTTTCTGAATTGCTTATGGGGAAGTGGCACAGGATCCTGTGAAATCCGGTCCGATTGGTTCAGGAATTTTTTTTAAACAGTTGACCTTGGATAAAAAGTCCATAGGGTCCCGGCAATTCTTGTTTGGGTCTCAACAGAATACCACCTGTTATCTGAATGCCATTGCTTTCACGATATTCATAAGTTATAATCTTACACTCAAAATGCAAGGCAAATCAAACAAACTGTAACAATAAGGAATGAACATGGCTATCGAGATGTATTGGGCTGACAATTATGTTAAAAAGAAAAAGACCGCATATGAAGCCATTGGAATGATTCGACCCGGCCAAAGGGTGTTTACTGGTGCCTCCTGTGGTGAGCCCCAGGCCCTGTTAAGGGTTTTGGCCGATGAATTTCACAAGTTTCCTGACCTGGAGGTCGTGCGCCTCTTGTCGTTGGAAAGCACGCCACTGACACTCATTGCCAACAAGAGCGCAGACCGCAGTATGAACATTCGCTCGTTTTACGCAGGAGCGGCTAAACCCGAAGGCCTTGCCAGAAACATAAAATATATTACGCCTATCAACTTGTCGGCTGTGCCCCGCCTTTTCAAAAGCCGGCTGTTACCCATCAATGTGGCACTGATACAGGTTTCCCCGCCTGATGACTTCGGATGGATGAGTCTGGGGGTTGCGGTTGACATTACCCTTGCTGCGGCCAATTCCGCCGATCTGGTTATTGCCCAGGTCAATAAGAATATGCCCAGGGTTTTGGGAAGAAGTTTTATCCATGTAAACGATGTGGATGTGGTTGTTGAACGGGATGAAGACCTCCTTACGGTGGATAATCCTCCGGAGCTGGAGGCTGCCAATATCATGGCCGGGTATATTGCAAGGCTTATCGATGATGGTTCAACCATTCAAATAGGGCTTGGTACGACCTCACAGGCGGTAATGCTGGCGCTGTCGGATAAGAATGATCTTGGAATTCACACCCAGTATCTGACCGACGACATTATGAAATTGATTTCCAAGGGGATTATCACTAACCGTTACAAGGGGTTTAACGATGGAAAGGTTGTCGCCAGCAGTGCATTAGGGTCCAAATACCTTTATGAATTTATGGATGACAATCCTGCCATTGAGTTTTACCCTTCCGATTATGTCAATGATCCGGGCATCATTTCTCAACACAATCGTATGGTTTCCATGAATGTGGGCATGGCCGTTGACCTGACCGGTCAGGTGGCTGCAGATGCACTTCCTTTCAATTACTTCAGCGGGATTACCGGGATGCTCGATTTTATAAGAGGATCAGCTCTTTCAAGAGGCGGTAAGTCCTTTATTCTCATGACCTCCACAACCGCAAACGGGAAAAAGAGCAGAATTGTGCCCATGTTGACCGATACGGCTGTTGTGGTACCCAGGAGTGATGTGAATTATGTAGCCACTGAATATGGTGTGGTGAACCTTTTCGGGAAAAACATCCAGGAAAGGGCTGTTGCCTTGATCAGCATTGCCCATCCGGATTTCAGAGAAGAGCTTTTTGAAACTGCCAAAAAAATGAGATTGCTAGGTCCTGAACGCACGGTGAAAGAGACACTTCAGGCAGTCTATCCGTTGAAGATCGAACAGACGATTGAAATCAGCGGCCAGGATATTACCATAAGACCTGCCAAAGCAGTTGATGAGCGAAGAATCCAGGAGCATTTTTACTCCCTCGACAAAGAGGACATCATATCAAGATTTTTCCACGAAAAAGATCGGTTTGTAACGGATGAAATTGAGAGTGTTTCTCAGGTGGATTATATCAAAAACCTTACCCTTATCGCCACTGTGGGAGAATTTGGTTTCAGCAAAGTTGTGGGTATAGGTGAATATCAGCTTGAAGAAGCGACCAATATTGCCGAGGTCGCTTTTTCTGTCAGCAAAGCCTTTCAGGGGATGGGCCTGGGAAAGCATTTGATTAAGAAATTGGCCGAAGCTGCCAGGGAAAACGGAATTGCAGGATTTATGGCTTATACCTCGCCGAAAAATGAAAGCATGATCAGGCTTTTTAAAGCTTTGCCTTATAAGGTGCGAACAACTCTCAAAGAGGGGATGGTTGTTTTGAGCTGCCGGTTTGATGATCCGAAAATATAATTTTCAAAAAAGGGGAGTTGTGGAAGCTGTTTGCTGTTTGTCATTCAGGTGTTGGGTATTAGTGAAAGTGTTCAGTGGTCAGGGTTCAGGAAAGAGAGATTCTTCGCCGGCCACTAATTTCCATGGCAATTGATAAGCGATGTTGTTGGCCTCCTCAGAATGACAATGGCAAAGGTATTGTCATTCTGAGGGAGCGACTCGCAGGGACCTTATGGCTTTAAATATAATATTTTACAACGAATTGATTAAAATCAAGGCGACCGAAGAATCTTTGGTTGGAGGTTAGCAGGGAGTGTGAATTAATTTGTCCACACGTTTTTATAACCCATACCCCTTACACCTAATACCCAATACCTAAAATTAAAACATCCCAACAGGAGTTTACTTCATGAGCGAATATACTGTTTCGTTTCTTCCTTATACAAAAAAAATTACGATTAAATCGGGTGAAACCATTTTAAGGGCCGCCTTGGAGGCAGGAGTTCATATCAACGCTTCATGCGGAGGTGGAGGAGTGTGTGGCAAATGCCGGGTCATTATCGAACAGGGAAATATAGAGGGCGGAATCACTGAAAAACTTACGGCTGAGGACCGGGAAAAGGGATACCGATTGGCATGTCAGTCAAAAATTGCCGGAGACCTTGTGGTACGCATCCCTGTGGAATCGGAGATGGATGTCACATTCCTGGACAAGGCGGCGGCCGCCAGAAAAACAGCTCGAATTACGGAAATGAATTTGGACGACCTGAAGGAGCAAGGGCTTTTTACGCCTCCGGTGGAAAAAAAATATCTGGAGTTGCTCCCGCCTGACAAGGATGATCATCTTCCTGATGTGACCCGCCTGGTGAGCTTTTTAAAGTTGCGTCATAACGAACATCGGTTGGCAGTCAGCCTTCCCGTAATTCGAAAAATACCGGATGTCATCAGAAAAGAAAATTTCAAAGTGACCGCTACCCTGGCAAGGCCGGTCCAGAGCGGCAGAAAGACAAACATCATCAATGTCCAGCCGGGCGACACCACCGACCGCAACTACGGCATTGCGGTTGATGTCGGAACCACAACGGTCTATGCCCAGTTGCTGGACCTGAATACAGGGAAAGCATTGGCGCAGTTTGGAGAATTCAATGGTCAGATCAGTTATGGTGAAGATGTTATAAGCCGCATCATCTATGCGGAAAAACCCGCGGGGCTGGAAAAGCTTCACCAGGTGATCATCAGTAATATTAATTCTCTGATCGGAAAGTTAATCCGAAAGTCGGGCATCGATATGGATGAAATTTCCACCATCACACTCGCTGGAAACACCACCATGACCCAGCTGCTGCTAAAAATCAATCCCGCTTATATCAGGCGGTCTCCGTATGTTCCGGCGGCTACCCTTTATCCTCCCATTAATGCGGTGTCCCTGGGAATTGAACTGGGCGATCATGTGACTGCTCTTGTTTACCCGGCAATATCCAGTTATGTCGGAGGCGATATTGTGGCAGGGGTGATGGGTTCGGGACTTTATCGTTCAGAGGAGTTGACCTTGTTTCTGGATATCGGCACCAATGCGGAAATTGTGGTGGGAAACAAAGACTGGTTTGCTTGTGCGGCTTGTTCGGCAGGGCCCGCTTTTGAAGGTGGGGGGATCAAGTTCGGCATGCGTGCTTCAAGGGGTGCCATTGAAGATTTTTCAATTGATCCATCAACTTGGGAACCCATGAATGTGACTATCGGAAATACACTCCCCAAAGGCATCAGCGGTTCCGGCCTGATTTCTATTGTTGCAACCCTTTTTGAAATGGGGGTGATCAATAGCAAAGGAAAGTTCAATCGGGATTTGAATACACCCAGGATACGCGAAACCAACGGGGTTTATGAATATGTTCTGGCCTGGAAAGACATGACGGCCATTGATCGGGATGTGGTGATTTCAGAGATCGATATCGACAATCTGATCAGGGCGAAAGGTGCGATCTATAGTGGATTTATGACACTTTTGTCCGAAGTCGGCCTGGGAGTAAAGGACTTGGATCGGATTATTCTTTCAGGTGGATTCGGAAGTTATGTGGATTTGGAAAAAGCCATTACTATCGGATTGCTGCCTGAAATAGAGGCGGAAAAGGTCATTTATGTGGGAAACGGATCATTGATGGGTGCAAAGATGAGTTGTCTGACCAATCGAATCCGTAAAGATGTGGTGGAAGTGACCCGAAAAATGACCAATTTCGAGCTTTCTGAAACCAATTCCTACATGGATCAGTATGTGGCTGCATTATTTCTTCCCCATACGGATATCAATCAGTTTCCAAAACTAAAAGAGAGATTGAAAAGTCGGAAATTAATTCAGTAACTGAACGATATTTATATTAAATTTCGGCCAGTCACCTATTGACAAATTTATGATTCCTGTATAAAAAGTACATTTCGGAATTGTAGGAATTCAAACCAACATGACTGCAACGACTAGCCGGGTTGAGGAGACATCCATAGATCATGCCTGCGGGTTCTGATAACAAGCATTATGCCTTACATAAAAAAATTTTTCCGGAAGTTTCTACCGTTGTAGATAAAGATATAATCATCGAAAAAAAAACAGATAAAATGAAAGGAGGGGGTGCTGGACTTAATGGATAAGGGCGCAGGATTGTGCCTTTTTTTGTTTATGCGAAAGATAATATCTATTTAACCTGAAAACATTTACCTTGTTTTCAAAAGGAGGTAACATTGGGCTTTCAATTTTACAAGGAATCATATGCCGGCGGTGTAAAACCGATTACCTTGGGATCAGGGAATAAGGCAGTAACCGTCGGGGGCGAAACAAGTTATCCTTTTTATAAGTTTGAAGGTGAGATGCCCAACAAGCCGAAAGTGGCTATGGAAGTCTGGGATTCTACACCTGAAGATTGGCCTGCGGCGGCAATCGAGCCGTTTAAGGATGTGATTTCGGATCCTGCGGCATGGGCAAAAAAATGCGTTGAAACCTACGGCGCGGATCTTATTGTGCTTCAGCTGAAAAGCATCGACCCCAACGGCAAGAATGCATCCAAGGAAGAAGCGGCCGAGATAGTGAAAAAAGTTTCGGCAGCAGTGGATGTGCCGTTGATTTTATGGGGCTGTGCCAATCCCAAGAAAGATGAAGAAGTTCTGAAATATGTGGCGGAAGCCTGCCAGGACAAACCTTTGGTCCTGGGACCTGTTGAGGATAAAAACCATAAGGGAATCGGCGCCGCCGCTATGGGGTATGGACATTTTATTATTTCCTCCTCACCCATCGATGTCAACCTGGCAAAACAGGTCAATATTCTTCTGGAAAACCTGGGCATGCCCATGAACCGCGTGATTATCGATCCCACCACGGGCGGTTTGGGATACGGTATGGAATATTCCTACTCGGTTATGGAACGTCTCAGAATGGCCGGTTTGACTCAGGGAGATGACAAATTACAGTTGCCGCTGATCAATAACCTCGGAAATGAGGTTTGGAAATGCAAAGAAGCCAAACAGACTCTGGAAGATGCTCCTTTGCTGGGTGATCCTGAAAAACGCGGTATTCTGATGGAAGCTGTGGGTGCGGTCACTTACCTGATGGCAGGTTCCAATATTTTAATTATGCGCCATCCTGAATCCGTCAGGCTGGTAAAATCATTTATCGATCTTCTGGCAGATGGTGGTTCTGCTAAAGATGTTGCTCCCATCAAGAAATTGTTGGCCGAATCTAAAATCGATTATGCTGCATTAGCACCTGAACCTGATTTGACACTGGAAGAAGAAAAGAAAGCTGCAGCACCTGCAGCTAAAAAAGAAGCTCCTAAGGCAGCGGCAGCTCCCGCAGCAGCCAAACCGGCCGCAGCGGCACCGGCCGCAGCACCCAAAGCGGAAGCCAAACCCGCACCTGCTGCACCGGCTCAAGAAGCAAAAGCTGAAGTTGTTGATTTAGAAGCCAAGAAAAAAGCTGAAGCCGAAGCAAAAGCCAAAGCAGAGGCGGAAGCCAAAGCCAAAGCCGAAGCTGAAGCCAAGGCCAAAGCAGATGCCGAAGCCAAGGCCAAAGCGGATGCCGAAGCCAAAAAGAAAGCCGAAGCTGATGCCAAAGCCAAAGCCGAGGCGGATGCTGCAGCAAAACGGGAAGCTGATGAAGAGGCGATTCGTGCCAAACGCGCTAAAGAGCGTGAGGCTCGTGCTGCAAGTGCGGGTGTAGCAGCCCATACGGCTGTTTCAAAGACTCCTGCCGCCGAGCAGATTCCGACCATCGATAAAATGCTTAAATCACTGGATCGTGTTCATAAACGCTAATGTGTTCATGATTTGAAAATATTTTCGAAAATATACTGTTTTTAACAAATATGAGGAGGAACCTCAAAATGGCGATTGAAAAAAAAGCCAAAGAAGAAGTAGAAGGCAAAAAAGCAAAAGTGGCGGACCCCATTGCGGCTTCGATCGATACTGCCACTCAGGAAATGATCCTTCGTGCCCAGAAACTGGGGATTGATACCGTATTTGACAGGGCCGAAGCCATGAAACCCTGTAATATCGGCAACCAGGGAACATGCTGTAAGAACTGTGCCATGGGCCCATGCCGACTTCCCCTTCCCAAATCCGGAATTGAAGGTGAAGATACCCGAAAAGGGCTTTGCGGAGCCACGGCCAACACCATTGCCGCCCGTAACTTTGCCCGGATGGTGGCTGCAGGTGCGGCTGCCCACTCAGACCATGGACGTTGTGTGGCGGAAGTGTTTATGTCCGCAGCCAGAAAAGAAACCGAAGCCTATCAGATCAAGGATACCGAGAAACTACTGGCTGTCGCTCCTCACCTGGGTGTGGATATCACCGTAGAAAAAGATGGTCAGGTTTTAGACAGGGACATTGATGAGATTGCCCTGGAAGTCGCTGAAAAAGCTTTGAATGAGTGGGGCAAGCCCGAAGGTGAGCTTCTTTATCTGAAACGGGCGCCTGAGGCGCTTTATGAAAAGTGGAAGAAAAACGGTGTGCTTCCCAGAAATATCGACCGTGAAATCGTTGACATTATGCACCGTACCCACATGGGCGTGGATCAGGATTACAAAAATATTGTCAAACAGTGTACGCGTGCCTCTCTGGCTGATGGATGGGGTGGATCCATGCTGGCCACCGACCTGCAGGATATCCTTTTTGGAACTCCCTATCCGTTGCAGTCCGAAGCCAATCTGGGTGTGCTGAAAAAGGACCATGTCAATATTGTCATTCATGGTCATGAGCCGGTGTTGTCTGAAATGATCGTGGCAACAGCCCAGAAACCTGAAATCATCGAGTATGCCAAATCAAAGGGTGCCAAAGGTATTCAGCTCTCCGGCATCTGCTGTACAGCCAATGAAATTCTCCAGCGTCACGGCGTGCCCCTGTGCGGAACATTTCTGCAGCAGGAGCTTGCTATTATTACCGGTGCGGTTGAAGCCATGGTCGTAGATGTTCAGTGTATTTTCCAGAACCTGGCCAATGTTGCCAAGTGTTTCCATACCAAAGTCATCACGACTCATCCCATTTCAAGGATGGAACAGAGCAATGTGGAGCATATCGAATTTGATGAGCATCATGCTATCGAAGATGCCGAGCGGATCGTCAAAATCGCTATTGACAATTTCCAGAATCGTGGATCCGATGTCATTATTCCGCCCCATAAGAACGTTCAGATTGCCGGTTTTGGTGTCGAGTCCGTGCAGTATCACCTAGGCGGTACTTTCCGCGGAACTTACTATACATTGAATGACAACATCATTAATGGTCGTATTCGTGGTGTTGCCGGCGTGGTCGGATGCAACAACGCTAGAACCCGCCACAATGAAGGTCATATCCAGATCGTTAAAGAATTGATTAAAAACGATGTGATTGTTTTGACCACGGGATGCAACGGTATTGCATGTGCCATGGAAGGACTGCTGACTCCTGACACGGCGGCGGTATTCTGCGGCCCCGGGCTTTCCGAAGTCTGTGAAACCGTAGGTATTCCACCGGTTCTTCACCTGGGTTCCTGCGTGGATAACAGCAGGATTCTGCTGGCGGCAACCGAAGTTGTCAAAGCAGGCGGACTCGGAAAAGACATCAGTGACCTTCCGGCAGCCGGAAGTGCTCCTGAATGGATGAGTGAAAAAGCCATCAGCATCGGCCAATATTTCGTATCATCCGGTTTTTATACCGTGTTTGGCGCGACATTCCCGACTTCCGGCGCTCCTGTTTTCCAGGAATATCTCTTTGAACACCTGGAGAAAATCTACGGCGGAAAATGGGATTTTGAAGCCGATCCGATCAAGCACGCTCAAAAGATGATCGCTCACATCGATGCCAAGCGTAAAGCTCTGGGCATTGATAAAGCCAGAGAAAGAGTCCTTATGGACATGGCTGACCGTCAGAAACTCGAAGCCTAATGAAAATGACGGATTCGAGGTTTAAAAATACAGATCCAATAAATCCTCAACGAAGGAGGAAGTTATGTCAAGATTAGTTGCATTTGCCGCCATTCAGGGTGGTTACAATATCGTTTCCAAAGTGGAAGGAAAATACAAACAAGCTTTGGAAACCTACAATGCCGATACCAAAGTCGGGTTCCCCAACACGGCCTATTATCTGCCGGTGATTTATTCTCTTCTTGGAATCAAAGTGGAAACTCTTGAAGATATGAAAAAACCTCTTGAGTTTGCCCGTAAACTGCTTCCGCCCCATGTCAAAGGAAAACATCATCTTCCTTATCTTGGGCCTCTGCTGGATGCCGGTATGGCAGCGCTCTTTGCATTCGAGATTGAAGAAGCCCTTCGATATCTCAACGAGCCTGACTTTTATCTTCATGGTGAAGAAGTCGATCTGGATGCGGGGAAAATCTGGCTGGGTGCAGCCGATGACACCGTTTTCAGAAAAAGAGGTGTCGAGTTCGTGGACGGTTCCGCACCGGGTTTTGCGGCTATTGTCGGAGCGGCTCCCACTCCGGAAATTGCCAAGGAAATCGTGGAAGAGTACCAGAGACGGTCTCTCTACATTTTCTGTGCTGCCAACCAGAATGGAACCACTGTCATTGAGCAGTTGATCCAAGCCGGTGTGCAAGTCGGATGGAATACCCGTATTGTTCCGTTCGGGCCCGATATTTCATCGGCGATTTTTGCCCTGGGTTTTGCCAACCGTGCCGCCATGGCTTTTGGCGGTATCAAACCGGGCGATTACAAAAGCATGCTGATGTACAACAAGAACAGAATTTTCGCATTCGTCAACGCTCTGGGTGATGTTAATGCCGAGTGGGCTGCTGCTGCGGCCGGATGCGTTAACTGGGGTTTTCCGACTCTGGCCGATACGGATATCCCGGAAATTCTTCCCACCGGTATTTGTACCTACGAACATGTTGTGGCCAATGTGCCTCATGAAGAAATGGTGCAGAAATCGGTTGAAGTTCGCGGTCTTAAGACCACGGTTTCCAAGATTGACATTCCCTGTTCATTTGGACCGGCATACGAGGGTGAACGTGTCCGCGGTGCTGACCTTTATTTCCAGATGGGTGGCGGAAAAACTCAGGCCACCGAGCTGGTCAAGATGGCCGAAATGAATGAGATTGAAGACGGCAAGGTAATTGTGGTCGGTCCTGATGTTAAAGACATCAAAGAAGGCGGAGTGCTTCCTTTGGGAATTTATGTCCAGATTGCCGGTCGTGAATTCCAGCCGGATTTCGAGCCGATTCTTGAGCGTCAGTGCCACCATCTGATCAACTACATCCAGGGGATCATGCATATGGGGCAGCGCGATATTGCCTGGATTCGTGTGAGCAAAGCGGCTGTGGAAAAAGGCTTCACCCTGAAAGACATTGGTGTGGTTCTCCATGCCAAGTTCCATCAGGATTTCAATAAGATTTTGGATAAGGTTCAGGTCACCCTTTACACCAACAAGGAAGATGTGGACAAACTCACCGAGCGTGCCCGTGCCGAGTACAAGATGAGAGACGAGCGTGTGGAAAAGATGACTGACGAAGACGTGGAAACATATTATTCCTGCACCCTTTGCCAGTCATTTGCACCCAGCCACGTGTGTACCGTCAGCCCGGAAAGAACCGGTCTTTGTGGTGCTTACAACTGGATGGACTGCAAGGCCTCATACGAAATCAACCCCACCGGTCCCAACCAGCCCATCGAAAAAGGCGAATGTCTTGATCCGGTTCTGGGCCAGTGGAAAGGGGTCAACGATTTCGTATACAAAGCCTCCCGTGGTGCGGTGACCCACTATAACTTCTATTCCATGTGCAAAGACCCCATGACCACCTGTGGTTGCTGCGAATGTATCGCTGCCATGCTGCCTTCGTGTAATGGCATTATGAGCGTTAACCGCGACTATAAAGGAGATACCCCCTGTGGAATGAAATTCACCACACTGGCCGGTGTTATGGGCGGTGGTGCTTCATCACCCGGTTTCGTGGGCCATTCCAAGTTCAATATCACCCAGCGTAAGTTCATCAAAGGTGACGGCGGACTCCTTCGCCTGGTATGGTTGCCCAAAGCCTTGAAAGAGGAACTGAGGGAACGTCTGACCAAGCGTGGTGAGGAAGAAGGGTACCCGAATTTTGTGGATATGATTGCTGACGAAACCATTGGGGTTACAGAGGAAGAAATTCTGCCCTTCCTCCAGGAAAAGGGCCATCCGGCACTGAACATGGAATCGATTATCAGCTGATAACGTGCGAATACATCCGGTCCGGCAGTGGAGAACGCAGACTGCCGGACCTCTGAAAGCCAAACGGAATCAATCTGTTCGGTTTTGGAAAAATATCTTAAATGGTTCAATACGGCTGGTTTCAATTCTATTGATACTTTTTTGACAGTGAATTGACCGGCAGTAAATATGAATAAGGAGAACAATATGGCATTAACCGGTATTCAAATTTTTAAACTCCTGCCGAAAACCAACTGTAAGGAGTGTGGTGTGCCCACTTGTCTGGCGTTTGCCATGAATCTGGCATCGGGCAAGGCTGAACTGGACCAATGCCCCTACGTATCGGATGAGGCTAGGGAACAGCTTGCAGAAGCTTCAGCACCCCCCATTCGTCCGGTAGCAATCGGCAAAGGGGTTCGTGCGTTTACCGTCGGTGGAGAAACCGTACTGTATCGTCATGAAAAAACCTTTTTCAATCCCACGGCAATCGGTATTCTGTGCCCGTCGGATACGCCCGATGCAGATGTCGCAGCAAAATTGAAAGCTCTGAATGCTCTCCAGTATGAGCGTGTGGGGTTTAACTTAAGACCTCAGTTGGTGGCTGTAAAAGATGTCAATGGCGACAAAGCGGCTTTTGCTGCAAAAGCCAAAACCATTGCTGAAACCTCTGAATTCAACCTGGTACTCATGACAGAAGATGTTGAGGTCATGAAAGCGGGTGTTGAGGCTTGTGGATTTAAAAAACCCCTGCTTTATGCGGCAACGGCTTCCAATGTGGATGCCATGGGTGCTCTTGCCAAGGAAAATGAACTTCCTCTGGCAGTGAAAGCCGATTCGGTTGAAGCACTGGTGCCTTTGACGGAAAAGCTGACCGGCATGGGATTAAAGGATCTGGTGCTTGACCCGGGTTCAAGGGAAATCAAACAGGCATTCGAGGATCAAATTGCTATCCGGAGAGCGGCGCTAAAAGACGGCAATCGCAGTGTCGGTTTTCCCACAATCACGTTCCCCTGTGAAATGGCGTCTAACACCGACATGGAAGCTCTTATTGCAGGCATGTTTATTGCCAAATATGCCGGAATTGTCATTCTGTCGGATCTGAATGGCGAGACCATTTTCCCGCTGGTGCTCGAGAGACTTAATGTTTATACCGACCCGCAGAGGCCGATGACCGTCACCCAGGGGATTTATCCCATTGGTGATCCTACTGCCGAATCGCCGGTTCTGGTCACCACCAACTTTGCTCTGACCTATTTTATCGTGTCCGGTGAGATTGAAGGAAGTCGTGTACCCAGTTGGCTTTTGATCAAAGATTCGGAAGGTCTGTCGGTTATGACCGCATGGGCTGCCGGAAAATTTGCCGGTGATGATGTGGGGATGTTTGTGAAAAAATCCGGTATTGCCGATAAGGTCACGAAAAAAGAACTGATCATTCCGGGTTATGCTGCGGCTATTGCCGGTGATATGGAAGAAGAACTTCCTGACTGGAAAATTATCGTAGGCCCAAGAGAAGCTGCCCATATTCCCCCGTTTATTAAGGACCGGGCATAATGTGTGAAAAAGCAGGATGGTTTTTTCCCATCCTGCTTTTTATGAGTATTTTCCATTTGCATTTTCAGGAAAAAATTGATTTATAACCTGAGAATAAGGTTTTCGGTCATGACAAGGGGGGTAAAAATTCCCCAGTGACGAAAGTTGCTGAAACAGGAAACAAGGGAGGACCTATGAAACTGATTGGTGAAAGTTTAAATGTTATTTCAAAAAAGATCGGTAAAGCGTTTAAAGAGCGAGATCCAAAACCGATCCAGGAAGAAGCGCTTTTTCAAAAAAAACAGGGTATGGATTATATCGATATTAACCTTGGGCCGGCCAAAAAAGAGGGTCATGAACTCATGCCGTGGGTGGTCAAGACTGTCCAGGAAGTGGTTGACGACATTCCTTTGGCATTGGATACCTCCAATATCGATGCGATTGCAGCAGCACTGAAGGTGTTGAAACCCACACCTCAACCCCATTTGATCAACTCGATCATGTGCCGACCGGAGCGTTATGAAAAGATGATCCCCATTGCCGCAGAGTCCGGAGCCGATTTTATCGCCTTGATGTGGGGCCCGGAAGGCCTTCCGAGAGATGAAAACGAGCGTGCAGCTTTGGCAGTCGAATTGATTTATGCAGCCAACGAGGCCGGAATACCCAATGAAAAAATTTGGGTGGACGGCATTGTTACCCCGGTCAATATTCAGCAACCCCAGTTGATCTGTCTGATGAATTTTATGCAAATGCTTCAGGATATTGCTCCGGGCGTCAAGAGCACCTGCGGTTTGTCAAATATTTCCAACGGTCCTCCGGATCATCTCCGACCGATTTTGAACCAGACCTATATGATCATGCTCGAAAGGGTCGGTATGTATTCGGTTATTTCAGACCCCCTGGATGAAAAACTGACCGAAATCGCAAAAGGTAAACGACCGGATATCGTCGAATTGGTCCACAAGGCACAGGATGGAGAGGCGCCTCCCATGGAAAGCCTTTCCAAGGAAATGCAGGACTATGTCAAGACAGTCGATGTTATTCTCGGACGTACACTTTACTCAGACTCATGGCTGGAAGTCTAAGGATTTGTCGGCAATGAAATAAAGGGCGTTTATGGGTGCCCTTTTTTTGATATACGTGAGTCAGTAAAAAAAATAAAAAAGCCTCTCCCGATTTGGGCGAGGCTTTTTTTGTCATTCCTCTCAATCGAATATATTCCAAAGTTTTTTCTGAAAACGCAAAAGGGGGTAAGTTTAATATGGCTAGGATCGATGATTATGTGCAGGCGAAAAAGATCGCTGTTGAATTTCTGGCACAAACCGATTTTGTTGAACTTCAACAACGTGCCGGATTTACTCGGGACAGCACTTCCACAAATATGATCGTTCCATTCTTAAATCGGGTTTTCAGAATCGAATTTCCTTCATTTGAATTTACTGATGTCCAGGATGAATCTAAGGAGGTTCCGATTCAGGAACAGGTTCTGATCCTTCATTACCTTAAATCAGACGCTTTTCCATCTCCTTCCGGACGATGGGTATCTTACAGGGAAATACCTGGAGCGACTTTTTATTACAGTGCCTTTTTAAGCAGAGCCGTTAATCCTTTGAAGCAGGTTTTCGGGCAAAATATCGACGGTTTGCAAAAGGCGGCGGAAAAACTCCAGGGTCGTCCGTTGGATACGGGTGATGCAGCATTCGAATTTTTTCCGTTCCCCAAGGTCCCTTTAATGCTTACGATTTGGGAAGGCGATCATGATTTTCCGCCGGAGGCCAACATTGTTTTTGATGAAACCATCGGTAAGATCCTGTCCCCCGAAGATATCGCATGGATGGCGGGAATGCTGGTTTACCGCCTGATGGCTTTGTCCCGGTAGTAGAAATGGATTTGTATAGCGTTTCTGTTTCTTTGGAATAAGTGTATAGTGTATAGTGTTCGGTGTTCAGGGAAAAGGTATAAGGTATAAGGTATAAGGTATAAGGTGTAAGGTATAAGGTATAAGGTGTAAGGTGTAAGGTGTAAGGTATTAGGTGTTCAGTGTTCAGTGTTCAGGAAGCTTGCCTGGGACTTGTCATTCTGAGGGAGCGTT
>CAYZJH010000049.1:0-14013 GCA_964478625.1 uncultured Desulfobacteraceae bacterium
ATTTTCCATCCGGTTTAACCGGCAGGAATCCTGAAATGTGATTTTTTTGCTCAAATGATTAAATTCCACTGCCCCCTTATCGATTTCGGTTTCCAGAAATTCATATAGATGAATGACATTGAACCCCAGGTCAATGCCGTGCTTTTCATAATCAAACCGGATCGTTTTATAGCATTCGGGACAGGATGTAATCACTGTTTCGATTCCTGCATCCCGTATAGCTTCCACATTCAGTTTTGCCAGGCGGATAAAATTAGCCCGGTCTCCGGACCATAAAAGGTCATGGCCGCAACAGCGCTCTTCGTCAAAAAGACGTGGATAGATATCGAAAAAGTTGAGCACCCTGAGTGAGTCCGAAAGAATATCCATAGTGTTCACATGGTGATGCCGCTTGAAAAAAACATCGAAATAGGGGGCGCATCCTCCGAAAAACATTACTTTGCTGTCCGGATCGGTTTGGAACTGTTCAGAAAGATGACTCCACCGTTTTGGTTTTAAATCAGGGGATACCATGGCACGCATGAGGGACTGGAAAAAACCGCCGTGGGCCTGGCGACCGGTCCCGTTGCCGCCGTCGGAACCGAGACGGCATCGCATATCCCTTATGAATTCAGGAAAATTGACATCCGAAGGGCACCTCTCATGACAGATTCCGCAGGTCAGGCAGGCGTTGATGTCATTTTCGACCTTTTGTGAAATGGTTTCACCATGGATGATGGCATTAACGATATCCCGAGGCGAATAGGATTTTCCGCACAAGGCCAGAGGGCATGACGATGTGCATTTTCCGCAGTCCTGGCAACTATAGGCGTCATGCCTGGCCACAATGGCCCCGACCGTCTCATCCAATTGACTCTCTTCTTTCTGGCTCGTTGGTGTGATCGGGCTCTTTCCCAATGCCCGAATGTCGTTGCAAAAATCGGTCAGAAATTCTTTCAAGGGCTGAGATTCATGAGGAAGAAACGTGGCAAGACGCATCCTTTCCTTGCCCAGACCCAGCAGTTCGAGGATATTTCGGGTGTCTTCGGTATTGTTGACGGCCGCCTGGGTTCCGGAGCCATACCGGCAGGTCCCGGAGCCGCATCCTACCAGGGCAACTCCGTCAGCCCCCATTTCAAAAGCTTTAAATAGAAGAGCCTTGGTGATTCTTCCGGTACAAGGAATCCGTATCATTTTGATTTCGGCCGGAATCTGATAATCGATCTCCTGGAGCTGCTGGTAAGCAGCGTGGGGTGACCAGTTGCACAGGAACAAAATGATGTTAAAATTTTCCATTAGGTGAGTCTCATGCTTGAAGTAAAATATTTTCCAGTGTCTGTTCAAAAAAACGCTGACTGCGGTACGGGCTGTCGGCTGCATTTGAGGGACATACCGAGATGCAGTTGCCACAACCTTTACAAAAAGCCTCGTCAACCGATGCGTACCACCCACCAACTGAATTTTCATGAAGCGTGATCGCCTGGTATGGACAAGCGGCAACACATCGTCCGCAATTTCTGCAAATCTCTTTGTCGATCACCACCGTATAGCCCTTGCTCTTTCGTGGGCCACGAGGCATGACGGCGGCAGCCAGAATGGCTGCGGCTTCTCCTTTTTGTTTTTCCGAAATGCGAATTCCGGGGGGTGAGCACAAAAACAACCCGGCAATACTGGTCATACCCGGGTAAAAAAAAGGTATGCCGGCCATGTTTTTTTCCTGCATGGAACATAGGATGGTGCGGCTTTTCATCCCTTTTTGATGCACATAACGGATTTTTTTTCTTGATTTTTCACCAAGGATCACCGCACCGGCGTGGATGCTCTGAACAAAATCCCCGGACTGGATCTCTATGGTGAAATCGCCCAAAGTTCCGCTGATCTGATGGACCACGGTATTTTCAAAACAGTGAATGTTGGGGAATTTTTCCGCAATTTCCGGTGGCCTGTCACCATTGGCAAACATGAAAATGTCCATACCGGCCCTGGCGAGAATCGATGCACTGTGCACGGCAGCCTCGGAATCGCCAATTACCGCGGCGGCAAAATTATAGTTTCTTGCCGGCGACGAAAAAGGTTCAAGATTCCGGGCAGCTTTGACCGATCGTTCTAAAAGCCCTTCGAATTTACTCATGGCCTGATCAGGGTCTTTTTTCAGCAACGCTAAGGCCTCTCCTCGGATATTCCGGGTCACCACCATGGATGCCGTGATGCCGGTTGCATTGAAAAGCCCGTATTTCAAGCGGCTTCTCTGGTCGGTGCAGGCACTGCAGTAAAAATTCAAGGCACAACATGCGCAGGAGCCCAACACAATCCGAGTAAGGCCTTTATCCCGAACCGTTTTGACGATGGAGGAAATTCCATCAGGAACACATGCGGAATTCACTACCTCAGTATGGGCCACATGGTCAATCCGGCTTAAATTTTCCACAAATTGATCCATTTCAGGCATCCATCCCAGGGATTCGGCACATTTACACACAAAAACTCCGATGCGAAGATCTTTGGTCAGGGACAAGTCCGGTTGATAAAAGGAGAGTCCCTGTCCTTTCTGGAAAAGAGATGTTCCCCCCAGCATCACCATGGCCTGAGCCGCAGCCGAATAGCCTCGCATCATCATGGCATAAACATCGGCTTTGGAAGATTTCGGACCATAAGCCCGAATCACGTCCTCCCCACCGATTGAAGGAGCCATTTCCGGGTCAGCCAAAATGATAATCCCGGCATTCTCCACCAATTGGGTCTCAGTCTGATCATGGTTGATGGCGCCGATAGTCCCGCAGGCATCTACGCACTGCATACACTCCGAACAGGCACCGCACTGAAGGCATCGGCCGGTTTCATAAATGACCTGGGATTCGGACAACCCCAAGGCCACTTCCGAGAAATTGTCCTTTCTTGCCACCGGCTGTTTTTCGGGCATGGGAACCCGGTTCTGAGTCGGAATATCCCTGGGAATCTCGGGAAAATCCCTGTTTTCCGGCCGTTGGTGGTGGTTTGTGGAAACATCGATTTTGCAAATATCTTTTAGGATAGCTTCCACAACGGCTTTTCCCCGTGCCATGGCATCAACAACCGTCGAAGGTCCGCTGACTGCATCACCTGCGGCAAAGACTTTCGTGTAATTGATCAGTCGATTATCGTTGGTATTCATATAACCCGACTCGTTGACTGAAATGCCGTCGCACTCAATCGGCGGACCGGTCTGACCGATTGCCACAAATGCTTTGTCGACTTCCAAAAAACGCTCTTCGCTTTCCCTGACCACCACCGGCCACTGAATACCCTTTTGGTCCGCCGCCCCCGGCTTTGTATATTGCATGACCAGTCGGGACAGTTTTCCGTTTTCTCCTTGAAAGGCCATGACTTTGGATTTGTCGATCAACCTGATGCCTTCATCCAGAGCCCCTCTGATTTCTTCAGGGTCTGCCGGAATCTTTTCTTTATCAAACCAGGAGACAATCGTGACCTCTGCACCGGCGCGCACCAATGTGCGGGCTAGGTCAAATGCCGCATTACCGTCACCGATCACAGCTGCCTTTTCACCTTTATTTAAAGATATTTCTTCACGATAAAACCGGGTCAGGAAAGACAGGCATCCGTATACACCGTCTAGGTCTTCACCTTTGACACCCAGCTTCCGGTCGTTCCAAGCTCCTATGCTGATGATGATTGCATCAAACTCTTTTTGCATGGGTTCGAGATCTTTGGAAAAATCGACCGGATGCCCCAATTCGAATTTTACCCCCAATTTTTGGATATAGTCCAGTTCGGCATCCAGTATGGTTCTGGGCAGTCGATGAGGACCGATGCCATAGCGAAGCAGCCCGCCTGCGCGGTTTTCCTTTTCATAGATCGTTACGTGGCATCCAAACCGGGCAAGTTCTGCGGCAGCGGCAAGACCGGCGGGTCCGGAACCGATGACCGCAAATCTTTCCGGTCGTTTTTCAGCAGGAGTCGGAGGGTTGACTTTCTCCGGGTGCTGAGCGCCGTAATCCGCCAAAAATCGTTTGATGGCTCGAATGGAAACGGTTTCATCCAGAAGGCCTCGTCGGCATTCATTTTCACAGGGATGGGTACAGACCCTTCCGCAAATCCCGGGTAGTATATTGTTTTCCCGGATCAATTCCAGAGCCTCGATATATTTACCCGCTTTGGCCAGTGCAATGTACCCCTGAGCGTTGACTCCCAGGGGGCAGTTTTCCTTGCATAGGGGAGAACGTCTTTTGTCGATGACTGGTCTTCCCGGAATGCTGAAACGGCCTTCGAATTTGACGGCTTTATCGCCGTTGCCGCCGGATGCCGGGCAGACTTCGAGACACCGGCCGCACAGGATGCATTGTTCGGGGTTCACAAAAGTCTGATCCTGGGTCAGGCCGACACTGAATCCTTGTTGGTTATGTTTGATGGAGTTGATATGAACCGGAAGCAGACATTTGATCCCACGGTTTCTGAATATTCTGAGAATTCCGGGGCGGTGGGCATAGTTAAGACTGATTCCGTTTTTAAGCCGCCACTCCTCCCTGGAAAGTTTTTTATCAATATTTGCTTCAGTGTCCAGAAGGGTGACCGGAATGCCCAGTTCACCCAGTTTGTTGGTTGCCGCAATCCCCGAAGGTGTGGCACCGATAACAATAACCTTGTGCAATCGCTCTTTGGGGCGTTTCATAAAGATGCTCCTGTGCCGGCCGTGGCTTTTTTCCGGCGCGCTTTCAGTTTAGACAACCCGTAATCATAGCCTTTTTGAAATGCGTTCATGTTCAGTTTCTCGGTTCCTTTGGGAACTGAAGCCAAAACCGCATCCCTTGCGGCGTTTTCCGAGATCAAACCTGTGACGGATGTGGCAAATCCGATCATGATAATGTTGGCAATCATTTTTCTTCCCAGTTCCTCGGCCATTCGGGTTGAAGGGATGGCAAAAAACTCCCTGTCCCCGTCAGGAGTCACCAGGTCCTTATCGGTTAAAAGAAAACCCTCCGGTTTGACCTGGCCCTTGTATTTTTCATAAGCAGACTGGGACATGCACGCCAGAACATCAGCCATGGTCACATAGGGATACTGGATGGTCTGGTCTGAGATAATGACCTGGGCGCAGCAGGCACCCCCTCTGGATTCGGGTCCATAGGACTGAACCAGCGTACTTTCCTTTTTGTCTCCCAGGGCTGCGGCCATGCCGATAATTTTTCCGGCCAGTACAATCCCCTGTCCTCCGAACCCGGTAATAATAATTTCTTTTTTATTGACTTGTTTGGACATATTTTGTCATCCGGTTTTAAGCTTTTGTTCGACTGTTTGCTGTGGCCAATACATTTTTCGATAGGTTTCATCACAGGTGGGTTTGTCGATTTCAATAAATTTGCCCAATAGGACCCCCCTGTCAAAATCAATGTCGGCCTCTGCAGGATTGGCTCCATTTTTAACAATCGTGTTTTTCTGATATTTTTTCAGTGCTTCCAGGGCCTTTTCCTTGTTTCTTCTTCCGTAATTGACCGGGCAGGGGGAGAGAACTTCGATAAAGGAAAAACCTTTGCGCAAAAGGCATTCCTTGATGGCATCGGAAAGATCCCTGGCATGGAGCATGGTCCATCGGGCCACGTAGGTGGCTCCTGCAGCATAGGCCAGCAAAGGAAGGTTAAAAGGGGCTTCTGAATTGCCGGCAGAGGTGGTGGCGGATCTGGCTCCGAAAGGTGTTGTGGCGGCCACCTGCCCGCCGGTCATGCCGTAGGTGAAGTTGTTGATGCAAATGACTGTCAGGTCCATGTTGCGCCTAGCGGCATGAATAAAGTGATTTCCGCCGATAGCACAAAGGTCGCCGTCACCGCTGAACACAATGACATTGAGATCCGGCCTGGCCATCTTGATCCCGGAGGCAAACGGAATGGCTCTTCCGTGGGTGGTATGAAACGAGTCGATATTGATATATCCTGCGCCGCGTCCGGAGCATCCGATCCCCGACACCATGGTAAAATTACGATAATCGATTCCGGTTTGCTTGATGGCGGTCAGACATGAGGCAAAAACCGACCCGGTGCCGCATCCCGAACACCATATATGAGGAATGCGATCCATGCGCACAAGGTCTTCCAGAGGATGCGGCGCATTTGTTTTGGGTTCATTTTTCATCAGAAAGCCTCCTTTAAAAGGGTAATGACCTCTTCGGGGGGAATGATCGCACCTCCCGGATGTCCCACCCCGAATGAGGGGACTGATCCGGCACAGCGCTCGACTTCGCGGCTGATCTGGCCCATGTTGATTTCCACCGTTACAAAGCCTTTGACCCTCTTGGCCAGATCGCGGATGATTTTTTCCGGAAAGGGCCAAACGGTGATCAAACGAAGCAGCCCGGCCTTGATCCCCATGTTTCTGGCCATGTCCACTGCGGTATAACTGGTTCTAGCGGAAACCCCGTATGACACGATGACAAACTCGGCATCATCCAGAAAATGGCCTTCGGTCATGATAATATCATCAAGATTGTTTCGGATTTTATTCAGCAGACGATAAATCATTTCCCTCTGAGTATCCACGGACATGACCGGATATCCTCTTTCATCATGGGTCAGTCCGGTCACATGCACGTTGTAGCCTTCACCAATGGAGGGCATGGGGCACACACCGTTAGAGCCCGGGCGGTAAGGTTTGAAACCGGCTTTTTTTCCGGAAGGTTTCGGACGGGAGACGGTTTTGATGGTTTTGGCATCGGGAATGACGACCTTTTCACTCATGTGGCCGACAATCTCATCGGACATGATCAGCACGGGGGTTCGGTATGTTTCGCTTAAATTAAAGGCCGTGATGGTCAGGTCGAACATTTCCTGGGGAGAAGACGGTGCGATGGCGATGATTTCATAATCGCCGTGGGAACCCCATTTGGCCTGCATCATATCTCCCTGGGAACCCTGGGTGGGTAGTCCGGTTGATGGGCCGGCCCTCTGAACATTGACCACGACACAGGGTGTTTCGGTGACCACGGCAAGCCCCATGGTTTCCATCATGAGACTGAAACCCGGCCCGGAAGTGGCCGTCATGGTTTTGACGCCGGTCCAGGCAGCCCCCAGGATGGAGGTCATGGCGGCGATTTCATCTTCCATCTGAATATAGGTTCCGCCTACATGGGGAAGCCTGATCGACATCTGTTCGGCCACTTCGGTGGCCGGGGTGATGGGATACCCCCCGAAAAACTTGCACCCTGCCGCAATGGCACCTTCGGCGCAGGCTTCATCCCCGTTGATAAAATGTTCGCCTGTTAGAACCTGTGGTTTCATTTTTCCTCATGAGATTATGTTTTTTGTTTTGTAATCATTTTAGGAAAATAATTTTCCTTAATATGTAGCAAGGTTTCAGTGTTCAGATGTCAGGTTTCAGGATAGGTATTGGAAGGGCTATACACTTACAATTAACTTCCCACAAGTCCCCCTTTGAAAAAAAGGCATCCAAACCATAGTCCCCCTTTGAAAAAAGGGCATCCAAACCATAGTCCCCCTTTGAAAAAGGGGGATTCAGGGGGATTTTAAAACAGAATCGGTTCATATTAAATCCCCCCGGCCCCCCCTTTTCAAAGGGAGGAGAAGTTACTTGCCGGTTCGGGCCCGGTGCAGCCGGGTGGAGCGCTTACAAGTGAAAAGGTTTCAGTGTTCAGGAAATCAGCAACAATCCGGGACCATTCCTGAAACCTGAACACTGAAACCTTTTTACTTACCGGTTTGGGCACGGCCCTCCCGCTTGATACGCTTCTAAAAATACTTACACCTTACGCCTTACACCTAAGACCTTATAACCTTATCCCTTACACCTTATTGGTTAATTCAATCCGTCAGCCAATTAATGCTATCTTTGCCGTTTACGCAAATTAACCAGTGGCCTCCACTGAAAAAATGGCGAACTCAGGACAAAGCAGTTCGCAATAATGGCAATTCAGGCAGTCTTCCGACCGAACCACCGGGGGATGATACCCTTTTGCATTATACGCCTTTGAAAATTCAAGACATTCCCGAGGACAGTATTCAATGCAATATCCACATCCCTTGCATCGCTCTTCAATGATATGAACTTTGCCGCGAGAAATCTGAACTTCATCTGAATCGAGAGGAACCCGCCAGTATTTCATAAAGCCTTCCATAAAAAAATTCTGTTCATGCCCAATGCTTCCAAAGATAAGTGGTAATTTTTAAACCCGATCTGTTAAAAAATCAACAGAAAATATTGGATTGGAGAAAAAAAGAATCAGACCCCCCATAAAATTAACGGGGGGTCGGGAAAATAGAACATACGAGAGTTAATATAGGCGTCAATTTTATTTAACAAAAAACAGGTGCTTAATATAAAGTTGACTTTAAGGTGTACACTATTTATTATCTGTGTACATATATAGTGTGCAACATCTAAAGCCCCTTCTCAATTAAGGAGACTCAAAATATGGAAGTTAATGTCAAAGAAGCACGGTCAAAAATAAGCACTCTTTTGGATAGAACCGAAAAGGGAGAAGAAATAATGATTGTAAGGCGGGGCAAGAAGGTTGCCCGGTTGGTTCCTGTCGATAACTCACACAGATGCCTGCCGGATTTAAGTCGATTTCGTCGTTCAATCGCCATAAAAGGCAAATCGCTCACCAAAACCGTTATAGAGGAACGAAACCAGGAACGCTATTGATGATCTATATTGACACAAGTGTGCTTGCTGCCTATTACTGCCCGGAAATTCTGAGCGATCAGGTTCAGCTTTATCTCAGCCGGCAGGTTAAACCCGCATTGAGTTTTTTAACGGAAGTGGAACTATACTCTGCAGTCGCCAGAAAGGTTCGAAGCCAAGAAATGGAAATGGCAGACGCCAATCGTATTTTTGCCAAATTCCAATCCCATCTGGATGGTGAGTTTTTTACAGTAATACCGGTGCAAAATCACCATTGGCGGTTGGCTCGGGGTTGGATCGGTCTTTTGAGTACTCCCCTTAGGACTTTAGGTGCACTTCATCTTTCAATGGTCTCTTCTGAAGATTTGGAATTGGTCACATCCGATAAACACCTATACAGTTCTGCTGAAATTCTGGGGGTAAAAGCCAGTTTGATTGAATGATCTATTAAGTTTTCACCACCGCAAACTTTTACCGTGTTCCCTGCAGCTTTGAAAACCAGTAACAAACTGGAGGAAATTTATTCCTAAAAAAAGCGGATAGGTATTAAGTTTTAGCAATTATCAGTATATTTTCAAAAAGTTACACATCGCCTAAGTAACCAACCGGGTGGGAAGGGATGAATCGCATCGATAGTCTTTTAAGTTCTAAAAGCTAAATGCTAATCGCTTATCTTAGTCAAAAAGGCAGGAAAAACTTTTTGTGTTCTCGAAATGACAATCTAAAATTGACCCCTTGCGACAACCCAATTTTGCCCCCCTATTGAGTTAAATAAATATGTCAATTACCATTAATGCCGTTCTTTTTTTCGGGATGGGAGTGGCCGTAGGCCTCTCCCATCCCGAGTCCCTATTTATTCTGCTCTAAATTTGCCGTCGCAACAATTCCAACGCTTTGTGTTGATTATCGCCGATATCCGATCGTGATACCTCACCAATTAAAATCGGATACGTATATCCGGTTTCCTGGATCAAAAGACCGCCAAATGCATTTGCAATCCTGTAAATATTTTCAAAGGGTTGAGGGGGTTATCGGGGTAAAAAGACCCTTAAGGGGAAATGGGAAGCAATAGGATCAAAATCACGGTCATCATGAAGCAATGTTAAGCCTTCAACAATACAGAAAGTTCCAATGATTACATCAATTGTTTTTCGTACGGTAATCCCGACTTTTCGAAGCTGCCGGTAATTTTGAGCGCTCTGAATAGCGACATCATATCCACCCATTTGTCGAAACGGAAGTTCACTGAGGTAATGCTTTGCGGTTTCGTAGTCCTTATCCGACTTGAAGCCCTGAAGTACCTCTGTCAGGATCAGGTCACCCATGATAAGGGGAACACTGGAAAGCATATGGTCAAGCATGTCCGTTTGCCAGGATCTCTTACCGTTGAAATAATCAATCCAAACGGATGAGTCGACCAGGATCATTGATCCAACCTCATCGCGTCGAGGTCACCATCCCATTTCAGTTTTCCACGCAAGTTTTTTAAGCGTTCCTGTTTTTTCATTTGGACCAATAATTTGAGAGCGGTTTCTACAACAGCTTTCTTGGTATTTAATTGGCTAAGCGCCATGGCTTCTTTCATAAGGTCTTCATCTATAATGATATTGGTTCGCATAGCTTCTCCTGGTGGATAATGTGTATTTATTTTAATTTATATACACATGAAAATCTCTGTCAAGGTCAAATAAAAATCAAAATATTCTTTTCTTTTTTGAATGGCCCATAAATGTTAGTTTTCAGGATTTTCAGCATACATTAGGACACCTTGGGCCGGAACTTGTTGGATCATGACAAGAGAAGCAACTTTGATCACAACAACATCCGTTTGGAGTTTAAAAAAAATTTCCAGCTTGCCCATCAACTGTGAATCGCTCCCTCAGAATGACGGTTTATCCCAAGGTGATGTCATTCTGAGGAGGCCGACAAGGTTAAAGGTTATATGGCACGGGCTCAATGGCCGACGAAGAATCTTTCTTTCACGCTGTCAGAGTCTTTGTGGTTTCAGGTCCGAATCGGATCTGATGATTGGTCCTGGCTCGGGAATAGAGATTCTTCGGTCGCCGCGGTTTCGATCAACATATTGGGAAATATTTTCTTTTCAAGCATCAAGTCACTGCGAGTCGCTCCCTCAGAATGACAGACAAATGCTGAATTTCGAACCTTGTAACCTTTACTCAAGAAAACCTGGCTCATTGCAAATGAGCCCTATGGGCCATATCACGGCATGAAAGATAAAATATTTTTTTCAATTCAAATCCAAAAATTCCATGATCCCGGCTTTGTGTTTGGCCTTGAACGCCGGGTCTGCTTTTTCCACGGGGTTGCTTCCGAGAAAATTCAGGCACTGAAAAAGTGCTTTTAATCTGGCATCTTTATCTCGGATATCTTTTAATTTTAAGATGTCCTGTTCGATTTCAAAATATTTCAATTTATGCTCCAGGGGAAGCTGCCAGAAGAGAAGATAACCTCTTTCGGGAAAATCCACCCCCAGGATCCGGTAGCAATAATCCATGAAACTTTTTTCAAGACTCTGACGTATTTCCACCATCTGCTGCTTGTTTTCATCGACCTTATCTATTGAAAATGGTTTGCCGATAACTTCATAGTACATCTTGATTTTAGGCTCGGTTCCCGAAGGACGTACGGTAACCCGGATACCCTGGGTGGAAGGAAGATCTTTAAAGTTAAATACCACAACATTTCTGGATGTCGTATCCGTAGCCGACAGGTGTGGCTGAGGATTGCCCTGCCACCGGTCCGTCATTTTTGTCACGGAAAATTCCCCGAACCTTTCAACAGTTTCTGCCCTGAAATGGTCCATGATGCTTGAGATCTGCTCCACCCCTTTTGCTCCCAGCATCCTGATTTCGGTAAGATAATTGTGGCAATAACCGTAGCGGGAATAGATTTCATCCAAAAAATCCACCAGGGTTTTACCCTTTTTCTTCTGCTCGGATGCCAGTTCTCCCAACCAAATGGCCGCTCCGGCCGCATCCTTGTCCCGGCAGTAATCGCCCACCAGGAGTCCATGGCTTTCTTCAGCCCCCAAAATAAATCCTTTGATTTTACCTTCCCGTTCAAGCCGGTTTAATTCTTCTGCGATATATTTAAAACCCACCAGGAGGTCTCCGATGCATTTGATGTAGTTTTCAGCGGCAATTTTATCAATCAGAGACGTGGTGACTTCGGTCTTGACAACGACACTGTCCGGTGTGATCCGTCCGAGGTTTTTGAATTTGGATATGGCATATTCGGTCAGGAGAATGGCGATTTCATTGCCGTTCAAAAAGCGCCAGTTTTTCTGGTGTTTTACCATGATGCCGATTCTGTCGGCGTCAGGATCCGAGTTGAGGATAAGCTCGGCTCCGGTTTGTTCAGCCGCTCTAATAGAGGTATCAAAAGATTGTTCAACCTCGGGGTTCGGAATATTGAACGTGACATTTTCAAATGCTCCGCTCATATTTGACGTTTTCGGGTCGATGTCAACATGAAAACCTGCAGACTGGAGTGCGGGATAGACTGATGTCATGCCGGTGCCGTGCAGAGGGGAATATAAAATCCGGATATTTTTTTCATCGGATAGGGAAACATTGCAAATGGCTTTAATGAATGCGTTATCCACTTCCTCTGAAACATATTGCACAAGCCCTTTTTTTTCAGCTTCTTCATAGGGCATCCGCAAAATTTTCGTGACATTTTCGGTAACTTCATCCACAAGAATCTGATCATGGGGGGGAATCAGCTGGCCGCCGAGATGGTCGTATATCTTTTTGCCGTTGTCCGTGGGAAGATTGTGGCTTGCACTGAACATATCCCCTGCGGCGGCATTCAAATAACGGATAGCAAAGGACAGGGCAGGGGTACTTCGAACCCCTTTAAACATGAATATTTTGACCCCATTGGCCGCATACACCTCAGCAGCGGCTTCGGCCAGGTCTTTGGCGTCAAGATTCATAATTGGATTACTGATTTCCGGATGATAAACACCTCTTTCAGTATATTTGCGAACGTCATAGGTTAAGACGACACCTTTGTTACGAACGTCATCTCCGAACTGTTTAAAAAGGTATTGGCAGTGCCCCTGGGCCGAAGCCTGAATGGTCCATGGATTGATCCGGTTGGGGCCGATTCCGACAGTCCCCCGTCGTCCGCCGGTTCCAAAAGGGATCACCTGATAGAAAGAATCCAGAAGAAAATTCCATTTTTCCGATTCAATAAGGTACCGGATCTGGGGGACGTAGTCTTCAAACTGAGGATCCGTCAGCCAGGACTCCAGCCATTTGAGTGCCGAGTCCACGTATTTTTCCGCAATATTTAACGTATTGAATCCCTTTTTGGCTTTTTCCAGGAGGTAAACGTTCGTATCGTCCATTTGCTGCCTCTTTTTAGCGTTTGATTGTTAACCCAATTTGCCCAAATTCACAGAACGGAATTCGAAAATTTAGTCAGATTGATTCATAGTCCTAAAATGAGTGATTCCAATGGCGAAAATCTCCTAACGTCATACCGGCGAAGGCCGGGACAGTTTTTAGCGGAATGACGTGTAGTTGCCGATTTAATTGCTCAGATTAGGATAGTATATCCGTAAACCATGTATATTAAATAAGGTCAGAAAATTCAATCTGATTTACTCTGTAATAGGTAATTTGATTGAGATCCGTATCGAATAAGACATACGAATGAACTTGTTGCTCACCGCGTGGAATGCCACCGATAGAACCCGGATTGATAATGTATTCGGCGTTGTTTTCCAATTGAATAGGCTTGTTGAAAACAATATTGATTTTGCTTTTATTGGAAAATATTTTTGGAGCATGGGTATGTCCGACAACGACGTATTTTATATCATGTTGTAAAGGTTTGAAGTCCTCAAAAATCGCTTTTGCATCCATTTCCGATCGGATATAACTTCCCTGGTGCCACATTCCTTCCCCATTTCTTGCGTTTTCCAAGGGGTTGTCATGAACCAGAAGAATATTGCGGTATTTCAGCATTACCGGTAAAGAAGCCAGAAAGTTTCTCGATTGGATGGAGACGGGCGGAAAATTGCATTTTACGCAGGTATCATCATGCTGACCCTGAACCGTTCGTATGTTCAGATTCTTAAGTGTTTGAATACATTTTTCATTTTCATCGCTGTTTTCACTGACGATATCTCCCAAGCACAATACTTTGCAATTGAGGGAAATTAAATGTTCAAGAGCGCTTACCAGACCTTCATAGCAACCGTGTATGTCGCTGATGATGCCGAATTTCATGGAATGTCCTCTTCTTTTTGAAGCTTTTTAATAAGGTTATACTCGATGATCAAGTTTTTTATGGCAAAATTTTCCAAATTACCGTCATTCCGGGCTTGAAACGGGAGCCGGTATTCAGTCAGATGGTTATACCACCTGGATTCCTGCT
>CAYZJH010000049.1:14113-27900 GCA_964478625.1 uncultured Desulfobacteraceae bacterium
TTCGCAGAAATGACGGATAATTCACTGTTAAATCGATCAGTTTGAGTTTGTGTCATTCAGGCAAGTTTGCGAATAATTTTGCTTTACAACTCCTCGGTGGTAAAAGCAACCACATCGTCTATGTTTGGAGTGTCGGCAAACAGCATGACCAGGCGGTCGACTCCCAAAGCGCAACCGGAGGATGGAGGCATTTGTTCAAGGGATTTTAAAAATTTTTCCGGCATGGGATAAACCGTTTTTCCCATAGACTTTTGAAACGCCATTTCCTGCTCGAATCTTTTTCTTTGTTCTTTTTCATCGGTCAATTCTGAAAAAGCATTGCACAATTCAAGACCTGAGATGTAAAGCTCGAAACGTTCAGCAATTTCGGGATTGTCGGTTTTTCGTCTTGCCAGGGCCGCCTTTTGCGCTGGGTAATCAAAAAGAAATGTAGGTGTTTCCCCACCCAGATTGGGTTCGATGGCGAGACCCATAATTTCATCGAATATTTGCTGAGAAAGCGCTTTTTCCATGGGAATATCACTGAACCGGTTGAAAGCCTGTTTTACCGAAAGCCTTTCCCAGGGTGAGGTCAGATGGATGGGTTGTCCCTGATATGAAATGATTTCTCCTGCCCCGAGGCTTTTGGCAATATGCCGGATAAGGTCCTCGGTTTCACCCATGAGAACCTGATAATCCGCATCGGTTCTGTACCATTCCAGAAGGGTCATTTCCGGAAGATGTTTTTGTCCCCGCTCGTGTTTTCGAAAGCATCGGCATATTTGAAAAATACGTTCGTACCCGGCTGAAAGAAGCCGTTTCATGCAAAGTTCGGGTGAGGTGTGCAGAAACCATGAGCCGGATGGTTCCGCATCGATATGAGATTCCGGAGCCAGGGTTGGCAAACGGTAGGGGGTTTCCACTTCAAGGTAATGGCGTGCTTCAAAAAAAACGCGTATTGCATTGAGGATGAGTGCTCTCAGATGGAGATTTTTTTTGATGGAAAACTGGCGAAAATTTTGCATGAAATAAGCTGGAAAGACTCCTAATAAATTTGAAATTCTCACTGGACGGCATTTCGGCCTTCGCCCCTTGGTGTTAAGTTAAGGAATTGACAAAGAATTAAAGATTGTCATTCTGAGGAGGCCGACATCGTCAATGGTTACATAGCACGTGCTCAATGGCCGACGAAGAATCTTTCCTTCACACCGGCACGGCCTCTCTTATTTCAACTCCAAGCCGGACCTGATGATTGGGGCTAGCCTCTGGAAGAGAGATTCTTCGGTCGCCGTGAATTCAGTCAGCGTATTGGAAAATATCTTCTTTTCAAGCATCAAGCCACCGCGAGTCGCTCCCTCAGAATGACATGCAAAAGACTACTATTGGAACATGATGCCGGTACTATAATCCATTTTTCATATAAATTGATTGCGACGTCGGCCTCCTCAGAATGACAATTCTTAGAATTTATTTTTTCTCCTTGTGATCTTCAAGATATTTGTCCTTGGGACGGTCCTGCAGAAATTTGATATCGAATCCATGGGGTTTGACATCATACCATTCATACCCTCGCTCCTTGCATGCGTGGCAGGCATCCCTCGGGATATGCACGGCCAAAATATGTTTGCCTCTGCTCGATACCGATTCAATTCGAAGGGCTCCGCTGCAGTCCGGGCAAACCATCAGGGATTCCTTTTGGTTTTCTGTAATATTATCCGTGTCATAGAAAAGCCTTCGGGTTCTTTCCGCAATCTTGTCTTTTCCGCGAACCTTTTCTCCGATAGACTCCCTTTGATCCCATAAACTGAGTACAGCTTCCCCTGTCTTTTCAATATAACCGGTAACATCCCTGGTCTGACGAATTCGATCGGGATCGTAGTCCGGTTCCATGACTTTGCTATAGTCGATTCCGGCCATGGCCAGTATAATGCCCACATTTACGTATGGCAGAGCGCCTTCGATGGAGTAGCCACCTTCCAGGACTGCAATATCGGGTTTTAACAAACTGGTGAGTCTGGCATATCCCTGGGCGGAAAAATTCATATTGGTAATCGGATCTGAGAAATGATTATCCTGCCCTGCGGAATTGACAATCAGGTCCGGTTTAAACTCTTCAAGAATGGGAAGCACTACATTTTCGGTAACATATAAAAATCCATCCTCGGATGTATGGGGAGGCAAAGGTATATTGATGGTGGTTCCCAAAGCGGTGGGGCCGCCGAATTCCTGCATAAATCCAGAACCGGGATAAAGCGTGCGGCCATCCTGATGGATCGAGATAAACAATGTATTCGGGTCATGCCAGTATATATCCTGGGTGCCGTCGCCATGATGGCAGTCCGTATCGACAATAGCCACTTTGTTGATACCATAAGCCTTGCGAAGAAACTCGATCATAATGGCTTCGATATTGACATTGCAAAACCCCCGGGCACCGTGAACAACTCTCATGGCGTGATGTCCCGGAGGACGGACCAGGGCGAATCCCCGCTCGACACGTTTGTCCATGACGGCCATACCGATGGTTTTAGCACCCCCTGCGCTGATAAAATGAGATTCGGTCATGACATCCCAGACGGTGGGTACGCAAAAATGGACACGCTGTATATCTCGGACCGTTACCAGATCGGGCCGGTATTCTTCAATGCCATCGATATCCAAAATCCCTTCTTCAAACACCTGATCCTGCGTGTACAAAAGACGTTCTTCCCTCTCAGGATGAGTCGGGCTGATCGCCCAGTCAAATGCGGGAAAAAATACCAGACCGGTTTTATGTTTCGCACAAAGCATAGAAATCCTCTCCTTGTATCAAGTCATGCTGATTTGTTCATAACCGTGAATCAGGCCGGGTTTGACCTGAACTTTTATCCGGATGTTTTTCCCCGTGGTATAAAATCCTCTGACCATGTTAAATTCCAGGTCTTCAAGCACTTCCATGGCCAGATCCTGAGGATCTGCGCCTCGCCTGACCGCCTTTTCTTTTAAAAGATCATAAGCGATTTTTAAAGCGTCCTCTTTTGTGAAGTTATGGGGGACTTTACGAATGAAATTTTCTTCGGGAGCGCCGGCTTTTCCCTGCTCCGTGTCGACAAAAAGAGTGACTTCACAGGTGGTTCTTGCCAAAGCTGCGCCAATGGCATTTGCCACTGACCACCTGGGAACGACTTTGACGTTCAGTTTAAAATGTTTTTCAAGATTGGTGGCAAAATGCCGGGCAGGCCCCCCTAAGACCAAAACCTTTTTGGGTTTGACCGTATAATCTTCGTAAACTTCATGAACGGTGTAAACCGGTTTGCTGTTGATTTCATGCACCATTTTATGGGCACTGGCGACAATTTCAGCACAGGTCTGATCAAATATCTTTTGGGCGGTTTCTTCTATGGAAAGGTTCAGAATTTGAGCCAGGGGTTTCAATCCCTGAATGGAGGCTTCTTTGCTTAATTCCGGGATGAGATTTAACGCTACCAGTGCATCCGTGGGTGTCAGAGCCGGACCGCCATAAGCCAGTGCCGGGCCCATACGCTCGGGTCCCACTTTGAGTTCACCGTTTTCCATGCGGACATGGCTGTCTCCGCCGATTCCTATAGATTGGGTTGCCAGGGACCGGACAATCGACTTATAGCAATCCAGCTGAATTCCCAAAGGATTCAGAACAGGTACACGATCAATCAACACGGCCATATCCGTGGTTGTACCGCCGATATCCAGAACGAGATTTTCTTCACCAGGAGAAGCAAACGCCAGGGAACCCATCACACTGGCCGCAGGGCCCGACAGGATCGTCTGGCATGGATAATCCACTGATGAATCAAAGGTCATGGTGCCGCCATCGGCTTTAAGGATATGAATGGGCATGGTAAAGCCCTTTTCGTTCAAAGACCGTCTTACGGATTCAAAAAAATCTTTATGAACCGGGTAAACTGCCGCATTAATAAAAGCTGTGGCAATTCGCCGAGGAAAATTAAGCTTGCCTGAAATCCGGTGTCCCATAAAAATTTTATCGAACCCATCCCCGAGAATTTTGCTGATTTCCAATTCATGTTGAGGGTTTCGAACCGAAAATTTTGAAACAACTCCCACATGTTGAATCCCATGCTTTTTAAACCGGTCGCGAATCTTCTCGATTTCAAGGGGGTTTATAGGCTCGGTTTCTCGTCCTCTGTGATCGATGGAACCTTTGACACAATAGTAGTGGTCGTTTGTTCGGTAATAGGCCGGATCAATGCCCGGGCCTGCGGCAACGATCATTCCTACGGGGGCAAGTTTTTTCTGTACGATGGTGTTTGTGGTTAATGTGGTGCTTAATACGACCCGGTGGATTGTTTTGTGATCAATTCCCTGTGTTACTTTTTCCAGGCCCGTTAAGACGGTTTTAAAAAGGTCGTCATGGTTGGTAATAACCTTTGTTTCCCTTTCAATTCTTTGATCTCCTATGAGGACGACATCCGTATGGGTACCGCCCACATCCAGTCCGATAATCATATAGTTATCCCTTGCACTATTTGGGCTATCATCCAATTCACATGTTTCCAACGACAATAATAAAATTTTCTGACTTTGAAACGCTCCATCCGGAGGTGTCATGCCCCGAACCGGAAAGGAATTCAGGTTCATCTCCCTGTGTAATGGAGAACCGGGTGATTTTGGCAAGCCGGATACCCTTTTAAAATCTCCCAAAAAACGATATTGAGAAATTTTTTATGGGCCACAATGCTATCCTAACTGTTCTTTAAAGTCAATCATTGGACAATCTACGGCTAAAATTCTCCGACAGTTAAGACAAACTTGTTGAATCCGACAAAAAGTGTTATCTGGTATAATCTTCATTATTATAATGCCACATTAGGAGAGAGGTCAATTCATGGAGCATTCACAACCCGTTTTGGTTACCGGTGCTACCGGATATGTGGGGGGACGTCTAATTCCGCAGTTGCTTTCAGCAGGGTATAAGGTTCGGGCAATGGGAAGATCTTTGCCCAAAATGAGCTGCCGGCCTTGGGCAAGGCATCCGAGAGTGGAAATTGCCGAAGGCGATGTACTAAATCTTGAGTCATTGAAAAAGGCTGCTGATGGCTGCTGGGCAGCCTTTTATCTTGTACATTCCATGATTTCAAAAAAACGCGGATTTGCCGATGCGGATCGCAAGGGCGCCCAAAATATGGTCGTTGCAGCATCCGAAGCCCGTTTGAAAAAAATTGTCTATCTGGGGGGGTTGGGAGATCTGGATGATGCTCACATCAGTGATCATCTCAAGTCAAGACATGAGGTGGCGGAGATTCTTCAGTCCGGCCCCGTGCCGGCGACGCATCTTCGGGCCGCTATGATACTCGGGACGGGTAGTGCCTCGTTTGAAATTTTGAGGTATCTTGTGGACCGTCTTCCGGTAATGATTACGCCCAAATGGGTGAGGACTCCCTGTCAGCCAATATCCATCGCAAATGTATTGAATTATCTTCAAGGGTGTCTGGAGCAGGATGAAACCGATGGGGGTACCTTTGGTATATGTGGACCTGATGTTTTGACCTACAGGGATCTCATTGACATGTATGCAGAAATTGCGGGTCTTTCCAGGCGCATTGTTTTTTCGGTGCCTCTTCTGACCCCGAAACTCAGCGCAAAATGGATTCATCTTGTCACACCGCTTCCGGCTTCCATTGCGCAGCCTCTTGCCGAGGGCCTTTCCACACCCGTTGTTTGTAAGAGCAATAAAATCAGAGACATCATCCCTCAAAGGCTTTACTCTTGTCGGGAGACCATGGTCACGGCGTTGAAAAGAATCGAGCAGGAACTGGTGGAAACCTGCTGGTCGGATGCCGGAGATGTTATTCCACCCGAATGGATACACTGTGGAGATGCCGACTATGCCGGCGGAACGATTTTAGAGTCCGGGTTTTCCGTTCGGCTCAAGGCAACACCTGAAAAGGTTTGGGAACCGATCCGGAGAATCGGCGGAAATACCGGATGGTATTTTGCCGACAGTTTATGGAAAATTCGGGGAGGTATTGACAGACTGGTGGGAGGAGTGGGTCTTCGCCGCGGAAGAAGGCATCCCCGTGAGATTTATGTGGGGGATGCTTTGGATTTTTTCAGGGTATTGGATGTTGAAGCACCCAATCGGCTGGTGCTACAGGCTGAAATGAAAGTGCCCGGTGAAGCGATCGCACAGTTTGAAATCACCCCTGCGGGAACCGGAACATGTGAGCTGACGATTCTAACCCGATTTCTTCCTTCAGGGCTTGCAGGTATTTTATATTGGTTTGCACTTCTCCCCTTTCACAATATCATTTTCTATCATATGCTGAAAAATATTGCTGAGTCTACACGAGTCCCCATCGTCAAAGGACCTGAACGTATTCCGCCCAGGCTTAAGGATGCCTGTATTTTGCCGATTAAAAAGGTATGACATGAATTCCGGTTTTGATGTCATCATTGTGGGAGCAGGTCCGGCAGGGCTCTTTGCTGCCTATTTTTTAAAGGAGCATTCGGACCTCAGGGTATTGATTATCGATAAGGGGAAAAATTCCCTGGAACGAAAATGTCCGCTCACCCTGAGGATGCAATGTATGCACTGCACGCCCTGCAATATTTTGAGCGGTATTGGTGGAGCCGGCCTTTTTTCGGATGGTAAGCTCAATTTTATTCCAAAACTCGGTAAAACCGACCTGACCCAGTTTATGCCACTGTCCAAGGCCCAGAGGTTGATCGGGGAAACCGAGGCAATATTCAACCGGTTTGGAATGGATGGCAGGGAATATCCCACCGATATGAATGCCGCCAAAGAACTCCGTAAAAAAGCCAAACGTCACGGAATCAACTTGCTGATCATTAAACAGAAGCATATCGGAAGTGATATGCTTCCGGGCCATATTGCAGCCATGGCCGATTATATCCGATCCCGCAGCGTAACGCTTAAAACTTCAGAGGAAGTTCTTGATGTGATCGTGGAAAACGGAGCTGTGGTCGGAGTCATAACCGATCAGAGGCAATATCATGCAAAAAATGTCATTCTGGCTCCCGGACGGGTCGGGGCGGACTGGATTGGAAAGCTGGTGCGGAAATATGGGATCGGAGTTCGTCAGCGTGGGATCGAGGTCGGGATCAGGGTTGAAGTTCACAACGATGTTATGCAGGACTTATGCAATGTGATTTATGATCCGACATTTTTTATCCAGACTCAAAAATATGATGATTCTACCCGAACATTTTGTACCAACCAGGGAGGGTATGTTTCCAGGGAAACCTATCGACGTTTTGTATGTGTCAACGGCCATGCATTTCGCGAGATAAAAAGTGACAACACCAATTTTGCTTTTCTATCCAAAGTGGTTCTGACTGAACCCATTACCGACAATCATGCTTATGGTGAGGCCATTGGAAGTCTGGCTTCTCTGATCGGGGGCGGAAAACCGATTCTTCAGCGATTTGGAGATTTAAAACGGGGAAGGCGCAGCACCTGGCATCGGATCAATAAAGGCTTTATAGAACCGACTCTTACCGATGTGGTATGCGGCGACATTGCCATGGCTCTTCCCGAAAGAATTCTGACCAACCTGATTGAGGGGTTGGAAAAGCTTAACGTGATTGTCCAGGGTGTTTCCAATGATGAAACACTTCTTTATGCGCCTGAAATCAAGTTTTTTGCCGTTCAGGTGGAGACGGACGAAAACCTGGAAACGAAAGTCAGCGGAATGTATGTTGCCGGTGATGGTCCTGGTGTGGCAGGCAATATTGTTTCGGCGGCGGCGACCGGACTGATTCCCGCCAAGGCAATTGTGTTAAAATCAGGATAACTACTGAATCTTTCAACCCATACCGGATATGGAGGTCCCATGCCCAATCGCTTTGAATTAGAACCTTCACAACTGAGAGCTGAATGTGACCCCAGGGTTTTTTCTTTTGAAGACACCCGCGAAATCGAACCCCTGTATGGGGTGATCGGGCAAAAAAGGGCTGTTCAGGCCATAGATTTTGGACTGAACATAAAATGTCCGGGATATCATATTTTTGTTACGGGAATGCCCGGCACCGGCAAAACCACCATCGTCCAGGATCTGGTCAGGCGGCATGCAAAAAAGCTTAAAACCCCCGATGACCTGTGCATGGTCAATAATTTCTCAGATGAATATCAGCCGAAAACCGTTTCAGTAGCTTCAGGCACGGGAGTCCGGTTTTGTAAAAGAGTTTCAAAACTGATCCATGACCTGAAAAAAGAATTGCCCGAAGCCTTGCTCAGCGACAATTTCCAGGCAAAACAAAGCAGGATAAAAAGCAAATATACGGACATGCGCAAAGTCATCATGGAGCGGCTTGAAAAAAAGGCTTTGGAGAAGAATATGCAAATTTCCAAGACTTCCGCAGGGTTGGAGGCTGAGCCGTTGATCGATGGCAGACCTATCAAAGAAGGGGAATTCCAAGATCTCCCAAAGCAGCGCCGGAAGCAGATTGAAAAGGATTTGCACGCGATTCAGGAGGAAATCGAAGCAACACTTCATGATGCCAATAAAATTTATCATGCATTCCAGTCGGAAATGGAAAGGATCAATAGGGAAACGGCATTAGATGTTTTGCAGGAGCATTTTGTCTTGTTGAGGGATGAATACAGAGGGCGAAAGGGAGTTCTGGCCTACATCGAAGCCCTTCAATCAGATATCCTTGAAAATATGAATAATTTTATTCCTGGTGGGAAAAAGCAGGAATCTTCGGAGGACTTTTTTAAGCGATACCACGTCAATGTTTTAGTCAACAACGCCGGAGTAAAAGGAGCACCGGTGATATTTGAACCAAGTCCCACATTCCACAATGTATTCGGCCGGATAGAAAAGAGGGCCGTTATGGGAACCGTGATTACAGAATTTACCATGGTTCAGGCCGGCTCCTTGCTTAAAGCAAACGGGGGGTATCTTATTTTGGAAATCGATGCAGTCCTGATGAATCAGTTTGTTTGGGAAAGCCTTAAACGCACCCTGCAGAACAAGTTGTTGTATATTGAAGATGTTCCATCTGGAACAGGCAATATGACGGCTTCGTTAAGGCCCGAACCGATTCCTGTCGATGTCAAGGTCATCCTTTTGGGAAGCTATGATACGTTTCAGACACTTCAAAATTTTGATGCCAAATTTAACAAAATATTTAATGTGAGAGCGGATTTTGACTATGAGGTGGAGCGAAATGATGAGACTGTACGGCAATATGCCGGCTTTGTTGCCCGGACCTGTCAGGAGGAAAATCTCCTGCCGTTTATGGCAAGCGGGGTATCGGCCATCGTAGAGTTTGGCGTAAAATTTGTTTCAAACCAAAAAAAAATGACGCTTCGACTGGGTCCTGTTGCCGGGATTTTAAAAGAGGCGGATTACTGGGCTCGCAAGGACGGTTGCCGGGTGGTGGAAGAAAAACATGTCATTAAGGCGTTCACCGAACATCGTTTTCGCTACAATCTGTTTGAGGAAAAGATTCACGAATCCTATACCGACAATACGGTTCTCGTGGATGTGGACGGTGAGGTCGCAGGACAGGTCAATGCATTGGCGGTCTATCAAATCGGAGATTACTCATTCGGAAGACCCTCGAGGATCACGGCGGAAACCTTCATGGGAAAAGAGGGTGTGGTCAATATCGAAAGAGAGGCCAATCTCAGCGGAAACACTCATGATAAAGGCGTGTTGATTTTAAGCGGTTACCTTGGACGAACCTTTGCCCAGAAATATCCCCTGAGTCTGTCCATCAGTATTACATTCGAGCAAAACTACGGACTTGTGGAAGGTGACAGTGCTTCGTCGGCAGAACTTTACGCCATTATCTCAAGCCTTTCAGGGGTACCCATCAACCAGGGAATTGCAGTTACCGGATCGGTGAATCAGAAAGGTCAGATTCAGGCCATCGGTGGTGTTAACCAGAAAATTGAGGGGTTTTTCGAAGTTTGTCAGGTCAAAGGCCTTACCGGAAAACAGGGGGTTATGATTCCAACGGCCAACGTTAAAAACCTGATGCTGAAAAAAGAGGTGATCAGGGCGGTTCAGGAAAAAAATTTTCATGTCTATCATGTTTCCACGGTGGAAGAGGGCATCGAAATGCTGACCGGGGTTTCCGCGGGAACACCCGATATGGAAGGCCGTTTTCTAGCCGGTACTGTTTTTGGAAAAGCTCAGGAAAAATTGGAAAAATATTTTAAGCAAGCCCTGAAATATCGAAAGGATCTGGAGTTGTAACCGTTTCACTCCACTGTGGTTTTGCCCAAACCCACACCAAGGGATGACATGTTGGAGTACGCTGGTCAAGGAAGCGGCGAAGTCTGTCCCGGGCTTAAACCGGGAGCCGGGCATGAAGTGAAGCGCTATCCAGGTGGATTAGGGAAGCTGATTTTTCTGGATGCCGGATCAAGTCCGGCATGACAAAAAACTTTGTACTATCATGATGCTAAATAGTGACTGATAACTTCAGGGAATAAATTCTTCATTTTGAATCATCCGGTCGGTGTAACGCTTCCAGGGGCCGCGCCTCTCAAGAGCATATGCGCGTAGACGATTCCACCAGGCTTCTCCTGATAACACCCTGTGCACGGAATAGTCTCGTTTGTCCACAACCCCGTTGATTTCAATCTGCTCAATGCCGAATTCATTATACATCGGACCTAAAAGTAGACATGCCGCGATGACGTCTATTGAATGCTGCTTGACCACATTTTTGGAATACAGCTTTGAAAGGGCGGCCACTTTTGAATCGTAGCGCAACGATTTGGCAATTCCCACCATTTGATCCACCATTAATCTGTTAAACTCAACGGCAACTCCGTAATCTTTTTTTTCGACTTCAAAAGGCCTGCTGTTACCGATGATTAACAAGTCCATATCATTGGGTGGGGTATCCGACTTTTCACCGGCCAGCCACCTGGCGAAAGATCCGAAAAGTAAAACCGCTTTCGGATAATACGCTTTGAGATCCTCCGTTATGATTTCCATTGCTTTGGTGAATGATTCAATTTTTGAAATGTCGGTTTCTGTAGCGGGTTTCATTGTGGCGTTCAAAATCATCTCTCCTGAATAATTCCGTTTTGAGTTTAAAATATGCCAAACGAGGATAGGGTTGTCAAAGAATATATGAATCAATTTAAAAAGGGGGTGATTTTTGTGGTGACACCATTGGTGCGAATTTTGATTGCACCGTTATGATCGGTCCTGAGAATGTGTATACCTCTTTGCTGATAGCGATTGACCACATCCTGGTTGGGAAGATTAAACCGGTTTTGCCAACCGGCACAAAAGATAACCGTTTCCGGATCGACCATATCAATAAATTTAGGGGTGCTTGATGTTTTGCTTCCGTGATGGGGGGCTATTAATATCCGGCTTTTAAGCTTCTCACCTCTTAAGGTGACCAGTTCTGTTTCAGACCTTGCCTTGATGTCGCCGGTAAACAGGCACGAAAAATCTCCCATCTTCAGTTGAATGACCATGGAATTTGCGTTGTGGTCCCGCCAGGATTCCCGATCTTTTTTGTTCAAAAAATCTTCCGGGGGATAAAGAATCCGTACCTGGACTCCACCGATATAAAATTCCTTGTGAGGTTCTGTAAAAGGAGGGGTGTGAATCTTTTTTTCATGGATAATATCTTGTAATTGCCGGTAACCCGATGTATCTGCAGGTTCATGGTTGGTCAGGATTGTTTTTACATTGAAATGTTGTGCAATGTACAATAATCCGTTTAAATGATCGCTGTCGGGATGAGTCAGCATAAGTGTATCAACGCTTTTGATCTTTTTTCGCCATAAAAGGGGAGCTGTGATTCGTTCTCCTACATCAAAAGTGCTGTTGTCGTAAAAGCCACCTCCATCGATCAGCATGGTCTTTCCCCCCGGAAATTCAAGAATTGCAGCGTTACCCTGGCCTACATCCACGATCGTGATCCGAAGGTCCTTCTGAAAATATCGAACATATATCCAGTAGGATAAATCTGCTGCGCCGATAATCAGGAAAACCGAGATGAGATAAACAGGTGCTTTTTGCTTTACCTGCAAGCTGGAAAACGAAAAATGGCCCGGCATCAAATGGGATAAAATGCCGGCAGCCTTTTGAGGTGGATGCGGATTTTGATGATCCGGAGAGGATGTTGCGGGTTCATAAATCCGGGAAGAAAAGGATTTTGACGGATCCTCAGTCGATCTGTATTGCTTGATAAACAATAAAACGCTCATTCCTGTAAGGTAATACAGAGCAATTTCAAGCATTGACGGTGTCACGGTTTTTACGGAGGAAAAAGACAAATTTGCAAAAAAATAAACAATGGAAATGGCAAAAGACAGGACAATACCACCGGTCTGAAACCCTATCGAAGACAGCCCCTCGCTGAGCGGAAAAACCAGAGCTGAGATCAACCCTAAAGGAACCACAATAAATCCGATCAGGGGAACGAGTATAAAATTTGCCGCAAGCCCGATTAGGGAAGTCTGGTTAAAATAATACATGACCAGAGGAAGAGACCCCAAAATGGCAAAAAGCGAAGCGAAAAAAAACGACGAAAGCTTTTTCCTGATCAAATTGTCGGTATTGAATCCGGACGGGTGGTTCCATAACATGGAAAAACCGAAAATAATGGAAAAAACGGCCGTGAAAGAAAGCTGAAAGGATATGCTGAACAATGCCGGGGGATGGAGCGTCAAAATCACCATGGCTGCAATTGCCAGAGTGTTTATGGAATCCTGTTCCCTTTTGATTAAAAATGCCATGAGAAACACGGTGATCATCAGGACTGCGCGTTGTGTCGATGGTGACATCCCGGCCAGAAGACCATAAGCTGTCACAGGGATCACACATAGCACGGCAGATGCTTTCCCGACCCATGCACGATTCAGGAAAGTTTGGCTAAGAGAAAAAAAGCGTGAAAACATCAGGAAAAAAAAGGAGGCTACAATACCCACATGAAGTCCTGATATGGCCAGCAGATGACCCATCCCGGATTTGTTGAATGCTTCACGAAGAGGCTTTTCGATTCCATCCCGATCCCCGATTACGAGGGCTTTCATGATGGCGGCCGAAGCGTGATCCGTTAGATGATGGTCTATGAAGCCTGCAATGTTCAGCCTAGCTTTTAAAACCCAATCTCTGGCATTTTGGCGGTCATGTTTTTCCAAAAATTTGACCTTATCGGATGGCACATAAGTTGTGGTCAGGATAGTCCTGAAAGCCATATATCTTTCAAAATCAAACCCCCCGGGATTTTGAAAATTTCTGATCACTCGGATTTTTCCCGGAAATTGGATACGGTCACCCGGTCTGAAATCAGGTGAAATTTCACCTCTGCAGGTGACACGAATTCTGCCTGTTGCAGGAAAAGAATCTTGGCCCCTTTGAATAGTTTCAACGTCAAGAACAAAGCGGACCTGGTTTGTTTGAGAGATGATGGGATCGTTGGTTACAGTGCCGACAATGGTCCAGCGAAAAGGTTTTGCATGATGAATCAGGTGGTGATCCGGTACGGAGGGATTGATCCAGGGGTGAATGCTCAGATAGCCTAGTGAGAAAAAAAATGCCAGAGGTGCGAGCACCAGATTTCTTTTCCCGGCAATTGCCCGGATCATGAATGACAATGAAATCACAACCGTTGCAACGGCCCATGGTTTAAAACCATCAAACCATGTACCGCAGGCAATTCCGAATATTAAAGGTGCCAGAAAACCAATGATCGGCCGGAAAAAGATCGCCTCCTTCATGTTTGTCGGCTCCTCAAACCTGATACTGAAAAACTTAACTCTGGGACTCCGTAAGTGAGTAATATATCCCATGACCGTGGCTTTTTCAAATGTTAATGGGCAACTC
>CAYZJH010000050.1:0-15314 GCA_964478625.1 uncultured Desulfobacteraceae bacterium
GATTGCCTATAATCTTCTTAGAAAGGCAAGAATAAGAAATGATCACCTGGTACAATAATTTTCATCGATCAATATTTTATTACCGGGATCTATTATACGAATTGGTCAGAAGAGACCTGAAAGTTCAATATGAGGGGACTCTTCTTGGATTTGGGTGGACCCTGATCATGCCTTTTTTGCACCTGGGCATATTCTATTTTCTTTTTAAGGTGATTCTCCAGGTGCAGAATTCACGCTTTACAAGCTTCGCTTTTATTGGGATCATCAGCTACACGTGGTTTCAGTCAGCCTTATCCCAGGCTGCGGGATCAACTGCAGGCAACCGCGATCTGGCCCTTCGCCCTGGTTTTCCAATACCCTTGCTTCCTTTTATTTCAGTTACTTCAACCATGCTGCATTTTGTTTTTACTCTTCCACTGCTGTTGCTGATTGTCCTGGTTGAAGAGCACAATCTCCCTGCAGCGATATGGTTGATCCCTCTAGTCATGGTTGTTCAATTCACTCTTTGTTTAGGACTCGGATACCTGTTAGCGATTTTAAATATCATCTTTCGGGATACAAAGCCTATTCTTGATGTATTTCTGAGGCTTTTTTATTTTTTGTCACCGGTATTTTACAATGTTGAAATGGTACCGGAGCAATATCGTCCTTTATATAATCTCAATCCCATGGTTACGCTTCTTCAGTCTTACAGGGATATCATCCTGCATGGGATGATGCCTAAGTTGTTTCCGTTAGCCATTCTGGCCATACTTTCATTTGTAATTGTTTTGATCGGGTTTCGGTTTTTCCAAACCCAAAGCTATCGCTTTTTAGAAGAGCTTTAGAATTTACAGTCATTTCGAAAGGTACTATTTTATGGAATATTCTTTGAATAAGCGGGTTTTAATTACGGGTGGTGCAGGCTTTTTGGGATCCCATTTGTGCGACAAACTTTTGGATCTTGGTTGTGAAGTGCTATGTGTTGACAACTTTTTTACCGGAGACAAAAGTCACATTGCACATTTGAAACCTCATCCTTATTTTGAACTGATGCGTCATGATATCACGTTCCCGTTGTATGTCGAAGTGGATGAAATTTTCAATCTTGCCTGCCCGGCCTCTCCCATCCATTATCAGTTCGATCCGGTCCAAACCACCAAGACCAGTATCCATGGAGCCATCAATATGCTGGGTTTGGCCAAACGGGTAAAAGCTAAAATATTTCAGGCTTCCACATCTGAAGTGTATGGAGATCCCGAGATTCATCCACAACCGGAAACATACTGGGGTAAGGTCAATCCCATAGGCAGACGCTCATGTTATGATGAGGGGAAGCGTTGTGCGGAAACACTTTTTTTTGATTATTATCGCCAGCACAGGTTAAAAATCAAAGTAGCCAGAATCTTTAATACCTATGGTCCACGGATGCATCCCAATGATGGTCGTGTAGTGTCCAACTTCATTATACAGGCGTTAGAGAACAAACCGCTTACCGTTTACGGAAAAGGGTCACAGACCCGGTCTTTTTGTTATGTTGATGATATGATCGAAGGGTTTATCCGGTTGATGAACAGCCCCGATGATTTTACCGGACCGGTCAATCTTGGCAATCCGGTTGAATTCACCATCCTGGAACTGGCGGAACAGATTTTAAAACTGACCGGATCACGATCGGAAATAGTATTCAAGCCTTTGCCCGAAAATGACCCGCAACAGCGAAAGCCCGATATTACTTTGGCGATGACAAAACTGAAATGGAAACCCCATGTTCAGCTTGAGGAAGGTCTGGTCAAAACAATCAGTTATTTTGATACTCTGTTATCGAAAACTTCAGTGAAAAATAAAAATTAAAAAATCCAGGGCAGGGTGTTCAATTTACAGATGAATTTACAGAAAATAATGAAAAACCTATACTCCTCGCGGAGAAGCAATGACAACACCAGTGATTTCTGTTCAAGGCTTGGCCAAAAAATTTCGGCGGAATTCTGCAGGACGTCCTTTCAGATTTAAACATCTATTGACAGGAGGTTTTTTTAAAAGGAGATATGAAGCCTTTTGGTGTCTTGATGATGTGACCTTTGAAGTTAACCGGGGACAAATGGTCGGTATCATCGGCCCAAACGGATCCGGCAAATCAACTCTGCTTAGGCTTATCGGCGGAGTAGGCCGACCTGATAGAGGTCGTTTGGATGTCGACGGAAGAATCGGCGCCCTTTTGGATTTGGGAGCCGGTTTTCACATGGATCTATCAGGACGGGATAATATTTATATCAGTGGTGTGGTTGCCGGATTGACGCGCAGGCAAATTTCAGAACGATTCGATGAAATCGTTGCCTTTGCCGAATTGGAAGATTTCCTGGATAATCCTTTGCGAACCTATAGTTCCGGAATGAAAATGAGGCTGGCATTCGCCGTGGCCACTAATATTGACCCTGATATTCTGCTTATCGATGAAATTTTGTCGGTGGGTGATTTGACTTTTCAAAACAAATGTTTTGAGCGAATCAACCGATTCAAACAAAAGGGTTGTACGATGCTCCTAGTTTCACACGATATGGATCAGGTTGAAAAATTCTGCGATTCGGTCCTCTGGTTGAAAAACGGCAAAGTTAAGGGTTATGGTTCAACTAGTGAGATAACCAAGGCTTACACGGAAGAAATGTCTATTGAAACCAGAAGGAGGACCCCATCTGATTCATCTAATGGAAATGACTCTCAAAATCAGCACCTTAAACTGAAGGAAAACCGTTTTGGCTCTTTGGAAGTTGAAATTTCTGGTGTTTATTTAACTGACAAATGGGGAAATCCGGTTCAAAAAATCAACAGCGGAGACCCACTGAGAATTGAAATTGATTATGATTCCCATATACACGCAGAGTCGCCTAAATTTGGTGTGTCCATTTCAAAAGAAGATGGCCGGATTTGTGGCGAAATGATAATAGATAAGGACCAGTTAAAGTTGGAAGGATCGCGAAAACAAGGAGTCATGATCCTGGACATCGAAAGGTTGGATCTGAGTAAGGGTGAATATTTTGTCGACGTGGGTATCTATGAAAAAAACTGGGACTATGCATATGATTATCACTGGCATGTTTATCCTTTGAATGTCCAATCGGATTTTTCTTTCAAAGGAATATTATCACCTCCGCACAACTGGTCATGGTCCGATAAATCTAAAAAAGTAAGCCGTTTAAATATTAAAAATAGCAAAAATTGATTGTGAATTTTCATGCAAAACAATGAATTTGAAGCTGTGAACTTCCATCATGCATTCCATTCTAAATTTAAAACGAGGTGTTTTTCAGAATTATTCTATGAAAATTCCAAAATGCAGCCATATCCTTGTTATAGAAGCCTATGAGGGAAATTCGAATTTATACACCAATGACCCTGAAGAATGGGAGCTTACTAGAGGGTTGGGGCTTCCACTTGAAGAAATCGCAGAAGCTCTTGATTGTCGGATTACTGTTTTTTGTTGGGATGAATGGTATCGGTACGAGGTTAAAGAAACGTGGGCACCGTTTCCTGCTACAAAGATATTGTGTCCGCAAGATTGCGTGATTCCGGCAGCCGAATTTGCATTTAAACATGTTCGGCGTGTTTCCATTCCTCTCCGAAATCCTGAAAATGGATTTCCATTCGAAAAAAAGGGCCTTAGTCCTCGCTCCTATGGTCTGATTAATGACAGTGGTCTGTTTTTTTTTATCTCTTGTTGTCTACACAAAGAAGTTAAGGATTTTTACAATGAAGATCCATTTCAATTGGTCATTTTGCCAATGTTGGGCGGGCTTGGTTATGTTTCGCAAATGACTAGGGCAACCATGGTAAAGGACGCCGTCCAGGTTCCTTTTGCCGTTGTTGTGACAGACACCTCTTTTAATCAGCAGCAAGCTAACCAGGAAGGGCTGTGGTCACGGCATGCGACCATCAGGCGTCAGATGGAGGATATTTCTCTTGCTCTGGCTGATCTCGCAATAGTTTTCGGGCCCAGAGGAAACCAAGTTGCCCTTTCAGGAAGGCTGCCTGAGGCATTTCCCCCAAGGTTTGCTCCCCGATATGTCAAAGAAGAGGTTCTGGAAAAAATATCTCAGTCTGCAAGCATTCCTTCGGATGAAAGCAAACCATGCCAGTTTTATCTTTATGAGCCTCAAGACGCCTGCTCTGGGGTTTTATCAATGCTGGACGGGGTCAATTTGTCGGTTCGGAAAGGGCTTTCCTTAACCACTCCCTTTATTTCAGCAGGACCTTCAATGGTGTTTGCTCCCGCCAGTCCTCGATCCTTTGAAGATTACTGGTCTTCTCGTGGTTTTGCGAGAGAACTTATAAGGCAGGGGCAATGGCAATGGAAAAAAAAATATCCTGATCTGGATGGAAAATTCAATGTCCGTTTTTATCCAAGCCTTTTTGATCATCTGCCCGCTGTTTGGCCTGAACTTGCTAAACAGTCATTGTGTATTCTCTCACCTGCTGCGGCTGAAGGTATAGCCCCAGGAATAAACCTTCCTAAAGAAATTATGTTGCCTGAAAAACCGGACCCGGAATTAATAGCTGATTACCTCATAAAACTTGCTCGCTCAGACGTTGCAACCCTGAACCAGATCAGAAGGGAATTTTGCACAAACGTGGTTTCAGCTCATCGTGGCTTGAAGCGGCGCCATATGATCGAGGATACGATAGAAGGGTTGAGGCAAGTCATTTCTTCTCCGCCTCCTTTGGCAGACCTGTCCCGTGTAGCAATGATGTTCCAGGATCGTCGAATTCCTTTGCGCATTTGTGCCGAAAAAAATGTCATGCCGGTCATTCCAAATAATTTTGTCGGGTTGGAAAAAGACAAACTTTCCATTGTGGTAACATGTTATGAGATGGGAAAGTTGTTAATAGAAACGCTTGAAAGTGTTTGGTGCTCGATTCGATCTCCCGACGAGGTATTACTGGTTGATGACGGGTCTTATGGAAAAGAGACACTTGAGGCAATTGAACATCTGGAATTTACAGCCAAGCAAAAAGGCCTTCCATTCAAAGTCATTCGTCAGAACAACCAGGGACTGGCATCGGCTAGGAATACCGGACTTGATGTTGCAAAAGGAGAATATATTTCTTTCCTCGATGGGGATGACCTTGTTGAGCCACATTTCTACAAAGTTTGCTTGCAGGTACTCAAAAAATATTGTCGCATTGGTGGCGTAGCTTCCTGGGCCTATATTTTTGGAGAGAATTGCACTCCTGGTTTATGGAATGCACCTCAACCCGAATTTCCCCTTTTGTTTTCAGAGAACAGTGTTATCGTTCCATGCATGATGCGTACATCAGTGTTACGTGAGCTTGGAGGTTATGATATTCGACAGCGATACAATTATGAGGACTGGGAACTTAGCATTCGAATGATTGCCTCAGGATGGCCTATTATAACTGTTCCCACGCATTTGATACGGTACAGGATTCGTCAGAACTCACTTTACAGAGACATGACCTCCATTCAAAACCAGACCATGAGGGAATTGATGCTTTCCTCTCACCTGAAAACAGTTTCCAAGTTTGGCATGGAAATTGTAATGCAAATGGAAAACCGGCTGATGGAATATGTTTATCCAACTTTCGATCCGCGTCGAGATCTGAAAGAATCATTCAACCGGATAGGTTTGGTTTCAAAAATCAAAAGATCCGTTCATCGGTCGTTTAGGCATATTTTTAGAAATTTAAAGGGATAATTCAAAATGAACCATTTGATCCTGTGTCGTGAATTTCCCCCGGCACCGATGCCATCCGGTGGAATCGGTACTTATGTTGCTCATATATCAAAACTTCTTGCAAGCGGGGGAGAAACGGTACATGTTATAGGGCAACTATGGCCTGGAGCACCCAAAGAATTGGAGGAGTTTTATGATGGACGACTCATTGTACATCGCGTTCCCGCAGGAAATAGTGATTCTTTGAATCTTTGTCATTCAATTTCCACGAAAAGAGTTCAGGAGCTTAAGGGACTACAAGCCTCAACTTTTCCTCCGCAGAGCTTTTCATGGCAGGCGTGCCATCTGATAGAGAGCTTGGTGGCCAATGAAAGTATAGATATTATCGAAGCCCAGGAATATGAAGCCCCCCTTTATTATTTTCAGATCAGGCGAGCGTTGGGATTGGGGCCGAAAAAATATCCTCCCTGTTTTGTGCATCTACATTCTCCAACACAAATCATTATTCAATACAATGATGGTGATTCATATCACCCTTATTTTTTGACAGCCGGCCGTCTTGAAGCCAACAGTATTGCCTTGGCAGACGGGCTTCTTTGTCCAAGTCACTATCTGGCAAAGCAGGCGGAGGCATATTTCAAACTCCCTGAAAAAGCCATAGAAGTTATCCCGTTGCCTATCGGAGATAACAAAATCCTTGAACGCAATCAAAGCACATGGAGAAATGGATCTATCTGTTATGTCGGGCGGTTGGAAAGACGAAAGGGTGTTTTAGAGTGGATTGATGCTGCCGTTACGATTGCTCCTTTCTATCCCGAGGTTAATTTTGATTTTATCGGAGCCAACTGTCTATCCACCGAAAGAGTTAGTGGAGAACAGATGATTGAAAGCCGAATTCCCCAAAAATTGAAAAACCGATTTCGATTCTGGGGGGCTCAAGACAGGTCGCAACTTACCAAATTTCTTCTTAATGCACGAATGGCAGTAGTGCCTTCCCGTTGGGAAAATTTTCCCAACACCTGCGTAGAAGCCATGAGTTCAGGGCTGCCGGTTATTGCATCGCCGGAAGGCGGTATGGCCGAAATGGTTGTTGAAGGGAGAAATGGCTGGCTGGCAAGCAGTGCTGATTCAGCATCACTTGCTGAAACCCTGAAAAGGGCAATTGAAACAACACCGGATCAAATTGCCCGGATGGGTCAAAATGCCGCTAGGGACATCAGAAATATTTGTGATAATCAGGAAATACTGAAGCGGCATCTGGAGTTTCGCTCCTGGCTTGTCACCCAAGGTGCTGGAAAGTCCCTGCGTTTGCCGGAAAACTTACCCTGGGAGAAGAAAACAGATAAAAGGGCTTTTCTACGACCATATGCTGAAAAATCATACGATCCCGGTGTTGCTGTTGTTGTTTCTTGTCTGCATACATCCTATGGCCTTGATAGATGCTTGAAAAGTGTTGAAGATCAAACCCAGAAGCCTTTAAAAGTGGTGGTTCTGACTGATGAATGGACCAATCAGGAAGCTAAAAAGTATTTCTCCCGCTCAAAAAAGATGGACTGGCAAATAATTCAAATCGAAAACGGCACCCGGAAAACAGCAAAAAATTTTGGCGTAGCGACGGTTTTGGATCTGGGAATAAACCCATTAGGATTTGTTTTTCTTTCCTCAGAAGACCAAATAATGGAAAGGTTTCTTGAGTCAACCACTTCTGTATTTCTTCATTGCCGGCGTGTAGGGCTCGTGTCCTGTTGGGTTGAGGATCCCCGAATCAAAAAAGTTGTGAATACTGTCCCAAATCCAAGTTTCCCGTTTCAATGGCTTTCCAATGAACTGGTTTCTTTTAGTGCGGTTCGAACGGAGGCATTAATTGAAACTGAAGGATTTCGCTCATTCCCCTATCCGGAATATGAAACCTGGGATTTGTTCAATGCGATAATGGCAGCGGGTTGGACTGCTGTAACTCTTCCTGCGGTTTTGGGAAAAGATCAACCATCCAACAAGTATGGCTTAAGTCCCTATAACTCCAAACCTCATGGAAAATTGTGCGGAGAAATTTTAGGGAGATTTCCGGATCTGGTAGCCCAGCATTCACATGAGTTACTGCTTCTTTCGATATCATCCAATAATTATTTAATGAATGCAGAAATAGTTTATATGAGAAATAGATTAGACCATATTGATAAATACATTCGATACCTTGGGTACCTTCGAAATCCTAAAACTGCCCTGCGTAAGTTACTTCATAAAATGAAAAAGAAATTGAATCAAAGGTTTCCATTGAGATTTTCTTCAGTCATCAGTGAAATTAAAAATTCCAAAACAAAGGTGAACAATTTTGAGTGAACTCATCAGTGCCATAATCTGTACTCATAACCGAGCCTCATTTCTGGTCAAAGCGATAAATAGCCTTATCAATCAAAGTATTTCAAAATCGCTTTATGAGATTTTGGTTATCGACAACTGTTCCACGGATTCGACTGCAGAAATTGTTCGAAAATATTCTACCAGTCATAAGATCAGGTATATTCATGAACCTCGCCTCGGACTTTCCTATGCTCGAAATACCGGTTGGCGCAACGCAAGAGGAAAATATGTGGCATATCTGGATGATGATGCTATTGCTGACCATATCTGGCTTGAAAAAGCTATCGAGGCATTTGAGGAAATCAAACCGATGCCGGGATGTGTCGGAGGCAAAGTCAGGGGTATCTGGGAATCTCCGCGACCAGCATGGCTATCGGATGAGCTTATCACCGGGCTAACGGTTCTGGATTGGTCCAACCACCCTCTTCAAATCCATGATCTAAACCAAAAATGGTTAGTGGGTGCAAACATTGCCTTTCCTGTTGAAATTCTGAAACAGGTCGGTGGGTTTGTGACATGTCTGGATAGAGTTGGAAACAATCTGCTTTCAGGCGGGGATGTTTATATCCAGAAACAAATTCTTAAAATCGGATTTAGTTGCCTTTATTATCCAGATATGTCCGTTGGGCATCATGTTCCCAGAACGAGACTGACTCAGGAGTGGTTCATTCCCAGGTATTTCTGGCAAGGAGTTTCTGATGCAATAATACAAATGATTGAGAATGTAACCACACCGGCAGAGAGAATACGAATCGCGATCTCATTGATGGTTGACCTTTTTCGAAATCCAAAGACTCTTTTCCATCTTATTTTCCCAAGAAAAAATCCAAATCAATTTGCTCACAAATGTTTTGCCATGATCACTCTAGGCAACATTCTCGGATTACTTTATCTGGCGAAAATGGAGAAGTGAAATGCACATTGAGATTTGTCGCACGTATTATCCTCATTGGGGCGCTTATTCCGGCATCAATCAGTTTTTGAAATTTATTGACAAAGAACGTTTTTCCATTTGTGAGCAACGTGTACCTGACAATGATGAAGATTTCCCACTGAAAAGTAAAATAGTTAGAAAATGTTTGCGTGATTGTATTCAGATGCGTGGCATGCAATGGTACAAACTGAGTGATTTGATGGCGGAAATTAAAATATTAGGTCAATGCCTTAAGGGCAGGGTGGATATCGTTCATTATCTGGATGGGGAACACTCAGCTCAATTTTTACCGCTTGTTTTGAAACGATTAGGTATCAGAACCCCGCGTTTCATCGGCACCTTCCATCAGCCATCTGATCTTCTTTCCTCCCTTCTGGCAAAAGAAGTGATCCAAAAGCTCGATCTGATTACTGTGGTTTCGCCGGACCAAATCTCCTTTTTCAGAAAGTATGCGGATGCTCAAAAGATCAGATTGATCCTTCACGGTGTAGACACTGACTATTTTTCTCCCGGGCCTTATCCCAAATCAAACCAATTTTTCAAATGCATTACTGTAGGGCATTACTTACGAGATTTCAGTGCAATCAAGAAAGTGGCACGGAAGTTATCGGGATACTCTCAAATAGAGTTTCACCTGGTTTCCGGATTTGTACAAGGGTTGGATCAATTGCCTAATGTTAAGGTCCACAGACATGTTAATGATTCAGATTTGCTTCAACTTTACCGGGATTCGCATATCCTGTTTTTACCTCTGATACAATCTACTGCAAACAATTCCCTACTGGAAGGAATTGCTTGTGGATTGCCGGTGGTTTCGACCATGCTGAATTCGGTAAAAAGTTACGTTCCGGGCATCGAAGCGGTTCTGATAATGGATAATGATTCCGGGTTGCTGGCGGATTCAATTATCAACCTATTCGAAAACCCTGAAACACGGTTGAAAATGGGTGAAGCTGCGCGTGCACGAGCGAAGCAGTTGAGTTGGCAAAAAATAGGACCTAAGTATGAGGTACTTTATTCGGAACTGAGTGATTAAACGATTTTTAAATAGTAATGATTTTGTAGTGAATGGTATGATCATTCGATTATCATTCGGGGGAAAGAAAGGAAAGCTGCCAATGGAAGAACCCCTTGTAAACGATCAGGTCTCGACTGTGAAAAACATTAAAATAGATCCAAACAGGTTGATCCAAAAATTGATTGATGACAATCCGGCATTACACGAATACAAAGGACAAAGAACTAGCTGGGCTGTTGATCCGGACACGTTGTGGACCATTTTTAATATGCTTGAGCCTGGAATGAAAACTCTGGAAACCGGGTGCGGGCAGACTACAATTGTTTTTATGGTTGCAGGAACCCACCACGTATGCATTACAGACGATAACAGGGAAGTCGTTAATGTGAATAGATATTGCGAAGAGGTTGGTATAGAAAACACCCTTACATTTTTAACCGGAAGTTCGGATAAAGTGCTTCCTTGCAATATTATTCATGACCATTTGGACTTTGTCTTCTTAGATGGAGCTCATCGCTTTCCTTTTCCTATCGTTGATTGGCATTATACATCAGAAAGATTGAAAGTCGGAGGAGTGATTGCCCTGGATGATTACCAAATACCCTCAGTCGAAATTTTATATAACTTTCTTTCCACCGATGACAATTGGGATTTAATCCAAGTGAAAAATAATACAGCTTTTTTTAAAAAAATAAAGGAACCGCTCATTTTAGACGATTGGCAAGGTCAGAGCATTAATCTCAAATATATAGAAAATAAAAACGCTGTTACAAAAAACAATCAAATTAATTCTACAAAAATATCAAAAAAGATAAATAAACTCATTAATTGGTTACGATAATGGATGATAAAATTGTTTGTTCCAAACCCTACACATGGTTTGAGGTTACTCAGGTTAATGGAATGGGACAGGTGTATTTATGTTGTCCTTTCTGGCTTGAAATGCCGGTTGGAAACCTCCTGCAGAATACCGTCGAAGAAATATGGAATGGCAAAAAGTCGCAGAATATCAGAAAATCAATTCTGGATGGATCATTCAGATTCTGTATGAGATCCCGATGTGCTTTTCTCCAAACAATGACAGGACCTGTTCAACAAATTCAACATATAGAAGATCAGGAAGTTAAAGAGGCAATTGAACAAGGTCTTGTAAAACTCCCGTACGGACCAAAGCAGATTATATGCGGGTATGACCGATCCTGCAACCTTTCCTGTCCTTCTTGCCGTACCGAGGTTATCATTGAAACTGAAAGGGAAAAACAAATCCTGGGGATACAGGAAAAACTTAGAAAACAAGCCCTTGGTGATGCCCAATACCTCTATATAACTGGTTCCGGAGATCCTTTTGGAAGTCCGTATTTCAGAAAATGGCTTCAAAGTATGAAAAGAGATGAGGTGCCGAAAGTTAATGAAATACGCCTGCACACAAACGCGATGTTATGGAATCAGAAGGTTTGGAATCTCATAAATGAGGATGTTCAGAATTTAATAAAGAGTGCGGAGATTTCTATTGATGCGGCTTCTGAAAAAACCTACGCAATAAATCGACGGGGTGGGAGTTTCCGGGTGCTCCTTAAAAACCTGGAATTCATATCAGAATTGCGCAAAAACGGGCCTCTGCGACAAGTAACGATAAGTATGGTCATTCAGGAAAATAATTTCCACGAAATGTCGGACTTTATTGAGCTTGGAAAGCGTTTGGGATTTGATACGGTTTATTTCAGCCAACTGGTGAATTACGGGACTTATTCTCAGGAAGAATTTCTCAGAAGAGCCGTTCATAGTCCAAATCATCCTAAGCATAAAGAGTTTTTAAGGCTTTTGAAAAGTGAAGCGGTGCAACAACCGATGGTCCATTTGGGAAATCTGACCGATTTTCTGAAATAAAAGAAAAAATATTCCGAGGCCCTTATAAAGTGTTTTTAGTTTTGAAAAAAAAATTAAATTAATAAGTTGCTGCTGTTGTATTTCAAATTTTTTGATATGAAAAAGTGCAAACAAAATTGTTGGCCTATGGTTATGATAGATGGCAAATGCATACTCAAAACCTGATTTTGAAGTGGTCGATTATCAGAGCTTTCTTCTGGATCCCTTATTGAAAGATCGCGCAACGGGTGAAGAACTTAAAATTCGAGGCCCCAAACCCCAAAATATAAACTATGGAGAGTTCTTTTCTTGTATTGGGGCTGCCCAGACCTTTGGAAGGTTTTGCGAAAGGCCATATCCGATTTTACTACAGAAAAAACTGTGCATGAATGTTCTTAATTTTGGACGCGGGGGTGCAGGCCCTTCATTTTTCTCAGAGGATAACTCTGTTCTTTTCGATTATGTAAATAAAGGAAAATTCGCAGTAATTCAGGTAATGTCTGGAAGGTCGGAGAGCAACTCCGAATTTCACAGCAATGGTCTTGGTTTTTACACAAGAGTGTCTGATGGTTCTTGGATTGGGTGTGATGATGCTTTCAGGGAATTGCTGCAACGAAAAGATAATCGGTATTTAAAGCAGATTGTTGCCGAGACTAGATTTAATTGGATCCAAAGTTATAAAAAACTATTAAAAAGAATCACTGTTCCTAAAATTCTTTTATGGTTTGCCACAAGGGGCCCCCATTATTCAGAGGGATACGAAACCATTGAGTCGTTGTTTGGAAAGTTTCCTCAATTGGTCAACACGGCGATGATTTCCGAGTTGAAAATGTTTTGTGATGATTATGTTGAGTGCGTCACATCAAGAGGCTATCCTCATAAACTTACTAGCCGGTTTACGGGGGAACCGGTGACTATTGTTGATGACTGGGGAGGCAGATGGACTGAAAACTGGTATTATCCATCTCCGGAAATGCATCTGGATGCTGCCCGCAAACTTGAGAAATCAATCAGAAAAATCGTCCTGAAGCAGGAATCAACTCCGATGCTAAAATTTTTTAGAATTCTCAAAAAAATAGTAACTAATGGAAAATAATCTTTTCACTATGTTGATTAATAAATTTCCCATTCAAAAAAACTATATCCTTTTTCATCTGTACCTTTTATTTTATAAAATCGGGATTGCAGGTGGACAAAAAAATTATCGTCGATTTATTGTGCTTACCACAGCCAGATCCGGTTCCAATTTTTTGCTCGGAATGTTGAATTCCCATAGCCAGGTTTTAGCTTTCGGCGAATTATTCAGAGAAAAAAAGACCATTGGATGGGATATTGATCCATATGATCGGTATTTACAATCTCATCGGTTAAAAAGGCTATCTCAGAAAGATCCCGTGGCCTTCCTTAAAAACAATGTATTCACTAATTTTCCTGCAAAAACAAAAGCTGTTGGATTCAAAATTTTCTACTATCATGCACAAGATGAATCCAGGCGTCATCTTTGGAAGTTTTTAAGAAGCCAAAATGACATCAATGTTATCCACTTGAAAAGGATGAATACCCTCAAAACCTTGCTGTCTCTTAAAAAAGCATTTCTCACAAATAAATGGACCAAAACATCATTGGAACATGAGGAAAGATCGAGCATTTCGCTTGATTATGATGAATGTCTTGAGAATTTCAATTGGACCTATAACACACAAAAACAATATGATATATTATTTCAAAGTCATCCCAAACTGAATGTCACCTATGAAGACTTGGCAAAAAATACCGACCAAGAAATGGAACGAATTCAAAATTTTTTGGGAATTGATTTTGAAGTTTGTAAACCCGCAACGATAAAACAATCCAATCAACCCTTGCCACTAGCAATTTCAAATTATTCAGAGCTTAAAGCCAAATTCAAAAATACCCAATGGGAAGCATATTTTGAAGACTGATTCATTAAAAAGCAGCCAACACACGTTGGCATTGTAAGGTTTATCAATATTTGTTTCTCTAAAAAAGATGATTAATTTAATCTATTCATCTGAATCTTCAATGTTTAAGGCATAAAGTTCTGATGGTTATATTTAAAAATATTGAGCATAAAATCGGAACATATATATCGTTCTATTAAATCTGGTGAGAAAAAGGGAGGCAAATATATGTGGGAATATACGGATAAAGTTAAGGACCATTTTTTAAATCCAAGAAATGTCGGAAAAATAGATGATGCCGATGGAATCGGAGAGGTGGGATCTCTGGCTTGCGGGGATGCCCTCAGGCTCTATTTCAAAGTGGATGAAAACGGAAAGATTATCGATGCCAAATTTCAGACATTCGGCTGTGCCAGCGCAATAGCGTCATCTTCAGCCTTGACCGAAATGGTCAAAGGGATGAGCCTTGAAGAAGCTCAAAAAATCAGTAATGAAGATATTGCCCAATTTTTAGGCGGGTTGCCCAAAGAAAAAATGCACTGCTCAGTTATGGGAAGAGATGCCCTTGAAAAAGCGATAGCCTATTATCGTGGGGAATCTGAAAAAAAACAGGAAGGTAAAATTGTTTGTGAGTGTTTTGGGGTCACTGATCTGGAAATCGAGAGAACCGTCAGGGAGAACAACCTTAAAACCATCGAAGATGTTACCGACTACATAAAAGCAGGGGGGGGGTGTGGCCAGTGCCATGAGCAGATACAGGAGATTATCGATTCGATTATGGGCAAGTCAACCCCAAAAAAGAAGGAAAAGGTCGGCATGACCAACCTTCAAAAAATAAAACTCATTGAAGAAACGTTGGAAAGAGAAATCAGGCCGGCGTTAAAACAGGATGGTGGGGACATCGAACTGATCGATGTAGACGGAAACCAGGTATTGGTAAAACTGCGGGGTACTTGCGCAAAATGCGCAGCATCTCAGGTCACGTTAAAGCATTATGTTGAGAACAAGCTACAGGAATTTGTGGCTCCTGAACTGGTGGTCGAGGAGGTGCAATAATGCATATCATATACATGGATAACAATGCCACCACCAAAGTTGACCCCCAGGTGGTGGAGGAGATGATACCCTATTTCATGGAAAGTTATGGAAATCCATCAAGTATGCATGTGCTTGGCGGCCAGGCCGGAATCAAATTGAAAGAAGCCAGGGCGAAGGTGGCAAGTTTGATTGGCGCCCAACCCGAAGAGATCATTTTTACGAGTTGCGGAACTGAAAGCAATAACACGGCAATCTGGGCTGCCCTTAGATCCAATCCTGACAAAAAACATATTGTGACCACCAGAGTTGAACACCCGGCAATTAAAAATTTGGCAGAATATCTGGGCAAAAACGGTTACAGGGCGACGTTTGTTCCGGTTGACCGCAAAGGGCATCTGGATATGGATTTTTTTTACGAGAGCCTCACAGATGAAACAGCGGTGGTGAGTGTGATGTGGGCCAACAACGAGTCCGGTGTGATCTTTCCTGTTGAGGAGATTGCTCCG
>CAYZJH010000050.1:15414-17429 GCA_964478625.1 uncultured Desulfobacteraceae bacterium
ACAAGTATTGCTTTTGAATATGTGGAAGGAGAGGCCATATTGCTGATGATGAACGAGTTGGGTATTTGCGCATCATCAGGGTCTGCCTGTACATCGGGTTCCCTGGAACCTTCACATGTGCTTCGGGCCATGGGAGTGCCTTTTACTGCTGCTCACGGATCCATAAGATTCAGCCTGAGTACATATAATACCGATAAAGAAGTTGATTTCATAGTAAATAAACTTCCTCCGATCATTGAGCGTCTCAGGGAGATGTCTCCTTTCTGGGCCGACCGTGAGAGACTCGCGGGTTCCATTTGTTCGGTCCAATGATACTAGGTGTAGGATTGATCGTTAACCGAATCTGAAACAACTGAAATGAATTCATCCGCGCAATACAATTTGGAAAAGAGTGAATTTTTATTGTGGATAAAACAACTTAATTTTCTTTCATTTCATGGCTGGATAACATAAAAATCAGGGTTTTTGCCTATTTACAATTCAAAGGACCCTTGTTAAAAGTTATATTGAATTTGTGGTTTGCTAATCACCCAAAATCAAAGGATGGAAGGTGAGAGATGATGAATAAGAATATGACAGGAAACAAAGGGCTGGAGCTGTTAATCAAAAAATATCGAGAAAAATTCAGAATTTCGGAAAACCTGAATCATTATTCTGATGAGGACCTGAAAAAAGCGGAAAAAAAGTTTCTCAAGTATGTACTAGGTCATACCCAGTACTAAAACCAAGATCCCGTTAATCTGAAGGTCTCCATCATTTAGAGCATTCCTTAAAAAAGCAAGGGCGGTAGTGATCACCGCCCTTGCTTTTTTGGGTAGTGCGCCAGGCATGGTGGTATTTTAGGGGGCAGGCTCCCAACACACCTGTTAGTTGAATTTTTATCGGGAAGCATTCCTTTCAAAGGCAATAACATCATCCTTTGCGCGCTGTTCATCCACAAAGTAAAAAAGAACGGCCCCCAGAATAAATAAAATGGATATCGACGCTATGGCCCATCGGGAAGCCAGAAGTCCGATAGCTTCCATTTGAGCCGGTGAGGCTTGAGGAGGGGTTAATATTTTTCGGGCGAAAAGCCCTGCAAATCCCATCAGGCCAGGGCCGATAATGGCGGCGAATTTGCCCAGCATGTTATAGAAGCCATAAAACTCGGCAGCATGGTTATGGGGAATCAGTCTTGAATAATAGGAACGGCTCAACGCCTGAATTCCACCCTGAACCAGGCCAATGGCGATAGCCAGAATATAAAATTCGTTTTTGTGCATCATTTGGGTGGCGTACAAAGTCACCAGTAAATAAATTCCAATAGCTGAAAAAATGGCTTTTCTGATACCGAACCACTGGCTGAATTTTCCAAAAGCAAGAGCTGCTGGAAACCCGATAAACTGAACAATCAGCAAGGCAACAATCAGGTCATTAGCCGAAAAGCCCAATGAAAGACCATAATCGACAGCCATCCGGATGATGGTATCCACACCATCGATATAGCACCAGTATGCAAGCAGAAAAAGGATCACCATTTTCAGATGCCGGATCTTTTTGAGGGTTCCGGCTAATTGCCTTAACCCGGCGAGGATAATCGATTTTTGATTTTTAAAACCGGGATGATGGGGGGGTGCCGGTATCCAGACGATGGTAAAAACGGTAAACCCTCCCCACCAGAGGGCTACAAGCACAAAAGCGATCCTTACCGCCTCTGCGCTGTCTCTCAGTCCGAACCATTCGGGATAAAGGGTCATAAGGACATTCAAAAGAAACAGAAGTCCTCCTCCCAGATACCCCATGGAATATCCCAGGCTGGAAATCATATCGATATTTTTTCCACGGGCCACATCGGGAAGCAGTGAATCATAAAAAATATTGGCTCCGGAAAAACCGATGATTCCCATGGCAAACAGAAGGATAGCCAAAATCCAAGACCCTTGCGGCACCAAACTCAATGCCGCGGTCATCAGCACTCCCAGATAGGCGAAAAAAATCAAAAATTTTTTCCGGGCCATCCCCTGATCTGCAACAGC
>CAYZJH010000050.1:17529-27202 GCA_964478625.1 uncultured Desulfobacteraceae bacterium
GCTTTTCCGGCATTGTCAGCCGCCCTGGGAAAGACATCCTTGAGAGAGCGGATGTGACGAAGATTGTCGGCAGTGCGAAGAACCAGCATGGCCAGATCCCCTTCGGCCATTTCCGAAATTCGTAAAACCTGTTCCCAGGTTTTGCCCGAGGCCCATTGGAAAATGGTCAATGCAGGACGCATAAACAATGGACGCACTGCAAAACCTCTCTCGTACATGAGCTTGGCAAAAGGCATCAGTCCTGTTTTAACCCGGAAAAAGTCTGATGTGAACTTAGACGGCAGGTCCCCTTTTTTAAACCGGTCATCAGCTTCCCGCTCATTGACAAAAAGGGTGATCATGGCCGCCAGTTCGGCAGGGTCATTTTCCGGAAAAAGCCTGAGTTTAAAACCCTCGGCTATTAAAAGAGGCTGGTCGATTCTTAACTGTGAAGCCCATTTGCCGTCTTCGGTCAATCGGCCATCCGGGTTGACATATCCGGTTTCCATTAAAAAATTCAGATGGTCGCGAAAATTTTGCCTCAAAAAGGATTTGTCCTGATCAAATAGCCGTTTTGAGGCTTTTTTCTTTTTTTCTCTGAGGATCAGATAGCTGGCAAAGGATTTTTCAAGCAAATCTTCGATTTGCTCGGGGCTGTGAGACAAAAGAAGGTTCAGCACCATGGAAAATGTAGTTTTAATCTGGGACATTATCGGTGAAGGTTCCGAATTGATCAGTTCCGCCACTAAGGGAATATCCATAAATTTTCCGGGCACGGCCAACAAAAATCCGATATGGTCTTTTCCACGCCTTCCGGCCCTTCCGGTCATCTGGTGAAATTCTGTGGCATTTAACGGCAAAAACTCTCTTCCGTTAAACCGGTCTGAGTTGAGAAAAACGACGGTTCTGGCAGGAAAATTGACTCCGGCCGCCACGGTAGATGTGGCGAATACCGCATCCAGCAGCCCTTCGGTCATGAGTGTTTCGATCAGCAGTTTCCAGTTTGGAAGCTGGCCGCTGTGGTGTGCTCCAATGCCTAAATTTTCAAGATCCTCGATCTGTCTGTGGCCGAGTATATGAGGGCTGTTTTCTGCTAATTCCTGAATACGGGTTCTGAGTAATTCTTTACGCTTTTCATCGAAGATGACATGGTCATAACAAAATTCAAGGGCATTGTCGCAGTCCGCTCTGGATTTCAAGAAAAAAATGGCCGGAAGCAGCTTGTATTTTTTGAGTACATTCAGGATCTTGCCGAATGGAGGCAGTTTGTTGGGCGGGGCAAGCAGTTGAGGCCGCTTGTTATAGGCGTAAGCGGCGACTTTTTTGCTCAATGCCTTTTTACGATTTCCGGGCTGTTGGGATAATAAAGGAAAGAGGGTTCCCGACGGGTGGATAAAAAGGGGAAAAAGGGGGACCGGCCTTTTTTTTTCTTCGATGACAATGCATTTTCGTCCGCGGATCGAAGACAGCCAGTTGGCAATCTGGCGCGCGTTTCCAATGGTAGCGGAAAGCATCAGGATCGGAATTCGGGTCGGAAGATAAATCATGATTTCTTCCCATACCACCCCCCGGTCTTCATCGCCTAAAAAATGGGCTTCATCGAGCACGACAAAATCCGTTGAAAGTACCTCCCCTCGGTACATGGCATCATAGAGCTGATTTCGCAATATTTCCGTTGTCCCCACAATAATTGGAGCATCCGGATTTTCTTTCCTGTCACCGGTCAAAATTCCCAGGTGATTTGCCCCGAAAATTTGTGTAAATTCCTCATACTTGGAATTGGAGAGTGCTTTCAAAGGAGATGCATACCAGGCTCTACCCCCTTTTTCAAACACCTTTCGGATGGTTTGCTCGGCAATCCATGTTTTTCCGGCTCCTGTCGGGGCTGTGACCAGGCAATCCCCCCGCTCGATAGCGGAAATCGCCTTGAGCTGATAGGGATCCGGAATAAACGGCCTTTTTTCCGGCACACCAATGGTAGCAAAAATTTTTTTCAGCCTGGAATCAGCGCCAGGTTTTATTTTTGGAAAGGATGCCTTGGTTGAATTCCTCTTTCCCACTCGAACTGTATAGGCTTTTTTCATAAAATATTATAACTTTTGAATCATTTTGGAGACTTCAACTTTAGCCGAGGAATTGACATCAAAAGGTGAACGCCCGTTTAAATCAGCTTCAATCAAGGCATTGTCATAAGGAATGAAACCCAGAAATTCAAAGCCGTTGAGATGTTTTTTCAAAAACTGCTCATCCTGAGGCCCGCGAATTTTGTTTCCGATCACAAAAATATTTTTCAGACCGATCTCCGAGGCCAGCCTTCGGATATGCTCTGCTGTATCTATGCTTCGCCTGCCGGGTTCCACCACGACGATCAGCTTATCGACAGCACTTGCGGTTGCTCTTCCCAGGTGTTCAATACCCGCTTCCATGTCCATTACGACAACTTCATTTCGGGCCAGTACCACATGTGTGACAAGCACTTTTAACAGAGTACTTTCCGGACAGATACATCCGGCCCCTCCTTTTTTTACGCCTCCCAAACGCATCAGTTTAATGTTGCCGAGCTTTGCGGATAATGCATCCGGTAGATCATCCACTTTGGGGTTCAGTTTGAAATATCCTCCGATGGATCCGGGTTGAGCTCCGGTTCTTTCGAAAATCAAGTCTTTCATTTCCGAAATGGGTGTGATTTTCTCCGCACCCTCGATACCGACGGCTGCCGCCAGATTGGCATCCGGATCGGCATCAATAGCCAGTACATGCTTTCCCTGATCATCAAGTGTCCGGATCAACAGGGCTGAAAAAGTGGTTTTTCCCACTCCGCCTTTACCACTGACTGCCAATTTCATAAAAATTTCCTTTCAACATATCTTTTCGTTAAATTGTAAAATCTGTCTTTGGTGCCTGAAAATATAACACAGGATTGCCTACCGGCAAGGAAAATAAAAACAGGCCTAGGGTGAACCATCAAAATTTTTTTCAGGTCGCTTTTTTTGTTTAAACCTGAAGGTGTTGAATTTAAATGCAACCAGGCATTGAAGTCCCCCATTCTGAGGGATCGCCAAACCTTCTATCGTTTCCATGGTGTCTCCGGGAAAGTGAGCCATAAGCGAAAATCCAAAAAGAATCCATATCCGAAAGGCTTTGAGCTTGACGATTTTTTCAAAGGTCTATAAACTAACCTCTTCTTTTTTCAGGCATTAGCGTATTTCAGAAATAATTTTGGGGATTGGTATGATCATTTGCTTTAAGGAAAAAATCGCTCAAAGTATGAGAATTCTTTTATTCAGCTTAGTCGTGATATTGCTTTTACCGTGTTCGGATGGCTTTTCCCAGCAGGAAAACTTAAATGGCGGTCCTCCTCCGGCTCCGGTGCGCGTTGCCGATGTTGAAATGAAAATGGTTTCAAAGCAAATCGAGCTTGTGGGAACGGTTAAGCCTGTGACTGAAAGCAGGGTGGCAACGGAAATCTCAGGGATTGTAGACGAATTTCCGGTAAGGGAAGGCGATTTTGTTTCAAAAGGACAAATGCTGCTTCGGTTAAGGGATCAGCGTCTGATCCTCAACCTGAAAGGAGCTGTCGCAGCCGGCGAAAAGATCCGGGTAAACCTGGAAGAAGCCAAAAAAGAACTCGATCGGATGGAAAAGTTAAGGGCCACTCAAAGCGTCCCGGAAAAAAGATATGAGGTGGCCTATTTTCTTCATAAAGCATTGTCCCAGGAACTGAATAAAAGCCAGGCCGATATTGATCTGCTGAAATATGAAATCAGCCAGAAAATTGTTTTGGCGCCTTTTTCCGGATTTATTTCCGGAAAACATACGGAGCTTGGTGAGTGGGTCGGTGCAGGAGCCCCGGTTGTTGATTTGATTGATTTAAGTGTTGTTGAAATTGTGGTGGATGTCCCTGAACGCTTCTTTGTTAATCTTGAAGCCGGAGATCATGTTTTCGTTGCAGTGAAAAGCGTTTTCAGGGAGCCCAGGGAAGAAAAAATTCAGGCGGTTTTCCCAAAAGGAGACCCTAATGCCAGAACTTTTCCCGTCAAACTTGCCATGAAGAATCCGGATATGAAAATTAAAGGCGGAATGGAGGCCCATGTAACGTTCAATGTGATGGAAGAGCATGAATCTCTGGTAATCCATAAAGATGCTGTTGTGATTGCCGGAAAGGATAGATTTGTGTTTGTGGTCATGGATGGTGTCGTAACACCGGTTCCGGTCGCTATTCTGGGATATTTTGAAAATTTCGCTGCCGTGGAGGGTAACCTTAAACCGGGTGATAAAGTGGTGGTTCGAGGCAATGAAAGACTCAGACCTGGACAGCCTGTGAAAGTTGTGGAATCATGAAAATCGTTGATACCGCAATTAAAAAACCCGTGACGGTATCGGTCGGGGTGATTCTGGTGGTTCTTTTCGGTTTTCTCTCCCTTTTTCGAATTCCTATCCAATTGACTCCAAATGTAGACCTTCCTGAAATTTCCGTGGAGACCATCTGGAGAGGTGCCAGTCCCTTGGAGGTGGAGCGGGAGATTACAGATGTTCAGGAGGATGAGCTTAAAAATCTTGAAGGTCTCAAGGAGATGAAAAGTGAAAGCAGCTACGGTAACTCCTATATCAACCTGATGTTTGAGATTGGGACCAGCACGGATGAAGCGCTTCTCAGGGTTTCCAACAAGCTGGATCAGGTTAAAAAATATCCGGCGGATATCGAAAAGCCGGTAATCAAATCAGGCGGTCGAAGAGAACAGGCCATTGCCTGGATGATTTTAAAAGGCCTTGAAGGGTATACCGGAAATCTTCAGCATGAATATGACTTTCTGGATGATAACATCAAGCCGAACCTGGAACGGATATCAGGTGTGGCCTCGGTGAATATTTACGGAGGACAGAAAAGGGAAATCCATGTCATTGTAGATCCCAATGCCCTGGCTGCCCGTCGTGTCAGTATCCCGGAATTGATTGCCGCACTGGATGTTGAAAACAAAAACATCAGCGGAGGTAATTTTGATGAGGGAAAACGGCGTTTTGTAGTTCGGACTCTGGGGGAGTACCAAAGTGAGGCTGATGTTGCAAAAGTCATTATCAAACGCGAGATGGGCATTCCCATTACTGTGGGAGATGTGGCCCGGGTTGAACTCGGGCACGAAGACCTGGACCTGGTGGTTCGCCATATCGGAATTCCCACAATTGTCATGAATGCGGTTCGTGAGCCGGGCACAAATGTTCTGGTCGTCATGGAACGAATCAGGGACACTTTGGATGACCTCAACAACGGCATTTTGAAGGATCGACAGCTGGCCATTGAGCAAGTCTATGATGAGACCAGCTACATCTACAGCGCCATCGATCTTGTCAAGCAAAATATCTATCTGGGCGGCTCCCTCGCCATTTTGGTTCTTCTGGTATTTTTAAGAAATTTTTCCAGTACCATTATTGTTGCCGTGGCCATTCCCATAAGTGTTGTGGGAACTTTTCTGGTGATGACCCTGATGGGAAGAAACATAAACGTGGTCAGCCTGGCCGGTATCAGTTTTGCCATCGGGATGGTCGTGGATAATTCCATAGTGATTTTTGAAAATATATTTCGACACCGGGAGATGGGCAAATCAAGGATCAAGGCTGCTTATGACGGTACGGTTGAAGTTTGGGGGGCCGTACTGGCCAGTACATTGACGACGGTTGCAGTGTTTTTGCCGATTGTGTTTGTGGAAGAGGAAGCCGGGCAGCTTTTCAGAGACATTGCCATTGCCATCAGCAGTTCCGTGGTATTGAGTCTGATTGTCTCAATTACGGTAATTCCCTCTTTATCGGCAAAAATTCTTGGAAGAGTGGTGAAGAAGGAAACCGGAGACACAAGGCTTTCTTTTCTGACAGGAATGGCTTCCTCTTTTGTGAACGCGATCTATCGTTTTGTGTATTGGATGTGCGGTTATGTGACTGCAAGGGTAGGGGTGGCACTGATGCTGGTTGTTCTGGCAGCAGGATTTGTCTGGATGCTCATGCCGCAAACCGAGTATCTTCCCGAAGGGAACCGGGAAATTCTCTTTGGAATTCTGCTCCCACCGCCCGGATACAATTTGGCGGAACTGGAAAATATTGCAGAGGAAGTTGAAGCCGATGTTTTGCCGCTGGTTGAAAGGGGAGATCAAAAAAGCGAAATGGCCGATCAGCTTGGACTTCCGCCTTCCAATAATTTTTTCTATGTGGCGCAGGGGCAGCAGGTTTTCATGGGGATAGTGTCCAAAATTCAGGAAAGAACCCGTGAATTGCTTCCTTATATGTACCAGGTATTGAGTAAAATTCCCGGCATGATTGCCATTGTTCAGCAGCCCAGTCTTTTTGCCACGGAAATCGGCAAGGGACGGTCTGTCGAAATTGAGATCAAAGGGCCTGATCTGAATCGATTGATTGATCTGGGCAGACAAATTTTTGGAAGCGTCAGGCAGGTTCTTCCCGATGCCCAGGTTCGACCTATCCCCAGTCTCGATCTGGGGAATCCGGAAATGCAGGTGACACCTGACAGAGACCGCCTGACTCGTGCAGGTATGACCACCTCTCAGCTGGGGGTGACCGTAAGTGCCATGGTGGACGGCACCGTAGCGAGCAATTATCGGTTATTCGGCGATGAGATCGATCTGGTGGTCAAAAGCGAAGCAGGTACCATCTCGCGAACCCAGGATATGGGCCAGGTTCCGATTATCACCCCAGCCGGTGAAAAAGTCACCCTGGGATCTCTGGCCGATATTCGTCTTGAAGAAGGACCCGTTCAGATCAACCATCTCGATTCACAACGGGCCATTGTCATCCAGGTGATTCCTCCTCAGGAAATCGCTCTAGAAACAGCCATGGATGACATATTGGAAAAAGTGGTTAACCCTATTAAAAACAGCGGAGACCTCGGAAATTTTTATAGTATTGACCTGGGGGGTACCGCCGATGATCTGACCCGAACCCGAACGGCTCTTCAATGGAATTTTATCCTGGCCTTAGTTATCAGTTATCTGCTGATGAGCGCTTTGTTTGAAAATTTCTTTTATCCCTTTATTATCATGTTCAGCGTTCCGTTGGCGGCAGCGGGAGGTTTTGTAGGCCTTTTTGTTATAAATGTTTTAATCATCGAGCAACCCCTGGATATTTTAACCATGCTGGGCTTTGTTATCCTGGTAGGTATTGTTGTCAACAATGCTATTCTTATTGTTCATCAGTCTCTGAACAATATTCGGGAAAGGTCAATGGCTCCTCGGGATGCCATCGCCGAATCCGTGCGTACCAGAATCAGGCCCATCTACATGAGCACGATTACCACCGTTTTTGGATTGATGCCGCTGGTGCTTTCTCCGGGAGCAGGATCGGAATTTTACCGGGGCCTGGGAAGTGTGGTCATCGGTGGTTTGTTCGTATCGACTGTTTTTACCATATTTTTGATTCCGGCTTTGTTCAGCCTGGCACTGGATGGGATGACCCGTCTGAAAGCAATGAGACTCAACCAATAGATGAGGATAAATACCATAATGGGACCTGTGATATGCGGTAACAAAACCTTTAACACGATTGTAGCCAGTTTGGGCCATAATTTTAAAAATACCGAATGCTATGTGCTTCGGCACATGATTGGCAGGAGTTTTCCCGATATCGAATCCAACCCCAAAAAGTTGGCCTGGAAACTATATGCCATGAATTTAGCGGCTATGGTGGGTTCCTATGGCGTTCAAGGGGCGAGGGAACAGATGAAAGAAAAGTTTGTATATCAGCCGGTAGAACCTCATGCAACACTGGTCGGTTTTTACCAGAGCATCAGGTGTTTGCGCCATCAATGCACAGGGGAAAATGTTTCCACAACCGATCTTTATAAAAAACTGGGAAACGTTTTAAATGCGACAGCACATGAGATTGCCATGGAAGAAGTAAAAAAAGCCGAGGCACCCTGGGAATAAGTAAGGGGGGTACACTGCTAATTGGTTAATGCAACTCCCACCAATTGCTCTAATTCCTTCAGATTGATCCCGTAATCCGCCTGGGCCCGGGCCAGGGAAAGCTGAAAATTGTAAACAGCTTTTTGGGCTTCTGCAAAATCAGAAAAATTTCCTTGCCCTTCTTTGAACCAGGCTTCAGCCTTTTCCGCGGATTCCAGAGCCTGAGGAAGCATCTTATCCTTGTAAAGGGTAACCAGACGTTCTGCATTGGCCACTTTTAAATATAACGTCCTGATTTGGGTGTATGTCTGATTGACAACACTGCTTTTCATGGCTTTTGCTTTTTGCACGGAGGCTTTGGCTTCGGCCGTGCGACTGGTGTTTTTACCGAACCACAATGGAATGCTCATACCCACTTGCACACCATAGGCATCTTCTCGGGCATCCCTTGGAGGCTCGGCAACGTCAGGCTCTCCAATGCCGGCATAAAAAAAACCCACTTTGAATTCCGGAAGGTTTTCATACCCGGCCAAATCCGCCTCAGCCTCGGCTTTCTTGATTTTGGCCTGAGCGACCTGGATTTCTTCATAATTCTTGGCTGCAATTTCATAAAGTTCATTCAGGGAATAGAGCATAGGTCGGATTTCAATATGCTGTGTTTGACCTAAAGGTGCATCCGGGGGACGATTGAGCAGGGCATTAAGCTTTGTGATTTCAGATAATTCCTGTTCATCCAAAAGGATGATGTCGTAGCTGAGTTGAGCGATATCCGCTTGGGATTTGACTCCATCAAGAAAATTTGGTCGGTTTTTCGAAGCGAGGGATTCATCATATATCATGAGCCTGTCTAATAAATTGGCATTATTCTGAGCAATTTTTCGGGCTTCCCGTATGTAAAACAGCTCGTGGTATGATTGGCTGATCAAGGTGGCAATATTTCTCACTGCAGTGTCCAGATTCAGTTTTGCGATTTGGGCTTCGACCTGGGCAACTTCTCCGGCCTTGGAAAGTTTTCCCGGAAATGGAACCACCTGAGAAATGGAAGCATTCCAATCCTGGGGGCCTACACGGGTTTCTATGGGTTTGGGAAAGTAGGTGACTGAAATCTCAGGATCAGGATAGCCGGTCACCACACCATGTTTTTGGGATACGGATTTCCACGCCTGTTTGGCGGCCAGTATTTCCGGGTTGTGATCATAAGCATAAAGAACAAGATCCTGAATTGTGATTTCATGGGCCAGATTAAGCTCTATTTCCGAAAGACGCGTCTGGTCACCACCATTTTGTTCAAATGCAGCCACTTGAACACCCAAGCTGTTTGAAATGGTCAGGAAGATAAAAAATGTCAGGAGCATTTGCTTCATCATGAGTTCCTGTGACTTGATACCTCAACCATGTTTAAGATACAACAGCCAATGATGATCCGGAATGGAATCCCCAACAATGCCGGATCGAGTCCGGCATGACGGAGAACTTTATACTACCCATATAGCAATAACTATACCGTTAAATAAAATAATAATCAACCATGTTCTGATCTTTGAACATATTGAATAACAGGTTCGGTACGATCTGCTTTTGTTTCAAAGTGATAAAGCAATCCGGCCACAAGGACCGTAAACGGAGCAACCGTGATCAGTCCGAAGCTCCCTACAAGAATGTTAAGCACCTCTGCGGACACGAAAGGCGCATTCAGGGTGTTGTACGAAGGAAGCCCTTTGGCCATAAACAGCAGAAACATGGTGATGTGGCTGGAAGAATAAGCCAGCAACAGGGTTGTGGTCATG
>CAYZJH010000051.1:0-25243 GCA_964478625.1 uncultured Desulfobacteraceae bacterium
CGGTCAGCAAGCATCTCCTCAAGGAGGTCTACGAAAAGATCCGAGAGGAGGCTGAGGTCGCAAATGACATTTGAAAAAACCATGAGATACCCATGCGCACCTTAAGTATTCAGGCAAAGAAAAAGGCTCCGAGGTCTCCGGCCGGATTACGTTCTATACGTATTTCCTGGTTGATAACCCTTGTTTTGGGGTTGATTCTGATCAGCGCCGGTGTCGCTTCAGCTGCCGCTGAGGCGGTCGCGGGTTCAAGTGTCGCCATCCGCTCCGGTGCCGAGATTGACTACCCGCCTTTCAGCATAGTGACCGAAAATGGCGAGGCCGGTGGTTTTTCGGTGGAATTGATGCGCGCGGCCTTATCTGCCATGGGGCGAGAGGTGACCTTCCGCACCGGGCCGTGGGCCGAGGTGCGAGGCTGGCTGGAACGCGGCGAAATCGACGCCCTGCCGCTGGTGGGGCGAACGCCGGAGCGCGAAGCCCTGTTCGATTTTACCGTGCCGTATATGTCCTTGCACGGGGCGATCGTGGTGCGGGGCGATGAAACCGGCATCCGGGATTTTTCGGATTTGAGGGGCCGTCAGGTGGCCGTTATGAAGGGTGACAACGCCGAGGAGTTTCTGCGGCGAGAGGCGCGCGACTTTGAAATCCGCACCACGCCCACCTTCGAAGTCGCCTTGCAGGAGCTGGCCGAAGGCCGGCATGACGCAGTGGTGACCCAGCGGCTGGTGGCCCTGCGCCTGATTCAAAAGACCGGTCTGGCCGATCTCAAAGTGATCGACCGACCCATCGAAGGCTTCCGGCAGGATTTCTGTTTTGCCGTCCATGAGGGCGACCGCGACACCTTGGCCCTGCTCAACGAGGGGTTGGCCATCGTTGTGGCCGACGGCACCTATCGCCGTCTGCACGCCAAGTGGTTTGCCTCGCTTGAACTGCCGGCCGATCGTCCCATCACAGTCGGCGGCGATTACAACTACCCCCCCTTCGAGTATCTGGACCCAAAAGGCCGCCCGACCGGGTTCACGGTCGAGCTGATCCGTGCTGTCGCCGGCGAAGTAAACATGGATGTGCGTATTCAACTAGGCCGGTGGGAGGATATGGTCAATGCGCTGCGGGACGGCAGGATCGATGCGATCGGCGGCATGTTCTACAGCGCGGAACGTGACCGGGTGCTGGATTTCGGCCCGAAATACCTGGTGGTCCACTGCGTAAGCGTGGTTCGGCGGGGCGAAGGGCCACCTCCGACGACATTGGAGGAGCTGGCTGGACGGGATCTGGTCGTACAGGCCGAAGACGCCATTCTGGACGCGCTAGCGGAACGCGGCATTGAGGCCCGCATCACAACCGTCGAGACCCAGGAGGACGTCGTGCGCGCGGTCGCCGAAGGCCGAAACGCCTGCGGCCTGGCTACCCGGCTCGGCGCGCTCTACGCGATCAGGAAGCATGGATGGAAAAACATCGAGCTTGGCGATCAGGCGTTCTACTCCGGCCAATACGGATTCGCGGTCCTGCAGGGGAACGATGCCCTGCTGGCCGAATTCACCGAAGGCCTTCGAATGCTGAAAGATTCCGGGGAGTACAAGCGTCTGCATGAGAAATGGATGGGCGTATACGAAAAGCACCTCCTTTGGGGGGATGTGTTGAGAATCGTCGCCATGATCGCCGGCCCGCTGCTGCTGATTGCCTTGTTGGCGCTGCTCTGGTCCTGGTCGCTGCGCCGGCAGGTGGCGGAAAAGACCAGGGCGCTGCAGGAGAGCCTGGACCGCTTCAGGTACGTGTTCGAAGCCTCCAATGCGGGGAAATCCATGACCCTGCCCACAGGCGAAGTCAATGCCAACCAAGCCTTTGCTGAATTCCTGGGGTTCACGCCGGACGAGTTGAAGGGTAAACGGTGGCAGGAACTTACCCCACCTGAAGACATCGAGGTCACCTGGAGACATCTTGCCCCACTGCTGTCAGGGGAAAAAGACGCGACGCGATTCGAAAAGCGCTATGTCCACAAGAGCGGAGTATACCTGTGGGCTGATGTGAGTGTGGTCTTGCGCCGCGACGCGGAAGGCAACCCCCTCTATTTCATGACTACTGTGGTGGATATCACCGAACACAAGCGCGATCAATTGCGCATCGAGCATTTGAACCAGGTGCTGCGGGCCATCCGGGATGTCAATCAGCTGATCGTGCGCGAACGGGATCGGGACCGGCTGATTCAGGAAGGTTGCCGCCTGCTGGTGGCAAACCGCGGATACCCGTCGGCACTTATCGTGTTGACCGATGACGAAGACCGTCCCGTCACCTGGACCATGGCGGGGCTGGCCGCGAATTCGAGGGAATTGGCCGCATTGCTGGAGCAGGGGGTGTTGCCCGCCTGTTGCGGCCATACCCGCGCCGCGAAAGGTGTGCTTCTGGTGGACAATCGGGACCGGGTGTGCGGCGGTTGCCCCATTGCCGAAACCTGTGCCGAAAGCCAATCGTTGTGCACACCCCTGTCCCATGAGGGCGAGACGTTCGGCTATCTGGCCGCCGCTGCTGAAAACCACCTGGTTGTAGATGAGGAAGAGCGCAGTCTCTTCTCCGAAATGGCCGGTGATTTTGCTTACGCCCTCAGCGTGATGCGGATCGAAGCCGCACACCGCGAGAGCGAGTCCCGCTTCCGGGCTATTGTGGAAAACGCCCCTGATCCGATTTTCATTCAAACGCAGATGCGTTTTGCCTATCTCAACCCCATGGCGCTTGATCTTTTCGGAGCCAAAGAAGCTCGGGAGTTGCTTGGAACCCCGGTGATGGAAAGATTTCATCCATCCTATCACGAGCAAGTGAAGCAGCGAATCCAAACCCTGAATGAGGATCGCAAGCCCGTCAAGGACTTATTGGAGTTGGAATTTCTTCGCCTTGACGGAGCATCGGTATGGGTGGAGACCACCGGGCAACCGATTGTTTATGAGGGCAAAAACGGAGCATTGGTTTTCGTGCGGGACATTTCCACTCGAAAACGCCACGCACAGGAACGTGAAAAGCTCCAAGCCCAGCTGATCCAGGCACAGAAGATGGAGTCCGTGGGCCGGCTGGCCGGCGGCGTGGCTCACGACTACAACAACATGCTCAGTGTCATCATCGGGTTTACAGAGCTTGCCTTGGACAAGGTAATGCCGGATGAGCCTTTGCGAGAGGATTTAATGGAAGTTCTTAACGCGGCCAGACGTTCCACGGACATTACCCGCCAGCTGCTGGCCTTTGCCCGCCGGCAGACCATCGATCCCGAGGTGATCGACCTGAACGAGACCGTGGAAGGCATGCTCAAGATGCTGAGCCGGCTGATCGGCGAGGATATCGACCTGTCCTGGCAGCCCGGTTCCGGCCGGATGCCGGTGTTCATGGACCCGTCCCAACTCGACCAGCTTCTGGCCAACCTGTGCGTCAACGCCCGTGACGCCATCGGGGGTGTGGGCAAGCTCACCATCGAAACCGGCCATGTTCGCTTTGACGCCGAATATTGCTCCGACCATGCTGGATTCATCCCCGGCGAGTTCATCCTTCTGGCCGTCAGCGATGACGGCTGTGGCATGGACAGCGAGACCCTGGGCAAGATATTCGAGCCGTTTTTCACCACCAAAGGCGTGGGTGAAGGCACCGGTTTGGGGTTGTCCACGGTGTTTGGTATCGTCAAGCAGAACAACGGATTCATTAATGTGTACAGCGAGCCGGAAAAAGGCACGACCTTCAAAATCTATCTGCCGCCGTATGCGGGGGAAGACGCTGGGATGAAAGTACAGAAAACGACCAAAATACCCGCCGGCCGCGGAGAAACCGTGCTGATCGTCGAAGACGAGACATCCATTCTAAAGCTGGCCCATACCATTCTCGAACGTTTGGGCTATAACGTTTTGACAGCGCATACCCCTGGTGAGGCGGTGGCCCAGGCGGAAGCGCATCGAGGCCGCATTCACCTTTTGATCACCGACGTGGTCATGCCGGAGATGAACGGTCGGGAGTTGGCCGGGAACCTGCAGACCCAATATGCGGATCTCAAGGTTCTGTTCATGTCCGGCTACACGGCCAACGTCATCGCCCATCGTGGGGTTTTGGATGAAGGTGTCAATTTCATTCAGAAACCTTTTTCCAACCGGGACTTGGCGATGAAAGTGCGGGAGGCTTTGGAATCGTAAAAACAGACTGAAGACAGGGGTAAAGAATGATTGTGGCAATTTTGGCTATCGTTTTCGGTTTGGCGCTGCTTGCCTGGAGCCATCGGCTGCAAGGGCATCGCCGGCTACGCCGATCATGCCGCGATTCTCGGTCACGAAAAAGACGACATCTATGGATTTCTCTTGGAGGCCCTGGCGTCCACCACCAAGGCGCTTACGACGGACGAAATGATCGCCATGGTCATGAAGGCCAGAGAGTGTGCCGTCAACACCATGGCTCTGCTGGACGAAGCCAACACCAAAGCCTATGGCAATCCTGAAATCACCGAAGTGAACATCGGCGTGGGCCAAAAACCCGGCATCCTGATTTCCGGTCACGACCTGAAAGACATGGAGGAACTGCTCAAACAGACCGAGGGAACGGGTGTGGATGTTTACACCCACGGCGAACAGCACGATCGATTAAAAATGCCACGGAAATAGCCGTCTGAGTTAAGTGCCTTGTCCTGGCCTCCCTATTGAGGAGACCATTGAATATCAAGCTTTCGCTGGTTATTAACACAGTCCTGTAAATAAAGATTGATTAGACTCTGATAGGGGATCCCAGTTTCATGAGCCATCTCTTTAAAGTATTCGATAATGTCGGGACGAACTCTTAAAGTTACCTGCTTTTTTAATTGTTTGGCATATGGATTCCGCCGCGACTTCATTTTAGATAGGTCATATTCATTTTGCATTTTTCACCTCCGATAATGTTTCGATTCTTTCTTGGTGGCTTTACGGGCGGAGATGATCCTAATGACAGATTCGTTGGCTTTGTAACAATGGCAAATCAATAATAGACGCAGGTTAGTGCTGATTCCTAAAAGGAGGAACCGATCCTCCCAATCTGAATTTTCGTCATCATAAAACTCAATCGCCCATTCGTCATAAAATACGCTGGCCGCCTCTTCGAATGAGACACAATGCTTGTCCTGATTAGCTTTTGATTTATTTGGGTCCCATTCGGAACGTAGTTTTTTCATGACGACATTGTATTTACAATGTAGGGCGATGTCAAGAAAATGGTTTTTTTGGGCAGAACGCCTCAAATCTGCGGCTTGTCCCCTGAATTTCCTGGTTATGTGGCGGATTCATTCAAAAAAGTACAATTTTAAACTTTTTTCTTCCTTTAATCCTGTAAACTGTAAAATCACGATCAATAGTTGCAATGGTATTTATGTTGAGTTGTTCAGCCATATATACAAGACATGAATCGGCAAAATCCATTGGTAAGTCACGATATTTTTCTGTTAGCTCTTTTAGTCGGTGAAAATCTTTATTTTGAATATCATGAATCTCAACTCCTCCTCTGCCAATCCACTCTAAAAAATCTATCTGAGCGTTTCGATTGAAATCTAATAAGTAAAGTGTCTCTGTTATCGAGGCAATCGTTGTGATAAGAGTACATTTATTTTGTTTGATAAAATCAACCGATTCTTGATGGTATCTATCAGATGAATCGAACAACGCAATTAAAGGGCCAGAGTCTATTAGAATTTTTTTCATTTTCTTTTAGCCCGAATTTTTTCTTTTAAAATCGTTTTTCGATCGACCGACAAATTTTTTAGGCCGCTTGAATATCTGCCGAAAAAATCTTTACCCAATTCCCAAGCATTCGAACTTTCAAGCTTTCCGAGATATTCGATTAAACTTTTTCGAATCAATTCGGATTTTGTTAGACCAAGATTTTTGGCAACGGTACTAATCTCTTTTTCTAAATTCGGATCGAGTCTTATAGTGATCATATCGCTACCTCCGTATTACGCATCGTAATACAAGCACGTTGTTGTGTCAAGTTGCTTATTCCACATAACTTTCCGGATAACTGGCAAGCCTGGTAACTGATATTTGTTTGGTAATTTTCTTGCCAGTTAAGCCGGGGGTTAGGGTCCTAAATCGTTTTTCCCTTTAACTTGATCCTGGCCCCTCTTTTTTTCAGTATAGATTATGGTTGGTAAACAGCTCAAGATTGATCTTGGACATTACTTGATGCGTCGCGTTGTAAGCTAAGAGCGTTTAGCCACCCGCACCTTATAATTTCATTTTGATTTCTGGTCCTGCAACACACCCACACAAACGTAATGTAAGATATTAGAGAAATCAATAATATCAAGGCACCAACATGAGAAAGATGGACTTTGTCAGGAGCTGCCCAAGCTGCAATAAAGGCTCCTCCTGTGGCGATAACCCCATAGACCGTAAAAATAACAGCGGTGAATCTTGTTTGTGTGTGAAATTTGGATTTGGTGTAGTCTGTGAATGATCGGTAGTGATTTTCCCAGTGTGAGAACCCTTTCACATCAAGATATTGACTGATTACAGCAATTAACGACCGCAATGAAAGAGACCAAAGATAAAGAAACGTAAGCAGCACCAGCCAGAACAGAGAGCCGCCAACTATGGCTTTTTCGGGAACAGTTCCTTGTGTAATAGCCACAAGAGCAGGCCCCATCCAAGCTGTAATCCCGGAACCTGCAAGTGAAAGCGCTGCGAGGTGAAATTGCTGGTTTCGCAATTGAAGCGATTCAAGATGCAGTTTCTCAACATCATTTGTTTTGACATCTAAGTCATTCATCCTGTTGTCCTCGTGGCTAACGTTCCGCATAACCGGCTGGCAATGAAGCGCAGCGGAATTGCCAGTCCGAGTTGCTGCGGTTGTTATGTTCGTTGTTTATTGAATCTTTGCGCTCTTTCTCAGATTGTGACGAGCACAGAGCAACTGCACATTCTCGGCCTTCAAGGAAGTTCCGCCTTTTGAGTAAGGGAGAATGTGATCAAAATGAAGCTCGTCGGTTGCGCCGCAAGTTACACACTTACCGCCATCGCGAGCCCACACTTCGAGCTTGACGCTAGTTGGAATAATTCGGCTACGTTCAACAAGGCGACTGGACACTTCTTCAGCGGCTGATTCATCAGAAACGCTTTCTACTGCCACCAGCTTGAATTTAAAGACATTCCTCACGCCATCGTTTTCGATCCACGAATCCACCAAGTGAAAGAATCCGTTGTCGGTCCAGATTCCAGCTTTAATTTTTTCATATACCTGAACAATGTCTGGACCTTTTTTCCCGGCCTTAAAAAGTTGAGCAGCTTGATGAAATTTTCCGTTCTCAGTAAGGGTTCCACTACTCAGACATTCAGGTTGATCGAGAACCTTGGGATAAGCTATTCCCCTTCGCTTCGGCTCATCGTGACCCTCATAGATGAGCACGGCACCATCTTCTTGCACTTCGTCACGGTAGGGCGAGTTGGGGCGTACCGACATGAGGATGACCGAATGATGCCCCTTCAGGCGGAAATTCATGCCCCGCTGAAGACTTGTGCCTTCTTTCTGGCACATCTCAATGTAGGAAATTACATTACCTCTCAAACTTCAACTCCTGACAAGAACATAAACATTGATTTTCGGGTAGATTTGCCTTGATAATAACCTGATATTGCACTTATCAAGGCAAAACCGCCATGATAATACCCGAATTTGTCAATTATCAAGGCAAAAGTGCCTCGATAATACTTAAATTTGCCACTTATCAGGTCAAATTCTGCTTGATAAGAAATACCATTTAATAGAATTTTAATCCATGCGAAAAGATGTTTTCTCATCAGATTTATGTTTTTTATTTTGGAAATGATTACTTTGTTCCTACATGAGTGAGATAAAATATGTCAAATAAAAAGGAAGGGAAAATGAAATCGCGGGCTGATCTGAATGACGGAGAGCTGAAAATCGAACAATTCTTGACCGATCTTGCAGTGAATAAGCATGTTTCTCTGTCCACACAGTACCAGGCGATGAACGCCCTGGTGTTTTTGTATAAAAAAGTACTTAAACAAACACTTGATCAGAAAATTAATGCGGTTTGGGCAAAAAGCAGGGAGGATATGGCGTTGTCAGCCCGTTGGATGACCTGGGGTTTTAAAAAATATGAGATGACAGCTTTTTATTGGTCGTCGGAACAACGACTTGAGCAAAGTTGGATAACCGTATGGGAGATTGGCCATAACCAGAAACCGGATACCAGATTTATATTGGGATTGTAAGAGTGATTTTCTTTTCAAAAAATCGTTGGACAAGAGCATTGGCCTGTTCTCCGATATTGTTATTTTGATAACATTTTACTCATTTACGGATATTTTTCCACTAAAATGGAAAACCTTTCAGCAATTATTCTCTGTCCTTGGGTAAACCCGACTGAATTGGCAATTGTGACCCCATGAGTAAAGCGTCTGACTCAATGACATGGGCCGGATTTTCAATAGGAGTTTTTTAATGGGAGGTTGAATGTCGACTATCCATTATTTGATCACAAGCGATTTGGACATAAAAAAGATCATGGGTTGGGAAAGTGAGATTCTTTGTCGGCCATAGATATAGTGCCGCCTGACAGGCGGTGATGTTGGCCCTCTCAGAATGACGGCGTATATGCGAAGGAGGTACCTCACGAACTGTAAACTGATGAGTCATCCAAATTTATGCCGGATGCCGAAGCCGCCGGTGGGAAATCTCCAGTCAATGTTGAGATGAGGACATCCGATCCTGCAGGAACCGCACTCCAGGCAGCCTTCATAGTTGACGGAAATCCTGTTGTTTTCCAGCCGGTAAACATTGGCCGGACAGATGTAAAGGCAGGGTTGCTGCCCGCAGTCATCGATACAAACCGCCCCGTCGATGATTTTCAGATGGGAGGTTTCATGCACGTTAAAACGGTCCAAAAAGAGTTTGTCTTCGATTGATGCACCCATCAAACGCTCCTGTAGCCATCCCACAACAGCCGGATCAAAGCCGACAGCGAATGGCGTTTTCGCAAATTTTTCCAGATTTTTTTCTGTTTCTTTTTCTTGGAGGTGCCATCCACGGTGAGCATCTCCCGGGCGGCAAAGGCGACAGCATCCGGCAGGGTGGAAAAAATTTCCGGATGATTGGCCAGAAACGGATTGAATCTTCGGTATTTTTTCAGATCATCAAAAATGAATGAATTCTGCAGACGGGTTTCATAATTTTTCAATGAGTCACGGCTGAAATCGTTTTTCCGGATCGCCTCGATAATGGTTTTTGCGGCAAAAGAGCCTGAAACCATGGCCATGTTGGAGCCCTCACGATGGAGGGTGTTAAAGAGCATTCCGGAATCCCCTGCAATGAGATAGCCGTCGCCGTACAGTTTCGGGATATGGTCAAAGCCGCCCTCGGCCAGCCAATGGGCCATGTATTCCACAGGTTTTCCCCCCTGAATCAAAGGCGCTGCCATGGGATGTTTCTTAAAACTTTCGAGCATTTCATAGGGTTTGATTTTTTTTTCGGAAAAATCGGCCAGGTTGGCCCCGATACACACCGACAGGGATTTGCGGTTGGTGTAGATGACCGCAACGCCGTTCATGCCCGATGTGATGCTTCCCAGAATTTCGATGGTCACCCCGTTGCCCTGGGAAGTGTTAAACCGCTGATCGATGATGTCTTCGGGAAGATCGATCACCTCTTTGACCGCAAGGGCCACATGGGCCGGCGAAGGCTCGGGCCGAAAGCCAGTTTTGGCCGCCAGAGGCGAATTGATGCCATCGGCCAGCAGCACCACTTTTGCGTTGAGATCTCCGTCGGGCCTGTCGGTCCGAACTCCGGTCACCCGACCGTTTTCATCACGCAACAGGTCCGTGACCACCGTGCCGCAAACCACCAGGGTGCCTTTTTGGGAGGCCTGGTCCGCAAACCACCGGTCAAATTTGGCTCTTCCCACGGTAAACACATTGTACCGGCGCTGGGATTCAAAAGCTTGGTCACGGTAGGAAAGGCTGTAGCCGCTATCCTGGGAAAGATACCAGAGCCTCGATTCCACGATATTTCGCTCGATGGGGCAATTTTTTTGGGCAAAATCGGGAATGATGCGGGCCAGGTCATGGCCGTAGAGGACTCCACCGGATATGTTTTTGGCTCCCGGAAATTCCCCCCGCTCGAAAACAACAGCATTGATTCCGTTATCCGCCAGGACACAGGCGGCCGAGATCCCGGCCGGTCCGGCCCCTACAATGGCCACGTCGTATGTTTGCTTCATTGAAACCCTTTTTTCTCATTTTCTCGTTCCCGTGGTTAGCGTGGGAACCAGAGAAAAATCCCCCTGAATCCCCCTTTTTCAAGGGGGACTTTTGTTGCCTCTCGCTTTATTTTTAATGCCATATGGCATTAATTCAAAGGGGGACTTGTTTGATTTCTCCTTTTTTCAACAGGGCACTAAGCTTTTTCCATCTTTTCTTTCAGTTGTTTTATCAGCACCGGAATAATTTTCTGATAGTCCCCCACGATTCCTACATCCGCCACCTGAAAGATCGGTGCGTTTTCATCGCTGTTGATGGCTAATATCTTCTCAGCGCCCTGGATCGCCACAAAATGCTGTATGGCTCCGGAAACTCCCACTGCGATGTACAATTTGGGCGCCACGGTCTTTCCGGTCTGGCCTACCTGCCGTTCATAGGGCATAAACCCGGATTCCACCACCGGACGGGTGCAGGCCAGGGTTCCTCCCAGAAGGTCCGCCAGCTCCTGGAGCAAAGGAAAAGCCGACACATCGCATGCTCCCTTGCCGGCGGCCACGAGAACAGGATATTCCGTGATATCCTGTTCTCCTGAAAGCTTAATATCAGGGGCAAACCCGACCAGCTGGGAAAGAGGATCTTCAATCGGGGTAAATTCGTGGCGAATGATATTGCCTTTTCTGGAAAGATCTTTCGCAGGCATTTTCATGACCCGAGGCCGTACCGTGCTCATTTGGGGACGACGGTTTTCGCAGAAAATTGTGGCCATGATGTTGCCCCCGAACGTGGGTCTGGTCATGAGCAGAAGCCCGGTTTCCTCCTCGATATCCAGGCCGGTGCAGTCCGCTGTAAGACCGGCTCCCAGGCGGGTGGCCACGACTCCGGCCAGGTCTCTTCCCAGATGAGTCGCGCCGATCAGGAATATTTCCGGGCAAACTTCCTTGCAAAGATTGGCCAGAATTTTTCCGTAGGGCCTGGAAAGATAGGTTTCCAGTTGGGGATGGGACATGAGGTGAACGTCATCGCAACCATAAAAGACCGCTTCTTGGGCTATTTTTTCGACATCATTGCCGATCACAAATCCGATCACCCTGCAGTTTCGTTTCACGGCCAGTTCTTTTGCCTTTCCGATCAATTCAAAGGAGACCGGGGCGGCCGATCCGTTGACAACCTCTATGAAGACCCCGACTCCGTCGTAGGAGACACCTGTTAACGCCTGGGCGCCCCGTTGGCTTTTGGAAATTTTTTTGCGTTTTTTCCGTTCAAACAATACGGCTTCAACAGGACAGACTTCTGAACATTTTCCGCAGCCGACACACACCTCCGGGTCAACATGAGCCACACCCTCATCAGAAAGCGAGATGGCCCCCACCGGACACTCTCCGATACAAATCTGACAGGCAATACATTTGTCGGAGATGATTTCAGCAACTTCAATGCCTTTAGAATTTTTTGACATCAGTACTCAGTTTACCGGTTGCTTTTAAATTTAACAAAAAATCGCCATCCGCAAAAAGCACATCAAGACATTGCTCCACGGCTTTTTCAGGTTCCGTCACTGCCCGGAATTTGGGACCTCCCTGTCTTGGGGCCGGTGATGATATTTTTCTCACCCATGTGGGAGATCCTTTGATTCCCACCAGGGTTTCAACCGCCTCAATGGCTTTTGCATCCCATACGGGCACGGGTGCTTTCAAAGAGGTTATCAGGGCCGGAAGCGAAGCTCTTCGCGGTTTGGCAAGTTCAAGTTCCACGGTCAGAAGAGCCGGAAGATCTCCCAGGACCGTTTCCACGCCGCCGTCAACTTTTCTTTTTACCTGGATTTTTCTCTTTTCGGGATCGATCCACTGAACCTGCGAAACATAGGTGAGCTGGGTATATTTAAGGCGGGTGGCGATTCCCGGACCGGTCTGGGCCGTGTCTCCATCGATGGCCTGCTTGCCGCAAAGCACCAGATCCACCGGGGTTTGGGTTTCCAATTTGAGGATGGCCATGGCCAGGGTATAACTGGTGGCCAGAGTGTCGGCACCGGCAAATGCTCTGTCTGACAGGAGAAAGACTTGATCCACGCCCAGCGAGAGCGCCTGTCTTAAAATATTTGAAGCCTGAGGCGGTCCCATGGTGATGGCCGTGATGGTTCCTCCGTGGTTTTCCTTGATTCTGACCGCCTGTTCGATGGCGACCAGGTCAAAAGGATTCAGTATGGATTCGATCCCGGCCCGGATCAATGTGTTGGTTTCCGGATCGATCTTTACCTGTGCGGTATCCGGAACCTGTTTGAGGCAGCATACGATATGCATTACGCTGATGATTCCTGATCGGTGATTAGGGTTTCATTTGCCGGATCAATCTTCACTTTCCATGATAATCACTTTCATTTTGGGCACCCCCAGTTTTTTGCAGGCCCTCCATCGTTTTTCGCCATCGATGATTCGAAAATCCTCACCCGTAAACCAGATGGTTATGGGTTCGAGCTGGCCTCTGGTCCGAATACTGGCGATTAGTTGTTCCAGGGAATCAATCGTGCAAATACATCGCCGATTCGGTTTGATGGCTTCGGTTTTGATCCATTCGATTTTCATGGCAAAGCCTTTTATCAGTACAAAATTTTGGGGGACTTCCTTCGAATTTGCGAGTAGTATTGAATTTTTTGGTTCAACTTGCAAGAAGATTTTTTACCGATATCACCTCCGTCAGACTGGAAGCTCCCCTTCATGTAAACCGGGATCATGTTTCAACGAAAAAATCCGGATGGATTTCATATTTTAAAGAACGGGACTCTTACGATTCCTTTTCTTGCTCAAAGCCTGTTCCCATGATATGTTAACTATGGTTAACACAAGGGTAACACTTGATAGAACGGATAGAAACCATGGATATTTCAAAATACTGGAAAACGGTGATCGATACTCTCAGAGACGGCCTTCTGGTGGTGGACCCGAAAGGCAATATCCTGGCGGCCAATCCTTCTGCCGAGAGATTGACCGGCTATTCCTCCGGCGAATTGATAGGACGTTCCTGCAAGGTCCTCAATTGCACCGGGTGTAAAATTCTGGGGCATGGAGCGGGGGTGAAGTGGTGTGAACTCTACTCCCTGGGAAAAATCCGGGACAAGCAGTGCCAGATTACCCAAAAGGACGGCCATACCCTGGATGTTATCAAGAGCGCTTCCGTGCTCAGGGATCACAAAGGAGACATAATCGGTGCGGTGGAAACCCTGACGGACATTTCCGAGCTGGTGAGGCAGCAGCAGGAAATTATCTCTTTGCGAAAATCGTGTCATCTTGAAGAAGGCTTTTACGGCATCCTTGGAAGATCCCCAGGGATGCAGCGGCTTTTTGAACTCATTGAAAATGTTTCCCAAACCGATGCGCCCGTGATGATCATGGGGCCCAGCGGCACCGGAAAGGAGATGGTTGCCAGAGCGATCCATGATTCGGGCATCAGATCCGGCAAGCCGTTTATAAAGGTCAATTGTGCGGCCCTGAATGAAAACCTTCTGGAAAGCGAACTTTTCGGTCATGTCAAAGGGGCTTTTACTGGTGCTGACCGCAACCGGATCGGAAGGTTCGAGGCGGCTCAGGAGGGGACCATCTTTTTGGATGAAATCGGGGATATACCCCCTTCAACCCAGGTGAAACTGCTTCGGGTACTGGAAGAAAAGCATATCGAGCGAGTTGGGGATCATCGGCCCATCAGGGTGAATGTCCGGATCGTGACTGCTACCAACCGGAACCTGGAAAAGCTGGTCAGTCAGGGACGGTTCCGGGAGGATCTGTTTTTTCGGATCAATGTCTTTCCCCTTTATTGTCCTCCTTTATCGGATCGTAAAGAGGACATTCCGTTGATTGTTCAAAGCTTTATCCGAAGAAACAACCAGGAATCCGGAAAGAATATCCTGGGACTTGCCGGGAAAGCCCTGGAGAAACTGCTGGCCTACAGTTGGCCGGGAAATGTCCGGGAATTGCGAAATGCTGTGGAGTATGCCTTTGTTCTGTGTCCCGGCGGGCATATCCAGGTGGAGCATCTTCCGCCCAAAATCATAACTTTTGACCCGGAACATACAGAAAATATGCTTTTGGGTGAATCCGGGGACACGATAAAAACCGACCGGACCCGGGAGGAACTTATCCGGGTCCTTCGGCGCACAGGGGGGAACCAATCCAAAGCCGCATCCATTCTGGGGGTTAGCAGGGTTACCATCTGGAAACGGTTGAAAAAATACGGGATTGATCCCAAAGGAAATTAGCGGGTCAATTTTTAGCTGATTGCACTGCGTTCCCAGTCCTCGATTTTTGTGCCTTCTTCCACTTCTTCCCATCCGCAGCACATGGCCGTGATATGGCTGGAAACAGAGTGGCCCGTGGTGGTCATATAGACATGAACCACAAGAAAGGACAGAATGATAAATGCCAGGGCCGTGTGAATGACCGCCAGGATTCCCAGATCGAGAATACCGTCGATTCCCCAGGCCTCCCAGCTGTTATAGGTATAATACAGCAAACCGGTGGCCATTTGAAAAGGGAGCAACAGTGCGGAAATTCCCAGGTAAGTCAGGCGTTGCAAAGGGTTGTGTTTGGCATCCTTGCACTTTTGGACCGGGTGAGGTTTCCCCTTAAAAATATCCACACAGTAATAATGGGCTACATCGTAAAGTTTTCTGGTGGTGGGAATATACTGTTTCCACTCGCCGGTTGTAAAAAGCCAGAATACGATGAACGCGTAGAGAACCAGCCAGGAAAGCCCGAAAAAATTATGCAGGGAAACCGCCCGTTCGAATCCGAAAAGGTTGTACGAGCCGTGGATTTCAAGGCCGGTAATGATCAGGAGAATGATCAGAGCTGCCTGTGCCCAGTGCCAGAATCGTTCAAATTTTGAATAAAGGTATATTTTAATCATTTTGGTATTTTCAGACATGGTTATTTACTCCTTCCGTTTTTGGCAAAAACACGTCCAAGGCCATGGAGCATCACGCCGACCAGACTGGCGAGAACAAGTCCCCACCCGGCATAGTCGACCACCGGCAGGTTGTCTCTTCCGGGCATGTAAAAGCCGGCAAGATTATTCAAACGGCTGTTTTTGGAGTGGCATTCCTGGCAGCTCAGGGAATCGGCTTTGGGAGCCACCATATGCGTAGTGGGAAATACATAGCTGGTTTCCACAAAGTCGAACTCGCCGCTGAAATTCAAACCCGCTGTCGCCATACCTTTTTCAAGGGCTTTTTTCCAATCATAACCCACCCAGTAGGCTTCTTCGGTCTTGCCGAAAAGATGAGGGATCAGAATTGTTTTGTTCACCTTGTCATAGGGCTGTTTTCCCCGATGAACCTTGAACGGAAAAATCCTGGAGTTTTTGTCATTCCTGTCTCCGGTGGGCCAGCTGACTTTGACTGTGGTTGAAGGATCGATCATATCCAGGGCGGTCAGGGTCTGGATGGAGCCGTTAAACCAGAAATATTCGGGGTTGACATTTTTTTCCCACACGAACTCGCCTTTCTGGGTGTCATAGTCGGGTTTTCCCAGAGGGCCGGGAACTTTGAAAGGTTTACCGTCCTTTTTTTCACCGGCTTTAGACCAGTCCCACCACATTTTTGTGGGGTTGACCCTGGCAAATTCAGGGATATGGCAACTCTGGCATGCCACTTTATCGGTATGATCATTGGCTTTAACCCCGGGTTTATGAGGTGTGCTGCTGTGGCAGGACTCGCACATGATTTTGCTGGCCATGTCATCTTCGATCAGGCTTTTGCGGTCCGTGGAGGCCGGGGTGGCATAAATACGCCCGGCGATCTGGTGCTGAACCGTCGTGTGACATCGCACACAGTCGAAATTTTCACCATCGATCCCCATGTGCACATCCAGATTTTTGTTGGGTTTCATCAGGGAGGAATCCATGTCTCCGTGTTTGACGGCATCGCCTCCGCCTCCGAAAAAGTGGCAGACTCCGCAATTGGATCGGGTGGGCCTGCTGACACTTTGGGCCACCAGGTTCCAATCCGGAGGATAATAGGTCTTACCGTCGCCTTTAAAAACGGTTTCTTCTGAAACGGGATTTCCAGCGCCTGCGGGGAATTTATGGTATGTGCCGGTTTGTTCATGGCAGACCAGGCAGTCCACCTTTGTTTGATCCGTAAAATCAAAGCTGCTGTCTTTCCATCCGTATCCGGCATGGCATGAGGTACATCTGGGCTCATTGCTTTTAAGATTGATACAGAAATTGTTTACCGAAAGGCCGGCTTTTCCCACGATTTTAGATTCGTCTGCCGGATCAAGCCACGTCCAGTGGATGGTTTCATGAAACTGGGAAGCAGCCTCGGTATGACAGGAAAGACAGGCCGCAGTCACCTCCGGCCCGGACTTGAATTCCTGTTTTAAAATCTCATGCTTGGAATGGTCTGTGGTTTTCCAGATTTCGCGTTTTTTAAGTGCCTGGCGGGCCATGGTCCGGCCGGGGGCGATTTCTTCGGTGTCCGAAGCAGCCCCGGCGAAATCCGCCCCAAAAAACATCATTTGAAAAACAGCTGCCCAAAAAAGGATCAAGAGGGTCAGGCCTGCTCCTGCCGGCGATGGTGATGAAATGGGCTTTGCATTGTTAAATCGTATTGTCATCCTGTTTACCCTTTCTGTTGCAAAATACGTCTATCCGGTTATGATTCATTCGTAAGAGCAATTAGAGTGCCAGAAAGATCTTATGGTGCGACAGATGCCGGGAATTGATTGATCTTCTTTAATCTATATTCAAATAAAATCAAAAAAATCAATTGGTTGAGAACTTTTTGGAGTTTGAGGACTATTGGCGGAAAATATATCAACAGATCAGGTTTTAACAAAACACCTGATTTCAAAAGGGCGGGTCCATCCCCTGTGTGTTAATAAAGTTAACACCTGGAGTTAACATGCGGGAATCCTGCACGAGGAAAGATCGGATTAAAAAAAGCCCATTAATGTGAGTTCAGGATCTTTGGAATCTTCCATCGGACTCCGGGATTCATTTGAATGACTTTCAGGGGAGCTATTTTCTGCCGGTTTTCTATTTCGCAGGGCAAAAGCATCTTTGACGGCTTTTTCATAATTGCCGATCAGCCATTTTTCATGATGATTGTTTGATACGTCATCAAGATTCGGTCGGTAGGCCACAAGATTTTTTTGAGGATCGACCAGGATAATTTCAATTTTCTGTTCCCTGGGTTGGGGGAAAACATGACCGTTGATTTTGAATTCAGTGGCATACCCTTTGGGTTTGCCTCTGAGTTTTTCATTCAAAGTCCGGATGGTTCTTTGAACTTCGAGAATCTCTCTAAAAACCATTGTTGCTCTCCCTTTCTTTGATGGCTTATTGTTTCGATTGGCATACCCGTATAGTTTGAAAGGTATTTGAAAGGTATTATAAAGGTCAAAATTGGGTTTATAAATACAGATAAAAACTGATAGAGGAGGAGTTTATTCCTGAAATGTGAGGAGAAAAAAACTGTAGCGGAGCCGAAAAAGAGGAATTCTTTGCCGGTCGATAAAAGGGAGTACAAAAGCAGGGCTTTTGCACTCCTTATGGTTGTTTGCCAGCCTTCTCGGATGTTTAATCCAGATGCACCTGCCGGGCGGAAATTATGTTGGGAAGCTTTCTGATTTCTTCCAGAACCGCTTCATCTGCCGGGGTGTCGATGTTGATCATGCACAACGCTCGCTCCCTGAGCCTTCCCAGTTGAAACCTTCCGATATTGATATTGTACCGTCCCAGTGTGGTTCCCAGGTTTCCGATGACACCGGGCTTGTCATAGTTTTGAACGATGATCATATACCCTTCGGGTATGGCATCCATGTAGATTTCCCCCAGGCGGACAATTCTGGGATATCGGTTGCCGAAAATGGTGCCCCATATTTCTCCGGGGCCTTCTTCATGGTCGATCAGTTTAATCCTGATGGATCCTGCAAAGTCATCTTTAGAGTCGCTGATGACTTCATGAACCTCGATACCTTTATCTTTGGCGATTTCCGGAGCGCTGACATAGTTGACCGGATTGTGAGTGAATGAACTCAAGATGCCTTTGAGCACGGCATGGGTCAGGGGACGGGTATTGAGGTGGGCCACATTTCCGCAGTAACTGATGGTGATGTCATGGACTTTCCGGACCATCTGTCCCATCAACGAACCCATCCTCTCAGCCAGGGTGAGGTAGGGACTGATCTTTTCCAGGGCTTCTCTGGGAAGGGAAGGGAAATTGACCGCATTGATAATCACACCGTTTAACAGATAGGCGGCCATTTGTTCCGCAATCATTTCGGCCACTTTATTCTGGGCTTCACCGGTGCTTGCTCCCAGATGAGGGGTAAAAATGATGTTGGGAAGGGAAAAAATCGGATGGGAGTAATCCGGGGGTTCTTTGGGGAATACATCCAGGGCGGCCCCGGCTACATGGCCGTTTTTCACCGCCTCGTACAGATCATCCAGATGAATGACCTCACCTCGGGAGGCATTGACGATTCTGACGCCGGGTTTCATTTTGGCTATCATTGCCGAGTTGATCATGTTTTCTGTTTCAGGAAGTTTGGGCACATGAAGCGTGATAAAATCGGATTGCGCCAAAAGCTCATCCAGAGTCACAAGTTCGATATTCAGCTTTTTTGCGGCATCCTGACTTACATAAGGATCGACGGCGATGACTCTCATTTTCAATCCGATGCCCCGGTCGGCCACCACACGGCCGATATGCCCCAGACCGATAATACCCAACACCTTTCCGGTAATTTCGACACCGGAGAGCAGTTTTTTTTCCCATTTTCCTCCCCGCAGCGATGCCGTTGCCTGGGGAATATTTCGGGCCAGGGAAAGAAGAAGGGATATGGCGTGTTCAGCCGTGGTCACCGTGTTGCCTCCCGGAGCGTTCATGACCACAATTCCATGCCGGGTGGCTTCTTTGATATCGATATTGTCCACGCCGACTCCGGCTCTTCCGATGACTTTGAGCCTCCCCGGATTTTCCAGCACCTTAGCGGTCACCTTTGTTCCGCTTCGAATTGCCAGACCATCGAAATCTTTTATCAGGTCCGATAAAACATTCGGATCGGCATTGGCTTTGTCGTTATCCACAACGACTTCGATTTTTCCGGTAGCTTCCAGGATTTCTTTTGCCACCGGGGCCATATTGTCTCTGATCATGACTTTTAACATGTCAAGCCTCTGCTGTTTGCGCATCAAACTCTATGTTCATGAAATACTTTTCCAGTTCGGTCCTGGGGATTTCTTCCTGCTTTCGGGTTTCGAGATTTTTTACCTGGACCGTCTTTTTTTCGAATTCCGAAGCACCACAGATAATCACAAATTTAACGCCACGGCTGATGGCGTAGTTGAATTGTCCTTTAAAACTGGTATCTTCCACCATGGATATTTCGGTATTGATACCGATTCTGCGAAGTTGTGAAGCAATTTTCAGATATTGGTTATCCTGGTCTTGTTCAATCCTGAGAATCATGACTTCAGTGACGGTGTGTCTGGTTTTGTCCACAAGCCCGAGATGCGACAGGGCGGCAAAAAGCCTGTCCACACCAATGGAAGTTCCTGTGGCCGGAAGGCTTTTTCCGGTAAAACGCCTGACCAGATCGTTGTAACGTCCTCCTGAAAACACACTTCCGAATTCGGGCGCATCTGACAGGACTGTTTCAAAAACCGGGCCTGTATAGTAATCCAATCCTCTTGCGATTGAAAAGTCGATTTCCACGAAATTTTCCGGGATATCCATACTCTGTAAATAACTTAGAATCAGACTGAGTTCTTCAATGCCCTCCAGGGCAATTTCGATTTCCTGAAACAACTTCCGGCATTGAGCAATTTTTTGAGTATTGTTGCCTGTGATTGCCAGAAAAGATTTTATTTTTTCCGCAGCTTCCGAAGTCAGCTGAGGGGCTGGAAGATAGGGATTTTCAGGTATTACCTGAAGTTCATGCAACACCCGGTCTATTCCGATTTTGTCCAGTTTGTCCAGGATCCGCATCAGTTCCTTGGTGATGTCACCCGCCGGGATCCGGTCCCTGTCGCGGATACCCGCGAGTTTGGCAAGGCCGTTTAATATCTTGCGATTGTTGATTTTGATCCTGAAATTTTGCACCTTCAGGGCATTCATGGTCAGATACATCAGTGCAACGATTTCAGCATCGGCCATCATGCTTGCCGTACCGGCGATATCGACATCAAACTGGTAAAACTGACGATATCGGCCGCTCTGTGGGGTGTCCGACCGAAATACGGGGCCCACCACCATCCTTCGCCAGGGAAGGCGAATACCGGTTCTTTTTTTGGCATCATAGGGATTTGCCGCCAGAAGCCGTGCAAATGGAACCGTGTGGTCAAAGGGCATGGCCAAAGGTTCGTCATCCTGGGAACTTTTGATATGAAAAATGTTTTTTCCGGTATCACTGGTTTCCCCGGCCAGGGTTTTCAGAAATTCGATTCGGGGTGTTTCAATGGGGTCAAATCCAAAGGAACGATAAACGTTTTCGATTGTTTTCAGCATGTTTTCCCTGGCCAGATAGTCGGCCGGAAGAAAGTCGAGAAAACCTCCCGGCCGCTCCGGTTTTACAATTGGTTCTTCCAATGCATTATTCTCCTTTGACTTTGCGCTTTAAAACCGCGTTGGCATGGGCTGAAAATCCCTCGTACCGGGCAAATTTAAAAGCCACATCCTTTAATTTTTCGTACCCTTCGGCTGTGGCATATCCGATTGAACTGCGTTTAAGGAAATCAAACACCGTGACGCAGGAAAAGGTTTTGGCAAAGCCCCCGGTGGGAAGGATGGCATTGACCCCCAGGGAAAAATTTCCAAGGGTGATGGGGGTATGGGGTCCTAACAGAATTTCTCCGGCATTGGTGATTTTCTGAAGAGCACCCATCCAGTCTTCAACCAGCACTTCCAAATGTTCCGGTGCGAATTCGTTGACAAATCCGATGGAAGCATCCAGGCTCGGTGTGATCATGATGCCGCCATAGTTTGAAAAGACAGCTTTGCAGAAATTTTGTCGCTCTTCAGGAAGGTCACTGATGAATTCGGGAAGAAGTTCCATGACTTCATTGGCCAGTTTTTTTGAATGGGTGACCAGAAGAGCCGTGGAGTCCGGGCCGTGTTCGGCTTCGATCAGCAGATCCAAAGTTGCGATTCTGGGATCGGTATTGCTGTCGCAAAGAATGATTGACTCGCTGGGGCCTGCAGGAGTGCCCACATCAATTTTTCCATACAACAGGCGTTTTGCCGCTGAGACATAAATGTTTCCGGGTCCGATCACCTTATTGACTTTCGGGACAGTTTCAGTACCGAAAGCCATGGCTGCAATGGCCTGAGACCCGCCGACTTTGTAAACATCCTTGATGCCGCAGAGTTTTGCCGTATACAATGAAGCGTCATCCACGCCACCTTCAGGAGTCGGTGGAGTGCAAACGATCACCCGGGGCACCTTTGCAATGATTGCCGGAATACAGAGCATCAGCATGACCGAAGGAAAAGATCCCTTGCCTCTAGGAACATAGATTCCTACGGAAGTAATCGGTGTAATTTTCTCCCCGGCCATAATGCCGTCATCAATGTTTGTGAACCAGATGTCCTCGGGCATTTGGGCTTCATGGAACTTTTTGATATTTTCATAGGAAATTTGGATAACCTCTTTGATTTCCGGTTCCAGATTCTTTTCGGCTTTTTCAAAATCAGTTTCACTGACCTTCAAATCGGAAACGGATAAGGTAACCTTATCGAATTTCCGGCAATACTCAACCAGGGCTTCATCACCTTTTTGTTTTACATCATCGATAACCGGCCTGATGGCCTCCTGGTACTGTTCGATATCGATCTCGGATCGCCTCAATATTTTTTCAATCTGTTCGGCGGGCATTTTTTCCAGTTCATAGACATTTATTTTCATGGACAGGACTCCTGTAAATATTTTTCGTAAATGGTTGCAAACCTTCTTGTCTGTTCCATACTGCCGACACACATTCTGAAAGTTTTTTCGATCAAAGGAGCAAACATAGGTCGAACCAGGATACCATGATCCTTGAGAAAGCTGACCGCATGATCCCTGTTTGCGGGCTGGACCAACATAAAATGAGCAGCTCCCGGAAAATAGGTCACCTTTTTTTCTTCAAAAAAATTTTCAAGAAACGGTTTTGAGCGGGTCATGGTTTCTTTGATATAATCCTTCCAGATTCCCGGATGATCCAATTGGGACTGTGCAGCCGCTATGGCGCAGGAATTTACATCAAACGGTCCCCGGATTTTGTAAAGCTGCGAGATGATTTCGGGATTCGCAATGATATATCCCAATCGTAATCCCGCCATGGCGAATGCTTTTGAGAAAGTCCGGGTAATGACCAGGTTCGGATAGGTTTCCAGAAGGCCGATGGATGTAGCCTGGGTGTACTCGTAGTAGGCCTCATCCAGCAGAACGGGTATATGAGGAAATTTTTTGAGGATTTTTTCGATATGTTCCGGTTCCAATGGCGTGCCCGTTGGATTGTTGGGGTTGATCAGAACAATGAGCCTGACATCGGATGTGATGGCATCCATAAAAGCATCAAACGGAAACTTCATGTTTTTATCAAAGGAAATCCCGCGCACTTTTGCATTCAGCACGCCGGCAACCTGCGTAAAAATAGGAAACTCCGGTCGGGCTATCACCATAATGTCGCCGTCGTCCAGAAAAGCATGAAGGAGCAATTCAATGCCCTGGTCCGACCCATTGGTTAAAATCAGCTGATCCGGTCGGGTATGGACATAGTCACTCAATTTCAGCATAAACTCTTCATATTCCGGATACATCTGAATCCGGTTGCTGTCGATATACCTTTTCAGGGCTTCTTTAACATGCTCAGGTGGATCAAGGGTATTTTCATTGAGATCCATCCGAAGGTATCCGCTTCGGTCCAGTCCTGTCCAGGGCGGCTTGTAAGGGCCCATGGATGCGATATGGGATTTTACTTTGATCATGCATTCCTCTTCTGTTACTTTTAACACATTCCAACCCGCCTGCAACCGATTAAAAACAGGCAGATCAAAGGTTTCACGCGTTCAGATGTCAGAATGAACCATTTTTTCTTGCCGTCATTCTGACTCCTGGACACTGAAACCTGCAAAACCTCAGGTTTTACGATAATGTCGCCTTAACACCCGGGGGTACGCCCTTCCGATAAGGATTGATTTCAAATGCCGTTTTTATGGCTTTACCGAGATGATGAAAAATCATTTTCCAGCCGGTGTCCGGATCCGGGTTTTCCTTGAAATGGATGACAATGCTGCATCCCAATCCACCTGACAACCCATCGATAAAATCGTCCAGGTCTTCTGAGAAAAGCTCTCCGAACACATTCTGACCTATGGTAAAATTTTTTCGGAGTGATGCATGGTCACCGTCGAACGGAATCATTTTCCAGATTTTCCGGCCCTCGACACTGATACCCACCCGAACCGGTTGCGAAAAAAAATCCTGGGATGTTTCAATACTGCTTCCGGCAGCGTTTACTCCATATGTCTGCATCCTGAGAACAAGTATTTCTTTCAACGCTCGTCCTAACACAAGGGCTGTGTCCTCCACAGCCACATGACTCGAAGACAGTACCGTGGCATTGAAATCCACATCGATCGAGCACCCCGCAGCTTCGGCAACTATCCGGATAAGTTCACAAAATTTGTCCAACCGGATGGAACCCGATACATTGAAATGGCATCGGAAAGGTGCCTTTTCATTAAAATCTACTTTTAGGGATACCTCGCTTTCGGCTGTTTTACGCACGATTTTGCATGTATCCACAGAACGTTCCATGATGCTGAGATCACCGAAAGCGACATTTTTTTCAGGGGCAGGGGGCAAGTTTAAAGAGTAACCCTCGGTTGTTCCCGGATAAATTCTGTTCAAGGCTATTCCCACGGCTCGGAAAATGCCTTCCCAGGTATGATGGGGATCTTCAAGGTTGCACACCCTTACAAAAACCTGTGCATCCAGTCCGTTTGATATCCCCTGGAGCAAATCAACCAATGGAGTTCCGCTTGACAGTTGTTCACATCGCAGAGATAAGAACCAGTCCAGATCGATTGCTGCAACGGATTCAAACTCAAGTCCGGAGGAAACCGACAGATCAATGAAAACCTCCGCGCTTCCGTCATCGATCATTCCCAGGGCCGCACCTTTTGTTTGCAAGGATTCAAACCGGCTTATTCTATTTCCGATGAAATATCCCAGATTTTTCCAATCGTTGCAATTCCAGAACAGATCGATTTTACATCCCAGACGCCATGCAATATGTTCGATCATATGACTGACAAAGTCGTTTGGCGTAACGATCCTTTTTTGGGTTACCCGTCCAAATTCCAGTTCAATATGATTGGGTTCAAAAGATGTATAAACACAATCGGTCCACGGGCATGATTCCAGTTGGTCAAAATCAGCACTGCCGGTGCACACCCCTATAGTAAAGCATCCTGCAGCATGTCCGGCTTCGGCCCCCAGAAGTGAGTCTTCAACAACCATGCAATTGCCGGGAGAAACGCCGAGCAATTCTGAAGCAAAAAGATAGGTGTCCGGTGCAGGCTTTTTATTCAGCTTTTTAATATCATTTCCGATAATGTGATCAAAATAATCCGACAAACCCGCCTGCGAAATGATCTGCCTGACATCCTCAGTAGGATTGTTGGACACCACGGCGCATTTGACACCTTGTTTTCGGCAGACCTCTAAAATTTCCACGATTCCAGGGTTGGGTTTGAAAACCGTGTTATTGCGAGTCTTGTTGTATTTCGGGAAAACTTCATCCAGTAATTGGGGTGCTTCTGAAACCCCATATTCGGTTTTGACAAATTCCAGGATCATTCGCCAGAATTCCGGCGGATGATAGGCAAATATGGATCTGATAAATTCCCTGGATAACACGACATGGTCTCCGAAATAATTTTGGACAAGATCGTTGCAGACCACAAGATCCAGTCCAAGGCTATCCAGCAAAACGCCATCCATATCCCATAAAATGGCCTGTGTTTGTTCGGCAATAAGTATTCTGTCGGCAAGCATCATCAA
>CAYZJH010000052.1:0-24551 GCA_964478625.1 uncultured Desulfobacteraceae bacterium
TGGTGCCGAAGGGGAGACTTGAACTCCCATGAGGAAACCCTCACTAGACCCTGAACCTAGCGCGTCTACCAGTTCCGCCACTTCGGCAAAACATAAAATTTAAAATGAATGATTGATTTATCATTCAAGATGGTGTATCTATACGGTTTTAGGTTATTTGTCAAGATAAATATGTTTAAGCAGGCCTTATGCAAATATTTGAAAATCTGGAATCCATAGTTGCACCTTTCAATAACGCGGTGGTGACCATCGGCAATTTTGACGGGGTCCATATCGGACACCAGGCACTTTTCCACGAGGTGATCGAAAAAGCGGAGGAAATCGGCGGCACGACCGTGGCCATGACATTTGAACCTCACCCTCTCCGGGTGTTGACCAAAAACAATTATCCTCCTTTAATTACCCTCTATGAACAAAAAGTTGAACTGATCGAAAGAGCCGGACTCGATGTTTTAATTTGTGTTCCATTTACGCTTGAATTCGCCAAAATTTCAGCCCGATCCTTTATTAAAGATATATTGCTTGATCGTATCGGCATGAAAGCCGTGGTGGTGGGAAAAGATTATTCTTTCGGGAAAAATCGGGAAGGAAACCTGGATCTTCTCAATTCGCTGGGACACACTTACGGTTTTAACGTATTTGTTCTGGACTGGATAAAAGGCGCAACATCCATTGAGGCCCGAAGCAGCAGCACCGTGATCAGAGAATTGGTCATGGATGGAAAAATGGAAAAGGCCCAAAAATTGCTGGGACGTCATTACCAGATCCGTGGAACCGTTATTTCCGGTCGAAACCGCGGAGGAAAACTTCTGGGATTCCCCACCGCCAATATCAGGCTCTATGATGAACTTTGCCCCAAAACCGGGGTTTATGCCGTAATTGTGGAATTAGAAGACGGCCGTAAATTAAAGGGCGTGGCCAATATCGGTTACAGCCCCACTTTTGACGACCGCGTCTTTACCGTGGAAGTACATATCCTTGATTTTAAGGAAGACATTTACAACCAGAAGATTCGGGTCAATTTCGTTCACAGAATCAGGGATGAGAAAAAATTTTCCGGTATTTCCGAACTTTCCGCACAGATCAAAAAGGATGTGGAAACCGCACGCAATATTATTTCTGTTTAAACATGAAAAGCAAACTCGTTTTTTCCCTGATTACAGGGACCCTGCTTTCCATCCTCACACTCTATTTTGCATTTAAGAACGTTCCCTTTGCCGAGTTGATCCAATATCTGACCACGGTGAATTATTTCTGGATTATCCCATCCATTTTTGCGGTTGTCCTCGCTTTCCTGCTGAGAGTGATTCGCTGGCAAATTATCTTAGGCGCCTCAAGGCCTATATCCTTGCCAGAAGCTTTTCATCCTCTCATGATCGGTTTTATGGCCAACTGCGTTTATCCCGGAAGAGTGGGAGAAATCGCAAGACCCTTGATATTGCGTGCCAAAAGCCAGGTTCCCTTTACCACCGGACTCGCCACTGTTGTAACCGAACGCGTGCTTGACCTTCTTTTTCTGATCTTTCTTTTTGGATTGATATTTTTCAGAATCAATCCCCAGGACAGTGACCCCATTCAATTTGCCGGTTACCGGATTGACTACAAGATCATGGCGGATGTGGGAAAAGGTATGCTTGTTTTGGGAGTGCTTCTTTTCATCAGCATAGTCCTTGTCTGCTGCGAAAAGGTCAGAAATCTAATCGAAACCTTAATAATCAGGCTCCCGAATCTGCTCTTTTTTTTGAGTCAACCCCAAAAAGTTCTGCTTAAAAACAGATTGACGACTCTGACATCGAATATTTTGGAAAATATTGTTTCCGGTTTTGCTCTTGTGAAATCTCCCAAACGTATTTATATTTGCCTATTGTATTCCATGTTTATCTGGATTTTTTCCGGTTATTCCTATTACATCCTTGCCAAAGGCTGTCCGGGGATTGACCTTTCAATAGTCGAAATTACAGCAGTCATGGTATTGATATGTTTTGCCATAGCATTGCCTTCGGTACCAGGCTACTGGGGATTATGGGAAGCAGGAGGTGTTTTTGCCCTAGGCCTTTTCGGAGTAGCCCAAAAGGATGCTTTGGGATTTACACTGATCACCCATGCCGTTCATATATTTCCCGTTATTTTAATTGGATTGGTTTCTGCATGGGTAACCGGTGTGAGTCTCAGAAAGCTGGCAAGGAAAAAGAATATTGAAAACTGAATGATAATCGCTTAAATGAATTCAGTAAAAAACTTAAAAATATTTGCTCAAAGAGGTTAAAGTGTCATTGCTCGACATTGTAACATATCCGGATGACTTTTTATCAAAGCCTACAAAACCGGTTGAAAATATCGACGGAAAATTTCAGCAATTTATTGAAGACATGGCCGAAACAATGTATGCGGCCAGAGGAATAGGACTTGCGGCTATTCAGGTCGGTAAATCCAAAAGTTTTATTGTGTATGACATTAAACAACAAGAAGACGGACGTAACCTTCAGGTGCTGATCAACCCCCGGATCATCGAATCGGAGGGACAAGTCATTTCAGAAAGTGAAGGCTGCCTCAGCGTCCCTGATTATCGTTCCGATGTAAAACGAGCTGAAAGGGTCCTGGTGGAAGGGTATGACCGTGAAGGGAAACCGAAACGGATTGAAGCCGAAGGGCTGTTGTCTATTCTTTTGCAACATGAAATAGATCATCTTGAAGGAAGACTGTTTATCGATCGCATCAGTCTGTTAAAACGCGAACTTTATAAAAAACGACTTCAAAAGAAATTAAAAACTTCATGATTGAAAATCTTCGGATAGTCTTTTTTGGGACACCAGACTTTGCCGTGCCCACCCTAAGAAAATTAAGTGACGGACCCCATGAGATTGCCTTGGTGGTTACGCAACCGGACCGGCCTAAAGGGCGGGGACAAAAACTGCTGTCGACTCCGGTAAAAAAAGCTGCATTGGAATTGGGATTGGATGTTTATCAGCCACCATCCGTCAACAAGAGTCACTTTTATGAAAAATTGCTTGAAATCTCTCCCGATTACTTTGTGGTCGCAGCTTTCGGGCAGATATTTTCCGAAAACCTGCTAAAAATTCCCCACAAAGGACCTATCAACGTTCATGCATCCCTTTTGCCGAAATATCGAGGCGCTGCACCCATCCAGTGGGCAATAATCAATGGTGAAAAAGAAACCGGAGTGACCACCATGCTGATGGGGAAAAAAATGGATGCCGGAGACATTCTTCTGTCTTGCCGAACCTCCATCGAACCTTCTGATAATTCCGGAACGCTTCATGATCGGCTGGCCAACATGGGTGCCGATCTTTTGATGGAAACGTTGGCAAAACTTGAAAACAACCAAATCCGGCCGATCGCCCAGGACCATTCCCAGGCCACTTACGCACCAATGCTGAAAAAAGAGGACAGCCACATCGATTGGACACAACCCCCTGATAAAATACAAAATCTCATTCGTGCCATGGCACCTAGCCCCGGTGCATTTACTTTTTTTGAAAACAGACGCCTTAAAATTTTTAAGGCAACGCCGGTTCCCGGCGAAAAGAATGTAGTTCCCGGTACTGTTTTAAAGGGTTTTGAAAGGGAATTACGGGTAGCTTCCGGGCAAGGCGGAGCTTTATCGATTCTGGAGATTCAGGGCGGCTCCGGCAGGCGTATGACAATTGATGATTTTCTCCGAGGAAACCCAATCCCTCCGGGAAGTATACTTTCCTGATAACTTTTACATGATCGAAATAAAATGGATTCCCGAATAATTGCTCTAGAGATATTGAATCAGTTGGATAATAATGATACCACTCTGGATACTCTTTTAGAACATGCGGATCAAAAAAAGAAATTTTCATACAAAAAAGATCGTTCATTGCTCCAGGCCATTGTATTCGGAGTTTTACGCCAAAAAAAACGGCTCGACTGGATTATTGCTCATTATTCGAATATTCCCATGGGTAAAATTAATCCCATTGTGTTGAATATATTAAGAATCGGCCTTTTTCAGATTATTTTTCTCGATCGCATTCCCGTATCCGCATCCGTGAACACTTCCGTGGATTTGACAAAGATGTTTGCACCTGTCTGGACGGTCAAATTTGTCAACGCTGTGTTGAGAAATGCAGCCGCATCTTATGAATCAGTTCCTTTTCCCAACCCTGAAACAGATATTGCAGAAAGTATTTCGGTTGAAAAATCTTTCCCGAAATGGTTGATAGACCGGTGGATTAACCGTTTTGGTGTAAAAGAAACCGAAGCGCTTTGTAATGCAATCAACACCATTGCACCCATCACGGTCCGCACGAATGGTTTACGGACAACGCGGGAAAAGCTTTTCAAATCGCTGGAGAGTGAAGTCGGAGAGATCTGGCTCACTCCGGTTTCGGATGAAGGTATTTCTTTTCTAAATCCAAGATCGATGATCTCCGAATTGATTGCATTCCGATTGGGATGGTTTCAAGTGCAGGATGAAGCCGCTCAGTTAATGACCCGTTTTTTGGAACCACGGCCCGGAGAGACAATTTTAGATGCCTGTGCTGGTTTTGGAGGTAAAACAGGACATATTGCGCAGATGATGAAAAATTCAGGACGTCTTGTCGCCATGGATTTGTCAAAAAGCAAGCTTGCAAAACTCACCGAAGACATGAACCGTCAGTATATTTCCATTGTAAAAACTCATGCGCATGACTTGACCGAACCATTGAAAGGTAAACCTTTTTCAGTTTATGATCGAATTTTACTGGATGCGCCCTGCTCCGGCATGGGAGTGCTGCGACGAAATCCCGATGCCAAATGGAAATTGAAGCCGGAGAATCTTGAAGCTATGGGAAAACGACAAAATCTTTTTCTGGATAATCTGGCCTCGTCAGTGAAGCCCGGTGGAATCCTTTTATATGGGGTTTGCAGCTTTGAACCGGAAGAAACGGATATGGTGGTCAAAAGCTTCCTGGAAAGACACCCTGAATTTTGTGCAGATCAACCTCCACAAGCCATGATGGACTCAAGCCCGACATTGTTCTCTTCGGAGGGGTATTTCAGAACCTTTCCCCACAGGCACAACATGGACGGTTTTTTTGCAGCCAGACTCTTAAAAATCAAATAAGGAGACTCATGACATGAAACTGATCGCACCATCAATCTTGTCCGCTGATTTTTCTATCCTGGGGGATGAAATCCGCTCTGTTGAACATGCCGGGGCCGACTGGATTCACGTTGATGTTATGGATGGTCATTTTGTGCCCAACATTACCATGGGCCCATTGGTGGTAGAAGCGGTAAAAAAAGTTACAAAACTTCCCATTGATGTCCATTTGATGATTGAAAATCCCGACTTATTTATCTCTGATTTTGCCACGGCCGGAGCCACCCATATTTGTGTGCAGGCTGAAACCTGCGTACATCTGAATCGAACCATTCAACTCATCAGGGAAAATCAAAATATTTATGCGGGAGTGGCACTTAATCCGTCAACTCCGATTTCCGCACTGGAATGGGTTTTGGAAGATATTGACTATGTTCTGATCATGAGTGTAAATCCGGGTTTTGGAGGTCAGAAATTTATCGAAAACAGCCTTCAAAAAATACAAACCCTTCGCCAAATGATCACCAATGGAGGCTATTCAACCCTGATTCAGGTGGACGGGGGTGTGAACAACACCACAATCGGCAAAATTGCATCTGCAGGAGCCGATATTTTCGTGGCAGGATCAGCGATTTACAATACCAATAATTATCAGGAATCCATAGCACACTTTCGAAGGTTAATCGATGAAGCTTTGCAAACCGAAGTGTGAAGGATAAAAGGAAAAAAGAATGGCTGAAAATCAGCACCCAAAAATTCTGGTGGTCCATGGTCCAAATCTGAACATGCTCGGCAAAAGAGAACCGGACATTTACGGTCGCACAACCCTTGAAGAAGTTAACGATCGATTGAAAAGCCAGGGCAAAAAGTCCGAAATTTTCGTGGAAACGTTTCAATCCAATCACGAAGGTGCCATCGTAGATAAACTACAGGAGGCTTTTTTATCCGGCATCAATGGCATTGTCATTAATCCGGCTGCCTTTACCCATACCAGTGTTGCTATCCGCGACGCCTTGCTTCTCATAGATGCCCCCGTTATTGAAATTCATATCTCCAACATCTACAGAAGAGAAGCTTTCCGTCACAAATCCCTGGTCGCCGATATCGCCACGGCTCAGATTTCAGGGTTGGGAGTGGATGGCTACTTCCTTGCCCTGGAAGGCTTGATTCGCATGATAAAAGACAAATAGGCTCAAGTGTTTACCGAGGTAAGCCCTTCCTGAATTGCCACCTTGGTCAATTCTGCAATACTGTGAATGTTGAGTTTTTTCATAATTTTTCGGCGATGAGTCTCAATCGTTTTAGCGCTGACATTCAAATTGGAAGCAATCTGTTTGGTGGTCATGCCTTCGGCAATCAGTTGAAGTACCTCCCGTTCACGGTTGGTCAATTCATTGGCCAGAATCCGGTCGCCTGACATATGGTCAACATAGTCTTCGATTACCATGCCCGCAATGGCCGGGCTGACATATTTCTGATTGGCCATGACGGCCTTTATGGCACGAGAGAGTTCTTCAAAAGCGCAATCTTTTAATAAATATCCGGAAACCCCCGCCTTAAACATTTCCACAACAAAGCGCCGATCAGAATGCATGGACAGCGCAATGATTTTTGCCCCCGGACATTCATTCAGTATCTGACGGGCTGCATCCATGCCATTGAGTTCAGGCATGGTGATGTCCATGATAACAATCTTGGGGCTGAGCTTCCGAGCCAACTTAACGGCTATCCTCCCATTTTCAGCCTCTCCGACCACTTCCATCCCCTGCTCTCTGGAAAGTAACGATCTAAGGCCATCACGCATAATTTTATGATCATCAGCCAGTAAAATCGGTATACTCATCTTCTCGCCCTTTCCACACAGTTCATTTCCCGTTATATTGTTTGGGGGAAACAATAGTGACCCTTGTTCCCTGTCCGATCACGGATTCAAGTTCAAGACGTCCACCCAAATGATTTATCCGTTCCCGAATACTAAAAATTCCGAAACCTGTGTGTTCGGAAACTTCACTTTCAATTTTGGACAAGTCAAATCCAACTCCGTTATCTTCCACTCTTATATAAACATTGTTATCATCTTCTGAAAATTGGACTGTGGCTTTATCGGCTTTGGAGTGCAGCGCCACATTAATAAGAAGTTCTCGGGTTGCCCGAAACAATAACACCCGTATTTTGTTATCGAGATTTGGAGCTTTTCCATCATCTTTATACCGATAGCTTATGGTTTCCTGGTCGGCAAAATTTTCCACGAGCCATTCCAAAGCACCCGTTAACCCCACTTCATACAGCACCGGAGGACTTAATTCAAATGTCAGGGACCTGGCATCCTGTATGGTCTGACTGATCAGTTCCCGGATTTCTTCCAGAGCTTGTAACATTTCCTGAGTTATTGCCGTCTCCTGGAGTGCACCAAGTTTCATTTTGGAAACGGCCAAAGCCTGTCCGATCTGCTCATGAAGATTTGTAGCAATTTTGTGACGTTCAAACTCCTCGGCTAAGGTTATGGAACTTGTTAAGCCTCGAAGTTTATCCAGATAAAGGTAAAGGTTTTGCTCAACCCTTCGAAGTTCCGTAATATCCACCATTACACCGACAAGTCCCGAGACGATATTTCGGCTATCCAGGTAGGTGGCTTTGTAAAAAATATAATCCCTTTGGGTTCCATCAGCACATCGCACCTTGGATTCATAGATTTGGACCCCTGATTTCTCAAACAATTTTCGGTCCCGGTATTGGTAAGTATCAGCATCTTTAGAAGGTATTAGATCGGGAAAGTCATAAACGGTTTTACCAATAATTTGTTGCCGAGGCAAGCCGAGTATTTTGCCTGCAAACATTTTATTGCATCCCAAATAGACACCCTCTCTATCCTTATAGAAAATGGGATTGGGAATCGTGTCTATTAAGGTTTCCAGAAACACCAGATTGTTTTGAAGCGTTTCTCGTGCCTGCTTTTGTTCCGTCCGATCAATGCATATTGCCAGGCGTGCCTTTTTCCCTGCAAATACTATGGGAACAGATGTAACTTCCAAATCCAGAACACTTCTGGATTCCTGAATAATGCGAAGTTCCGTGTAACGCTTTTTCGGGGCATTTTCAGGATTTTCTAAAATGGTTTTTTTAAATTTATGAAAATCATCCGGATGCACAAACTCTTCAAGGCAACGACCCATAAGCTCGGAAGCAACTCTGAGCCCGTGGAGTCTGGCAGCCTCACAATTGGCATATACAAAGCGTCCGTCACGGTGAATAAAAACAGCTACAGGCAAAACTTCGAGCATTTCTCGATAAAAAACATCTTCTTCACGGATCATCAAATCTTTAAAATCCGACATTTTTACAGATTCGATCTTGTCAGTTTCGAAAAGGGTTTTATTTTCTCGATCGGTTAATCCTGATAGATGGCTTGATATTTTCATTAAAAATTCTTGCCCCGTTAAGAATTTTGAAAACTCAAATCATATGTCATTTAAGCTGGTTAAGTTATAAAGCTTTGGTCAGCCGATTAAAAAAGGTTGCCCCGCCATTTTTAATCATCCCCTCAATGCTGCTGGCATTTTTGTTTATCAGACCCGCTGCCTTATCACTGATATCAACCCATATAATTTTATCGGAAAGGTTTCAATAGGGGCAATCCCTTATTTCAGAAGTCACAACTCCTGATTTTCTTTAAAGAATTTAAAAAACCCTATTTTTCCTTCTTGGTATTTTTTTCGGCAAGATGTTTGAAAATGCTTTTAAAGGGAGAAAATCCCGTAATCGTTTTTTGTGTCATATCAGATAAATCCATCCCCAAATCCAGCCATTTCTTAAATTGCTCGTCCATTGCGATTTTATAGGTAATATAATTTTTAATGGTCTGCTCCAGGTAATTTTCGAAAAATTCTTCGAGCACGTTATCACCATGGCGAATGATAAGATGAAGCAAGGTTACCGGAAGCAGGGCATTTTTTTTCCGAGCATTTTCCATAATGATTTGGGACAGGATAAAAGCGGTGACATCTTCTTCGGTTTTGGCATCGATGACTTTAACCAGATTCCCTGCTTTGATCAGTTCCGCCACTTCCGTCAGTGTCACATACGCACTTTGTTCCGTGTCATACAATCGACGGTTGGCATATTTTTTTAGCAGTATTATTTCTGCCATTTTTCCTCTAATTCGGAATGCAAATTTATTTACTGGAACGCAACAAAATAAATTAAAAATCAGGGTTGAATTTCAGATTACCGATCTTTTAAAATATCATATTGATAATAATATAAACCAGTTATTTCTTTATAATCGAAAACCCGTAAGCATTTTATTTATTGTGCACTGCAATATTTTTTCTTGACAATATCTATTTATAGCCTATAATTGAAACTAAACCTGATCAGGCAATGCACAAAACAACCAAACCAAAAACGAGGAGTTTATACCATGGAAAATTATGTAAAGCAAATCATTGATTTTCAGAAAACCACATTTGACAACACCTATAACGCAATCGTACAAATCCAGGATCAGGCTGAAAAACTCGCCCATGACATGATCGGACAGATGCCGTGGATACCTGAAGAGGGGAAAAAGGCTTTTGATGATTCCGTTAAGATGTTCAAAAATGCCAGGGAAGACTATAAGAAAATGGTCACCGAAGGTTTTGTTAAAATGGAAGAACCTTTTGTTTAACCAATCACATTGACCCGTTTACAATCGACATGAAATACCAAGGAGCGCAGATGGATCAGAAATATTTGTTCAAACAGATTATCGATTTTCAGAAAGCTACATTTGATAACTCTTTTAATGCCCTGACAACTCTTCAGGAACAGGGAGAGACCATGATTACCACCTCTTTGAATCAGGCAGAGTGGCTTCCTGAGGAAGGTAAAAAAGTGATCAGAGAGTGGCTCGAAACTTATAAAAAAGCACGCACCGAATTTAAAAATACGGTGGACAACAACTTTAAAAAGGTGCAGGATTTTTTCGACGGTTCAAAAACCGATGCCTGATTTCACTGAAGGTATTTTGGAATTCCAGGGGTTAAAACCCCTGGAGTACCTTTTTCAATCATAGTTCGGGGAGAGTTACCTGAAATGTTTTCGTTTGATGGCAATCTGAATGGGAAAGACATGGATCTAAACTCAGTTAAAAACCTTGAGACATTTTCACAACTTATTCGGATGGTTCAAAATTATTATACTGGATTTTCCAAGTATGCCAATGAATTCACCGTTCCATATCTGATGGCGACACTGTATTTCAACGGGGTTGAGCAAAAAAAGCTTCTCAATACCCCGCCGCTGGAAAGCCTTCAATCTTATATGGATCTTCTGGAATTCAACATGGACCTTTTCAGCCGTGGTTTTCAGAGCAGCATGAAAGCAATCTCAAGCTACAATGAATATGAAATTCAAAATGCAATCGCTGCGGTGATCAAGACCTTCTTTCCCTTTATCCGGAATGAGGGTGAAGACCTGAATGATTTTATTGCCCGTCAATCGGATCTAATCAAAATGCTGGCAGAAGATTACCCTAAAGCGATACTGGAAATTGAACCGGAATATGGTTTTCATTTTGAAAGGGGCCATCATGAATTGGTAGCCGAAACAGATCGGTTTTTGCTTTATCAGGTGGCACCAGTTGATCCTAAAATAACCGTTGACCCGAACAAAAAGCCTATACTCATTGTTCCTCCTTTTGTTCTCGGAGCAAACATTCTTGCATTTCTGCCTAAAGAAAATCGAAGTTATGCTCACTGCTTTGCCAACAGCGGTATTCCCACTTATATTCGGATTATGAAAGACATCAACACCACAGAAGCTCTCCAGCTGATGACTCCTGAGGATGATTGCCTGGACACCAGATATTTTTGTGAAAAAATCGTGGAGAGAAACGCTAAGCCCGTTACCCTGAATGGGTATTGCCAGGGAGGATACATGGTTGTCTGTGATTATCTGACCGGCAAACTCGATGATTATGTCGATGCCCTGATTACCTGTGTAGCCCCCATGGACGGAACCCGCAGCGTCGGTCTGGCCAAGTTTTTAAACAGCCTTCCCCAACGGTTCAATGATCTCGCCTACGGGACCAAAACACTTCCAAACGGAAATAAAGTGGCGGATGGTAAACTGATGGGATGGGTATATAAACTCAAAAGCATCGAGCATGAATCTCCGATAGCTGCGTACTACCGGGATTTAATGATGTTTGGCCGTCTTGCCAGATCCAAAATGCCGAAAGTGAGCAAGACAGCCGCCGCCATTAATTTCTGGCTCAACTTTGAGCGGACTGATCTCCCCATGGCCATTACCCGAATGAGTTTTGAATCTTACAACACTCCTATTACAAAAGACGGCGTTCTTCCCATTAAGATTTTTGATCGCGAACTCAATTTAAAGAGGTTAGAAGAAAAAGGAATCCAATGGCTAATCTGCTATGGGATCAATGATGATCTTGTTGAAAAAGAGACGGCGCTAGCGCCTTTGGATTATGTCAAGGCTGAAGTTTCCGCTTTTCCAAAAGGCCATGTGGCCATTGCCACTTCATGGTCGCTTCCTTCATCCGAGTGCGCGTTACATTCGTGTTTTGGTAATAACTGCAGGGGGCCGGTAAGATTTCACATGGATCTGGATGAAGAAATCGATCATTCATCGGCTAAGATATTTACAGCTCCTGCACCTGCGCAAACCGATTCTTCCATCGATGAGACGGGAAAACCTGAAGGCTTGGAGCATCATTCCCAAAAGATCGCAACGGTCGAGTCGTTTGAGTCTGAAGACGACAAAAAATCAAACATGAACGGAAAACCAATCGATTCAAAAAATCAGAAAAAAAAGACTGTTCACAAAACCCGGAATGCCGGTAATACGGGTGCAAAACACAGAAAATCATAGCTCCGGCACGGAATCAACACTCAGCAAATTCATAAGGATTTCATAAAAACCCAACTCTTTCCGGAGAAATCAAGTGGATGAAAAATATTTAGAATTTTTGGGTAATCTTTTTTTAAATGCCGCCAGAAACCAAAAACAAATGGAGGATCTTTTTCGATTAAGCCGCCAGGGTTTTAAAGGGTTTGAAGAAATGGCCGCTATGTTTCGGAAATTTTACGGTCTCGAAAACATCGAAAAGGATGCGCCCGAATACATCAAGACCTGGCAAAGTGCCACTGAAGAGTTCCAGAATTCCTTTAAGGAATACCTGAAAATGGTCGGAGTTGTTCCAAAGGAAGACTACATGACCCTTTTGGAAAAATATGAGGAATTGAAAAAAAAAGTTGCGGACCAGGAGGAAACCATACGTCACCTGCAAATCCTTTTGCGGGACAAAAGTGTCGATCAGGGAGAAACCGCGAAAGTATTCCAGGATCTTATGACCAAACAAAGTGAGCAGTTCATGGAAATGATGAACGCAATCGGTCAGTATTTTCAAAAAGAAGACAAGGAAAAAAAATAATCTAAGGAAGGAGATCGCCATGCTGGAAATTAAGAATTCCGTTGCCGTAATTACTGGCGGTGGTGGCGGTATCGGCCTGTCTTTGGCCAGGTACTGGGTTGAAAACGGTGGTAAAGTTGTTCTTGGGGATTTATTTGAAGAGTCTTTAAAAAAAGCCGAAGAAGAAATCAAAGCCCTAAACGGAGAAGTTTCAACCGTGGTGATGGATGTGACCAGTGAAGAAGACAACGGGAAACTTGCCGATACGGCTATTGAAAAATTTGGTGCTATCAATCTTGTAGCCCCCTTTGCCGGTATTATTAAAGACAGTCTCCTGGTGGCCACAGATCGTGAAACCGGAAAAGTCAAAAAGAAAATGCCGTTGGATTTTTTCCAGAAGGTTGTGGATATTAACTTGACAGGGGTTTTTTTGACCGTCCGAGAATGTGCTGAACGGATGATTAACAACAACTGTAAAGGGCTGATCTGCCTGGTGTCCTCCACAGGATCCCTGGGAACCGCAGGACAAATCAACTATTCCTCATCCAAGGCAGCCATGTCGGTGATGCCCAAGGTGATTACGGCGGAATTTTTCCGACGAGGCCTGGCGGACAAAATTCGCTGCGTCGCCGTTGCTCCGGGCTATGTAGGAACCCCCATGGTCAAAGGCATGAACCAGAAAGCCCTGGAAGGCATATTGGAACAGGTGCCCATTGGAAGGCTCATTGAGCCTGAAGAAGTGGCATCATTGGTGGGAGAACTCTATAAAAATGAAGCCCTTGCAGGGGATGTCTATTTCATTCACGGGGGCCTTCGCCTCGGTTCCAAGGGGTAAATGTAAAACCGTTTAAAAAATCATCAGTTACGGTACCGGATTCCGGTGAAAGTCCATCGGCGTCAAGTTAAGGTCCTATCTGATATCAGCATCAGGCTCCGAAAACAATCTCCTGGATGTCATTCTGAGGGAGCGACTCGCAACAGCTCGGTGCCTGAAAAGAAAATATTTCCCATGAAGTGGATTCAAACCATGGCGACCGAAGAATCTCTATTCCCGAAGCCGAACCGTTCATCAAATCCGACCTGGAGTTGAAAAAAGAAAGACCGTGCCGGAATAAAAGAAAGATTCTTCGTCGGCCATTGACAACGTGCCACATAACCGTTTACGATGTCGGCCTCCTCAGAATGACAACATTGAATACCTATTCAATTCCTTAACGCGACATCAATGGGCGAAAGGCGGAATCCGGTTGAATTCGTTACCGCAAACTTCAAGATCAAAACCACATTCTATGACTCCATACCTCTTCTTCGAGGCTTTTCTTATCTTCCTGAAGATGAATATACATGGATGCATTCTGTATGGCGAGCCCTCCCTGATGGGCCATCGCCGTCACCAGCATAATATCGTCTTCGGTAAAATCCCTTAACACATCTGAATACAGCTTCAACACTCCGATCACATCATCTCTTGCATGAATAGGAACGGCAAGAATGGAAACGATCCCTTCCTCCATTTTTTCTTGTCGATATTGAACATTTTCATCGGCAGAAACATCCTTTGTGATCACCGGCTTTTTTTTCAAAGCCTCCAAAGTCGTCTTGTCATAGTAATAAGGTCCCTTGTTCAGGTATTTTTCACTCAGTCCGAAACTGGCCACCAGCTTGAGAGTGCCCGACTCTTCATCCACAAGCCGAATCGTAATGCCCTTAACCCCTAAAATCTCGGCGATATCCGCGGACATAACCTGGAGTATTTTTTTGACATCCAATGTAGAATTGATGTTTACGGCCAAATCGTGAAAAAATTCGGTATTCATTCGCATACGTTCGACCAGCCGGGCGTTTTCTATGGCAATTCCTCCCTGATTGGCCAACGCATTGATCAGATTGATCATATCTTCTGAAAATCGACGCTTGACCGAACTGAAAAGCCGGATATCTCCGATGACCTTGGACTTGGATTGAATAGGGACACAAAGTACGGAGGCCAGTCCCTCCTGTTGTACCTCTTTTTTATAAATCACCCTTTCATCATTTAACGCATCTTCTATGACGACCGTTTCACCTCTCATCATGTCAGATACCAGACGATTATCTTCAAGGCGCAAGGGGCCTTTATTCAGAAACTCATCACTCAACCCATAGCTAGCCATCAGATCCATCGTATTGTTTCTAGGATTGTACAACCGGGCTACAACACCTTTCATAGCGAAATGCTTACCGATTTCAAAAGATAATATATTAAAGATCTCTTTAATGTTCAAACTTGAATTAATGCTGGAGGCCAGCTTATAAAAAAGTTCGGCGTTTCTGTTGATTCGATCCAAAAGTCTTGAATTTGCGATGGCCATACCTGCCTGTTCTGCCAGGGCTCCGAGAAAATCGATTTCATCCTCCAAAAATTCACGAGGGCTTGAAGTATACAAGGATAGAATCCCGATGGCTTTTTCACTGACACGAATAGGGACCACAAGAATTGATGCAATGCCTTCGGCCTTTTTCGCTTCGTGGTTTTCCACACGAGGATCCGAAACGGCATCATGAATGGCAATATACCCTCCTGTGAGGATATCTTCCACTCCGATTTTAGCCTGGGTAGGTTCAGCGTGAAGATAACTTTCAGAGAGTCCCTTTTGAGCCACAGGGACAAAAACATTCTGTTGTTCATCGGCCAGAAAAAGGCAAGCGGCTTTACCGTCCATGGTCCGGATAGCACTGTCGACGATGATATCCAACAGTTGTTCCTTATCGTAAGTAGTCCCAAAAACTTTGCTGATACTGCAGATGGTCTTAAAATAATTTCTTGATTTGCTCATATCATGTCTCCTTGCCCCTTATTGATGAATAGCCTCTTTTTGGGTCTCTTGCCTGAAATTTTTCCGATCGCTTTTAGTGCTGTTTTTTTTCATGGGGTGGTTTCTCGAGCCGGCTTCATCTGTTTCATCCCCTTCTCTTTCCTTGAGCCATTTGGCGATTTTTGGGGCGAATTCCCTTTGGCACTTTGAACTGACATATATACCGATATGCCCGGTATCTAAACAAATGTCTTCGGTGTCCTGACTTCCCACTTTTTGGGTCAACAGGTTACACGCTTCCGGAGGAACCAGGTGGTCATATTTTCCATAAAAATTTAAAACCGGCATGGTAATTTTTTTCAGATCCACCCGCTTCCCGTTAAGTTCAAGCTTGCTTTGTATAAGAAGGTTTTTCTTGTAACAGTCTTCGATAAATTGTTTGAAAGTCGCGGCAGGAACATCAGGGCTGTCAAAAATCCATTTTTCCATCCGAACAAAGTTTTCCACAAATTTTTGATTATCCATATTTTCAAAAAAGCCTACGTATTTGTCGATAATCAATCGTGCAGGGTTTAACAAAAGAAAACCAAGATTCATGACATCTGCGGGCATGTTTCCATAAGTCGGGCCCATCTCTTCAGCCAATGTGTTTTTCATCCAGATATGGAGCAATCCTTTGTCCGTATCAAAATTGGTAGGGGTAACCGTGGTGACCAGATTTTTTACCTTTTCCGGATGCAGGGCCGAATACATGACACAAAAACTGCCGCCCATACAAATTCCCATCAGGTTGATCTTGCTGAGTCGATGTTTGTTTCTGATAAAATCAACGATGTTATCCAGATAACCATTAACATGGTCATCGATAGTGACAAACTGATCCTTTCGCTTCGGGTATCCCCAATCAATCATATAGACTTCAATACCGCTGTCCATAAAATTCCGGATCACGCTTCGCCCGGGCTGCAAATCCAGCATGGTTTCACGGTTGATCAGAGCATAGACCACTAATAAAGGAATTTGGTGATTGATTTTTTCAGGTTTATAATATTTTAATTTGACTCTATCCTCCTGGTAGACGATTTCATAGGGTGTCTGGGATATATCCGTATCCAGGGGTCCTAACAAGACCTCCGAAGCCCTTTGAACTTTTTCTTTAACCTCTTCGGTGCTTTCCGCTAACCGGTTTAAAATTAAATCCACTGGGATTTTTGCCTGGGTCATAAGCTTTCCTCCTTTTTTCAAAGCCTTTAACCTGAATTCTGCGATTCCATTTGAGAATTTTCTGACGTCATACCGGCGGAAGCCGGTATCCATTCAGATGGTTATACCCCATGGATAACGCCTGAAGGCTTCACTTCGTACCCGGGTTTCGCCGGAATACCGCATAATTCAAAATTAAATCAATCAGTTTGGGTTTAAGTCGTTTTTCCGACGTTTACTTTTGTTCTTCCAACTTTCTGGAAAGCTCCCGCACCTTTTTTTTCAACTCATAAAATTCTTTATAAAGCTCATCCATATCGCGATTGGTGGGTATGGGCAAATTTTTGAGAATATCGTACATCATTTCATCCTTGGCATTTCTATATGCAATAAGGGATTGTATGGTTTTGTCCATCACCTGAGTATACTCAGGCGATTGCAAAAGCTTCATGTAATGTCCCTCCAAAATCTTGATCCACATGGAATAATAATCTTTGTAGTTATCACTGATTTCACCCTTTTCCACCATGTCTTTGATTTTTTCCTGCATCACGATCATGGATTTTTCTATGGGAACATAAAACATGTAAATAAATTCACTTAATGCATTTTGGAAAAGGTTATACTTATCGATGGCTTTGTTGGCCCTTTCCTGATAAAACCGGGTCAATCCAATTTGCGGAATATAAAAATAGCGCTGAAATTCCTTCTCGTAAATTTCCCGCAATGTTTTAAAAGTCTCCTGATCGAGATCCTCGAAACTGTAAGCTTTTTCATGCTTTCCGATTCTGATCGCACGTTCGGTCCAATTTTTTTGAACCTCGAAATATCCCTCCCAAACCTGTTGCGATACTCTCATAATAAATTCGGGAACAGCATCGCTTGCTTTGAACATTGCATCCAGATTTTCCGGTTCGCTGAGCATGGCAGCCATGGCACCGGCGATTTTGGCCCCCCGATCCCATGTCTGCTGTGCCTGATAAGATGAGCCTTTGGGTTGCCTCGGAAAAAATTTAAACATATTCTGTTCATCCGGTTGCAACCGGGAAATATTTTCCCAAAAGCTCATCGTCGCCTTCAGCCAGCCACTGAATATTTCAGACATATCCGTTGTTTCTTTTTTTTTATCCTGATCCGATTGAGGTTCCATCTATATTTATTCTCCCTTGTTTCCAGGTATTGTTGAATCGCTTTTGACATCATATAATGGTTTCAATGTATACAGAAATCTTTATTTCACCGGATCAAACAATGAAACCCACAGTTTGTGATTGAAATAAATAACTAATCATTATGGTTATAGTAAAATTTGTTTTCAATTTCAAGAATCCAATTGGTGCATTAACGAAAACTCCACCCCGGGTTAAAAAAGATTAGGAGAAAAGAAAGATGCCAAGACCTTTCATTTATTTACCCATCTGAAAACAGACCTGCGTCAAATGACTACAAACTATTCTTTTGTGCAATGCATCATTTTATCTTGACAAATCATATCATTCCTAGTAGGATTCACCACACAATAGAATTCAAACCATTCAACAAAAGCATTTTAAGACCCATTCAATCAGATATATTTATTTTTTCATCAGGAGGATAACATTATGGAAATGCAAAAAATGGCTAAACAAATGATTAATTTCCAAAAGAGTCTCTTTGAAAATTCTTATCACGCCATGAACATGGTTTTCGAACAGACCGAAAAAATGGTCAACAGCTTGATCAAGCAGATGCCGATGGTACCGGAAGAAAGTAAAAAGGCTATGGATGAAGTTCTCAGTTTTTACAAAAAATCAAGAGATGAATTCAAAAAAGCGGTTGATGACGGGTTTTCAAAAATGGAAGATATTTTCATTCCTAAGGAAAAATAAGGTGAACCGTCATTGCGAGAAAACCGGTATTTAATGGTATCAGCAGCCAATTCCGGTTTTGACGAAGAATCTCCGGTTTGCAGAGGCTCTATGTCGTTTTTTTGATTTTTTTCAGGCAAATCGGATCGTGACCGACTCGTGGCCGGAGGTTCTTCGAAAGCCGCTATTTCAATCCGTTAACCGGAACTTTCGTTTTTCCCGCCTATCCATTTCCTGAAACGTTCTCTTTTGGAGCACTTACCCAAGCCTCACCCTCCAGGACAGTGATATTTTCCTGGTTTGAGCAAACCGTTTTCAGGCGTACAATATTTTTATCCGGAATCAGTTCAATGATCTCCACACGTGCGGTTATGGTATCACCGATTTTTACAGGTGCTAAAAACTTAAGTTCTTGTTTCAGATAAATGGTTCCGGGTCCGGGCAACTGGTTGGCCAACACAGCTGAAATCAATCCGGCAGTGAGCATTCCGTGAGCGATTCGAGTTTTAAAAAACGTGCCCTTGGCATATACTTCGTTGATATGCGCGGGATTAAAATCACCGGTGATACCTGCAAAAAGGTAAATATCAGATTCTGATATGGTTTTACCAAGTTCAGCCGCATCCCCTACTTTCATCTGTTGAATCGTTTTACCAACCATAGGTTCCTCTTTTTTGTTTACCGGGTCAGCATCCCGTCGGATCCCATCAGACCTGACCCGTTCAATTAAAGGGTTTCAGAAATTTACTTGACAATAGAAAGTATTCCGTCATGCCGGACTTGATCCGGCATCCAGAAAGACCAGATTCCTTGATCCACCCGGATAGCGACAGGCTGCATTTCACGCCAGGCTTTTGCCCACTAACGTCAAGTTAAGGAATTGACAAGGTATTAAAAACGTCATTCTGAAAAGGCCCTCATCGCAAACGGATCTATGGCACGCACTCAATGGCCGACGAAGAACCTTTCCTTCATTCCGGCACGGTCTTTCTTTTTTAGGATTAACTCCCACCCTGGCCCTCCCCCAATGGGAAAGGGGAAAAATGACCTTTCGTTAAGCCACTCACTAATTCCATGTATTTTTGAGAACTTAAGACTGTCAAGTAATTCAAATCAGTCCTGTTAGAAATAATCAGGGTTTCGAACGGGATCACCGAAACCTTGAATATGGTTCGAGCGATTCTACGGCATATTTCTGCAAACTGCCCGCACATAATAATATCCGGTAAAATCATGCCAGGCAATAAACCCCAGTTCCACATTGACATACCAGGCAGCCATAAAGGAACGTAAATCACAACTCCAAAGCCATTTCTGAGTCTGATCAAAGATGGGTTGGATACAAAAATCTATCCCGTGAGGTGTCTGTGTCAGCAATGAGATCAGTTCATCTATGGTAGGTAGCTCCCAGCAGTCCAGACCGGCAAATCTGTCCTCATTCAGTCTTTTGATGTAGTTTTCCGCCTGTTGCCAGGTTACCGGATAAGGACAACCCGACTGCTGCCAAATCAGGCCTGAACCTGGATCCGTAATCGTACCGTTTCGGTTGTCCACCAACGTTTGATTTATATATTTTTTGGGCCGCCAAAGATCATCAAGGGAAAATACACTTTTGGCGTCGGATGGACACACCTTGATTCTTTCCCGCCGATATGTGAACGACACCATTTCTGATGATTCACCGTTTGGCTCACCCACAAGAACCGGGTCAGAGATTTGACATACATTTTCCTTCTTTTTTTGCCACTGGTCGGCAAGATATTCGAGGTTTCCGGCCATCTCTTTTACTTCCGAAAAACGTTCGTTTCTATCTTTGCTCAACGCTTTCATAATCAACCGGTCCCAGTTTTCATCCAGATCAGGGTTAAAAAAACTCGGCATTTTCATGGAAGACCGATCTTCCGGGGGAAGCTCACCGGTGAGCATTCTGTAAAGCATTACCCCCACAGGGTATATATCAGAGCTGAAATCCGCATCATCAGGGTTTTGCTCCTGTTCCGGCGCGGCATAATAGGGTGATCCCACATTCAAATTTCCGGGACCTTCAAAGGTTTCACCCCGAAGCTTGGAAAGGCCGAAATCACTAATCTTTACATTGTCTTGTTCCGTAACCAGTACATTAAAGGGTTTAATATCCCGATGGATGATCCCGGCGTAATGAAGCCTTGCAATTCCGTCAAGAATCTGGCGTGTATAGTGTATTGTCTTGTCCAGCCTGATCACTCTGGAGGGTAGTTCGGTTCGGTATGTCTCACCGATCATGGTTCCAAGATTGTTGCAGTAGTAATCCATGATATAAAAAAGGTTTCCATCGGCTTCATCAAAATCCCAGACATCCACGATGTTTGGATGGCGCAATTCCGCCATGATCATAGCTTCATTGGTGAACAACTCTCTCAGCTTACGGGTATCCATCAATTTTGCCACCAATGGATCGGGGGATAGAATTTTCAACGCAGCGATTTTGCCGATAACCGGCACTTTTACCTTGTAAACCCGGCTCATGCCGCCCCGTCCCAGCATGCCGCAGACTTCATATCTTCCGATCTTCATAACCGAATTCTCCTGTTTTCTTCATGAGCTACCAAAGCTTGTTAGCATGAACTTCGGGAAGACCTGCCGCTAAAATTTTCCGGACCACCTTTTTGATATCGTAAGGAACAAACCGAACCTCAATAACATCTTTGTCGATATCAAAAATGACGTATTTTGCGTGATTGTCTCCGTCCCTGGGTTGCCCCACACTTCCGACATTCACGATATATTTGCATTTTCCTTTGAGTTGGATCATGCCTTGTTTTAGTAAGTCAGAAACACATTTTTCGCCGTCAAATTCGATAATTCTCAATTCATGTGTATGTCCGATAAAACAAATACGTTCTTTCATTTGAGACATATACTGACAAACATTTTTCCGTGAGACCTGAAACAGGTAAATGATGGGAGAATCCGGCGGAAATCCGTGGACAAAGCGGCAGTCATGGGCAACCATTGATTTGGGTAATCCGGAAATGAATTTAAGGGAGGCCGGAGAAAGCATCTGCATGGTTTTTTTAAGGGACTCGGATGCTGCAGGATTGAACCAATTCAGAATGGTAGAATCGATACAGGCCATTTCATGGTTTCCCACAACAGAGGGAATCGCCTCTGTTTGTAAAACCTGAAGAACCTCTTCAGGCTGAGGCCCGTATCCGATATTATCCCCCAAACAAAATTCAGCATCGATATCATTTATATCGATGTCGTTCCACACTTGCCTGAAAGCGTCAAGATTGGCATGAATATCGGAAAAAATCGCAATTTTCATCTAATTTCCGAGAAAACCCATTTCATCCATGATGTGTACTTCCTCATCCGTATATTTTTCCTTAACCTCAAGGATTTGGCCGGTGATTGAAAAAAAGGCATCAACAATGTCAGGATCAAAATGGGTTCCGCGGCCTTGGTTAATGATCTCAAAAGATTTTTCTACAGAAAACGCTTTCTTGTAAGGCCTCCGGGAAGTTAAGGCATCAAACACATCCGCAATAGCCATTATTCTTCCCACGAGAGGGATCTTGTCACCTTTGATTCCAAAAGGGTAACCGGACCCATCCCATTTTTCATGATGGGTCAAGGCAATGACTTCGGCAAATCTGATATACCCCACATGGGAACCTTCCAGGATTTTACTGCCGTAAAGGGTGTGCATTTTCATAATTTCCCATTCATCGGGAGTCAGCTTGCCCGGCTTTTGAAGGATATGATCCGGAACTCCGATTTTGCCGATATCATGCATTGGAGCCGCCAGCAAAATCGATTCGGTCGTTTTTTTTCTGAGGCCCAGTTTTGCGGCCACCAGAGCCGCATAATTACTGACGCGATGGATGTGGCCTGCCGTATTGTCATCCTTGTACTCTGCCGCCCTGCACAGGCGGTAGATAGTTTCATGAGATGCCTGCTTTATTTTTTTCAGGGCCACCCTGAGCTGGTCGGTTCTTTTGTTGACTTCCGATTCCAGCTTTTCCTGGTAAGTTCGCATATGATCATTATATGCTTTAACCTTTACCAGGGAACTCACCCTGGCCTTAAGCTCAACCTTTTCTACGGGCTTGCTCAGAAAATCATCCGCACCCGCCTCTATAGCCTTGACCCGGTCTTTCACATCCCCGAGATTGGTAACCATCACCACGGGAATGATTCGGGTATGCGGATTTTTTTTGATCCGCCTTGCCACTTCATAACCATCCATCAAGGGCATCATAATGTCGAGCAAAATTACATCAGGAAAACATTCGTCTACTTTTTGAAGTGCCTCTTCTCCGTTTTGAGCTATGGCAATCTCATATCCCATGGGTAACAACATTGCTTCAATCAGCCGAAGGTTTCTCTCTTCGTCATCAACAACCAATATTAGGGGTTTGGTTCTCATTGAATTATCATATTGAAAATGATTCGCTCTTTTTATGGAGATACTCCGATATCTTCTTTCTAAAATCTCCGAGGTTAAATGGTTTGGATATAAACCCATCACACCCGGCATTCCGAAGTTTAGCGCTATCCTCGGGGCCTGTCCCTGAAAGAACCAAAACAGGTATCTCACGGGTATTCGGGTTGTTTTTCAAAATTTTTGTGGCTTCCAGTCCATTGAGTACCGGAAGATTTAAATCCATCAGGATCAAATGGGGTTGATGAACTAACGCCTCATCAATGGCTTCCCGTCCATTGCAGGCTGAAAGTACCGAATATCCTGAACTCTTCAGAATATCCCGAAGCAATTTCAAATTCTTAGGTTCATCGTCAACGACAAGGATCTTATAAGTCATTTCCAAAACTTAGGCGGCGTTAAATATCTCATCAGGAATATCCGCATTGGTATAGACCTTTTGAACATCTTCACAATCATCCAGCAAGTCCATCAACCTGAGCATCTGCTCTGCCTCCTTGCCTTTCAGATTGGTTGTGTTTTTCGGAAGCATGGTCACTTCAGCGTCCCTGTAGGCAATTGATGCTTTATCCAAAGCTTCCTTGACTGTTTCAAAATCCGCAGGTTCGGTAATCACTTCCCATGCACCATCATCTTCCTTAACATCTTCCGCACCGGCATCCAGAACAATTTCCATCAGCTTGTCTTCATCCACGTTCCCTTTGTCCACACAAAAATACCCTTTTTTGTCGAACATCCATGAAACGCAGCCATTTTCACCCATGTTCCCGCCGCATTTGGCAAAAATATGACGGATATCCGCCACAGCACGATTCTTGTTATCAGTCAAAGATTCAACCAATACAGCAGCGCCACCGGGCCCATACCCTTCATAATTGCTTTCTTCATAATTGGCCCCTTCAAGTTCACCGGTACCTTTTTTGATCGCGCGTTCAATATTGTCTTTAGGCATATTTTCAGCTTTTGCAGCAAGGATTGCGGTTCGGAGCCTGGGATTGGCCGCTGGATCGCCTGAACCGCCCATCCGTGCCGCTACGGTAATCTCCTTGATCAACTTTGTAAATACCTTTCCTCGCTTGGCATCTGCCGCGCCTTTTTTATGCTTGATACTGGACCATTTACTATGACCTGACATACTAACGCCTCCTATTTCTTTCCTATTCCAATCACATATATCTCTTTGCTGGCTTTTCGGCTGCTTTGGGGTTTAAAATTTTTCTGTTCTTTAAACTCTTTTTTGATGGAATCCGAAAACTCTTTAAAATCGGGTCCCTGAAAAATCTTGCAGATAAAACAGCCGGCTGGTAACAAAAAGTGTTTCACAATTTCAAAAGCATTCCGGCACAATAATAAGGACCGGTAAGCATCAATATCTTTTCGGCCCGTAGTTGCCGGCGCCATATCGCTAAGTATTATATTATATTGTAATTCCAATGGATTCAACAGGTCAAAACCATTTTCCGCCACATCACCTCTCAAGACGGTCACATTTGCAGGAACTTCAATTTCAACCGGCTTAAGATCCACACCAATCACAATCCCTTTGGACCCCACAATCTCCGATGCATAAACCAGCCAGGAACCCGGACTACAACCCAAGTCCAGGACGGCATCTCCTTTTTTGATTATGTTGAATTTTTTCTGGATCTCCTGAAGTTTATATACTGACCTGGCAGGAAAATTTTCCTTTTTGGCTTTCCGGGAAAAATGATCTTCCCACGCTTTCTGTTTCATTGATCTCCGTTTCATAACCACAACATTGTCTGCAAGTCAAGAGAGTCTTTTGTGC
>CAYZJH010000053.1:0-24469 GCA_964478625.1 uncultured Desulfobacteraceae bacterium
TTTTAATATATCTTCCGTAAGTGATTCAACAGCAGGTTTTTGGCTAGCAGATAAATATCAAGGTGTCAAGAGCATTGGGATACAAAAGAAAACCGTTTTTATTTTTTAAAAGAGATGTTAAAACAAGTATCGGCTTAAGGGTGGCTGAACCAGGAATTTGGAATTCCAACCGCTTGAAAGATCATGATGGGTCATATCTGAAAAATGGGACAGGAGTTGCTGTCAGGCACCGCCGGGTTAACAGCGAAGAAATTAATTGGTTTAATATGAAAAATAGTCTGGGGATTTCAGATCAGGAGAGGCAATGGCCATGATGTTCATGTCATTAAATGCGTTAAAGAACTTTCGGATTTTTATCAGGATATTTCTTTTTTTGATTATTTGGGCAACTGTGACAGGGTGCTCGACTGTGAAGGATGTCAAAGATGCGACGGTTCGGGCATCCAAAGCGACTGTGAGTGCAACCACAAAGATAGTTCCGTATATGGGAGGTCCGGATAGCGGAATTATCAGAAGAGTAGCCCTGATTCAATTTAAAAATGAGACTATTTTTGAAAAATTCCCCATGGAGAAATATTTTGAAGAAATGATAGTTAAATTTTTTTCCGGGTCATGTACAGGAGTCCGATTGGTGCTTCCCGGAAGTAATGATTTTCCCGAAAAATTGGGAACCCTGACATTTTCGCCGAGTTCTGACATTTTGGCAACGGTTGAAAAGGGAAGGGGAGCAGGTTTGAATGCAATTTTAACCGGTGGAATTTTAAATTTAAGCCTGGCTCAGGAAGACGAGGGGATTTTGTGGTTTCGGGAAACCAAAGAAAGACTTCAGATACAGTTTTCCCTGGAAATTTTTGACATGGAAACCGGGGCTAAAATTTTTGATGATCGGTTTATTCACGAGATCAAAGACATGGCACCGGAGGAAATTGAGGCATTCAAGACCGGTCGGCCGGCGCTTTTCCCAACTTTAACCAAAAGCCTTGATCAGCTGGCAAGAGATATTGCCCTGAAAATGTGTGATGCAATCATGGCCCAGCCATGGTCCGGCTATGTGGTCTCTGTGGATGGCAACCGGGTGTATTTAGCATTTGGAAAAGAGATTGGTATCAGAAGCGGTGAAGTTCTTGAAGTGTATGAAACCGGAAAAATTTTTGAAAATTTGAAGGGAGAGAAATTTATCCTTCCAGGCAAGAAAATCGGAGAAATCAAGGTCACTCAGATGGAAGCGAAAAATTCCATGGCCGAAATCATCTCCGGAGAAAATATTCAGACCGGAAATCCGGTCAAGTTCAAAAAATAGCGTTGGTGTTGATCATTTTAATATCAATGTTTTTAGCTCTTTGTGGTAGGAATCGATAATATCCAAGGCCTCGGATTCGGTTGTCAGATTTTTGATCGATTCACGAAACCGGCAGTTATGGGGAAGGCCTTTAACAAACCATCCCAACCGGCTTCGCATGGTACGCATGGCGTGCCTTTCCCCGAGGTATTCAACAGATTTCCTAAGGTATTTTCGAATGGCTCCGATTTGTTGGTCCGGATTAATTTCCGGGGGTGTTTCACCCTTAAGAGCCAGTGCCGTCTGAGTCAGCAAAAACGGATTGCCAATGGCGGATCTTCCAATCATCACCGCATCACACCCCGTTTCCCGAGTCATCTTGACTGCATCCTGCCAGGAATTAATATCCCCATTTCCGATTACCGGTATGGTGACGGCTTGTTTTATGATGGCGATCAAGGACCAGTCGGCCACACCACGAAAACCTTGTGATGCCGTCCGGGGATGAACCGCAATGGCATCCACCCCTTCAGATTCAGCAATTTTTGCAATTTCAACCGCTTGCTTTCCGGAGCTATCCCACCCGCTTCTGATTTTTATGGTCAGTGGAATGTTGATTGCCTTTCGAACAGCCCTCAAGAGTATTCGGGCGTGCCCTGCATGTTTCATCAGCGCTACCCCTGCGCCGGTTTTAACCACTTTTTTGACGGAACAGCCGAAATTAATGTCCAGGATATCCGCCCCCAGGGATTCGATCATGGAAGCAGCCTCGGCCATCACATGGGGATCGTGTCCAAACATCTGGACTGCCAGGGGTTTTTCATCAGGATGGCTGTCTAAAAGCTGGAAAGTTTTTCGGCTTGCCCGAATTAGACCGTTTGCGCTGACCATTTCGGAATAAACCAAAGAAGCGCCCGCAGCTTTGGCTAGAAGTCTGTGGGGTAGATTGGTAATTCCGGCCATAGGAGCGAGGATAACGCCATTTTTAATTGGAATCGAGTTGATGTTCATTGTCTGGTTTTTTCGCGGTTTCACCGGGGTTGGCATAACAAAACATGCAGTTGTGATAACAGGGCTGATGACGATAGGAACCGATATCCACAGATGTTCCACATCCGCAACCCAATTGGGTCCGCTGTCCTGCGTCTTTACGAAACGATAGGTTCGAACCAAATAATTTTGCCAAATATTTATTGGGAATACAAGAGCTTTGCTCTATTCCGGAATCGGTTGGAAGGCATGCATGCAATGATTTCTCACAACAGGTGAATAAAGTTATATTGCGTCTTTTAAGATTGCCGGCCATTTCCTGTAAAATGGTTACTTTGGTTTCAAGAGGTGGGTCAATAAAAGAAAATCCCGGAAAGCGTGCTGATCTCTTTTGAACTTTTGGATAAATATCCATAAAACTAGTAATGCAGGTCCGGATACCCAACTCTGAAACCGCATCTGCAATTTTTAAAAAATCATGGCGGTTATGGAAAATTTTTCCATCTCCAAGGCGATAATAACAGATTGGGTCAAATCTCCAGAAAATAGTATCAGGACCGACCAGTTGGGTTAAATTTTCCAATTGGACCAACCTGTGCTCAAGACTGGGAAGACAAGGTTCAAGAAGAAGATCCTGGGAATTGATCGTATAGTTGAAAAACAAATGATAACCAAGTTCCCTGAGGCCTTGTATGAATTTACCCCGGATCAGATGGGTAAAATCCTTGGACCAGAACACGATGGAGTGAACCTTGTCCGGGGTAGACGGTACCCTGGTTTTTTTCCGGTTAAAAGGGTTGACGACATCAAAATATCCCCTCTGGATAGCTTGCATGAAGTCATCCATGTAAAACGCAGGGATGTCTGTACGACGAGATGCCGATATGACGATTTTCTTGTTAGGTATCATTATTAGCGCTTTTGAACAGGACCTGAACGATAAAATCCTCTCCCGCCCGGCCCATTGGCATCAAGTTAACATTCTGTTCATTACCGGCATCATCGTCCAAAAAAAGTCGCCTGCCAGTCATTCTGGGAAAGCCACTCGCGGCGGCATGATGCTGCAAAAGAAAATAGTTCCCGATAAGGTGATTGAAATCAGGGCGACCGAAGAATCTCTTTTCCAGAGACCGGTCCGGTCATCAAATCCGACTTGGACCTGAAATAAGAGAGACCGTGCCGGTGTGAAGGAAAGATTCATCAACGGCCATGGAGAAGGTGCCGGTTAACCATTGATGATATTGACCTCTTCAAGGTGGCAATCTTTCCTAAAATGATCCATTTCAATTGCGGAAATCGCGTACCGTCATTCCAGCGAAAGCTGGAATCCGTTTTTATAGCTGTCTCCTATGGATAGCACCTGATGGCTTCGCTTTGTGACCGGTTCCCGGTTCAAGCCCGGTTCAAGCTTCACCGGAATGACGGGTGTTTGCCGTCTTAATCGTTCAGTTTAGGTCATCATGAATTATTGATGATCTTTTGGTTTCTGGGCCGACATGATTTTTTCAAGAGTGTCCAGGTAGGCACTTCGATCTTTTGGCGGTGCCAGATCCAAAGCTTTTCGAGCCAGGTTTTCGGCCTCGGTCAAATCCGCATCACCCTGCTCGTAATATAACCATGCCAGATTATTATAGGCACGGGGATCTTCCGGCATTTTCTTAATGGCCTTATGGTAAAAGGTTTCTGCATCCTTAAATTTTTTTTGCCGGTAAGCAATATTGCCCAAATACAGATATGCTTCAGGCAAATCATGGGCCGCCGCCTTCCGGTATTGTGATTCGGCAAGTTCCAATTGATTTCGACTTTCATAGGAAACGCCCAGGTGCAAGTGCTCTTGAGGAGTCAGCGGGTCTTTTAAAACGACAATTTGCGGAATACTGCAACCTGCTAAAAAAAAGAGGGTGCATATTGAAAATAGAATGAAATCGGTTTTATTTTTAATAAAATTCATAAGTTGTTTTCAGGGAGGATTCGAAGAGTCCAAAATTGTGCACGGCTCCATTGATTTTGGAAACGATTCCATGGAACCCGCTTGTTTTGATGGGCCCCGGAATTGACAATCACACCCTTTGATTCATATCCCACGACCACCAGATAGTGGTGTTTATGAACCGGCCCAAAGCCTAAATCGACCATGACAATCAAGGGATGGTCGTTATCAATATTCTTACGAAGATCGTTCATGTCTCCGGCATACCATTGGGAGATAAACCCCAGTTCTCTGGCAAATAGGGCCATATCAATGGAAAGGGTTCCCCTGACTTTTTGCTGAAAGATCTTATCGGCAATTAGTAACGGAGAAATGTTTTTACCATAGTAATTCAACACACCTGCAAGGGAGGACGGGCCGCATTGAAAATCGTTCTGTGGGAAAAAAGGAACATCCTCAATGAGCTGATATGGCAGGATTTCCTGATTGTCCGGGGCGTTGTGCTTTTTAATGGTGGAACAGGATAAAAGAAAAAGCAATACTACACACCCGATACAAGCAGAAAAACAGGCACGATAAGATCCTCGTCCGGGTGGCTGCAAAAAATGCTTTATCGCATCCGAGTATTCTGAATAAAAATATAAATTGTTTTTGGACTCCAAAAAGTTAATCCCCTGTCCCTCGACCCATCCTCCTGGATGTTCAGCCCATGATTAACGAATGACAATTTGTTTGTGCGTAAGTTTTAAGATCAAAATCACCAGCAGCACAATCACCAGGATAGCGATCACAACTCCCAGTCCATCACCTCCGGTGGTCAGGGTGTTGATTTGGCCTGCCAGCTGGTGGATTTCTTCATCCGAAAGACTTGAAAGTCTTGCCTGAACTTCTTCGGGAGAATATCCTAGTGCTTCAAGACGGTTTTGTACGGCTTTGGTTTCCAGAAATTGGCGGATTGTTTCAAGATCTCCGGATTGAAATTGCTGATCCATTGATTCGAAGGAGTGAATAAATGCAGCATCCACCCTGGGCACCATTGCTAAAATTCCCATCAAGACGACCATCACCAGAGCAGTGTGTTTAAAAATAGCCAGGTACTTGAAATTTCTGATCATTTTTTTCCTCCTTAACGCTTAGGGTTTAATGGAAAAGATACTGCTGGTTTTCTACAATATTTACTCCGAAAAACCGGCATGGTTTCATAAAAAACCAGTGCCACCTTTAAGATATCATTGAATTACATTAAGGAACATTTCAAATCAACAAAAAATTGTGGAAAATAAACCGTTCACCCCCATGATAGGATTGAAAAAAGGTGTGAAATGAATGGATCGAAGTGAAGTCGAATAAAGTAATTATTAAAAAAAAACAGGGGCTTGCATAAACCGATCAGGTAGTGAGCAAACCCCCATCGAGTAAATGACAGGTAAAAATCGGGTTTAACCAATAGAGGCCCTTATTCTGCAGTTCCAACAGCAAAACCCTTAGGAGTTAAACCGGTTGAAGACGGTGTTCCGGCCTTCTGGGCGAGATAGGTATCGCCGAGTTTTTGGATATGGTCATGGACACTGTCGAAATAATTAAAGTGAATCTGTTCTTCATCGATGATTGTTTCAAAAAGTTTCGCGCTGATGCTGTCACCGTTTTCCCGACATACGGCCAGAAACTGGTTGTATTTATCAATGGTATCGTCCTCAAGATCGGCATCGAAAGGAAATATTACTTCCACCTTTTGTCCTTTCTCGACCTTGCCGTCGGGTTCTGTTGTGGGTTCACCACCTAGTTCCTTAATCCGCTCTGCAAACATTTCTCCATGTCGCATTTCATCAATGGCGATCAGTTTAATTTTGCCGGCCAATTCTCCGTAGTCCTTATCGTCAAGATTATAATGCTGGTTCATATATTGCGTAATGGCCAGCAATTCCATGGATCTGGCTTTGTTGAGTACTTCAATCACATTGTTTCTTTTTTCTTCCCTGGATTTTTGCACCATTCTTTCTCTCCTTATTTGGGGATAATGGGTTAAGGTTCAACGATTTTGATGTTTCCGATATAGCGATTCACGGTTGCGTCATCCACGCAGTTTTCCAGTTCTTCCTCACTGACATCTCCGGGATTTTTCAACGCATCTATCGGGCATACAAAATCATTGCCGGCATAATCTTTTACCCTGACATATACACTATCACTCGATTTTTCACTCATCGGTTTTTCCTCCCAATTAATCGGTTAATATACATGGTGTCTTGATTCATGATATTAATAATGGCCTTTCGGATGTCAATATGAGATTAGTTTCTCTTCCGATTGTGGGAATCAACCTGACTAGTTGCTGGAAATCCTTTTTTTATTGTTTTTTTGAGGCAGCCGGCCAAGGGTCTTTTCGTTATGCAAAAAAAGTTATCTTTCACCTACCGGCTCAATGGGATCATTCCGTTTTTCAGAATAATATCGCGTCCCTTTCCAGTGGTTGTAAAATCAATGAGTTTTTTAACGGTGTCGGAGGGCACCCCTTTGGTTACATAGTAAAAGGTCTGGAAATATGGATATTCATTATCCGAAGGAGACAGGCCGTCTATTTTAATTGCAGCGATTTCTTCATACTTGACTGCCGCACCTCTTGAAATAAAAGAAATGGATCCGCACGGAAAATATTTGATCGCTTCCAGCACCATGGTTGAATCATAAGTGACAAAATCATGTCTGATTTCTTTGTCTTTCATGACCAGTCTGGTGAAATTCTTGTTTGCAGCGGTGTTCTCATCAGGTATGATAACCAAAACAGGCAAGTCGGCGCCGCCAACCTCTTTCCAATTGGTAATTTCTCCACTAAAGATACCCCGGAGTTCTTCTTCAGAAAGATTTTCCACCTGGCAGGTTTTTTTAGCAACCACTGCTAAGGGATCTTTACAAATAGGGATTTGTTCATAACCATAATCCGTATGGCGATGATACATTTCTCTTGCCGTGCTTGCAATATCACTGTAGCCGTGTATGAGCCGATTCACACAAGATTGCGAAGAAGCGGTATATACGGATACATTGATGCCGGTTGCTTTTGTGAATGCCTCGAGGTTTTCTTTTTCAAATGCTTTATAAATCTGATTTGAACAACTGTATGTCAATGTCTCCTGAGCTAAGGCAGATCCGCTCAAAAAAATCAGGCTTGCCAGTGTGAAGATTGAAAAAATGCTGAATAGGTGACCGACTGATTTTTTCATAACTTCCTCCTTCATTTTATGGGTTTGGTTCCGGATAGTTTGAATTCCGTTGCTTTATGAAACATATCAATTGATATAAGCAACTCATGGGCCATTATGGGTCAATAAAGGATGTTTAGATGATTGTTTTGATAATAACCAGTTTTAATCTATTATTAAAGAAAAATGTATTTTAATTTTAGAAAATCAGTGATTGTATTTTTTACAGTTTGGAAAGTTTTTTATCTATCAGTCTTAACCCATTAAGGCTGTCAAAGTACCTGAAACTGGGCGATTAAAACGGCAACCAACCGTTATTCCGGCCAAAGCCCATTGGCGTCAAGTTAAGGAATTGACAAGGTGTTCAAAATTGCCATTCTGAGGAAGCCAAGCTGGTAAACGGTTATATGGTACGGGCTCAATGGCCGGCGAAGAATCTTTCCTTCCCGCCGGAACGATCTCCTTTGTTTAAATACCGGGTCAGATTCAATGATCGGTCCGGGCTCGGGAACAGAGATTCTTCGCGCAGTTTAGATAAAGCCTTTTATCCGGGTTAACCTCTTGAGGACATGTTCTGCATTTTCTGATAATCGATGGCATTTTGGATGGCTATTCCGCTTTGTTCAGCAATCGCCATGGCAAAGTTGACATCAGCATGGGAAAAATGTCTCACCTCCGACGTCAGGAGTCGAATCATGCCGATGGTTTCTTCCTGAACCGTGATGGGCACCGCCAGGACACTTCCGACCCCTTCAGAAGCGGCCTCCTTGTGGTAGAGGGTGTGCAAATCGACTGTGGCATCAGGAATAACCACCGGTTCACCTTTAAGAACATAATAGGTTGCCAGTTCATCGTCCAGGGGACCCCGCTCCAGATAGGCCCGACTCAGGCCATGAGCGGCTTTAAGTTCCAGCCTGCCTTTGCCGGTTTCTTCAATGAGCCGGATGGTGCATGCTTTCAGGTTCATGACTTCCGGAAGCCTTTTGACAATCAGGTCAAGAATCTGATCCAAATGCCGGGTGGAATTGATTTTCTTCCCAATTTCATAGACGACCTTGAAATAATTGAGCTGCCGGTTTTGTTCCTCATAAATGCGGGCATTTTCGATAGCTATTCCGCACTGCTCCGCCAATGCGGCCACAAAATCGATTTCCTCCTGTTCAAATGTGCGCGGGGTTTTGGTAAGTAGTCTGAGGATTCCGCTTATGGTACCATTAATGGGAATCGGTACGACTAGAATGCTTTTAATCCCTTCCTTTCGGGCTTCTTCTGGGTATTTGATGCGTGTGTCGTTGGCAGCATCTGCAATGGCAATTGGAGTTCCTTTCAGGGCATTCATGACGCTGCTTTCCGTATCCACCGGTCCCCGATTCAAGTAGGTTTGGCTGAGACCCGAAGCCGCGTATAAAACCAGTTTCTTGCCTGTGGTGTCCAGAAGTCTGATCGTTGCCGCATCAACACCGATAACCTCCGGGATTTTTTTTGCAATAAGGCTGAAAACTTCATTCAAATTCAGGTGGGATGTGATGGCTTTGGTCACATCTATAAATAACTGAAGATAATTTTTATTTCGATCCATGATAAAAGCTAATCCTCCTGGTAGTTATTCATCATACAGTTTAATGTCGGGATAATGTTCCTTTGCACAATCCGGGCACAGGGAATGTGAAAGCTCTGCTTTGGAATGATCCATGAGATATTTTTCAAGCTGGTTCCAGTACCCTTTGTCATCTCTGATTTTTTTACAATAGGAACAAATCGGTAAAATTCCCCGCAATATTTTAATCTCGTTCAGGGTTTGTTCCAATTCCCTGATGGTATTTTTTCGTTCTTTAATTTCCTGTTTAAGTTTTTCGTTGGCTGTTTTTAATTCACCGGTTCGCTCAAGGATTCGATTTTCCAGTTGGGTGCGGTCTTCAAAAAGTTGAGTTGACATTTCATTAAAAGCCATGGCCAAGTCTGCCAGTTCCTTACCTCCGGGAAGGTCGATCTGTTCTCCCAGGTGTTTTGGATCCGTCGAAATTTGAAGCGCTTTTTTCCTGATTTTGTTTAGCGGACCAAACACCAGCCGGTTATTTAAAAATGCCACGATAGCAAAAAGTCCGATAAAAATCACCATGAACAGTACGGAGAGCCGAAAGGTCAACTGGTTTACGGAAGCATAGGCCTCATATAAAGGTATTCTGATGGAAATGGCTGAAACCACCTCGTTTTCAGACCTGTTGAAACTGCGTTCAGGGCCGTATATGGATACAAGATCATCCGGGGCCATGTCCGGGGAACTGTGGCACCTGAGACAACTTGCTTCCATGGCCTCACCTCTCCTGAGAACGGAGAAAAACGGCTGATTTTCAATGATTCGCACTGAAGAGTGGGTCTCAATTGCGTAAGACTGGTTTAATTTCCGGATAAATGCTTTCTCATAGTCGTCTGCTTCATTTTCCGGACTTCTGGCATTGATTGCGCATTCTTTATAGTAATAGGCCATATTTGTGAGAGACTGGAAATATTTTTCAAGCTCACGAATGGCGTAAGTCGATGACATCCATACAGGTTCGAAATAGGTTTGAATATCGATGGCCTGATTTTTTGCAATCAAATCGAACAGGACGGGTCTGAGCTGATGGGTAAAGTACGTATGCAGGGCAAGGTTACGATCCAGCATTATCCTGGCTTTGGATTCAGCTTCATTCAAAGCATGCTGTTTCATTTTCCGGTTGACGATACCGATGGTTGCAATCGCCACAAGAGCAAAAATGCTTCCAACAGCCACCATTAACCGGATGTTGATGCGTATTTTTCTCACACCAGACTCCTTTCTTACCTGTTCTTTCTGAAAACCGGTTTTTCTGACGGTTCTTTGCCGAACAAAATAGCCAATTCATATTACAGGGTTCGCTTCCTTATGTCCAGATGATATCCGGCCTTAATGTCCAGGATCTGCCGGTAATTGAGTGCGAACAAATTCTGGTGGTTAAAATCATGGATTTTACAGTATGGAATTGTGAGGATTTGGTGAATAATGAGTTGATTTCTAAAAAATAATTTGATTAAACCGGAAAACCAGGTGCGGATTCGATAACGATTCAATGACACTAATCATTTGTCAAACCTGCTCCCTGATGATTTTCTTCTGCTTTCGACCCAAACAGGATCTTGTTAACGGTTTTTCCAAAACAATTGAATACCGGTGTAAACCATGAGTCTTCGAAAAATTTTGCTGCTTATTTCTCTTTTTGTGATTCTTTCCCTGGTGTTTGCTTCCTATATTTACTATTCGAGCATCATCAATCATGCCTATGAGACTTCAAAATACGAAATTATCAAAATCGCTGAAAAAACGAGTCATCAGATGGTTTATGTTTTCAGGGAAAATATCAAATCATTGGAAGCCTTATCCGGTTTGAGGCCTTTAAAGGATGCATTAACCAGGCCGGATTCTCAAACCGTGAGCGAAGTCAACCATGTTTTGGATATTTTCAACAAGGCTCTGGAAACCAGTGTGTGTTATTTATTGGATAGGAACGGAACCACAATCGCATCGAGTAATCGAAATGATCCCGACAGTTTTTTGGGGAAAAACTACGCTTTCAGGCCTTATTTTCAAAACGCGATTCAGGGATTTCCCTTTGTATATATGGCCTTGGGTATTACATCGGGGGAAAGAGGGATATATTACAGCTATCCGGTGCGTATCGATGAAGGCGGTGATGTGTATGGAGTTGCGGTTCTGAAATTTTCGGGCGAAAGCATGGAAAAAGAACTCAAACTGGAGGAAAACATCATTTCATGCCTGGTTTCACCCCAGGGTATCATTTTTTTAACCTCTTATTCTCCGTGGTTGTTTCAAAGCCTTTCACCATTATCAGCGGAAGAGGCTGAATCCATAAGGCAGATGAACCAATTCGGGCCGGGGCCGTGGCAATGGATTGAAGTCAGTCCGGAGAGTGAGAGCAGGGCTGTTTCCAAAGATGGTGTCGAATATTTAATGCAGGAAATGACTCTGGAAAATTTTTCTCAATGGCGTCTTGTGCTTTTTAAAGATGTCAAAACGATCAAAGAACAGGCACTCGCTCCATTTTTCAAGCCGTCCAGTCTGATTTTCTTGTTTATTTGCCTCAGTGTAATATTTTCATTGGCATTTTTTTACAGGCGAGCCCATCAGGAGATCATTAACAGAGAAAAGGCCGAACAGCAGATGCTGAAACAAAGCAGACTGCTTGAGGGGATCAACCGGATATTGAGCACCACTTTCAAGTGTAACACAGAAGCGGAGATCGCCAAAACTTTTTTGAAAGTAGCTGAGGAATTGACTCTGAGTGCTTTTGGATGGGTCGGAATGATCAATTCCAATAAAAAACTCGATACAATCGCTTTGTCCGATCCCGGATGGGCCGAGTGCAGGATGAAAAATTCTGAAGTATTAAAAGCGATGCACGATCTGGAAGTGCGGGGTATGTGGGGGAAGGTGATCCTTGAGAAAAAGGCAAGCATGTTTAATCAGCCTGAAAAGGCTCCTGAAAGTGTTGGGGTGCCTGAGGGACATCCGAAAATCAAATCCTTTTTGGGAGTTCCTCTAATGGAAGACGGAACTCTGACCGGTATCATCTCCCTTGCCAATAGACCTGCTGATTACAGCCTTGAGGATATCCGGGTGGTTGAAAGTTTGACATATTCTTATATTGAAGCGGCCAGGCGATTCAGGGCAGAGGAAGCCCTCAGGTCTGCAAACAAGGATATCGAAATTAAAAACACGAAATTGCTGGATATCAATACGGAACTGAATCAGGCTATCGAACGGGCGAACAAACTTGCAGCGGAAGCTGAGGCGGCCAATAAGTCAAAAAGTGAATTTCTTTCCAATATGAGCCATGAAATTCGCACTCCCATGAACGGAGTCATCGGTATGACCTCTTTGCTCATTGACACCAATCTTGACAAGGAACAACGTGATTTTGTCTCCAGTATTCAAAGCAGCGCCAATTCACTTCTGGCAATCATAAACGATATTCTGGATATATCCAAGATCGAGGCGGGAAAGCTGGATATTGAAATTGTGGAATTTGATTTGCGCGTTACATTGGAAGAAACCCTTGACATGCTTGCTTTTAGAGCGCAGGAGAAGGGGCTTGAATTTATTTTCATGATTGATCCGGAGGTACCTTCCTTTCTGCGCGGAGATCCGGGACGTCTGCGCCAGATTGTGATCAACCTGGCCAATAATGCCATAAAGTTTACCCTCAAAGGAGAAATTCTCATTCAGACTACCCTGGAGCATGAAGATTCACGGTTTGTGACTTTAAAATTTTTGTTTAAAGACACTGGCATTGGGATTGCCGAAGATCGGATATCCCATATATTTGAGCCTTTTACTCAGGCGGATGCCTCCATGGCCAGAAAATTCGGCGGAACCGGTTTGGGACTGAACATCGCTAAAAAACTTGCGGAAATGATGGGAGGCACTATCGAAGTTGAAAGCAGGCTGAATGAGGGGTCATCTTTCTGGTTTACGGCTGTTTTTGAAAAAGTGTCATCTCAAAAGGCGATTTTTACCAAGAACTATCAGACGGTTCTTAACAAAAAGGTTTTGATTGTTGATGACAACAAAACAAACCGGATGTATTTGACAACCTTGTTAAAATCCTGGAAATGTCTTTATGATGAAGCTCAAAGTGCTGATGAAACACTTGAAAAGCTAAAATCAGCGGCAAAAAAGAAGGAACCTTTTCATATCGCTGTCTTAGATACGCAAATTGGTCTTGTAGGCGGAGTAGAACTGGCCAAAATGATAAAAGACGATCCTTTGCTGGAAGATATCAGACTGGTGATGATGGCCTCAGTGGGAAAACGAGGGGATGTCAACCGCTTAAAAAAAATCGGATTCAGTGCCTTTTTGACCAAACCTGTCAAGCAATCTCTTTTGCATGATTGCCTGACCAATGTATTAAATCTCAATCGTTACGAGGATCCTGACACGAGGGAATTTATCATGACGAAATACGACATTGCGGAACAAAAAAAACAAAATGTTCGTATACTCCTGGTAGATGATAATGTGATCAATCAAAAGATCGCCCTTAAAATTATAAGTAAATTAGGATATCGGGCTGTTGTCGCCCAAAACGGCCGTGAGGCTATTGAAATGTTAAGCCAAGTTGCATATGACCTGGTTTTTATGGATTGCCAAATGCCGATCCTCGACGGATATGAAGCTACACGAATCATCCGAAATGAAAGTTCAAAAATAATTAATGCCGGAGTGCCTATTGTGGCCATGACCGCCCATGCCATGAAAGGTGCCAAAGAGCAATGTATTGCAGCGGGAATGGATGATTATGTTGCCAAGCCTATAACTGCTGACTCGATGGCCCAGATGATTCGCAAGTGGGTCGGCTGTTGAATTTAATCCATGACTTCCGTTGACTTATTGTCCCTGTTTCTTTTGGGATTGGCCGGAACCGGTCACTGTATAGGCATGTGCGGTCCCTTGGTTGTGGCTGTTCCGGGAGCGACTCAAAAATTTTCAGCACACCTGGTTTATCATCTTGGGCGTATTCTGACTTATGTTTTCATTGGAACGCTAATGGGCGGGGTCGGTTCAGGAATCGCCGGAATTGCTGCGAAAAGCGGTTCGGACCCGCTCTTAATATTTACAAGGATACAGGTTAGTTTTTCACTGATTGCTGCGGGATTTCTTTTTTGGTTTGGGTTGTCCCGCCTGGGCTTTACTCAGGAGCCGTCATGGATGTCCTTTACATCCGCTGAAAAAACACCCGGCTATTCTAAGGTTTTCGGATGGGCTTTTGGTCATAAACGTACCTCGGGTATTTTTGTAATCGGACTGATGATGGGATTTCTTCCTTGCGGCCTTTCCTTTGCTGCTTTTGCAAGAGCATTAGCAGCCAGGAGTTTGTGTGAAGGAGCGATTTTACTTCTGGCTTTTGCTCTCGGTACATTACCCGGCCTTCTTCTGATTGGAACCGGGGCTTCGAAAATTTTTCGAACATACCGGAAACATTCTGAAATCCTGTCCGGTGTCTTAATGATCGGCATGGGATTTTCCCTGGTTTCGGATGCTTTTTTAGCCTTTATGGGATAATCAATTGTTATCGACTTTTGATCCCTTTGTGAACCACGGCAATGCCATTGGTCAGCCTTCGATAGGAAACATCGCAAAAACCGGTATTTTCAAGAATTTCAGATAGTTTGTCCGGAAGAGGAAATGTTCGGATAGATTCCGGAAGATGGGTATAAGCCTGTTTTGAACCGGCGATCATTTGTCCCAAAAGCGGCATGATACGGAAAGAATAAAAGTCATAAAGCCATCGAAAAACAGGTGCGACAGGCTTTGAGAACTCAAGACACATGAATGTCCCGCCCGGTTTCAACACTCGGTGCATTTCGGCAAATCCTCGCTCCATTCTGGTCACATTCCGAATCCCAAAACCTACCATGGCCGCATCAAATGAATTGTCTGAAAAAGAGATGTTTTCAGCATTTCCCAGAACAAATTGAATTTTTTGTCCGAATACCGACACGCCGGTTTTTTTTCTCCCGGCGTCCATCATGGCCTTATTGATGTCGAAAATAATCACCCGACCTTTGTCGCCGATTTTCCGTCCTGCCAGTACTGCCAAATCACCTGTTCCGCCGCAGACATCAATGACCCGGTCTCCGGATTTCAGATTCATCATGTTGACTGCTGTTCTTTTCCAAAGGTAATGAATTCCAAAAGAAAGCAGGGTGTTCATAAAATCATACCATTGAGCCACTGAATTAAAGTGTCGAAGCACCCATTCTGTTTTTTCGTCTTCAGCAACCGTGTTATAGCCAAAAAAAGCTCGTTTTTGGCCGTATTTCGGATTGTTCAGAATTTTTTCCCGTTTTTTTTCTTCAAGCCAGATCTTTTTTGATGTCATCGTTTTTCATTCTTCCGGTTATCGCATTTGTGTTAAAAATAATGTTTCAAGGATGAGATGTAATAGAAAACGCTTTCCATTGTCAATCAATCTTTCCCGGCACCCTCAATTAATAAGGAATATCGTGTAAAAAAGATTGAAAAACCCGGTTGCTTCGGATAGATAAGTGTTATTACGGTGCCACAACAATCCTGCCAACAAAGTAAACTGAAATAAGCGGTTAGGTATCAGGTGTCAGCAGTCAGCATAGTATGTTCAAAAAGATACGTCTTTTTATCTTTCAAGTTCGAAAGGATGAAGGGGCATCATGAAAAAAAGTTGCGGGTGGCAGTCAATGAGAATTTAATTCAGGAAAATTTTCCGATTGAAAATTTGCATACTCTATTTGCTCGAATGTGTCAAAAAGCACTGTCCGGACTGGAAGAATTGACGGCAAACCATTTGGTGGGGGAGATATGAACGAAAAACAGACTGTTTTGATTGTGGAAGACAGCTTGACACAGGCGGTTCAATTGCAATCCATGCTGGAAAAACAAAATTTCAAGGTTACCATTGTAACCGACGGGCAAGATGCATTGCATCATCTAAACGAAAATATTCCTGATCTGATCATCAGTGAAATCAATATGCCCAACATGAATGGTTTTGAGCTGTGCCGCTGCATTAAGAGTTCCCCCGGTCTTGACAATATTCCTGTTATTTTACTGACCTCCTTTTCGGATAACCAGGATGTTTTAAAGGCACTCGATTGCGGTGCCGGTAACTTTGTGAGCAAGCCCTGTGATGAGCAGGTACTGATGTCGAGAATCAGAAATCTTTTATTGAACCAAAAACTCAGGAAAGAATTTCCCTCTTCATCGGATTCTGAATTCTATTTTGATGGCAAAAGGTATCAGATCCCAAATGACAGAAAGCAACTCGTTGATTTGCTTTTTTCAACATTTGAAAATGCCTATCAAAAAAACCAGGAATTGTTTTATGTGAATCAGGAACTGTTGAAGACCAAAAAAGAACTGGAGAAAGATATTGCCGAACGAAAGCGGGCTGAAGCCATGCTCCTGGAACAAAAACAGTTGTTGGACAAAGCCAGAAAAGAATCCGAGGAGGCCAGTCGAGCCAAGAGCGAATTTCTGGCCAATATGAGCCATGAAATCAGGACCCCTCTTAACGGGGTCATAGGAATGACCGAGTTGCTCCTTGATACCGCATTAAGCGATGAGCAAAAAGAGTTTGCAGAGACCATCCGAACCAGTGCGGATGCTTTGCTGTCGATTATCAACAGCGTGCTTGATTTTTCTAAAATCGAAGCCGGAAAGCTTGAATTCGAACATATTGATTTTGATCTTCGTACCGCCATTGAGGAAGTCATGAATATGATGGCGGTGAAAGCCGATGAAAAAAAATTGGAGTTTGGTTGCCTGATTCATCACGATGTGCCTTCTTTTTTAAGAGGTGATCCCTGCCGTTTGCGTCAGGTTTTGACCAACCTGGTCAGCAATGCCATCAAGTTTACTCAAAAAGGATCGGTAACTGTAAAGGCGTTTCTGGTTCAGGAACAAAATCACCATGTCGTCATCCGTTTCGAGGTGCATGACACCGGAATGGGAATAGCCGATATCCACAAAGTTCGGCTTTTCAAATCCTTCTCCCAGGTAGATGCTTCCATGACCCGTAAATTTGGAGGAACCGGTCTGGGTTTGGCCATCTCAAAAAAAATTGTTGAGATGATGAATGGCGAAATTGGAGTTGATAGCCGGGAAGGTGTCGGATCGACATTCTGGTTTACGGTTAAGCTGGGTAAACAGGCTGAGGAATCTTATCGGGAAGCTGTTATTCCGGCGGATATCCGTAATAAAAGAGTCCTCGTTGTAGATGACAGTGATTTGAACCGTCGTTTTGTTTCGCAGCATCTTAAAGCTTGGGGGTGTGATTTTGATGAGGCCTCTGACGGTATCATCGCTCTGAAGAAATTGAAATCCGCTGTTGAAAAGGGCCGGCCTTTTGATATTGCCATTATCGACATGTTAATGCCGGGAATGGACGGCATTACACTCGGACGTAAGATCAAAACCGATCCGGACATTACGGAAACCGCTTTGGTGATGCTGACTTCTGCGGGAAAACGGGGAGATGCGGTGACATGTCATGATATCGGATTTTCCGGTTACCTGACAAAACCTGTGAAGAGAAACCAGCTTCAGGAATGTCTCAAAACCGCCCTGGGGATTCCTTATGTCACTGTAAAAAAGCCGTCTAAACCCCTTGTTACCCGACATAGCCTTGAAGAGGATAAGAAACTTAAAGTCAGGATTCTAATGGTGGAAGATAATTTGCTGAACCAAAAATTAGGGTTAAAAATTATCGAAAAGTTCGGGTACCGTGCTTCAATCGCCGGAAACGGCAAGGAAGCGATCAACATCCTTTCGGAACAGGATTTCGATATTGTTTTTATGGATATTTCCATGCCCGTTATGGGCGGCTATGAAGCCACTGCCGTAATTCGAGATCCTTCTTCCCCGGTATTGAACCACCAGGTTCCCGTTATTGCCATGACGGCATATGCAATGAAAGGTGACCGTGAGAAATGCATTGAGGCCGGCATGAATGACTACATTGCAAAGCCGATCAAACCCTCCGAAATTATTGCCGTCATTGAAAAATGGGGACGAAAAAAATCCGATGATAATGCGAAAGACGAATGATGAGGTTAACGCTCTGGTTTAGATCAGTTCTATGGGGATTGGGCATTTGGCTTTTTGTGGTTGGTTGTAGCTGTCAGGAAGGCAACAAAGGACAAACCGTCGAAGGAGCCTCTCAATCGAATTCCAGGGAGAGCCAGGCTTTCAAACCATTCGATCCTGATACGGAACACGATTCTGTAAGTTATGAAAAACTTTACCGGAAAAACGGTCCTCTGATTCTTACCGAAAGAAAGTACCGTCTGGGAGCGGTGATGAAATTTTTTGGAAACCCCTATTGGCAGGAAGTGGCCAGGGGTATGAAAAAGCGAGCCGATGATTTTTCAGCAGTGATTGATATTCAGGCTGCAACTTCCATATCATCACCGGAGAATCAGCTTCATCTCATGGAAATCATGATCTCTAAAGGGTATGATGCGATCCTAATCTCTCCTCAGACAAAACAAAATCTGATTCCGGCTGTAAACAGAGCCAGGAATGAAGGTATACTGGTGATCAATATTGACGATGCTGTTTCCGAAGATGTTGTTTTTTTTGTGGGCTCAAATCATTATCAAATGGGGATTCATGCGGCGGAATACTTTATTCATGGATATCCCGAGGGAGGAGAAGTGGCACTCTTGCAGGGTCTGATCGGAGCATACTCTGCAGCTCAGCGTAGCCAGGGTTTTATTGACAGGCTTGAAGGCTCTTCCGTTAGGATTGTGGCTCAGCCTTATTGTGACTGGGACCTGCAAAAAGCTCTGGAGGCATCACTGGATATTTTGCGGAAATATCCTGATATTAAGGGATTTTACTGCAACAACGATGTAATGGCCTTAGGGGCTGCGGAAGCTGTGAAGCGTATGGATAGAAAAAATTCCATAACCATTATCGGCACCGACGGAATCCCGGAGGCCTATGATGCCGTAAAAAAAGGTGATTTCGCCGCTACCATAGATTCATTTCCTTATTTAACAGGTTTTATCGCTGTCGACGTTACGCTTCGAATTCTGGAAGGCCAACAATTGCCAAGAGTAATTTACAGTCCACATCAACTGGTTACTCAAAAAAATATGGATAAGCACTCACCGGATTTTCCATTTCTTCATTAAAAAGACAGAAAAAAATGGCATCAGGAATCAGGCAACTTCTTCAAATGGGTACGATCAGATCAAGGCTGCTGGTGGCTTTTATCCTGCTGGTTTTGCTTCCGACCTCCGCAGTAACCCTGACGACCACACTCATCGGTCTTTTCAACGGAAAAGAATTAATCAAAAAACAACTCTTATCCGTAGCATCTCTTAAAGCATCGCGGGTCAATGTCTGGGTGGATTTGCTTCAAAAAGATTTAAAAATTTTTCTGGATGTCACCCGATTAAAAGAAATCGCTGTTGCCCTTAATGATGAATTTCGGACGGAAAAGAGCGGGCCTGAAATAAATAACTTTCAACAAAAATTAAACGACCTGTTTAAAACGATCGAAACTTTTGAGGAGGTTTTTTTTCTTTCTCCCACAGGATATGTTATCGTTTCCACGGATCATGACAGTATCGGGCATTTCAGGGGACTTCAGCCATTTTTTTCAAAAGGAACCGGCTTTCCTGGTACATATGTTCAAACCCATGTTTTTTCTTCTAATTACAGGGGGGTTAACAAGGTGGTGGCGGTGCATCCGGTGCATGATTCCAAAAAGGAACTTATGGGCCTGCTTTGTGGTCTTACCGGCACTGCGATCCTGGAAGACATCATGTCGGAACGTACCGGCCTCGGCAGCACCGGAGAAACCTACCTGGTCGGAAAAAATCGGGTTCTGTTAACGGCGTTACGGGTGGGTGATTATTTGCCGGGACATGTATTTATGAGCAGCGATGGAATCACTGCCGCTCTTGACCGTCATGAAAATGGTTCCGGTATTTATAAGGATTATCGGGGAGTTCCGGTATTGGGTGCTTTTCTCTGGGTGCCGGAAATTGAAGTGGCGCTTCTTTCCGAAATGGATCGGTCGGAAGCTTATAGGCCCATATATGCCATGTTGTCCTTGAATGTCGGTATGGGTGTTTTTTCACTGATCATAGCGGGTATCCTGTCAATTTTTTTCGCTCGTGGAATGGCTGACCCCCTGGCTGAGTTGGCAACCACAGCCACACGCATTGCTGATGGTGAGCTTTATCTCAATGTCAAACAGGAGCGTAAGGATGAAATCGGCGCATTGGCCAAAGCGTTTAACACGATGACGCATCAAATGAGCCATCGAATCGAGGCATATCGGTTGATTTCAGATATGAGCCGGGAATTTATCGGTATATCCCCCGGAAAAATCGATATTGCGGTAAACAGTGCCTTGAAAACATTCGGACACTATTATGGAGCGGATCGATGCTATGTGTTTCGAATTTTCAAAGACCCGGATTTTTTTTCTAAAACCCATGAGTGGATCAAATCTGGAAACGAAAACCGGGATTATCAGATTCAAATGCTTCCGATCAATCAGGTAAACCCATGGCTCATGAATCAGTTAAAATCGGCGCAGGTGGTTTATGTCCCCTGTGTTGAGGACCTTCCGCAGGAGGCTGAAGAGATAAAAGCTCAGTGGCTGTTTGAGGGGGTGCATACCTATATCAGTATTCCTCTTGTAATTGGGGAATGCTTGAAAGGATTTATCGGGTTTGAATTTCCGGAATCAGGCCGAAAAATATTCGAGGAAGACATCCGATTTTTTAGAATGATAGGGGAGATAATCAGCAATTCATTGGAAAGGCAACGCGCTGAAGTTGATCTGAAGCATAGCCGGGAGCAATATGCTTTAGCCCAGAGGGCTGCTAGAACCGGAAGTCTGGACCTGGATCTGATTACTGGAAAACTTTATTGTTCCGATACCACCTGGGCTATACTCGGCCGCAAAAAGGGCGATATCGAACCTACATATAATTTTTTTCTTTGCATGGTTCACCCCGAGGATCGGGAGAATTTGAATCAAGCGATTCAAAAGTGCATTGAACAAAACCACCATTATGAAATCGAGCATCGCATCCTGCTGCCTGATGAATCTACACGATGGGTTATTTTGACCGGTGGGGTGATCCGCAATGAAAATGGTATCCCTGTTCGAATGATCGGCATGATTCGTGATATTACCGGACGAAAGGAGTTGGCAGAAAAAATCAACACATCCCTGAAAGAAAAGGAAGTCTTGCTGAAAGAGATTCATCATCGGGTTAAAAATAATCTTCAGGTCATATCGAGTCTGATGTACCTTCAGGCCAAAAATGCAAAAGACACGGCCATGGCCGGCATTTTCAAGGATTGTGAAAGCCGTATTCGGTCAATGGCCCTGGTTCATGAGAGGCTTTATCAATCCAAGTCCATGGCCGAGATTGATTTTGCAGAATATGTTCGAAGCCTGGCTGGTTATCTGGTTCAGTCCTACGGAGGGGGGCATGGGTTGATTCGTTTGACGACTCATATTGATAATATCTTTCTGAATGTCAATACCGCTATACCGTGCGGCTTGATTATCAGTGAGTTGGTATCAAATGCTTTAAAACATGCCTATCCGGATGGCAACCAAGGTGAGATTGTGATCTCTTTCACCCAGAATGAAGCCGGAACCTATACGCAAACCGTCAGGGATTACGGCGCAGGTCTTCCCGAAAACCTCGACTTTCAAAATACGGACACCCTTGGGCTTCGGTTGGTGAATATCCTTGCAAAGCAATTAAATGGTTCTTTAACGTATTCCGGCAAAAACGGTGCCTGTTTTGTTCTGACATTTAATGATCCTGCAGCATCAAGTGGTAACAATTGATTCAGGGAGAAATGGGTCATGAATACTGGTAAAATACTCATTGTGGAAGATGACACCATCATTGCCATGGAACTGATGGAACGGATCAAGGAATTGAAATATGAAGTTGCCGGCGTTGTTGGTTCAGGTCTGGAAGCGATCGACATGGTGAAAGAGACTCAACCCGGTCTGGTGCTCATGGATATTCGTCTCTCCGGTAAAATGGATGGCATCGAGGCTGCAGAAAAGATCCGGGAGAAATTTGATGTGCCGGTGATTTTTCTGACGGCCTATGCGGATGAAGAGACCTTGAGCCGGGCAAAAAAAACAGAACCTTTCGGGTATATTTTGAAACCGTTTGATGCGAGGATGCTTCATACAAATATTGAAATGGCGCTTTACCGGCATCAGATGGAAAGAAAACTCAAACAGAACGAACAAAAATACAAAAATCTGTTTGAGGGTGTACCGGTGGGAATATTTCGCAGCACACTGTCCGGGAAGATCCTGGATGCCAATACTTCCCTGGTTAGAATTCTCGGCTATCCCGACAAGGATTCTTTACTGGCAACAAATGCTGAAAATCTCTATGTTGATTCTGGCGATCGAAAAAAATGGCAGGATATCATCGATTCCAATGGCATTGTTCATGGGGTTGAAATGCGGATGCGTCGTTGGGGTGGTGAAACGATCTGGATGAGAATCAATGCCAGAAAGATTCATGACATTGAACAGGGAACTATTTATTATGAAGGGTCTCTGGAAGATATCACCGATCGCAGAAATGCGGAAATTGCTCTCAAGAAGGCCCATCTGGAGCTTGAGGTTCGGGTTGATGAGCGCACCTCTGAACTTCTGGCGGCCATTGAATTGCTGAATCGTGAAATTAAAATACGAAAAAATGCGGTCGCTGCCCTTGAAAAATCCGAAGCTGAACTTCAATTGCTTTCAGAGAGGTTGTTGCTGATTCAGGAAGAGGAAAGGGAGAGAATTTCCCGTGAACTTCATGATAGTGTCGGTCAAAGCCTGACCTTTGTTAAAATGAGCCTGGAATGTTGTCTGAAGAGCCTTTCAATGCAAAAGCCTGAGGAAATCTCCCAATCTATAGCTTCCCTCATTCCTTCCATCCAGCAGGCCATTCATGAAGTCCGACATATCTGTTCAGGCCTTTGGCCTGCCATGCTCAACCAGATAGGAATTCTGAAAACCCTTCAATGGCTTTGTGAAGATTTTGAAAAGTGTAATCACGACCTTTGTGTCGAGATCAGCATCGACCTTTGTGAGGAAGATATCGAAAAACATTTGAAAATAGTGATATACAGGCTTGTTCAGGAAGCTTTCAACAATATTGCCAAGCACAGTTGTGCCACCAGTGTTCGCCTTTGTGTCAAGAAAGCTGACGGTCACATTCAATTGACAATAGATGACAATGGCATTGGATTTGAAACGGAAAATTTTCCAACGGCAACAAATCAACATACTGGAATCGGCTTGGCCAGCATGAAAAAGCGTACGGAAGTTTCCGGCGGGTCTTTTTGGGTGGATTCAACACCAGGCGAAGGAACCCGGATCACCGCTGTCTGGTAAAGTCTGGATCAATTGTTTTTCCGGACTGGTAAAATAATATTTTTCATCCAATCGGAAATCAGATCACCGATTCGTGTCGTCATTGCATATCCGATTGTCGCAATCATCACCCATACCACAAAAACACCTTCCCGAGGCATCGGCCTTGTTTCAACCACATAAGGGGTAAAAAACCATGCCGCTAAAAGTCCTAATATCAATCGGTAGGTATCCGGAAGAAATAGAATGTAAAAGATAATGTATGACAGGGTGATCTTGCGTTTCTTCACAAATGATTTCCTCCTTTAACCAAATGAATAATTGGTATGGTTTGCTTGAGATTCATTATTTGAAATCTTTTTGTTTTTAGCATGCCAATCAATTGTCAAATCGTTTCAAACCCCTTGTATCGTCGGATAAACTCATAGATTCCTTTGGTTTCGAACCATTTACAGTCCCAGGGTTTGTTTTCTAAAAGATGGTAAAATTCTTTCCGGAACAAATATGTATCCGTATCAACAATTTTTCCATCTTCTAACTTACACGGCTTTTTGCACCGTTGGTAAAAATTTCCCTCAAACATATCCAGGCGACAGATGTCTTCATGGCTCACATCAAAATAAATCAGACCGTTGACACTGTCAGACTCACGTGTTTCGATCAGGCCTGGATAAGTTTTTTCCCTGATGCATCTTCTTTGAACCCCGAAAATGACACCCGGCATATATCGGTAATTTCCGATGACCACCCTTGACCATACCGGATAAAACATCAATGATCCATAAGCAAAAATATTCGCCACTTATTTTTTCCAGTTTATCGGCAGATTCAGGCATGCCCTATAAAACAGATTCATCCATGGATTAAACATGGAACATCATAACTTTTTATTCTTTAAATTTCAAGGATGGGCTTTTCAGAAATTCCCTGCAAAAGTGAAGTCGGGTCGGCTTCAAGGTAAAAAATTTTAAGTTTTCACACAGAAACAAGGTAAAAATCAGACATCACCCTGAATTCTCGCACGGCCACAAGGGTCGATCTTGAAATAAAAATGGGCTAGAGTCGTAAACTCTAGCCCTTTGATTTTACTGGTGCCGGAGGTCGGAATCGAACCGACATG
>CAYZJH010000054.1:0-24281 GCA_964478625.1 uncultured Desulfobacteraceae bacterium
AAAGCCGGCATCAAGGCCGAAAACGGTTTCTTGCATGTCATTCTGAGGGAGCGTTATGCAACGGCTTTATGCTTGAAAAAAATATTCGCCCATTCAGTGGATTGAAACCACGGCGACCGAAGAATCTCTTTTTTTGAGAGCCCGAACTGATCATCGAAATTGACTCGGAGTTTAAAAAAAAGAAACCGAGCCGGTGTGATGGAAAGATTCTTCGTCGGCCATTGATTGTGTTGCATATAACGATTTACGATATTGGCCTCCTCAGAATGACGCCTTTTAAAAACAGGCTAGTAGTCTTAACTTGATGCCAATAGGCGAAACCCGGACACGCAGTGAAGCGTTTCAGCACTCTCCAAGTGGATTCAATCGGTTTTTCCGGATGCCGAATCCAGTCCGTAATGACGGAAAAATTTGTATTTTCAAGATCTTTATATAAATTATAATATTCATTTCTTGCGAAGATTCAAGGATATTGATAACTGAAAGGGTCTGTTTGTAGAGTTCTGTTTCCTATATCCGTGGAGGTGTTGAGCGGCGTATCCGGGAGATTACCTGTTTTCCCATCTGAAAATATCGTAATCTGAAGGCTACTGAGCCGGCAAAACCATCCTCAGGATTTTATCATCGCCGGGTCTTGGACTACCACGTCCGTCGCGGTTGCTGGTTAAAAGGTAGAGGGCATTATCCGGGCCCGATACCACATCCCGCAGACGACCGTATTTTCCGGAAAAAGGACCTGTCGCAAACCACCTTTCTATGGCTTCAACCTTGAAAATTCCATCACCTGTTTTCATTCGAATCCTGATCAGGGCTTCGCTTCGCAATGTGGCCACATAAAGGTCGTTTTCGATAAACGCCATGCCACCGGGCGGGGTGGCCTGGATCCACATCACAAGAGGATCATGGTAAGAATTTTTTCCCGCAGCGCCCACCACTGCAGGCCATCCCAAATTGCCTCCTTTTTGAATGATATTGATTTCATCCATACCTCGAAGTCCGAATTCACCGGAAGGACCGTGCTCCGAAGAAAAAAGAGTCCCTGTTTCAGGATGCCATGCAAGACCTTGGGGATTGCGGTTTCCCAAAGACCAGACCGGTGATTCGGAAAAAGGGTTGTCTTTTGGAATTTCGCCATCCGGTGTAAGCCGAAGAATCTTGCCGGCCAGAGAATTTCTGTCCTGGGCCAGGTCGGCCTCCCAGATATCTCCGGTGCAGACATAGAGCATATGGTCGGGGCCAAAACCGATTCGGCCGCCATTGTGAACTCTATGCCCAGGAATCTTATCAATAATAACCTGATCGAACACAGCAGTATTCTTCTGGTGACGAAGGCGGATGACCCGATTGAGAGGTCCCTGTTCGCCCATGTAGGTATGCATGGCATAAATGTAAGAATTTTCTTCAAACCGGGGATGAACAGCCAGTCCCATAAGTCCGCCTTCTCCGGAATGAAGTGTTTCCCGGATTTCCATGTAAGGCTCAGAAAAGTTTTGATCCTTTCGAACCATTTTAATTCTTCCGGGACGTTCACTCACCATAGCGTCCCCATTGGGAAGAAAAACCAGTGACCAGGGAATTTCAAGATTTTCAATCCATGATTTTATCTGAATATCTGGGGGATCAGGAAGAAACCGATCTTCCGCCTGCTGGGGAACCTTTCCGATGACAGGGCTCTGATCGCTGCAACAAGGCTGGGTGAATGCGAGAAAAAATATAAAGCTAAAAATTATTATGTTCCTTTTTCTTTGCATTGGCATGAATGGTTATTCTCCTTTGCTGAATTAGTGAATTCCTGATTATTTCTTTCGTTTCACCACAAAAGACGGGCTTCCATAGTGAATATAATCCGCCCAGTCCACCGATTTAAGTTCCATTACCCGTTTCCGACCCTCCTGAAGGGCTTCTCCGATCGCATGCCCGTGTGCAAGAGCTTTGTAAAAGACGGCTGCAAACTGTTCAGCCGGAGCATCTCCCACCGGCCAGTAGGTCCCGACATAATTTCCGACACCCGCACGCAACAAAGCTTCGGCAAGCCCAACGTTTCTTTCCAACCGTTTCGCTACGGGGTCGACCGGCTCCTGATTCTCAGGAAGTTCACTTTTTCGGATTCTTGCGGCTTCACATGCATTGAAAAACACCAGGGCCGGAAGTTTCTCGATATTGACCAGATCGAGGCCAGAAAGCACCTGCTTTCCATGACATACGATTCCGCTGCGGGATCTTTTGTAAGGGTCAAAAAATGCATGACCGGCATAGTGAATCACATCAAAATCTCCCGAGCGGAATCCTGCGCGTACCGCACTCCAGGTGGCTTCCTCCCGGCACAAGGTATCGATTGCAAATGCCGGGTCACCTCCTAACAGTGCCTGGATTCGTTTTCCTTCACTTTCAGCACCTGGAAGGTCTCCCGTAGGATTGACAATCAGCAGAACCCTGAGTTTTTCCGCAAGACGTCTTTCCTCAAGCCACCCTGCAACAGAAAGATTGTCTGCTTCGTATTTCCGGCTCAGACCCATTTCTGCAGCAGGATACCATTTGTCGATACAGATGGTTTCCCAGGGAATCCATGAAGTTCGGGCATCATGGATAATCATGATTTTTCGGCCTTTCATGTTAGGAAGAACTTTTCGGATCAGGGGAGGTAAAACCAGTTGAGCCAGTTCATGTCCGAATTTGTCCAGAGACCCCATGTTGAATGACTGTTGTTCGATTTGCTCAAGATGAGTGTTTAACTGAGCCCCGTTGATGTCAATAGCATCGGTGATGACCGTGGCCTTGTGCCCGGCAGTGAGCACGGAAGCACGAAGGGTGAAATCGGCATTGAACTGAATATCGGTTTCGATCACCCTCGTATCGATTAATTCCCGAACAATCAGATAGACCGGATCTTCAGCAGGGACCTGACCGCGATCCGCATCTGGAACCGTTGAAAGTGGCATTGGTGGAAGTTCTCTAATGGAAACCGTCGCTTCAAGATCATCGAACAAGGCAGTAGTGGTGAGTCTCAACAATTCGGCATGCACCTGCATAAACCTTTCCTGGTCGGCTTCGCACAGGGTGATGCTTCGTAAATGGCCATCCTGGTCTCCTTCGGCAATGCCCCGGAGAAACCCCTGCAAAAGATTGGCAAGCACTGTTCCAACAGGCATGCCGATACCAGTGCTCATCAATACCGTGGCGAAATCATCGACCCTGGTGCGGGCCAATGCGCGAGCCACGTTTTCAGCAGCAATCCGCAGAACTTCTTCATTAAAATCATCAAAGGACCCTAAACCGGCGAAAACGACCATATCCACTCCCATGCGATAGCGGTTTGCCGGCATGATAAATACTTCTCCAATATTGGCTGAAAGCATTCGCCTTTCCGTAAAATCCGTGATGATTCCTCCCAGTTGGTTATCAATAGCTCCGGCCGCACCTGACGGGGTAACCCCCCTGAAAAGTCCAAGGACGACAGCTCTGGAATCTACCTGTGTAACACTGCCATGGGCCAGGTGAATATCAATTCGACGTTGCCGTTTGCGCCCGACTACGATAGATTCGCCTGTCAGTTTTGCATAACCCGCTGCAGGCGCAGGCGGCGATTCCTCACGGGTCCGAACAGAAGGTGCCATAAGCTCCCTGACAATTTGCCTGAGTTCACGAGGACTGATTTGTTCACCCCTTCGCCCTCCATAAGGCTCTTCCAGTAAAAGATCTTCGCTTCGAACCTCCCGCATGATCCCTCGCATTCTGGGTGACCATGTGGTGGGAAGAATACTGGTTCGCGACGTTTCCATCAGCTCGATCACTGCCCTGGATACATCGGCATTGTTTGGAAGGCTTCCATGCTCTTCCTCGACAAAATAGGTCTTAACCCCGTCCAGTTGCGCTAAAACAAGGGGCACCGTGCCGTCACCTTCCATGGAGGTCGAATATACAAAGTCATTCCCCTGTCTGCGGACACTCACTACAGTTTCCTGGTTGATCCCGGCAATGAGAGTCAATAAATCGTTTCCCGGTATCAGGGTTTGATGAACCTTTGGGGCTTCGGACAATAAATCGCTTCTTGGGCCCATTCCGATTCCCGGCCAATTGGCTGCATTGAAAAGATCTAATCCCGAAAATTTCTCTGGTGCCGGCATCATCTGATATAACCCGGGGAATGTATTGAAAACCTTGTTGACAAGATCCTTGAGACTGTTTCCAAGATCAAGAGCAGCGATCCGTCTGATAATCGAATAGCTTCCCAGCAGAGCCTGAACAGGTGCGAAAGATCCGAAATTAGGGGTGCCCAGCATGACGACCCGACGAACTTTATGAGCTTCACCCTTTTCCCCGAGAAGTTTCAAGCATGCCCGTGAAACAAGTCCTCCCATGCTGTGTGCCACTAGATAAAGATGCTGCCGGCCGGAATTTAACCCTGTTTCTTTGCGAATCTGATCGGCAAGCTCTTTGCCAAGAACTGGAATGCTCTGGCGCCAGTCAAAGGGATAAAAATCAGCATCAAAACCGGCCTGTTTCAGACGAAGTTTCAATTTCAGATAAGCAAAGAGAATGACACCCAGAGGTTTTATGTCTTTGCGGCCATCAACAAGGGAAAGCTGACGAAGGTTTCCTGCCATGATATCGACCGGATCGATCCATAGGGTGTCATCAAAGAAAAGTCGTGCTTTTCGTTTGCCAAGCTTCGACCCCATGATTCCGGGAAGTATCAGCACACGGGGACCTCCACGGGTTTTGGCGCTGCGGGCGCGGGTTGCCAGAATCTGCAAGTCCTCATACGCCTGTTCACCAAAATAAGCCTCCAGCAAATCCCGGTGCTCACCGGTTACCAAAGCCTCTTCAACCAAATCGTCTTTGAGTGCATATCCGTTCTGTTTGTTCTGTGAATCCATTTTTTAGTCCTCCCTCTTATCCTGAAAGCATGACTTTTTGAGGTTTTTATTTTTACTTGACAGTCTTAATTTTTATAACTACCTGGAATTTATCATTATCGATCTTATCACATTGTTATTCCGGCGAAAGCCCATTGGTGTCACGTTAAGGAATTAACAAGGCATTAAATTAGCTTGAAGCCAATGGGCGAAGCTTGTCCCGGGCTTGAACCGGGAGTCGGGCATGAAGTGACGCGTAGCGTTATCCAGGTGGATTTAAGAAGCTGGTTTTTCTGGATGCCGGATCAGGCCCGGCATGACGGAGAACTTTGGACTATCGAGATTTTCACTTGAGTCTTTTAATCGAAATGACATGCAAAAGGTCAGGTCTGAACCTTTTAAGTTAAAGTGTCGCAAAAAATGTGATGATTAAGCTATAGAAAATAGGAAGCCGGATGGTCCATGATGAATCAGAGCAGGCCGACTTTGGTTCATTCAGCTTTGTTCTTCATCTATAGTGCCGAAGGTTTTTTCATATTCCTCTATGGATTGCTGCATGACTTTCAGTAACGCCTTTGCATAAGCCGGACTCGTAATGAACCGTTGACATAGCTCCGCTTTTTCAGTTTCAGAGCAGCATTCATTTGCTGAGTAGTACTGACAGAAATCTATGATAAATTCATAAGCGTTATACCCAACCTTAAAAAAGTTGGCGTATTTTGCCTTGCTCTTATCGTTTTCAAGAGAAGGCTTTTTTAGTTGATCCATCTATCCCCCAAAATCTGCATAATGCGTTTTGCAAAATTGATTTCACTTGGATTTTTATCGGGGACCTTCATGGTAATTATCTGTTAGCAAAAGAAATACCAAAGATTTTCAAAATATCCTTTTTCGGATAATCCATTGAATAACCAACTTTTTCCAAGTTTTTTCCATATTTTTTGAGTGACTTCAGAGAAAAAGTTGTAACATCTCATGTGTCGAATGAAAGGTGCCGATTGCAAAGATTGAAATGTTATCAACTTAAGAATGGGACAGAACTTATTGATAAAATTCGTATTGTGGTCCGAACCTGAATAAACGATTCACAGGGATGGTTTGATGTTACAGAAGACGGTGACAAGTGTGACACTGTTACAATCCAAACGAGGCAAAGGACAAGGGTTACCGGCCGGGTTTACCATTTTCAGATATTTTGTATTTGGTCATTTTTCGGTAGAGTGTCATCCGCGACCAGTTTAATTTTTGAGCGGCCGAGCTTTTATTCCATTTGGTTTCAAGCAGTGCGGCAAGAATTTTTCTTTTTTCATCCAAGGGGATTTTGCCGGATGTGTCAAAGTGTCTGCGGAACATTTTCGGAAGGTCCGCATGGGTGATCTCTTTTTGCGGAAGATTGACAAAGGCGGCTTCGATAAGGTTCATGAGTTCCCGGACATTTCCTGGCCAGTCGTAGGCCATGAGCAATTCCATGGCTTCATCGGTGAGCCCTTGCACATTGCGGCCGAATTTATGATTTAGATTTTTAACGGCAAAACCCACCAGCTCGGGTATGTCCTGCATCCGTTCCCTGAGGGGAGGCATGTGGACACGGGCGACATTGAGCCGGTAATATAAATCCTTTCGAAATTTACCTTTTTCCATCAAATCCTCCGGGTTCCGGTTGGTTGCGGCAATGATCCTGAAATCGACAGGTACGGAATGATTTGAACCCAAAGGATTAATTTCTTTATATTCAATGCTGCGTAAAATTTTTGCCTGAGCGTGGGCATTCATATCGCCGATTTCGTCAAAAAAAATGTCGCCCCCGTTGGCCGCCATCAATTTTCCTTTTTGAGGGGTTACAGCCCCGGTAAAAGCACCTTGCGCATATCCGAACAATTCGCTTTCCACAAGATTTTCAGGAAGGGCAGAGCAGTTGACCCGAATCAGAGGCTTCTTTTTTCTGTGGCTCTGAAAATGAATCATTTCAGCGGCCAATTCTTTTCCTGTGCCGGTTTCGCCCGTGATCAACACGGTGCTGTCGGTTACCGCCACCTTTGTGATATACTCTTTGATCTCTTTGATTTTTAAACTATCGCCGATAATCCTCTGATCGTCTTCGGAAGAATCTGAGGGCGTTACAGGGGGAGCAAAATTTTTCAAAAAACGATTGATCCCTTCCTTCAGTTGGTTGTCTGAAAAGGGGAGTTTGTAATAATCGGTCACACCTGCACGAAGCGCATCAATGGCAAGCTGCTCAGAGCTTTTTTCCGCGATAAACAGTATGGGAATGGTTTGGTTGAACCGTCGTATATTTTGAACCAGAAGAATACTCTTTTGAGGATTTTTTTCCATGGAACAGGTAATGATGATGTCGGGATTCTGATTTTTTAGAAAAGGATCGATATGTTCGTTCCCGGTTAAAGTCATTAACTCAAAATCCGCCCGGGATATCATTTTCCTTAACTGGTTAAAAAAATTCTTACTGGCGTCGGCAACTAAAATCGTAGGTCGATTCATGATGCGTTCCTCCGGTTTTTTTGAGGCAAAATCAGTAGACCTCTATCCTCCCCCAAAAGGCATCGGATTCTTAATGTTTTGAAGTAGAGCCGTACTCACCATAAGAACAATAAACAAAAGCTGACTTTATCTACTTATAAAGTCTTCCTTTTCAGATTTTCAATGCCAATTCAGGAAAATAATGGAAAAGGGATTGATTTCGATTAGTCAAAATATTGCAAGCAAGAGGTTGCGTGTCAAGATAAAATTTGGTCATTTCACGGGTGAACGGAAAGCAGAAAATGGTTTTTAAAATTTGAGTATCACTAAGTTTTATTTTTACTAAAGAAGCAACATCCCGGTTTATTGCATTCAAAAAAAGCGGCTTTAAGGATGCTCTATCCCACATCGATTACGATTTTAATCGTATCTCCGGCTTTCAGATCCCCTGCGTTTTTGATTCCGTTGATTTCCATCAGTTTCTGAACGGATATGCCTTTATATTTTTGAGAAATTCGCCATAGCGTATCACCAGGCTGGACCGTGTAATAGATCACGGTCGGGCGGGAAGATTGGGGGGCGGATGCATACAGGGCATCCCTTTTATGATAAATTTTCAATTGCTGACCCGGTTTAATCACATTTCCCGGCAACCGGTTCCAGCTTTTCAGTTGTGCGATCGAACAACCGTGAATTTTAGCGATTCCATAAAGGGTATCGCCGGCCCTGACCCGGTGAATGGTTGGGGTTGGAGGGTCGGGGCGTTTCGCTTTTGGTGCGGACACTTTTGCAGAAGAAATGTTTGCCTGCAGAGCTCCGAGACCCAGAGCGTCATAGGATTGGGAAAGCATGTTTCCCACAAATTGATTTCTCAAATCCTGGGATTCAACGCCTAAAGCGATGGCAATGATTCTCCTGCCATTCTTGTTGGCGGTAGCCGCCAGGCAATATTTTGCATTTCTGGTAAACCCTGTTTTAAATCCATCCACTTCATCATAAATAGCCACAAGACGGTTGTGATTTCTCAGCTTAATTATTTTTCCGCCATGGGAGATTGTGGATTCGCTCATACGGGAAATCCAAAGCAGTTCGTCATATTTGAGCAATTCCTTGCAAAGAATCAGAAGATCCAACGGACTGGAATGGTTGTCATCGCGGCTGCTTGGGGCAGGCATGCCGGTTGCATTGGAAAATCGGGTCGATTTCATTCCCAATTGTTCTGCCCGTTTATTCATGCGATGGACAAATTTTTGTTCAGTACCCCCTAGAAATTGCGCCAGAAGGTATGCGGCATCATTTCCGGAAGATATGAGTGCGGCTTTCAAAAGATCTTCAACAGTCAGTGAAGTCCCGGCTTTCAAAGACACCATAAAACCGCCTGCACGTGTAGCCTCGGAAGTCACCCTGACCATTGAGTTCCAGGAAGTTTTTCCTGAGTAAATATCCTCCATAACCAGAAGGCCTACCATCATTTTTGTCAATGACGCAATCGGGTAGGCCTGACGCATATTTTTTTCCCAAAGAACCGTGTCTGAATACAAATCATATAACAACCCGGCCCGAGGAATATTTTCAGGGACAGAAATTTTTTGAAAAGAGATAGTGTGTTTCGGTTCCGGAGAAGTCGGAGGATTCACAGATAGGGCTCCATAAGTGGTTTGGCCCTCAACCACCTTGTTGGAACTTCCGTAACAAGCAGTTACCTGGAAACAAATCAGCACCAAAAAGAAGAATACCGGAGAAAATTTTGTGGACTTTTGGATTATTCCTGTGCACAATTTCACTTTGACCATTGAGAAGTCCTTTTGGAAGAATCTTTTTGTCAGGATAATGATTTTTTTTAAATTTAGACAACTACTTGGAAAAAATTTTTCTACTAGCTATGATTATAGCTTGTTTATGGCTTTGTAAAGTTTTTTCGTCAGCACGGGTATCTTTTTAAACTTTGCTAAGTGCTTTGGCGCATAAATTCGGTGACGTATTTATGATGTTATTAAAAAATGTCGAAATCCATGTTTTTTTTAGATCATTTGAAGTGCTGAAGTCGCAAGACATATCAGCCCAGGGCAACGCCCCGGGGCAGCTATATGGTATCATCTCAAAAGAAAGGAATGTCCATTGTTTTATCATGTAAATGAAAGCGGGTATAAACAGGTATTGCCGGGAATCAAGTTAAAAACCCTGGTCTATGGAGAAAAAACGCTATTTTCAGAATTCAGAATGGAAGCTGATGCTACATTGCCGACACACTCACACCCCCATGAGCAGACAGGCTATCTGGTGAAAGGAAAGGTTCGGCTCACCATCGGGAATGAAACCTGTGAAGTCGGCCCGGGCGATAGCTGGTGCATTCCGGGTAATACGGAACATAGTGCCGAGATATTGGAAAATTCGGTGGCCATCGAGGTGTTTTCCCCGGTTCGGGAAGATTATCTCCCGGAAAAATCCGATAAGGGATAATTTCTTTACCCTTTGACTAATTTTAACCTGCGACGGGATTTGCGATAAGAATCAATTTGGTTCAGCAAATTTTGAAGATCGGTGCAATAGAACCGGAAATAAATGGCTGTGCCGCTTTTTTTCGGGTCCATTTGGGTGAGAAAATACTCGAAAAGGGTTCCGTTTCGACCCATTGTCAGTGTTTTCAGAAGTAAAATTATACGCCTGGCCGATTCCAGATATTGTCCGATATCGACCGGTTCATTGTTGATCCGGCGGATCAGGCACTTTAGCTCTTTATAGGCGTCCGGGTGCCTGCAAATGGTTTCATCAGTGCAAAACAGGGAATGATCCCAACGTTCTTTAAGATTTTTGAGAGATAATTCCATCACCAATTTCCTCATTTAACATTCTGATGATCAATGATGCAGCCGGTTTTCAATGAAGAATAAAAACTATATGTTAACGGTTTTCGGGGAAATCCGGAGGGCAGAAACCAATATTGTTTCCCCGAAAACCGTACCGAAAAAAGATTGTCCAAAAGCGTTACATGGCCATTTCCGGATGAAATACCCAAACGTCTTTTAAATCATCTTTCAGATAAGTACGCTCATTCGGCCCTAAAACCTTGAGCGAAAGGCATAATAAGGTCCAGATATGGACAACCCCGTAGTGTCCTTCAAAGTGTTCGGAAAGGTCATGAATCTGTGCATGGCAATTGTGACATCCTGCAATGCAATAATCTGCACCCGTTGCCTTGATCTGCTGGTCTTTTAATAGACCGTATTGCCTTCGGTGTTCGTAAAATCCGGATTGTAGAAAGCCCCCGCCTCCGCCGCAACAATAATTGTTGGACCGGTTGGGCGCCATATCGATAAAGTTTTGCTCTCCCACAATGGATTTGACTACAAAGCGAAGGTCTTCCGCAATCGGATCCCCATAGCTTTTTCGAACTATCTGACAGGGGTCTTGAACGGTAAACTTGATTTTTAAATCATCATTCCAGGATGGATCCGGGTTGAGTTTGCCTTCTCTGATCCATTTGGCATAGTATTCATATATGTTTTTGACTTCAAATTCGTGGGGAATATTAAATTTTTTCAGTCCGGCCCGGACTGCAAATGTAACATGGCCTCACTCCGTGTTTAAAAAAGTTTTGCAACCCAGCTTGTGGGCCTGGTCTGTGGCTGTCTGAACAATATGTTTCCACCCGTTGTCATCGGCCAGAAACATACAGTAATTTTCCCCGCCCCATCCTTTGGAACCATAGGTCCAACTTGCTCCGGCCAGATGAAGAATTTTCCAGAGAGGAACCATTTCATCGGGTTCTGTGACCGGTTCCCTTGAATTCTGATTCAGAAAGAACTCGGCCCCTTCTTTGTCAATAGGCGCTTCCATTTCTGCAAATTCCGGCTGGTTTTCACGGTATTCTTCCAGTACATCCTCGACAACAAATTGAAAATCCTCAGAAGTCGCTCCCATGGCACTACACCCCTCGGTTTTCAAGGCAAAGTCGCAGGAACCTAAAATACCTTTGGGACGTTCCTCTCTTGGTCGAGAATTGCGCAAATGATAGACCAGCTGGGGGATGTCAATTTTCATGGGGCAGACATAAATACACCGTTGACAACCGGTGCACATCCATGCCCAATCTGTTTTTAACAGCTCTTCATCCATACCTAATACGGCCATTCGAAGCAATTTTCTCGGGTCCATTCCTTCCAGACCTGTTGCCGGACAACCCGATGCGCAAGCACCACAGGTCAGACACATGTCCAGGTTACCCGCATCGGGCAGAATATCCTTGACCTTATCCAGGAACCTGCTTTTCCTTTTTCCGATTCGAATCATTTCATCATTCATGAAATCAAAAACCTCCGTAAAACGTGCTAAGTGTCGATATCATACTTTCAATAAAATGCATTACCAGCTTCTGTTTCCACCTCCTTGCTCCATGAATAAAATTGGGGGGATTTCGGAATGATTCCGGTAAATCCCCCCGTTCCCGGAAGGGAGGTGGGACGATGAAAAGAGGACTCAAAACAACTTTTTATGAGCAACGAATGTGCCATCGGATTTTTAATCGTTTTTCGGGAAGATATCTTATTGAAATCTTATCATATATACTTTTCTGACCATGAATTGAAGAAAGATATTGATTTGCACTAAAGCAAATATATGGAAAGGATATAGTGGTAAAAATGCAATAGTAATATCATCAGCCCAATTAGGGGCGGACTGGTTTGCGAGGGCATGAGCGCCCATCGGTTTCTGGAAAAGCGATTCCAAGCCGTTTCATTTTTCGCCAAAGGGTACTCGGGTGAATCCCCATCTCCTCGGCCACGGCTTTTCTGTTATGCCGATGCTTTTTAATTAAGTCAGCGATATAAATTCTTTCCAGATCTTTGAGGCAGTGTCGCTCAGGGCTGCTTTCACGTTTAGATAATCCTGGTTTGGAAGGTATTTTGGGGGTGAAATCTTCAGGAAGATTTTCAGCGATGATCCGGTTGGATTTGGAAACCACTGTGGCATATTCCATTACATTTTCCAGTTCCCGAACATTCCCGGGCCAGTCATGTCCCATCAGACGCACGAGAGCATCAGGATGAATTCCATCAATTTTTCTGCCGTTTATAGCGGAAAATTTTTTGATAAAATGTTCGGCCAACAGCGGAATATCCTCCCTACGTTCCCGAAGGGGCGGAAGCACCATTCGGACGACTTTGATCCGGTAATATAAATCCGTGCGAAAAAGACCGGACGATACCAGGTTTTCAAGTGACTGATTGGTTGCGGCGATAATTCTCAAGTCAGCCATTTCCGGCTTAACACTGCCGAGAGGTTCATAAATTCGTTCCTGAATCACTCTCAGCAGTTTGCTTTGTAAAGGGTAAGACATATTGCCGATTTCATCCAAAAATAGGGTGCCTCCGCTTGCCAGAGCAAGACGGCCGGGCTTGTCTTTTTTAGCATCGGTAAAAGCACCGGCTTTATATCCGAAAAGTTCTGATTCCAGCAGGCTTGGAGGAAGCGAACCGCAATCAACGGTGATCAATTTGCGTTTTCGCCTTGCACTTTGTCCATGGATTGCCTCGGCAAAAAGTCCTTTTCCTGTACCGCTTTCTCCCTCTAAAAGAACTGTGGCTTCAGTTTCTGCAACGGTTTCGAGGAGTCGCAGAAGGGACTGCATTTTCGGATTTTTCGTGACAATGTTTCGAAAAGTGTAGCTTCGGGTCAACTCAGCGCGCATGGCTTTTTCGGCTGTAAGATCCCTGAAAGTTTCCACGCCTCCGATAACCTGACCTTTTTCATCTTTAATGATTGCCGTTGAAATGGAAACCGGCACCTGCATTCCTCTGGCATCGGTGATCAATATTTCACAGTTGACGACCGGTTCTCCAGTGCGGATACTGTGCCGAAGCATGCAATCCTTTTCGCAGATCTCAGCCTTGAAAACACTCCGGCAGGGAGATCCTATCGCTTTTTTCTTTGAAAACCCGGTTATTTTTTCGGCTGCCTTGTTGAAAGAGGTAATGCAAAAATCATGGTTGACGGTGAAAAGTCCGTCGGCAATGCTGTCTAAAATGATTTGAAGGTATGGAAATTGTTCTGCTTTCATCAGTCCGGGTTTTGTTTTGGTATTGCATTTGTGCAAACCTACACGGCTGCCAGTGCTGTGTCAAGTCGAATCTCCTAATTCGGATTTTGAAAAGATGTACAAAGCTCTCCGATATGTTTGACGGCCTTTTCCACGCGAGGGTTGAAGGTGCCCGCGTTTAACCGAAGGCAGTTTCCGAATTTCTCTTTCATGGAAAATAAATTGCCGGGAGCAATGACGATGTTTTTTTTCAGGGCTTCTTTGTAAATCGAAAAAGTATCAATATTTTCCGGAAGCTCAATCCAGAGCAGGACTCCTCCGGGTGGGTCCGTGACTTTTGTGCCTTTGGGAAAGGATTTTAAGACCGCCTTTCTGAGAGAGGTCAGTTGTTCATGAAGAATTTTTCGGAGTTTTCGAAGATGCCTTTCGTAACCGCCTTCCCTGAGGAACATGGCGACCGCAATCTGGTTGATTGAGCCTGTGGAAATGTTTAACAGGGTTTTCATCCTGATAATGGCATCATAATATTTTCCAGGGGCGATCCATCCCACCCGGAGGCCCGGTGCGATGGTCTTGGAAAAAGAAGAACACAAAAGCACATTCCCTTTGGCATCATACGCTTTGCAGGTGTCCGGCCGTTCCTGGAAACACAGGTCGCCGTATATATCATCTTCGATCAGAGGAATGCCCTTTTGGTCCAGAAGTTTCACCAGTCTTTTTTTCTTCCAGGAAGGCGTTAAAAATCCAAGGGGATTATTAAAATTGGAAATGGTAAAGACTGCTTTTACCGGATGGTTTTCGATAACGAACTGGAGTGTTTCAAGATGGATCCCTTCTTCCGGTGAGCTGGGAATTTCAATGATTTTAAGGTGCAATTGCTCCAGGAGCTGAAGCAGGTTGAAATAAACGGGACTTTCAAAGACAATGGTGTCACCGGGTCTGCACAGAGCCATCAGGGCAATGAAAATGGCTTCATGGCATCCGCTGGTGATGATGATCTCCTCGGGTGAAAGATTCAGGCCACCGGAAAGCCCGAAGCGGGCAATCTGTTCGCGAAGCTGAAGATAACCAGGGGGCATCAGGTAGTTGAAAGACTCATAGCCATGTTCCCGCATGGCATCCACAAGAAAATGTTCCATCCGTTTTGACGGCCACAGATCGGGGTGCAGGCAGGCGATTCCCATGGAGGTTTCAGGGCTGAACCGTCCCAGGTTCTGGAAAGCACCATAAACCCTGCACAGGCTGACTTTTTGTGGGTCCCATTGAGCAGGGTCAATATCGGTTTTTTGCGAAGCGATGATATTCTTTTTCCTGACAAAAAATCCCGATTGAGGAACAGCTGTAACATAGCCCTCATTTTCAAGTTTCCAATAGGCTTCCTTGACGGTATTGACACTCACTTTCAGTTCCCGGCTGAGTTGGCGTATGGAAGGAATTTTATCCCCTTCCTTCAGAACGCCATTTTGAATGAGGGTCAAAATGCGGTTTGCCGCTTGTTCGTAGCGAGTTGTTTTCATGGTTTGACCTTTTTTAATCTGAAAATACCGAAAGTGTCTTCTTAACATATGGGTGAGGTATGCGTTCCTGTTCAAGGCGGTTTTTTTTAGGATTTTTGAGCAAAAACTCCAAAACATCCGCCTCATCGGGTGTAAGATTCGTAATGCCTTCCACCGTTGTCTCTCCAGAGCTCGTGGCAAAAACTTCAAAAGTCCTGTAAGTTTCCATATCCATCATGAGCGATTGGACATGCCTGAAAGAATTGCGCAGGAGAGACAGGATCAAAAAACCTCTCAGATCGATATCTCCCCAGTACCATAAATTTTTATTTTTCAGCCATTGAACGGATTTCAGGTTCTGCACGTTGTTGCCTTTGCCCCAGATCACCATGCTCGAATCCGGGCAGGGGAAAGTGAGGTAATTCATCTCATTTTCCACGATAAAAATATGGTCACAAGCCGGACAAAGGCAGGAGAATTCAGAAACCGGGATTGAAATATCGGTCACATTTTCCGGAAATCCGGCAATATCAGTCAGGTTGTCCGACCGGAAACGGACTCTTCCTTCCTTGAACCTGAGCCCCAAACGCTTTTCAAATCCGGATTCTTTGTCATCTATTGCTGAGGCGGGCAACAGCAAATCGAGAAGACGGGCCAGCACGGCTTTGTTTTCCTCGATGAATTTGGTGTGAACCGCTATGGGAAGTTCCCGGATATAGAGATTGGGACAGGGATGATCGACAAAATACCGGCATACCTTCAATAGGTCATTCCACCTGCTAGCATTTCGAATCACCTGCACGGGCTGGTTTTCGATCCAATCGCATAATTGGGGAAAAGCGTCTCTGATTAGGGCTGCATCTGTTTTAAACTGCTCAAATTCCGATTCTTTTTTGATAAATTTTAAAAAATCCCGTTCCGATTCAAAATAGATTTTGTCCGGATAAGACTGGAGTCCGTGTTTTCTGGTGTTAATTTGTTTTAATGCAACGGTGTACCCGTAACCGATAGTCGATTTCTCCTTTTCCATCAGCAGTCGAAGCCCTTCAAGACCGTCGGAAAAATCATCGGTAGATTTACCCTTGTCTGCCGGGATGTCTAACGGGAAAATTTGCCGGCTTTTCAGGAAAGCGGTCAGATACCGATTATGGTAAATTCGCCGGGCCTTATACAGGATTTGATTCGGTGTGATCATATACTGTCTCCGGTTCTCCTATGCCTGATACTTCCTTCTGAAAAGCGTCTTTTCGCCTCCGATATTCTTCGATGGTAAGATCAAACACTTCAGATTCCCGGTCTCTTTTGTTCTGGACATAATGGACGGTGCTGACATACTTTTCCGCTACCGCTATTTTATCCATGGGCGTCACCACCATGACCTGGAGGTTGAGCCTTTTGAAAAGCTCCATGGCATATTCGGCATTTTCCGGATCCACCTTACTGAAAGCTTCATCCACCACCACAAAACGAAAGGAATGCCGTGTGAACCGTTTGCGTTGAATGCCAAACTGGTAGGCAATGGCCGATGCCAGAATCGTGTATGCAAGTTTGGATTTCTGTCCTCCGGACAAGCTTTGGGAATCCTCATAATACTGTTTCTGCAGGTTGTCTTCCCGGTAGCGTTCTTCGGCACCGAATCTGAGCCAGTTCCTTGTATCGGTGACGTACTTTCTCCATTGGGTTTCCGCCTTCATCTTTTCGATCAGTTCATGGATTCGGTAATAGGAGGCTTCCAGTTCAGAGTCGTCACTTCGGATCAGGGCCATCTGGTCGGGCATGGCTTGTCTGAGCATCCGTTTGAAATCCCGAACCCGGATATCGGTTTCATCCTTGTCAATCAGCCGAAGATAGGTGGAAGGATTCGTGCTGTAGTCGATCTCCTTGAGAGACTCGTTTATTTCCTGAATTCCGGCACGGATTTCCGAGACCTGGTGGTCCAGCGTGGTGTTGAAATTGGCGATATCGTAAACCACCTGCTCGTTCAGATATTTTTTAAACCGTTGACGGTATCCGGGAAGATCCTCGGATTTGATCCGGTTGTACACCCGCCGGTATTCATCAAGATATGACGGGTCTGTTTCCAGGTTACGGGTTTCACCTGTCCAGTCGGGATATTGACGTCGGATTTCATCATTACCGTACTTGAATTCATTCATAAACTTAATCATCCTCGATTGAGTTTGATCCAGTTTTTTACGAATATTTTGAATATGTTCCTTTATTTCAGAAGTGGCATTCTTTTGGATGGATTCGATATTGACCAGGTCCGGGTCTTTAGCCCTTTTGCTAACAAAAGGGATTAGCAATTCCCCGGCTTTTACCAGATCCATATCTTTGGCAAGGTCCAAAATTCTGGTGTTCTCCCATATTTCCCTTTCATGGTTTTGGATTTCGAACCTGATCTGATGACTTTTGCTTTGCTCATCCTCTTTGAGGCTTCTTTTTTCCGAAAGGCTCCTTTCCACCCATTCCTTCTGTCTTTGAAGTTCACGGAGTTGATCAGAACTTTCCTCCAGTTGTTTTTTTTCGGTTCTCAACTCCTCGATTTGAGCGACAATGGATTGCCAGTCCAACTGGGTGAATCTTTCATAATTGGAAAGCTTGCTGCAGGATTCACCTTTTTCCATTAAACTTTTTAATGCCTGTTCATAATCACGCAACCCGTGTTCGGATTCTTTGATTTTTTTATCGATCACGGCGGCTTCTTTTTGAATTTCCATGATTTTTCGGGTGTTGTCCCAACCCAGTATGAAATGGGTGCGTTTTAAAGTTTCCGTGCGGTCATCTTTTTGGTGCTGGTTATTGTTTTTGATCAACCCCCGTGGTGTCAGCGCTCTTTTCAAACGCTTGAGATCTTCCAGGTTTTGGGTCGCTATGTAATCGATACATTCCCGGATTTCTTCCCGGACCCATCCGGAAAGGGGATTGTCCGGCTTGAATTCCAGTTTGTTGAACAAGGAATTTTCGGAAATATTTTTTTCAAAAAGGGGAGGGGAAATCTTTTCAGGTATTTTGAAAAAGGCCGCTTTCCCATTTAAGTCGGTGTCATTGACGAACCGGGTGACTTTTGAATACAAGGCTTCGGGTACCAACATGGCAAGCCCGTAATCTCGCATCAGATTTTCTATCCCGTTTTCCCACGCAAATTCGGAATCCTTGACCCTCACATATTCCCCGAGAAAGGGAATTTCCTTTTCATCAACACCCGCATGGTCCGCAATTTTTTTTCTGATGTCCAGGTTTGGTTCAGGAATGTTGTTTTTCCTTTGTCTGAGCGATTCCAGTTCAAGCATTAATTGGTCAAAATCACTTTTCAGGTCTTTTTTTCTGATTTTCAGCTCACTGAGGTGTTCGTGCAATTTGCCGGTTTCATGATCAATCCGAAGTTTTTCTTCACGGATAGAGGCACTGGTTTCAAAAAAACGGGTTTCATCGGGATCTTCAGGGAGTCCAAGCTTTCTTGCCAGGTGGTTATATTTTCCCATCTCCTCCTGTCGGTCTTTTTTAGTGCCCTTCAGTCGATTGATTTCCGAGTCGATCTCTCTGAGGCGAATCGCGGCTTTATTTCCGCTGATAGCGATGAACAGCTCCTCTTTTTTACGCTCCAGGCTTTTTATTTCCAGATCGATTTGTTTGATTCTCTCCCCGATTCGAACGAACTCATCCTGTTTGCTTTTTACTGCTTTGTCCAGAAGCAGATTTTTCTGGTGTGCAAACCAAGGTTCCACCGCCAGGAAAAGCTCCTCCATAACTGCCTGCTCCTGCCGGAGTGTTTCATAAATTTTGCCGGTTTCCATAATCGGTTCGAGACGATCCAGTTGAAGTCCTGCTTTGATAATGGCCCTGTGGGAATTATCCAGGTTTTGAAAATTGGAAATCAGTTTGTTAAACAGATCCTCGACGTTGTTTTCTTCCAGCATATGGTTGCGGATAAATTCGTTGAGGTTATCCATCTCCTTGATGCCGGCTGTCTGGGAAAAAAGCGCCAGAGCCTTGTCCGATCGGAATCCGAATAATTTTGAAAATCGCTGGCCGTATTGGGCAAAGGTTCCGAAAAACTCGGTTCCGAACCGATCGGTTAGGGATTTTTTCCAGGCACCTTTTGGATCAATGGGTTGAATATCGTCGCAAATACTCAAATTCCGGGGAGCAAGAAAATAGAGTCGCTTCAACTCGTGGTTGGAAAACCATCTGAACTGGCCGATACTCACCGTTTCTTTGGTGTCCCGGTTGGAAAAAATGCCCAGCAGAATAGAGAAGTCATTTTCATCTCTGAGATGAAGAATTTCCGGCGAAATCCTGTCCTGATCCCGCACTTTCCTGTAAGCGCCTTTCACATAAGACAGCTCTGTGCGTTCTTTTTTGGCCTGGGATCCCGAAGACTGGCTGTAAAACCGTTTTGCGGGCGGAACCAGCAGCGTCAGGATTGCGTCCACTAGGGTGGTTTTTCCGGAACCGTTTCTTCCTGTAAGAAGCGAACTTTTTCCATTGGGAAACACTTGCCAAACTTTGTTTTCACCACCGTCGAAAGTGCCCCAGTTGAAAATTTCCAGCCGAATCAATCGAAACCCTGAATCCGGGTTCTCAGTATCAAATAAATTGAGTGAATTATTCAAGCTTTCTTTTGATTTCCTCAAGTATCTCATTGTTGATTTTGGCCTTGATGACCCTCCGGATCTCAAAAAGGCGGTCTGTAATACCGGTTTCAGGGCCGGTGACTTCTTTTAAAAAACCCATGGAAACTGCCTGATTGATGTTGGTTTCGATCCGGTTCATTCTTTTGACCCTGTCGGACTTTTCAGGAAGCAGCATTTCCAGAGCATCCATGATTTCTCCCCGTGTGATAAAGCATTTGGTGGTCTCCAGGGCCTTTCCATCGAATTCCTCCAGGTTTTGCCTCAGAATTACCAAAATCAGGGTTAATTCATAGGAAAGGGGAATTCTTCGGACAAGACGCGGAAGTTTAACCGTATCATCTTCCGGTTCCGGTTGGGTCAAAAACGCAAAACCTTCGGGCTCATCCAGATGCAACCGGATTCCGATGGCATTAAAATAATCCCCGACCTGTCGTTGAAAGGTCAACAGCTCATTCCAGGTCCTGGTGTCATCACTGAAAACAGTACCCTGTAAAAGTCTGATCACTGAGTGTGCATAGGGTAATATTTTTTCAGTTTTTATATCCTCCGACATCGTTTTTTTATCTCGCCTGTTTGGTGTAGATCACTCGAGGCATCCTGACAGCTTTGACTGAATCCTTTTCAGTCCACTCGATTTTAACCAATGCATTCGAATCGATCATATGGTTCATCGAGGCCGACGCAATGGACAGGTATGCGACGATTTCGGCAATTCCCCGAGTGATTGGAAACTTTTCGATCAGTTCCGCCAGGGTCACCTGATCCTGTTTTTCCAGTAGTGCCGTGATATTGCCATTCAGTTTTTCCCTGTCGATTTCGAATTCATCGAAAAGATCATCAAAATTCACTTCGCCGGTCTGCGAGCTTCCGACCATACCCGGCTGCCTGGAAAAAGTCGCGTCCTGAGATTCTCTTCCCAATGGCCGTTCCATGGGTGATTGTACCACCGGAAACTCTTCGACCCAAATGAAATCTTTATCATCAGGAGGGGTATTTTGGCACACTGCCGCACTTTTAATAATTTGGGAAATCAGCTCCAGTGTTTTCTGACGTTCCCTGAAAAATTTTTCACCCAGTATCCGGCTGAGTCTTTCTACCATCTTGTGATTGGAAATAACCACTTTCTGACCGGCACTGTGAAGGTAGCTTTTGATGTATCTTAAAAAGGAGTCGGGTTTGGTTACATTCCTGTTTTCCAGAATTTCAAAGGTGGTGTTTACCAGCCGGTTCAGTTCTTCCTGCCTGGAATCGGAAAGCAGAAATCTCCAGAAAGCGTCAAAGGATTTTCCCTGGTCGGATTCCTTGAGAGCATCTGTAGCATCGAGAGTATACCCTAAAATGGCACCTTTGGATATATCCCGTCGGGTTTGCTGATCATAGATTTTTCGGGTGATTTCCCTGAAATTCTGTTCGACTTCCTTAAAATCCGATATCAGTTCTCTTCCCAAACGGTTAATTTCAAAAAACCGCTCCTTAATCTGGGTATCCGAGAATATTTCAGCCTTTCCGGTCCTTTGAATCTCTCTGATTTGAGCCTCGATTTGTTCTTTTTTTTCCTCCAGCTCGGCGATTCTTTTTTTCGGATCACCCGAACTGTTTTCAATCAGCTCCCGCAATTTGGCGAAAATATCCAGAAATCGGGATTCCGTGCCGATAAATTCTTTTCTTTCGAGAGATTCGACCCATTGGAAGGCCTTTTCTGTTCCCGGAGTCAGTTCGTGCACCGAGGTTGCTGAATCATCCTGGTATTTGGAAAGATAGCGGTTTTGTTCATTACACCAATCATCTATGAGTTTTGAAGCCCGTGTTGTATGGTTGGGATACTGCTGCTCGTCAGTGAATTCTTCCGTGTCGGTAAACCCGAGACCTTCCAGATAATCCGCAAGTTTTGCAACCAACTCTGCATTGGGTATGGTCAGCCTCTGTTTTGCTTTGAATTCCCTGAACAGAAAACCTAAAATCAGAGGAGCATGGCGTGCTCTCAGAAGTTTGACAGCTGATGAATTGGCCAGAAGGGCCATGAATTTTTCATAATTTTCCATACAACGATTGGAGATTCCGTGCAAAGGGAAACAAAAGATTCATCGTCGGCCGATGTTGGCTGCCGGCTGACCAACGGCAATGTCGGCCTACCCCAACGGTGTCAAGTTAAAGTGCTACCTAATACTATCATCAGGGTCCTAAAGTGGTTTCTTGCATGTCATTCTGAGGGAGCGACTCGCAATGGCTTGATGCTTGAAAAAAATATTTCCCCATAAGTTGATTGAAACCGCGGTGACCGAAGAATCTCTCTTTCCAAGCAAAAAGCGGTCATCAGATCCAACTCGGGATTAAAAAAGGCAAACCCTGCCGGCGTGAACAAAAGATTCTTCGTCAGCCATTAAGCAGGTGCTAATTGACCATTGACGATGTCGGCCTCCTCAGAATGACAACCTTTTAATGCATGGTCATTACCTTAGCTTGACGGCAATGTCGGTCTTCGCGCAATGGCTTGTCATTTTTTATCGTTATATGGCAGGGAAACAGGGTGATGTCAACCGGCTTTCCAACAAAACCTCATGCCTGCGATTTAATACCCTTTAGCTTGCCGCCAGCGTGCCTTCCATACTTTGTCAATGCGGGAAAGTATCCTCAGCAGACTCCATGGGCTTTGTTGAATCTGCAAGGATGTTTCTGTGAGAGCCAGGATGCAAACTTTTCCTTCCGGACTGATCAAAATGGTCTGGCCGGTGCAAAGAACCTGTTCCTGTCGCAATGGCCAGGTGACCAGCACAGCTCCGTCAAGGCAGTGCACCCGGATATTTTTCCCCCGGGCCGATATCACCCGGTTGATTCCCAACTTCAAAATATTATTTTCCGACCTGTTTTTAAACTCATGACCACTCATGATGTCCCCCTTTCGCTTTCAGGTAAACCATAACCAAAAGACCTGAAAGAAAACAGGGGCACCGTTTCAGAAATATCATGGATACAATACGATTTATATCAAGCTGTGGCCGTAGGTACGAAGAAAATTGTGACCGTCTAATCCTTAGCTTGGACAGGAAATTCAATCGTCTCAAATACTTTTTGGGCGAGGTGATCCGTGGTTTCTGAAAACCACCCGGCATTGTGACTGCTGTATTGCCCGGCTTCATGAACAAAAAAGCGAAGGATTTTAAGATCGGTGTCAACGGGTTTGCTTTCCGAATGGGCAGTCTCGATCTGAGCGATCATGGACAGAATTCCGTAACAATACATACTGAGAAAAGTGATTTTCCTAAGAAAAAATTGTTTTTTCCGGAGATTTTTTCCGTACCGAATGAGTCCGATAAGCGTGAAGGCAAAAATTTTTCTGACCAGCCGGTGAACCATCCTGGCTGCAGGTTTCAATGGATGTAAACTGACTTTCAACGGTCGGAAAAAACCCGGGAAAAGGCAAGGGAGAATAAAATTCAGTTTGGAAGCGATTTTCTTTTTTTCTTTCAAAATTTTATAAAGTTTTCTGGACAGTACCAATGCGGGGTAAACGGAATGAATTTCGGTTGTGCCCTCAAAAATGGTGGTGACCCGAAAATCCCGCATGCGTTTTTCATAGGGAAGGGTTTTGAGATATCCGGAACCTCCTGCGACCTGAAGGGCGTCATAAACGGTTTGCCATGCCCTGGTCGTTCCGAACAGTTTACAGTGGGAGCTTTCCACAGCAATATTGGCTGTGGGATGATTCTCCAGAATATCTGATGAAAATGCGGTCATGGCCGAGACGATTCGAGAGTTTATTTTTGCCCTGACCAGCATTTCCCGGATCAGCTCGAATTCTTTAATCGCAACCCCGAATTGTTTTCTATGGGAGGATCTCTGGATCATATCTTCCAGGGATCGGTTGATGATGCCTGAAGAGGTTGCACCAAGGGCCAAGCGCCCGTAATTGAGAACGGTCATGGCAATCTTGAAGCCTTCACCTTCTCGGCCGATCAGATTTTCCCGAGGAACCCGGACGTTTTCCAGTTTTACCCATGCGGTGGAACTGGCCTTAAGACCCATTTTGGGCATTTCTTTGCCCACAGTGAGGCCGTCAAGAGATGTTTCCACAATAAAAGCACCCAGACCGCCTGATTTTAATCCGGCAAAAAGAGTCATGGCTCCAGCATAGTTGGCATTGGTAATATAGGTTTTTGTCCCATTCAAAATATAAGCTGTGCCGTCCTCTGACAATTCAGCAGTGGTGGTGATATGTTGGGCGTCCGAACCGGTATCGGGTTCCGTCAAGGCATATGAAAAAATCATTTTCCCGGATGCTGCCCCGGGCAGGTATTTTTGTTTTTGCTCCTGGTTTCCGAATAACAAAATCCCTTTTATTCCAATTGACAAATGAGCGATGATGGTGATTCCGATTGCGATGGATTCAGCGGCCAGGACTTCAACAAGGGCAAGATATTCCCTTGTGGTCATTCCGAGCCCTCCATATTCTTTGGGTATAGTCATTCCGAACAATCCGGCCTCTTTAAATTTTTCCAAAAGCCGGCCTGGAAGTTTCTCATCTTTTTCGATGCTGTCTTCGGGAAACTCCCTGATAATTTCAAGATAGCGCGAAGCCATTTGTTTTGCTTTTTCACCCGGTTCGAAATCTTTTATTCTGCGAGTGGCATATTTTCCCAGACAATCAAAATAGGCATCGGTCAAAGTCGGTATATTTGTGTTCATGAGTCAACCCCTTTCTTTTCAATGGGTTGAAATTAAAAATAAGAGAGATCCATCCATTTTCAACCGACAGATACCGAATCTATCGATAGTGTTT
>CAYZJH010000055.1:0-23949 GCA_964478625.1 uncultured Desulfobacteraceae bacterium
CATATTGTATTTTATTATCTTGTTCTTTTCCTGCTTTTTGAGGGTTAAAAACCAAATAAACTTTTTCACAAGCTCCTTTCCTGAGCATCATTTTCAAATGTCTATCTCTCTGTTGAATAAACCGTGTTTCTTTATAAGAACAAATTCCAGTATAAAATCAACAGAGACCCTCTAATGACAAGCATTTCAAGCTTTTTTTAGGGAAATTTACTGTAAACTTTGAAATAAACCGGGGAGGAACAACACACTCTTTTTTGTCACGGGTGCAATGTTGGAAGGCTCATTTATCTTGACGGAGTTGACCTGCTTTGACACTGGCCTGAATCTGAAGTCGGCGATCGTCTTTTCTATCAGGATATTCTCCAGGGTCTTGGAGTCATGATTTTCATGATCCAGCCAGGCATCATATGATTCCGGATGTAATATGGCCGGCATGCGAGTATGGATATCTTTGAGACAGGAACTAGCATCTCTTGAAATGATGGTACAAGATTGGTAGGGTTCATCCTCATGGTTCTTATCTCTCCAAGTTTCCCAAAGTCCAGCAAAGGCAAAAGGTCTTTCATCTGGTAAAGTTATAAAAACCGGCTGTTTTTGTCCTTTATCGCCTTTCCATTCGTTAAATCCATCAGCAAGAATCAGGCACCTTCTTTTCTTAAATGCATCCCGGAAGCTGGGTTTTGATGCGACCGTTTCCTCGCGTGCGTTGATCATTTTATATCCGGTGGAAATATCTTTTGCCCAGTGCGGAACAAGACCCCAGTGCAGCTTTTCCAGCAGTTTCAGGCCTTCCTGTCGGATGATGGCCAGGATCTCCTATGTGGGCGCCACATTGTAGTTGGGTGTGACTTCCGACAAAGCTTTATGGATGGGAAAATGCTCCTGGAGTTGTTCCAAATTGCTGAAAGCGACAAATCTTCGGCACATGATATGGGGTCCTTTTTTTTGGAGATGTCTTTTCCCTAAAGGTAGCAGGTGGGGGATTCATTGTTAAGGTGGGTATGACATTGTGTCCCCCTTTTTTATTGGTTTTCTTTTTTGACAGATATAAGATATGAGGCAAGTTTTAGAAAAAAGGATTTAACACTCCCACGCATCTCCCCCATTCTTGCTTAAAGGAATATTCGGTATTAGCCAAGACAGATGTTTTTACATAAGAGACCTCAACCAGGCGCGTTGATATTAAAAATACGATTTCCTCATTAAAATTAAACATAATGCAATGATACCAAATTGAGTGTATCCACGGATAGTTGTTAATGCATTCATATTCCAAAAATTATTTTAAAAGATTCTCACATCCTATATCCGGATTTTACCTTTGCTTAAATACAGTTAGTTATCTTTATCCGTTAACAATAGATTTGACTTCACATAGCGCACAGCTGAATGTGGTCAAAAAAAGTCAAAAAAATTCTTGCTATTTTACAAATTTCTATTTATTTTTATTGTAAATATTTTTAATTTAGAAATTTAAAACCTTTTTGTCAGTAAAAGTCGCTCTTGTTTTTTGTTCGTTGTTAAAAATTGATTTTTTTCCGGATGCTTCCAAGTTTATAAAAAGACACTTCGTAACGATATCCAAGGAAAAGAACATGAAACAAGTCCTCTCCAAAAAGTCCACGTAAAAAAGCAAGGAAATCATTATATTTTTTGTAAAAAAAATTTTAATTGTTTCATTCCTGAAAAAGCCAAATCCCGAGTGATCGGGAGACGGAAAACCTCGGGTCTTCGATAGATAGCCGAGTTGCCAAAAGGGTCAGTCGGCTTTTTTGTTTTAAGATTGAATTCTCTGCTAAAAAGGAAAGAATATCATTTCTAAACTGAGCGACCTGCATTCATCTGTCGGTTTTCATCACTGAAAAGACTCTTGCCGTAATTCATCCTTTTCCACCCGGCAGGTTATCATGATTAAGGTGTAACTTTTTGAAAATATGACGCTTATGGTTAAAACCCAAAACCTTGAGGCTTTTGCGGGGTCAACAGATTTCCGGCCTTAACCCTTTAAAAAGGAGGTTTTTATGTTTTTCACAAACCTGAAATCTATGGGATTTTGTTTGGCCTTACTATGGGTATTTGCAGTGACTGCTGTTGCCGGACCCGATAATTCATCGGCGTCACCATCGAATGCAGCCCTTGAAAACCAGCGAGGAATGAAATTTTTCAACCATGGATATTATGACCTGTTGCCCCGTGGCAAAAAAGAAGAAGCTCACAAAAATTTGGAAATGGCGGAAAAAGCATTTCAAAAGGCAATTCAACTCGATAGGGATTTTCTTGAAGCCCACCGTAATCTGGCTCGTCTTTATTACCTCCAGGAAAATTTTGAGCAGGCGGCCTCACAGTATTTCCAGGTGCTGCGACTCGATCCAAACGACATCGATACGTATGTGCAGATGGCATTGGCTCAAATAGAGTTGGGCAATTTCGATGAAGCCGTTCAATATTTGGAAACAGCCAAAGATAAAACCGATGATCAGGAAGTTATCGAGAAGTTGGACCAGTACATCACCATAACAAAACAAGCCAGATAAGACTGCAATCCCCAAAAAGGAGGTATCAGCCATGTTGAGGATAAAAAACATTCGATCCTTGATCAAGTTGACCGGTTGTGTCGCCGTTCTGCTTGTCTTGTTTGTATCGCCGGCTTTGCCGGGATATCCCAACACCGCCGATTATAGCACCGACAATGATAGAATTTTCTGGTTCATTCTGGTTTCCGATACCCATATCGGTGCCCGAGGGTCCCAGGATTCCAATAATTTAACATGGATCGTAACGCAGGGAATGAACGTTGTTCAACCTGAATTTGTTGTGCTGGCAGGAGATTTGACGGACTCTACAAACGGCAACTGGTTAGGGTATCCCAACGGCCCTTACCAGCAGGAATGGGACGAATACAAATCAATCCTGACAAAAGGAAATGTAAATTCTATCAACTTTTATGATATCCCCGGCAACCACGATGCATACAATGACAAGTATTTTCAGTACTATATAGCCAACTCGGTTCAAGGCCGGGCCACCGGTTCCACCCAGGTTTCCTGGACCCGAGTGTTCGATTTCGGAAAATACCATTTTTTAGGAGTAAATACCGCCGGAAATACCGGTGCCTCTTTTAGTCTTTCCTGGCCTTATGGGGATTACGCCGGGTTGGATTCGGATGAGTTGGCCTATATCTGGAACGAACTTACATCACACTCTGATCATGATTTAACCCTGGTCTTCGGGCACCATCCGGTGACCGATACCGGTGTTTCCACCGACACCTGGCTCTATTACGGTGCCCAGGATTTCATCGGCATGTTGGACCAATACATGGCATCATTGTATGGTTATGGCCACACACACAAATACAGTGAGGTGCTTTTTGAGGGAGATGCCTACACCGGTTCTATGATCGGAGACGGTATCGTTTATCTCAATGTCACCTCGGTCGGGAAGTCTTCCGATAACAACTTTACGGTCATTGCCGTCGACTGCAACGGGATCTCCACCAAAACTCAGGCCATCGGCAAATGGCCGCTGATTTTGATTACCACCCCGGTAAATCACGATCTCGGCGGCGTCTCGAATCCCTATGCTTATGAAATACCGACAGCCTCGAATAATCCCATCCGGGCGCTGGTGTTTGATGCCGCCACTGTTTCTCAGGTTCGATACCGTATAGATGGTGGCAATTGGAATTCCATGCAGCGTGTAAGTGATAACCCGAAACTGTGGGAAGCATTCTGGGACAACAGGACTCTGCCGGAAGGCCGGCACGCCATTCAAGTTGAGGCCACAGGCTCGACAGTCAACTCCGATATGATCTCGGTATATGTCGTTTCCAATGTTGTCAACCAGCCTCCCGTGGCCTATGATCAATCCGTCACCACGGATGAAAACCAGCCTGTTGGTATCACTTTGCAAGCCGATGACCCGGATGGAGACAATCTGACATATGAAGTCGGTTCGGGACCGTCTTACGGGAGTTTGAGCGGCATTGCGCCAAATCTGACCTATACGCCCAATGCTGATTATCACGGTGAAGACATTTTTACATTTAAAGCATACGACGGCAGCGCCTATTCCGATATAGCCACTGTAACCATTACGGTATTACCGATAAACGATCCTCCCGTTGTCAGCATCACCAGTCCGGAAAACGATGCTTCTTTCGGGTCGGGTTCGGAGATTTCCTTTGTTGGTTCGGCTTCCGACACTGAAGATGGAGATCTGACCGCTTCCCTTGTTTGGACCTCAGACCTTCAGCAGGACCCGATCGGCAAGGGCGGTTCTTTCAATACGGTTCTCAGCGACGGCCAGCACACCATCACGGCATCGGTAACCGATTTCGGCGGCCTGAACGGAAGTGACAGTATTACCATCACTGTTGCCGGTCAAAGCGTAGGAGATATAGTCCTTAGCGTGACTGCTTCTAAGATACGGGGAACCAAATACGCTAATTTGACCTGGAGTGGAGCAACTTCAACAAATGTGGATATTTACCGTGACGGCATTCCAATCACAACGACTGCCAATGATGGGGCCTACACCGACGGCCCCCTTGGCAAGGGTGGCGGTTCGGCTGCCTATCAGGTTTGTGAGGAAGGAACCTCAACTTGTTCGAACACTGTTTCCGTCAGTTGGTAAAATGGCTCGATTATAAGTTTTTAACATTCCGATGAATGGATTAACAAAGGGTAAGGAGGAAAGAAAAATGAAAAGAAAATTTGCACCATTTTTTAGATTTATGTCTATTTCTGCAATTTTTGCGCTCTTTTTTGTTTCCTTAACGCTCAACGGACAATGGATAAAATTTGGGGCAGCGGAAGCTGCCGATCCGGCAATTGAATTTTCCATAAACAATCCCGGAATCCAAAAAGCCATCGAGGTGCAGGATAGAAACTCCGACAGGTTAATGAGCATTCCGGGAGTCGTCGGCCATGGTGTCGGCATTTCCGAAAACGATGAACCGGTTATTAAAATATTTGTGGCCAGGGCCGGAATACCGGGGCTGCCTAAGGCTTTGGAAGGCATACCCACAAAAGTGGTCTTTACCGGCATGATTGTCGCTTATGCCGACCCGACAGCGAGATTTCCAAGACCGGTGCCTATCGGCGTGTCGACCGGGCACCCGGACATCACCGCCGGTACTATCGGATGTAGAGTAACTGACGGTACAGACGTTTATGCGTTGAGCAATAACCACGTGTATGCCAATCAAAATGATGCAAAATTAGGAGACAACGTCTTACAGCCGGGACCTTATGATGGAGGGCAGAACCCGGCGGATACCATCGGAACGCTCTATGCCTTTGCACCAATTAATTTCTCCGGCGGAAACAACACCATGGATGCAGCCATCGCCCTTTCTTCAACTTCTAATCTCGGCACTTCAACTCCTGAGGGTGGTTATGGCACGCCGAGCTCAGAAACTAAGGCTGCCGACGAGTTAGGAATGAAGGTTCAGAAATACGGAAGAACCACCGGGTGGACTCATGGTGAGGTGGCTGAATTGAATGTCACTGTGGATGTTTGTTATAAAGTCAGAGGGTTGATTTTTTGTGTGAAGCAGGCAAGATTTGTAGGTCAGATCGGCATATCTCCCGGAACATTCAGTGCAGGAGGAGACTCCGGTTCCCTGATTGTGACCGATGATGAAAACAACAACCCTGTCGGACTGCTCTTTGCCGGTGGGAGCACCCGTACTTTTGCCAACCCTATTGGTGCGGTATTGGAAGCTTTCGATGTCTCCGTTGATGGTGGCGGTTCTTCATCTCCCCCTGACAACCAGGCGCCCATTGCAAGTTTTACCTATACCACCTCCGACCTCACGGCCACTTTTATCGACACAAGCACCGATTCCGACGGCACGATTGTTTCGCGGAGCTGGGCCTTCGGCGACGGGGAAACCTCATCGATCCAAAATCCAAGTCACACCTATGAAGCCGCCGGAATATACACGGTTACCCTCACGGTGACCGACGATGACGGGGCGACCGGTTCCACTTCGAAGTCCGTAACGGTTAGCGACCCTTCAGCGGGAATCACTCTGACCGCTACCGGTTACAAGGTAAAAGGTCGTCAGCACGCGGATTTGGAATGGTCTGGTGCCACTTCAACCAACGTCGATATTTACCGGAATGGAAGTAAAATTGTTACAACTGCAAACGATGGATTTGATACGGACAACATAGGCAAAGTCGGCGGCGGATCATACATTTATAAAGTTTGCGAAGCAGGTACTACTACCTGCTCCAGCGAAGCGACGGTGACATTCTGATTAACTAAAATGAGCGATTTGCATTTAGCTGTCGGCTTTCAGCATTGAAAAGGCTTTTTTTCAAAGCCTTTGCTTTTGTGCGAGTCGCTCCCTCAGAATGACATGCAAGAGACTACTTTGTGTCCTTCCGATGAGTGTGCGAAGGCGGCATTTTTCAATCGGACATGCCGGCATCTGCTGAGGTCTTTATTTGCCGGATGGTTTTCAGGGCAAACCTCACCTACACGCCTGCTGTGGGTGACAAAAACCCGGGAGCAGGTCATAGCCCGCAATGCTGCCTGGTAACATAACGGGTTGATTACGGATAACGCGGCCGAGGGTTATTGGTTATCTGTTATCGGTTATCTGTTATCGGGGTAAAGGGCCAATGAGTGACGGATTCCGAAATTTGAAATAGTTTTGCCTTGCTTTGCGCCTTGGCGGCTTTGCGTGAGAGTTATCTGTTATCCAATGCCGTTTCCTTAACAGATAGTTTTTTACTCGAAGACAAACCGCTATTGCTTAACCCTATGTTTTCGTGGGAATTTTCTGTTTGAACGGGCAGATTCCGTAGTTTGGGCAAACCCCGATGTTGCATTGGAATTGACTCAAAACAATTGGATATGCTGTTATATAAAGGCTGAACCCGCTTTCAGCCGACTTCAAAGGACTACACCAATTATGAATTCAAAAATGAGTGACCATTATTTGTCACTATCTTTTAAAACCATGCCGGTTTGTTGGAAATGTGCTTATCGTTATGCAACATCGGGGTAAAGATAGACGGAATCAAAAGTCTTTCCACTAAATTTTTGACCTCAATCCGGTATTTCATGGCTTTGTAATCTTCTTCCACCGGCCACCTTTTGTAATACCATTCGCGAAACAGTTCATAAGGATACTTTTTCCTGTCGGAACGTGAGGTGACCAGGATCTCAGTTTCACCGGAATCCAGTTCAATTCTGATCATTTGAATTTTTATCGTCTTATTGCAGCACTCTACCTGCATCTCCAAATCATGAGGAACTTGAACCGGATCGGACGGAAGAACCGAATGTTTTTCTGACAATTCAGTTTTTCTCGGTTTACGAACTGCTTTCCCTGGGTTCCAAATTTTTCTTTTTCGAAAGCTGACAGTTCATCCCGAAGACATTTACCGATTTGTTTCCATTGGCTTGGAGTTAAATCTTTTTCTCTTTCCATAGTCAGCCTGTAAAAAAAACCGGTCGAGGTATCTCTAAGAATCAATATCTCGAAAAATGGAAAAATTTTTTCAGCATCCTCAAAACTTAATTCCTCATTGAAAAGTTCCTGATTCAACAACATTATGGGATCAACATATTCACCCTTTGGTTTTCATGCTCCAAGGCGTTATGTTGTCTCAGTGCTCGCTGATGAACATAAGTTATCGTCAAAACGAATTCAACGGATACTGAGACATAAATCAGTTCATACGACTGAACGTTATTTCCAAAACCTGAATAATGACATGAGAGATGACCTGAATCTGTTATCCGAAACAAAAGTAACCGAAGAAGTACTCGAAGAAGTGAAGGGAAAGGGCTGAAAGGTGGCGTCCCCAAGGGGATTTGAACCCCTGTTGCCGGCGTGAAAGGCCGGTGTCCTGGACCAGGCTAGACGATGGGGACGTGCATTTCAATTGGTGGGCCGTGCTGGATTCGAACCAGCGACTCTCTGCTTAAAAGGCAGATACTCTGCCGGCTGAGTTAACGGCCCGCCGAAACAAAGAATGCCTTAATTATAATTTAATGGTGCTCTTGTCAAGCGAAAAAAATGCCATCGGGATAAAAAATCGCCTTTTATTCTGAGCAAAAACAAAAATATTGGATTCTTTGTCGGCCGGAATTCGGCAACATCATCGCCTTCGCCAGAATTCAGGAACCAGTAAGATAATGACCGTAAAAATTTCAAGACGCCCCAGAAGCATACACCAAATCAGCAGCCATTTACCGAGAACAGGAATGTTTGCAAAGTTTTCAACGGGGCCAACAGCACCGAATCCCGGTCCGATATTTCCTAAAGTGGCTGCAACAGCTGAAAAAGATGTCACAAAATCGACTCCCAGGCCCGCCAAAGCCACGGAGCAAAGCCCAAACAAACCCATATACAATGCCAGAAACCCCATGACACTTCTCATGACATCCTCCGGCACGGATTTTCCCGCAATTTTGATATGGGTGACCGCATGGGGATGCAAAAGCGCAAAAAGCTCCCGATAGCAGTATTTAAAATAAAGCATGATCCGGAGCCATTTGATTCCTCCGCCGGTAGACCCAGCAGATGCGCCGGTGAACATGCAGATCAACAGAATCAACCGGGACATGGAAGGCCATTGTTCATAATCAGCTGTGGCATAACCTGTGGTGGAAATAATGGACATGACCTGAAAGGACGAATATCTGAATGCCTGCCCCAGGCTTTGATAAACCGAGCCGAAAACATCAAAAGTCACCACCAGAATAAGCACGACAACCGCACCCAAAAAGACCCGGCACTCCGAATCTTTCCAGAATGCAAGGGGTTTTCCGCGAAGCAGCTGGTAGTGCAGTGAAAAATTGATACCGGCAGCCAGCATAAAAAAGAACACCACAAAATCCAGATACACACTGTCATAATGGGCAATGGATCCATTTTTAGTGGAAAAGCCCCCGGTGGGCATGGTGGTGAAGGTGTGACACAGCGCATCGTAAAGGTTCATTCCACCTAGCATCAAAAAAATTATTTCCGCAACACTGAAAAGAACATACACTTTCCAGAGAATCATGGCTGTATCGCGAATTCTGGGTTTCAGTTTGTCCGGAACAGGACTGGGAACTTCGGCCTTGTACAGCTGCATACCTCCGACGCCTAAAAATGGAAGAATTGCGATGGACAAAACAATGATACCCATCCCGCCAAACCACTGGATAAGACTTCTCCAAAACAAAAGCCCCAAGGATACGCCTTCGATATTGGTCAGAATGGATGACCCCGTGGTGGTAAAACCGGAAACAGATTCAAACAATGCATCGACAAACGAGCCAAATTCTCCGCCTAAATAAAAAGGAAGCGCCCCAAAAAGGCACGCGGAGGACCACCCAAAAGTTACAATGGCCATACCCTCGCGTTTTGTGAGGTTTTCAACTTTTTCACCTTTAAATAAAAAGTGAAGCAAAATTCCCGAAAAAATGGTGACCCCTATGGAAATCAGTATTGAGCAGATACTATCGTCACGGTAGTAAAAAGCCACCATAAGGGGAAAAAGCATGGTCAGGCCCAAAAAGAGTGTCAGGATTCCCACGACTTTGAGGATATAACGCCAATGCATTAAAAATACTCCAGCTTGACCATGAGGATTTTCTCCACTTTGGGAATCGCCGACCGTTGAGCAAAAATGATGATCCTGTCCCCCGGTTCAATAACACTTTCACCTGAAGGAATGGTAATGTTGTCCCCCCTGATGATTCCCGTCACCAGGGTTCCTTTGGGAAATGATATATTTTTTAATGGTTTCCCGACGATATCGGAGGTCTCCAGTGCGAGCGCTTCCATGACTTCAGCTTGTTCACCTTTGATCGTTTTTGCCGAAAGAACCTTTCCCCTGCGGATATATTGAAGAATTGAATTGATAGCGGATAATCTCGGACTCACCACCTGTTCTATGCCGATCATGTTCATCAACGGAAAATAACTGAACTTGCTGATCCGGGTGATGTTCTTTTTAGCTCCCATTTGTTTTGCAAGCAATGAAGCAAGTATATTTGTTTCTTCATCATTGGTCAGCGTGATGACCGCATCCATTTCATGAATGTTTTCCTCCGCCAAAAGATCCTGATCCGATCCATCTCCCTGCAACACAACTGTTTTATTCAATCTTTCCGCCAGAAGCTTACATCTTTCCGCCCTTTTTTCAATAATTTTGGTATAAATATCTTTCTTCTCCAACATATTGGCGAGACGATACCCGATTCTTCCACCACCGATAATCATGGCCCGTTGCACAGAGGCCCGATGTTTTCCAAAAACCTCAAGGTTTTCAAACACTTTGTCCTTTTCGGTAATGAAATAAACCAGATCGCCATACATCAGATGGTCATCTCCGCGTGGGATAATCAGCTTTTCACCTCGGATAAGCGCTGCAATAAGAAGTCGCTTTGCCCCGATATGATGCGAAAGCTCAGACAGTTTTATTCCCCCAAGTCCGGAATCTTTATCGAGCGTAATCCCTATAAAATAAACGCGTCCTTGAGCAAACTCCCCCACATCCACCGCTCCCGGAAAACTCATGAGACGATCTATGGTCTTAACCACCTCGATTTCAGGGTTGATGATCGTATCGATATGAGGCAAAGAAGTTCGAAAAGCATCATGATAGTCATCAAAATCAGCCGCCCGCAACCTTACCAGCTTTTTGGTCGACGGTGAAATCATGTTACTAACGAGACATGCCACCAAGTTGATTTCATCGCTATTAGTCACCGCCAGCATAATATCCGCATCCCGAATACCGGCTTCTTCCAGTACCACAGGACTGCTGCCTGATCCCAGCATCACCTGGACATCCAGGTTGTCTGAAATCCGTCGAAGCGCATCAGGATTTTTATCAATTAAAACAACATCCTTATTTTCCAGAGCGATTCGGTTAGCTATGTGAAAACCGACTTCTCCCGCACCAATGATTAGGACTTTCATGAAAAATTCTCCAAAGTGTTTATTGAGGAGGAATTACTACACATACAGGGATGTGTCAAATATCAAATCTGAATCATTATCAAAGACAGGATGACCACAAAAGCAAATAAAAACCAGTCTGATTTTTTCGAATAAAGATGGGGTAGCGTGCGGTTTTCAGAATATCCTCTGGCCTCCATGGCCAAAACCAGGTCCTCAGCCCTTAAAAATATTTTCCGGATCATCGGGACTGCCACCTTGACAAAACGATATACCGGGTTCTTTCGATTCTCTATACACCTTGCCCGCTGGGCATCGGAAATTTCCCTGGCTTCCTGGACAATCATCGGCAAAAATCGGATGAGCAAACTCAGCATGAAGGCCACTCTTTTTTCGGGAATCCATGGCACAGGTTTTAAGTACCATGCCACCGCCGCCCGGATTTGAGAGGAAAAAGTCGACCAAATAAATAAATACCCGAGCATGACAACCAAAAAGAGTCTGAAACAAATCAGTGCACCTGACAAAACCCCCTGTTGTGTGACCATCAGCCCCATATGAAGAAAGTCGATCCTGAACAATTTTTCACCCGGAGTCGACAACGCTCTTGCGCAAAAAACAAATCCGAGAAAAATGAAAAAAATTTTTAATTCCCTGATCAATTTTATCACGGATATTGGTGCCGCATATACGATCAGCACTTGTGCAATCAACAAAACAGAAAGGCCGGTAAAACCAGAATAAATCGAGGAGGTGCTTAAAAGCAACAGGATGGCAACTTTAAAGCGGGCATCTATTCGGTGCAAAAGAGAACTGTTTTGGGAATTAAACCCACCCATCAATTCAACCATGAATTAAATTCGCCTTTGAATAGAAATGAACAAGGCCTGCGAATCCCGAATTGTTCAACTTCTTTTGCCAAGTCTCCCGGAAGGCCGTCTCTTACCAATTTGCCTTTTTCCATGATAATGAGTCGTTGGGCATGGGCGATGACTTTTTCAAGGTCATGGGTGGTCACCACCATCGTATGCCCTAGTTGATGCAGTTTCAGCATCTGTGAAAGAACTTGCCTGATTCCGGGATAATCAAGGTTGGAAAAAGGTTCGTCAAAAACAAGAACTTTGGGTTTCATGGTCAGGACACCCGCAATAGCCAAACGTCTTTTTTCTCCTCCGGAAAGAGTGTGGGGTCTGTGGTATCTGAATTCCCAAAGTCCCACTGCAGTCAGAGCCTCCTTGACACGCATTTGGATTTCCTCTTCAGGAAGGCATAAATTTTCAGGTCCGAAAGCCACATCGTCATAAACTGTTTCACCCACGATTTGAGTGTCGGCATCCTGAAAAACCATTCCGACGCATTGACGGGCCAGTTTTGGTTTTTCCGCCACTGAAAACCCCGATACCCGAACTGTTCCGGAATCAGGAAAAAGAAGGCCGTTTAAATGCCTCAAAAGAGTGGTTTTCCCGGAGCCGTTGGCACCTGCGATGACCAGAAATTCTCCTTCGCGGACATTAAAGCTTACCCGGTCAAGTCCTATGAAATTGTCTGAAAAACGATGCGTCAGATTCTCTATTTCGATAATATTCATACTTTTCTGATAACAGGCCTGATTGTTTTGGCGATGGCAGCAGCAGCAGCTATTTTTAAAAAGTCACCTACCAGAAAAGGATACATTCCCACCACCAGTGCTTTCGAAAAAGCCATACCGGTGATCATTTGAAGCCAACTTACCCCTGTGAAATAAATGATACATGTCCCGAATATCATTCCTGTGATATCCCACAAGGTTTTTTCATATCTGGCCATGATACCCACAACAAAAACCGCCGGCAAATATCCGATCAGATACCCGCCTGTCGGACCCGCAAACCGTCCGATACCACCGGTTCCTCCGGCAAAAACCGGAAACCCGCACGCACCGGCTAAAAGATAGACGCCGACCGCTGCAAGCCCCCAACGGCTTCCTAAAAGCAACCCGGCAAGTAAAACAAACATGTTCTGCAATACAATTGGCACCGGACCGATGGGAATCGCTATAAAGGCGCCGGCGGCAATCAATGCGGCCATAAGTGATGCGTGAACCGTCATTCTGAGCTGTTGCGAAGCACTTGCTTCCCTCCTGACAGTTTCTTTGTATTTTGTGACATTTTTTATCAATTGCATGTATATTACTCCCTGGTTTTGGTACCTCACAAGTAACCTGGTTTTAAGTTTCAGGTTTTATGTTTTATGTTGGATATCTGGCAAAATCATTTCTGATCCCTGAACACTGGGTCACGTTATTCGTAAACCCTCCATCCGGCTGCACCTGGCCCAAACCGCCAAGTAACATGTTTTTATGGTGGCTATTATTACGTCATATCGGGCTGATAAAAACAATCACCATAAATGACTCTTCTGAGGGTGCCATCGGGAAGCTGAAGAACCAGCGCACCGGTTTCATCAACATCTTTTGCCATGCCTTCGATCTGCTCCCCGCTGGTAAAAACAGAGACATTCCGGTTTAAAGTTCCTGAATACCGTTTCCACTGTGCAATGATATCTTCTGATTCATAATTGGACAGGAGGTTTTCAAATTCAGTTAAGAAATGGGTTAAAATGTCAATCCGCGAGACGGTTCGATTTAATAAAATCTTTAACGAAGTGGCATTAGGTTCTGCCATGCGTGGATCATTGTTGACATTGATACCCAACCCCACATTGATATACTTGATCAGATCCGCCTCGGTTTCCATTTCCGACAGCATCCCCGAAAGTTTTTTGTTTCCCACCAGGATATCGTTTGGCCATTTTACTTTTGCATCGACAGAATATAATCGACGTAGAATTCCGACCAGTGCCAATGAAGCTGAAAAGCTGACTTTAAAGTTCATGGCAGGAACAATGGAAGGCCTTACGATGGTTGTAAAATAAAGCCCGCCGTCATCTGAGACCCATCGTCTTCGGAGACGTCCCCTGCCTTGTGTTTGGCGGTCCGCAACCACTACATACAAATGCCCGGCCCCTTTTCTTGCCAAATCCCGTGCCAGATTCATGGTGGAGTCAATTTCAGGAACATAATGGATCCGATCTTCAAATTCTGGAAATTCCCACGGAAACGGCGTATCCGGCGAATCCACCAATTCATATCCTTTTGGGGTTGAAACAATAGTATACCCGTGTTCCTGAAGTTTTTTAATATGTTTCCATACTGAAACCCTTGAAATCCCCAATTGTTCACTCAACCATTCACCGGAAAAAATCGCTTTTTCTGCCCTTAAAAGCTTTAAGATTTCAGCTTTCATCAATATTTCCTGATATTGCACCGATCTTTCAAAAAATACCACCACGTTAACCGTTAACAGAAACGAGGATAACGGAATAACCGTATGGGGTCAATACCCTTTTTACCGGTCAGTGAAACCTTTTTGTTCAAGGGGTTATAGCGACTCTAAAAGCCGTTGATGGATATTATCAAACCCGCCGTTGGACATGATCAGAACCAGGTCTCCGGATTTTAGGGTTTTAACAAGAAACTGAAGGATCGCTTCGGTATTTTCAAAATAGTAAGCATCTTTTCCTTGGTTTCTGAGATCCTGCACCAGTTGCTCCGAAGAAAAGCGTTCCTTTTCAGGGATTTTATCCAGAAGAGGCGGTTTTCGGATACATATCCGGTCGGCATCGTCAAATGAAAGGGGATATATTTTCTGAAAAATATTTCGCATGCTGGTGTTTGTGCGAGGTTCAAATACTGCAATGATACGTCCGGAAGAATAAAAAGGTTTCACAGCACGGATGGTTTCTCTGACGGCCGTGGGATGATGCGCAAAATCATCCATGACTGTAACCCCTTTTTTAATGCCCCGGATTTCCTGACGCCGTTTAACCCCCTGAAACAGTTCAAGCCCGGATGAAATGGTGGAATGATCAATTCCGATATGACCGCAAATTGCGATCACGGGCAGTACATTCAGTAAGTTATGCTCTCCCATCAAAGGTGTTCGAAATTTGCCGAAAAATTTTCCCTTGTGATTAACGGTGAAAAGAATCCCGGACTCCACAAGATCGGTTTCCCCTAAAGACCAATCGGAATTAGGATTTTTTCCGTAAAAGGTAAACGGACCACCGGAATTGGCAGAAATTTGGCGTACATTGGGGTCGTCATCATAAGCTAAAAAAAGACTCGATGGTGAAATGTTTCCAACAAAGGCTTTGAACGCCTTTTTTACGCTGGTAATGTCTTTAAAAATATCGGCATGGTCGTACTCAATGCCGGTCAAAACCGCGGCAAAAGGAGGATAATGCAAAAACTTAGGTCCCTTATCGAAAAATGCGGTGTCGTATTCATCACCTTCAATGACCATATATTCCCCCTTTCCTAGCCGGTAATTGCTGTTAAAATTTTTCAGCATACCGCCGATCACATAGGAAGGATCAAGCCCTGCGTGGAAAAGTATCCACGCCAGAAGAGATGATGTCGTTGTTTTTCCATGGGTTCCGGTTATGACCAAGCGTTTTTTGCCTTTTGCAATAAAGTGGTTGATGGCCTGGGGCATTGAACAGAATGCAATCTTTTTCCCAGCAACAGCCGTTACCTCGGGATTATCTTTTCTCACAGCATTACCCACAACCACAAGATCCGTATTGCTGCTGATGTTATCAGCACTGAAACCATCGTTTACCTGAATGTTTTTTCCGGACAAAAATTCGCTCATTGGGGGATACACTTTCTGGTCCGATCCGCTGACCTGATACCCCATCTCGTTTAACATGGCTGCAAGAGCACCCATTGCAGTGCCACAAATGGCAATCAGGTGTATTTTTTTGACATTGTCGGGAATACCATTGTTTTTTAAATCGATCACTGAACATTTCCTTTTTTTTCATGGAATAAGCGATTGTATAATGGGCCTTGAGCAATTGGCTCGGCATGTTAACCAAATATCGCAGTTTTACATCTGAAAAGCCTGGCGGTTCAAAATCTGTATTGTTGGTTACCAACACCTGATGGCTAACCATTCAGGGTAGTGACCTGAATGGAATAGCAAAAAATAACTTTCAACGCAATCGATGGTTTCCAAAGAAAAGAGGCGTCTGATTTTTTAAGTTTTTTGACAATACCCCATAGATCTGACATTATGCTCAAAACAACCTTTTATTAGTAGATGAGAGGCCATCTGATGGAAAATGAAAGCCAATGGAAAGTCCTGTTAATCGATGACGAAGCGGATATCCGTGAGGTGGTGAGCCTCACTTTGGTGGATGCCGGTTATGAGGTGATTACAGCGCCCGACGGAGAAACGGGTATTGAATTATGTAAGAGTCAAAGACCTCAAATTGTCACCACGGATATTCGAATGCCCGGCATGAGTGGTATCCAGGTGCTTGAAGAGGTAAAAAAATATGATCCGGATATTGAAGTGATCGTAATTACCGCCTTTGGGGAAATGAACCTGGCCATCAAAGCACTTCAATTGGATGCTTCAGACTTTATCACCAAACCGATCAATGACGAATCATTGCATTTGGCCTTAAAACGGGCCAAGGAACGGTACACGGCGAGAAAACAGCTCAAGGATTATACGGCATTAATCGAAAAAGAAAACGCCGAAACCACCCAAGCCTTGATCCGAACCCTCGAGTTTAGAAGAAACCTTATTGAAAGCTCCATGGACGGCATACTGGCATGCGATCAATCCGGAATTATCGTCACGATGAACGCCGCTATGGAAAACCTTCTAGGGTGTTCACGATCCGAGATTGTTTACAAAATGACCATGGATCAAATTTTTCGGCAGGAGGAAAAACAGGATTTTGAATTAAGTCAGTTAAAAGATAGAAAATATGGGGATCCACATCATTTGTTTTTGTATGAAACGAACCTGGTCAGAAAAGATAAGAAAAAAGTTCCCGTGCAGGTTTACGCCAGCGTGATTTTCGATCAGGGAAAAGAAGACGGTATGGTATGCTTTTTCAGGGATCTCCGGGAAATCCGTCGCCTCGAACGCGAATTTGAAGACCAGGCCAAAGTCCTTCATCAGGACAAGATGATGTCCCTGGGCCGGCTGGCCGCCAGTGTGGTCCATGAAATCAACAATCCATTGGCCGGAATCCTGAACTATATTCGCCTGATGATTCGCATTATCGACCGTGGAGAACTCAAACCGGAACAAATTGAAAAATTCAAACGGTATCTCGAACTGGTGGAAACTGAAACCTCCAGATGTTCGAAAATTGTTACCGGCCTGTTGACCTTTTCCAGAAAATCACCTTCATCATTCACCCAGGTCAAAATTGATGACCTTCTTCAGCGTTCTATCCTTTTAAGTCATCATAAGCTTCAATTAAGCAATATCGAACTCATCACCGATATAGCCCAAAATCTTCCTGTTATTGAAGGGGATATCAACCAGCTTCAACAGTGTATTATCAATCTGATTTTCAATGCCATCGACGCCATGCCCGATGGCGGAACCCTTTGGATCTCGGCACATTATGAATCACCGAGTAAACAGGTGATTATCAGTGTCAAGGATAATGGCATCGGAATTGCTGAAGAAAACATCCCCCGACTGTTTGAACCTTTTTTTACCACTAAAAAAGAAGGTTATGGTGTGGGGTTAGGACTTTCGACCGTATGGGGAATTATGGAGCGGCACGGCGGTATGGTAAAGGTCGAAAGCCGACCGGGCAAAGGGGCGACCTTTAAACTTGTGCTGCCTGTCAGCTAAAAGCGTTCAATCAGTTTTTCAATCATAAATGAACTTTCTCTCATGGCCTGTTCACTGAACGGTCCGAACCACTCAGCAATTTTTTTAAATTCTTTTTTAAATAAGGCTTTGTCTCCGGTTTCGATCATCTCAAGATTGCTGTTCAGTGATCTCAGATAGTCTTTTAAAAGTTCACGTCGTTCGGGAGAAGCAAAAATAATCTCGGAATACAAGGATTCATCCTGTGCAAACAGGCGGCCTACCATGCCGAGTTCCAAACGGTAGATCGGGCTGGAAAATTCTAAAGTGCGACGAATATCGATCCGTTTGCGAGCCAGGAATTGTCCGAAAGCAAACGTGGCAAAATGTCTAAGGGTTTGAACTATACCCATTATCTCATCGTGCTCTTCGGCATCAGCCCGCACAATAATGGTTCCCCATGCAACAAACTGTTCCACCAGCCATTGACAGGATTTCTCATTACGGCCAGGAGTGACCACCACAATCTGTTTGTCCATGCTCGAAGGAGTGGGACCGAACAACGGATGAAGACCGATTACCGGTCCGGTGTGGGCTTCCAACATGGCCTGGAGGGGTTTTGCTTTTATACTTGTCAAATCACTGAGGATACATTCTTTTGGAAGATAGGCCCCCAGTTTAAAAGCCAATTCTGCTGTTTTATCGATTGGCACGCTTAGAATCGCCAGGTCCAACCCGGTACAAAGTTCTTCTATCCGATCCCAGTCATCACGGCCTAATATTCTGACTTCATAACCGGCATCGCTAAAGTATTTGGAAAAATATTTCCCCATCTCGCCCTTTCCACCAACAATCAGCACAGAGGCACCGGGGCGAACACCCAGACGGGTAAAATCTCTGGTCTGCTGTATCCTGGATTGCCGAATTACGGATCTGAAAATCTCTTCGATAAAATCCGGATTCAAACCGATTTCACGGCTCTGGTTTCTTCGGTTTGAAATGAGATATTCTTCCCTGGCCGGATGATACACAGGGATATTGTGCGCATTTTTCAAGTTAACAACTTTCTCAACCACGGATTGGCGTTTTGCCAACAATGATACGATCTGTCGGTCAATATCATCGATGTCAATTCTCAGCTGCTCCAGAGCAGATGTTATGCTTTTTTCGAGATTATCGGTTTTTTCAGGTTTTCCGTTAGAATTGTTCTTTTTTGTAGTCATCAGGGAATATGCCCTTTCTTAAAACTTATGGTTCATTTTACCGCATGGATCTGAAACGCGTTCATAACACTTTTTATCGGCATTTTGCAAGAAACTCCCTGATCCGCCAACACCCTATCAGGGGGAGAAAAAGATGATTTTTAAATTCGGCTGTGATAAATTAGATTTTATCTGAGTCAGGAAATCTTTTCTGTGTCCGGGTTCAAGAGAACAAGCAACCATGTTTCATTCTTAAGATCAAAAGAATATGCAAAATCAAAATGATTTAAAAGAGTTCAACATTTTATGTCATCAATCGTTGAAACTTCTCGACCAATTAAATATTGCAGCATTCACTGTAGACATGGACAGAAAAATAACCACCATAAACCATGCTGCAGTGACCCTCATGGAACTTGAAGGTGTCGATATTATCGGAAGAGACTGCCTGGAGGTTTTCTGCGGGGTTCCCTGCCTGATCAGTTGTTTATCCGATGGTGGCGAAAATAATCTGAATTCGGAAACAAACAATTTGATTTTGCGGGAAAATGATCCTGAACCTATGGTTACCCGCCTTTCAACTCCCATTCATGACAAAAACGGAAACATGGTCGGGTGCCTGACCATTCTTCAGGATAACACACCGTTGGCAAATCTGATCAGCCGGGTACATTATGAAGAACGCAGCTTAAAAATCATCCTGGACAATCTCGATATCGGTATTTTTACAATCAACCGCAGCGGATATATCACTTTTTTCAATACCGCGGCCGAAAAAATATCCGGCTACGACCGGCGTCAGGTTCTCGGAAATCCATTTTCAATGGTATTTTCAAAGGATTCCGGAACAGATCTTGCCATGCTCAAGGATTCAATTAAAAATCGAAAAAAACAAGTCAGTCATAGAGGATGCATGTTGACACCGGATGGAGAAAAGGTTCCCATTCGCGCCACATACATGCCCCTGGAAAACGAGAGCGGTAAAATTATAGGCGGTCTCGCATCAATTCAGGATCTCACCCTGGCGGAACATCTTAATCAGGTCATCAGCGACCGATATACTTTTCATCACATGGTGGGAAAAGATCCAAAGATTTTAAAAATCTTTGAAAAAGTTGCAGTCGTAGCCAATACGGATGTGACAGTCCTGATCGAGGGAGCAACCGGCACCGGAAAAGACATGCTTGCCAAAGTCATCCACTCGGCCAGTCGCCGTGCAAATAAAACCTTCGTAAAAGTCAACTGCGCGGCTCTTCCTGACACACTGCTTGAATCGGAAATGTTTGGTTATGTCCGTGGAGCATTCACAGGAGCGGATCGGGACAAACCGGGACGATTCAACGAAGCAGATGGCGGGACCATATTTCTGGATGAAATCGGCGATATACCTCTTTCACTTCAGGCAAAGCTCTTGCGTGTCCTGGAAGACCAGGAATTTTATCCGCTCGGAAGCCGTCATACGGAAAAGGTGGATGTTCGAATTATATCCGCAACAAATCGCGGCCTGGAAAAACTGGTTGAAAAGCGTCTTTTCCGCGAAGATCTCTTTTACCGGTTAAATGTCATGCGCATTGAACTTCCCCCGTTAAAAGATCGAAAAGCAGATCTCCCGATCCTTATCAGGCACGTAATGCGACGGCTATGTTCCACAAAATCTCAAGTGCCTGACAGCATTTCCGGTGAAGCGATGAAGGTTCTTTTGAATTACGACTACCCCGGAAATATCAGGGAATTGGAAAACATTCTGGAACACGCCCTTATCATATGCAGATCGAACCTCATTGAAATAAAACATCTTCCTGAATATTTGCACCATAAAATTCCTGATCCGGAACCTCGGTGTCTTGATCCGGACATGGAATTTGATTATGAACAAAAAAGTGAGCGGAAAAGAATCCTGAACACTCTGGAAAAATACCGGTGGCATCGAGGCAAAACCGCTCAGGCTTTGAATATTGACCGGAGCACACTGTGGCGAAAAATGAGAATGTATCAATTGATCGGATAGTAGTAACTTGATGTGAAAAATATCATTGGGATCATTATTCGCGCTCAGGATAAATTACAATACACCTCAGGTCGGCGATGGGGAAGAAAATAACGCATACGATGACCACGAACGGCATCAAGGTCCTCTGCCCTCAGGTCGGCAATCAGAAGGCCCTCTTTGCCGGTGATGTCTTTTGTTATGAGGTTCCCGGATGGGCCAATAATCACCGAAAGTCCTGGAAATTGCAGCCCGTTTCCATTTTCACCGGTTTGATTGCAGGCCACGATAAAAACTCCATTGTCACAGGCCCTTGCAGGAAGGTGCCTCATCCATGATTTAAATTTTGATTCCGGAGTCCCTCTGGGGGATGCATGAGGCAGAAATATTATATCAGCCCCTTTTACGGCTAACACTGTGGCCGATTCAGGGAAATGGGCGTCGTAACATAGTTGAATCCCGAAATTGACTCCATGGGCGCTAAAAACAGGAATTTCATTTGCCGGTTCCAAAACGCCTTTTTCAGGAGGCGCGACATGAACCTTGCGATACACTCCGCAAAAACCATTTGGTTTTACAACCAGATGGCTCGCCCAAATCCGATCCTTTGAGTGTTTTTCGGCCATACCTGCCAATATGGTCATTTGGTGATGTGTTGCCGATTCCATCAGGTCTTGGGCAACCGGACCCGAAATATCTTGTGCGGATCGGCATATCTCCTTTTGATGACTGTAACCGGTTACATTCATTTCAGGAAAACAGATTAGATCCACACCATTTGATTTTGCGGCATGAATCCATTTTTTCATTTGGTCCATATTTGCTCTGATTTCATGAACCCGTGACCGGCAAACCACTGCTGCGATTCGGATATCTTTCATTCAAGATCAAACTGAGCCCTTATTTTGAAAACTTTGGTCGCCGGCAAATCAATGATTTCCTCAATGCCGGTCTGCCGGGATATTAAATCCAAACATTCACTGATCTTCTCTCTCGATGGGGCAATAAATGTAAACCAGACATTGTATCGATTATCACGCTGATAATTATGAGTGACTCCTGCAAATTGGTTTACAATTTGCGCAAACTGTTCAATCTTCTCCTCAGGGACATGTGCAGCGCATAAGGTGCTGACAAATCCCAGCTTCCCAGGAACGAAATTTCCGCCTATCCGGCGGATTATCCCCATATCTTTTAATCTAACGAGCCGATCCATGACCTCGCTTTCCGAAAGTTCCAGATCTTCACCGATGCTTTGATAGGGGCGGGATGTTATGGGAAAATCGGACTGGATCCGGTTCAGGATTGCCTTATCGGTGTCATCCATTAAAGCTGAATCCTTTCTATCCATGTCATTCATTGTGTGTATCCCTGATAAAGCGTATGTGCATTTTTCGATTTCTTGGACCGTCAAATTCACAGAAAAAAATACCCTGCCATGTTCCCAACACCAATGTTCCATTCTCAATTCCGATGATCTCCGAAGGTCCCACCAGGGCAGCTTTGATATGTGCCGGGGAATTACCCTCCAAATGCCGGTAGTTTGCTTTCCATGGCACGATTTGATTCAAAATCATCAGAATATCATCTTTGACACTGGGATCGGCACTTTCATTTATCGTAACTGCGGCCGTCGTATGCGGAACATAGAGCATACAAATCCCATTGCTGATTGCAGATTGTTTGACCAGGCTTTGTATCTCGGAGGTAACATCGATCAGTTCAGTTTTGGCATTTGTTTTGACAGACATGATCATAAACTCACCTCAGTTCGAAAAAAAAAGCCCTGCTATTGCCAGCAGGGCTTTTTTTAAAATTTGGGCACTAGTGTTTCAAACAATTATCCGATTAGACGCATCCGGTAGGTTTGGGAAGACCGGCCATTTTACAAGCTCCCTTCCCCGGTCCTGAGGGAAACAACTCATAGATGTGTTTCAGCTTGTAACCGGTGACTTTTGAAAGAACACGTACCATGGGTGCGATTCCGTTTTTCTTGTAATAATCCTGAAGTACATTGATAACCTTGTGATGCTCTTCGGTAAGTTCTTCAATACCTTCTTCTTTTTTAACATACTGAACCCATTCCGGGGACCAGTTGTCAAAGCTGTCAACGAATCCATCTTCGTCTACGTTAAATGTTTTTCCCATAAATTCAACTGTTGGCATTTAAAATCCTCCTTCATAAAATTTAATTTATTTTTATTGGCCTGCAGCCTCTTGACCCATATTAATTTTTAGAACTGTTTTTTTATCTTTTTTATTTTAAGATGTCAATACTAAATTGAATATTCATAATTGGTCGATTTGTTAAGGCAATAAATAACACTGCAATATCTCAATCTAGTACTCCCGTGGCATATTGTTTAATTGATCTAAGGTAAAAACCGGACCATCCTTGCAAACAAAATGACGTCCGATATTACAATGACCGCAAATACCAATACCGCATTTCATTCGGTTTTCAAGGCTCATGATGATGTGATCATGAGCATAGCCCAGTTTGTCAAGGACCGGTTGTGTAAACTTAATCATAATCGGCGGTCCACAAATGATTGCATAGGTATCATCATTTCCGTGAGGGGCCTTCTGGTCGGTTATGGTGGGAACGAACCCCGTGTTGTATTTCCAATCAGGATCATCCGTGGCATCGACGGTAATATGCATATGAATGTCATCCCGCTTTTCCCACTCCTTTAATTCATCTACATACAGGAGCATTCCAGGGGTTCGAGCGCCATAGATCACATGGATTTCCTTGAACCTGTCCCTGTTGGCCAACATGTAAACAATTGAGGAACGAAGTGTGGTGAAAGCAAAACCACCTCCAATGATGACCACATTTTTTCCCTCCATGACATCCCATGGGTACCAGTTGCCCAAAGGACCTCGAATTCCCATCACATCGCCCACTTTCATATTATGAAGATGCGTTGAGACCAATCCAACCTTATTGACCGTAAATTTCAAAAACCCTTTTTCAACGGGGCTGGATGCAATTCCGATGGGAATTTCACCCTTGCCGGCAATGGAAAGCTCTGCAAACTGGCCTGCTTTATAATCAAATTTCTCTTCATCCTCCGGATTGATAAAGACATATTTGAAAGTTTTTAAATTTTTATCCTCTGTTTCCGTTATGATTTCGGAAATGCGGACCGGATATGGCAAATATGGATT
>CAYZJH010000056.1:0-22805 GCA_964478625.1 uncultured Desulfobacteraceae bacterium
ATGACAATATCATCAACGGACGTATTCGCGGTGTTGCCGGTGTGGTCGGATGTACGAACCCAAGGGTCAAGCAGGATTATGTCCATGTGGAACTGGTTAAAGAACTGATCAGAAACGATGTTCTGGTACTTCAAACCGGTTGTTCCCAGATTTCTTTGGCAAAAGCCGGTCTCCTGACCCCGGAAGCTGCTCATCTGGCAGGCCCTGGATTAAGTGAAGTTTGTGAAACGGTGGGTATGCCTCCTGTCTTGGGATGTGGCTCCTGTGTCGACAACAGCCGTATTCTGATTGCTGCTTCCGCTATGGTTCGTGCCGGTGGTTTGGGCAACAGTATTGCCGATCTTCCGGCAGTCGGTGCCGCACCCGAATGGATGAGTGAAAAGGCGATTTGTATCGGACAGTATTTCGTCGCATCAGGTGTATTTACCGTATTCGGAGCTACATTCCCGATTGTCCAGGACACCAAGTTCCACAAACTTTTATTTGAAGGCCTGGAGCAGCAAGGTTTTGGAAAATGGGGATTTGCAGTCGATCCTTATGATATGGCTAAGATGATGATTGCCCATATTGACAAAAAACGCAAAGCTCTCGGTATTGACAAAGCCAGAGAACGCGTTCTGCTGGATATGGCTGACAGACGTCAGATGGAAGCAAGCTGATTTGATTTTTAACTTTTTGTAAATGATTTCAAAAAAAAAGGGCGCCTCATGGGTGCCCTTTTTTATTCTCTTTTTTTGGAACATGGCGGGATTATTTATTGAAAAGTCCCCGTTCTCCAAGATTGCCGTACCGATGGTAATTATTACAGATGCTTTGTTCCAGGAAATACTGCAAAAGCTCGATTCTTCCTTCCATTAAAACCTTTGTCCGTGATACGTAAAATCCTGTTGCAGCAGCCACTTCAAGTACCGCAGCTGGCACACGCTCAGGAGCCGCATACCGAATCCGATGAATTTTTGATATATTATGGATTAATTCGCTATCTGTTTCATGTATCAGCGGGTGGTCCCCAAGGATTCTTCTGCCTTCCTTATCGGTTAATAATGCTACAACGGCGTTGTTCAGACCGGAAGGGACACTAACCGAGAGTTCACACTTTGATATGTTCACCGCTGCGATTCTGGCAAGAACGTCAAATAAAGAATCATCTTCGTGTAACCGGACCACCACTTTGCCGACAGGAATGTAGCGAAGGATATTGTCTTGACCTCTGAGATGAAAATAATCCTTTTCCTGGGAAAATTCCTGTTCATAGTGATAAAGATAACTTTTTATGGCCCGGATGGTTTTAATCAAATCTTTCCTGAATTCCGGATGTTTTCCCCAATAGAGCTCCAATCCCCACTCCTGAGCCAATCGAAGCAAATAATGGTCTTTGCGAATAAAACCGATTGAAGGAAATCCGGTTTCTTCGAAATCCATGAATTGAGCCACGTAGTTGGGTCCTCCGACTTTGATACCGGCTCCCAGGGCTGATTTTCCCATACCCCCGAACGGTTGCCGCAACACAATTGCTCCGGTGGTTCCCCGGTTGATATAGAGGTTACCGGCTCTAATGCTTGATTTCCATTGATCCTGTTCCCGCGTATCGAGACTTTCCAACCCGGAAGTCAATCCATATCCGGTCTGATTCACCAGCTCAATGGCATGACCAAGATGATCTGCGCACATAACGGCAAGCAACGGCCCGAAAAACTCGGTCATGTGGGTATAGCTTCCGGGTTTGACATTCCATTTGATTCCCGGTGTCCACAAACAAGGATTATTATCGATATTTTCAGGTTTTAATGCCCAGGTTTCGCCCGGCTCCAACCGTGTCAGCGCATTTTTCAGGTCTCCATCGGGCTCTTTAATCAATGGCCCCATTTTATTTTCAAATTTCCATGCCGACCCTGTCTTATAACTTTTTGCCGCATCGATCAGCTGCCTTTTAAAGTGGGTATCCTCAAAGACCTCTTTTTCAAGGATTAAAAGAGAGGTGGCAGAGCATTTCTGGCCGCAATTGCTAAAGGCTGAATGCAACACATTTTTAATGGCCTGATCTCTGTCTGCCATGGAAGTGACAATGGTCGCATTTTTACCGCCCGTCTCACCGGCCAGAAATATACCGGGTCGATTTTTTAGAATTTGCAACCCCGTATCCGTGCCGCCTGTTAAAATAACGTAATCCACATCCGGATGGCCGGTCAGTTTTGATCCGGTATGGGAACCGGAACACGGGACAAACTGCAAAACATTTTTTGAAATCCCGCCTTTCCAGATACATTGACACAGTTCCCAGGCGACCATTACCGCCGACGATGCCGGCTTAAAAATCACTGTATTGCCGGCAGCCAAGGATGAAACGATACCGCCGCAAGGAATGGCGATGGGAAAATTCCAGGGAGAAATGACCAGGGCAACCCCTTTGCCTTTGCATTGAATATTTTCCAAATCAGCAAAACGTTTTACCGAAAATGGATAATATTCCGAAAAATCTACCGCTTCGGATACCTCGACATCCGATTCCATAAAGGTTTTTCCGGTATTTGCGGCAGCAACACCGATCAGATCCCCCCTGGCTTTTCTGAGTTCCATTGCGACACGCGAAAGGACTTCATGACGCTCTTTATGAGTTTTTTGCCTCCACATATCCGGATCTGATTTGGCAGTTTCCACTGCATTCATGACATCCTGCTCATTGGCAAGAGCGTAACGGGCGACAGTTATTCTCTTATTTTCCTTTGTGTCGTATTGTGACAGATCATAACATTGCCGAATTGTTCGATCCTCAAATATCTCTTTGCCACCTGCAACCACCGGAATGTCGATAACAGTGTCAGAAGATTCTTTTTTCCATTTATCCCGGATTGACTCCGCCCATCTTCGGTTTGATACCAGTGACCAGTCTGTATCCGGTTCATTGGTAAATTCGCCATGATAAAAAGTTCCAGACCTGTCCTCATAATTTTCCAAGGATCTGTTTTGGATCCTGTTAGGGGTTTTGGATGCCTTATTCATATAAGCACAGGATTTGATGAATTGATTTTTGAGAAAATTCCATTGATCGGAATTTGTTCTGAGATTGCAGGCATACCGGAGGAAATTTTCTTCGCCGGTATTTTCATCCAGGCGGCGAATCAAATAGGCGATGGCATTGATAAATTCTTCTTTTTTGGCAACAGGCGCGTATAACAAAACATCTCCAGATATTTCAGAAAGTGCGCGACGCACATGGTCGGCCATTCCTTCCAGCATTTCAAAATAAAAATACTGAGTCAGGTTCCTTTGTTTCGCAAGTGTTGCGGCAAAAGCAAGTTCGAAAAGATTGTGGGATGCAATTCCCAAGCGAACGGCTTCGATATTTTCCTCACGCATACCATATTCAACCATTCGTTTGTAATTGGCGTCCACTTCAAGTTTGTTGTTATAAGGAGCCAAAGGCCAATTGTTTATCGCCGACTCAACCTGCTCCATCTCCATGTTGGCCCCTTTGACAATTCTCACCCTGATAGGACTGCCCCCCTTTTGCACTCTTTTTTTAGCCCAGTCCGTAAGTTCTTTCTGGATATCGTATGAATCGGGAAGATAAGCCTGAAGAACGATACCCGCGGAATAATCCTTTAAAATATCCTGGTCGAGAGTTTCCTTAAAAGCGGTGGTGGTAATATCAAGATCCCGATACTCTTCCATGTCCAGGTTGACGAATTTTGGAACCCTGGTACCATCTTCCCGTGAAAAAAAATTGTCTTTGGCAACGGTGTAAAGTTTTGTCAGGCGATCTTTCAGAACACTGATTGTGTGGTCGAAGGCAAGTGGTTGAATTTGAGAGTAAATGGTCGATATTTTTACTGAAATATATTCGATTTCCGGGTTTTTCATATCCTCGATATTCGTATCAAGCCGTCTTTTCGCTTCTTCTTCCCCAAGAACCGCCTCTCCCAGATGATTGATATTCATCCGGACCCCCTGTCTTTTTCTCTTTTGGAGATGGGCGTGAAGAATTTCGGGTTCACCGGGAATTATGGCACGGCTGCTGTTATGGCGCATCTTTTCGATCATTTTGGGAACGGTTAAGGCCGGAAAATGCCTTCCCAATCCCAAAAACATTTGAATCAGCAACCGGTCGACTTTTGAAAAAAAATCCGGAACTCCATACTCTCTCAGAAGGCTGTTCACCTGATCAGCAACTCGGGTACTGTCTTGAGAGCGAAAGCTCTGATCAATCATTTTGGTCAAAATCACCTTATCCATCGGATGAGTCAGAAGTTTTACCATCTGATCCTGGATTCCTTTTTCTTCGGATGTCAACAATTCATTTGCCCGGTCCTGCCACTTTTCCGCCAGGGAAATGGTTTCTTTGATCATTGAATCGAATTTCTGTGAATCCATAGGTGGTTACCTCCTTGGATTGTGGGATTGTTATACTGAATCTTAATCATGAATCCGGGATTTTTCATTCTTTTTCTATGGGAAATGTCAAGGATGCTCCATACCATCCGATGACGGTGACCAGCGGGAAAAGGGAGAGAATCAGGATCAAATAAAAAAAGCTGATCCCTCTGAACGGATAGAGGATATCAGGAACCGCAACACGTATAACAAATGCGACACTTCCCACACCCAACATGATAATGGATATTGTTTTTTTTATGGTAATGGCTTTTAACGGTTTTGCCATGTAATTGAGCCACCAAGTATACCATCCCGTGGAGATGGCCACTACCGAAAAGAGCACCCCCGCTCCCAGGCAATGGAATGCCGTGGTTTCAAATGATTGGATTCCCGTCATCAAGAAAAGAATGGTAAAGATGGTTGCGGAAAACATAAACACGATTGGAAAGTGGACAGTCATGGGATGAGGATGTCTTCGAAGCATAGGGAATCTCTTGATCAACTTTGACACAAACTCAGGCATCGGCATCTGGTTTTGATCCTCAGGCATTAAAATCCCGATTTGAGGATATCTATCCAGCACATCTGTTTCATGAGGAGCTGCCTGGATATCTGTAGTCAGGTCATTTCCGGCCTTGTGGCGTTTCATGTGTGTGCCGTGTCTCCAAAGCCTGCTGCTGCTGATATCATAAACTTTACCTTTATGAGCAATATAAGTGGGGTTGCCGTTTTCACCATTATTTTCGGCAAGTGATTTTAAGGTGAACTCTTTCATTCAAAACTCCTGAAAAAAGGTCTATTCATTAAAGGACAAAACCGACTAATACGGTTGCAAGAAGTGAGACAGGGTAGTAACTGGATTTATTAAACAATGTCATGGCCTCGGATCTGGAGGTTGTCTGATACAACCGAACAGCAGGAATGAGAAGCAGGTAGATACCGAAACCCAGAGAAATAAGAGCAGCAACAGGTTCTAAACCTGATTTGGATAATTGAAAAGAGAATGTCATTAATACGACGGCAAGAATCAAACACAACAGCAATAAATCTGCGGACAGTTTCGTTCCAAAACGAACCGGTATCGTTTGCGCTTTTAAACGGCGATCTGAATTCAGATCGGTCCAGTCGGCCGGAATGTTCTGACCGCCGATTTCCCAGAAAAAAAGCGCGAGAAAAAGAACCATAACAAAAACAGGCGATGGTGCCGGATCAACCGCAAAAATTCCGGCAACAGGTCCGGAGGTTTTCACAACTCCGCTGACTACAGCTCGTAACGGGGTGATTCTCCACATAATACAATAGATGGTTTCCAAGCAACATCCTGCAAAAAAAATCAGGACACAAACCGGATTTAACCAATAAGCACCGACAATGGCAATGGCCCCCCAGGACAATGCCCAGGCCAGCCCCTCTCTGAAGGAGAGACAACCTTGGGCCATGGGATGACGAACCATCTTAGCATCCAGGTAATCATCGGGATTACAGTAGTTGCCCCCGGTCATTTTTTCCAGATCTGTCCGATAATCTACCAGGTCGTTTAAGGCATATACGGCAGTATAACCTGCGAATACGGTAATCAATCCGATAAGGATCACTTTAAGAGGCGGAAATTCTCCCATCCACAAGAGGGCCGCAAAACACGGGGTGGCCATATCCAAAAGTCCGTGGGGGGTTCTGGAAAGCGCCCAAAATAGTTTCAGTTTTACCATTCCTGCAGCAGGAAATTCGGAGGTTATGTGATTGCGTTTTCCCATGTTATGAAGATCATGTATCGTGTGTAAGGAGAAATTAATAAGGGTGTTGCCGGAAGTTACCTTTCAACTAAAATTTTTTCCAAAAAGGTTAATAAAGGCCTGAAGATATTCTTTAATCTTAAAAGATGACCCTGCAGCGCGGATTACCCTTCATAAGGTTTTCCGCATTCCTTGCAGCGTCCGTCAGGACCGATCACTCCGATACAATTTCCATCACTGCAAAGGGTTCTGTCTTCCCAATCCGAATCCGAGTCAGTTTGGCCCGACAAATCATCCACATAATCATCAGCCGTATCCTGAGCTTGACCATTAAAATCCGATTCATCTGAGGTCAACCCTTCATCCGGACTATGGGTTTCAGGGGTTTCCTTCTCCTCGTTGTCAGGGTCGGATAATCGTTCGGTTCCCTCATAAGGTTTTCCGCATTCCTTACACCGCCCATCAGGTCCGATAATACCAATGCAATTACCATCGCTGCACAGCACTCTTTTTTCCCAATCAGGATCAGTGCTTAAGTCCTCATTGTTTGCGGTCTCCTTTTCAAATTCAGTTTCATGCTCCTCATTATTTTCGCTCACGGATGCATCCGAAATTTCAGCGTGATCCTCATTTTTTTCCTCAATCCCGGATTCCTTTTCATTTTCAGAAGAAAAGCCTTCATTCTTTTTTTTGTTTTTGGAAAACATACTTGAGAGGGTATCTTTAATCAGACTCATATTTTTTCCCTGGTTTCTGAAATTGGTCATTGTATTTTAAAATTCGGAGACATCAAATATTAATTGATTATTATATGCTTTAATGGGAATTTGATTCTCTGTCAAAGAAAAAACAATTTAATTATCTCGGTTTCCAAAACAAGGGGGGCATCATGACCAAATCTGAAGCAATTTTATCTTTTTCCCAAAGTGAAAAAATCAAGTCCGGTTTAATTTGGGCAATTCATTTATTAGAACTGCGTGAATCGATTCCTCAAAATCAGCGGAATGGAGCGGATAAAATCATTGAGATGCTTATCGACATGATTGGTCACGAAATTCAACTGGCAGCAAATATGGTCGGAGATAAAGCCTTTATTGAAGCAGAACAGAGTATCAACATGGCTTTGGTGATGATCCGGTCAAAGGTCCCGGAAGAATCAAGTTTCCACCTGACCAATGCAATCAGCCGGATAACCACCCTTGGGCAAAGGGCTATGGCTTATTTAATGGATCAGGGATTTCTTTGATTCGTCGGTTGTTTTTGGATTCTTTTGCCCTGGCTTTAGCCTTCTTAAAAGTTCATTGGGAAAACATTCCTTTCTAAACGATATCGTTATCAGGCTTCCCGGTTGTGCATGGTCGATTTTCTCACCATCCAAAGCCATCATATCTAAAATAACATCTTCACGGCATGGGCCTGACCGTGGCAAAACTTCAAGAATTTCTCCCTTAAAGACTTTGTTTTTGACCGCCACCAACGCTTTGTTGTGATTAATCTTTCGAATTATTTTACCGATAAAAAGCTGATGATTGGCTGATTTGTCAACCTCGTAAAAAGGTAGAGTTTCAGATGGATTTTCAAAATAAAAGCCGGTACAGTATTGTCGGTTGGCGACTTTTCCCAGTTCTTTTCTCCACCTGGGATTAACCTGATAGATGTCCGGATCTTTAGCATAGGTATCCAATGCCTCACGATAGACTTTTACAGTGGAAGCAAGATAGTGAATGCTTTTCATTCGACCTTCGATTTTAAAAGAATCGATACCTGCAAGGACCAGTTCCGGTATATGGTCGATCATGCAAAGATCTTTGGAGTTCAATATATAGGTTCCTTCGGAATCTTCACATATCGGAAAATATTGGCCGTGCCGGCTTTCTTCGACAATCGCGTATTTCCATCGGCAAGGGTGACTGCACATGCCCCTGTTACTGTCCCGGTTGGTCATAAAGCTGCTCAGCAAACATCTCCCTGAATATGATATACACATAGATCCGTGAATAAAAGCCTCCAGCTCAACCTCACCATATTGGGATATTGTCTCTATCTCCCGAAGGGATAGCTCCCTGGCAAGGTTTATTCTCTTGGCCCCCAATTGATTCCAGAAACGAACACTTTCGATGTTGGTTGTATTGGCTTGGGTGCTTATATGAATGTCTATATTAGGTGCCAGGGTTTTTGCCAGCATAAAAACACCCGGATCAGCCACAATGATCGCATCCGGCTCCATTCGGGCCAAATAGATCAGGAATTCTTTCAGCGGAGATATTTCATGATTTCTTGGATAAATATTGCAGGCTACAAAAACTTTGACATTCTGTTTGTGCGCAAAACAAACGGCCTCTTTGATTTCCTTTTTTGAAAAATTTCCGGAGAAATTGCGGAGACTAAAGTTTTTTCCACCAATATAGACAGCATCAGCACCATAATAAATAGCAATTTCAAGTTTTTCGAAATTCCCGGCCGGCGCCAAAAGTTCTATTTTCTTGCTGTACAACATCGGTTTGATTTTAAATATTCCAGCTCTGCCCATCAATAATTTGATGGATTGTCCTTTTTAAACTCTGCTTCCAGGGTTTCAGCTCAACTCCAAACCTTTTTTTGATTTTAGAACAGTCCAGAGCCGTATAAAGAGGCCTTTTAGCAGCTGTAGGATACTGAGAAGTTGAAATCGGCTTTATCAAAGGGATTCTTTTCAATCCCAGTTCTTTCACTATTTCAAATATTGACACTGCAAATTCATACCAAGTGGTGATGCCACTTCCGCAATAATGATATACTCCTGATTTATTTGAATTTTCTTCAGAAACCCACCGAATAACAGCCACAATGGTATCTGCCAAATCATAAGCACATGTGGGACACCCATATTGATCATTGACCACCTGGATGGATTCTTTTTCCTGTCCCATCCGAAGCATGGTTTTTACAAAATTTTTCCCATACCTTCCATAAAGCCATGATGTACGAAGGATAATATGCCTACCCGGTGTGGATAAAACAGCTGTTTCACCTTCTACTTTGCTTTTTCCGTAAACATTTATCGGAGCAACAGGATCATCTTCACTGTAAGGGATCTTGCTGTTTCCGTCAAATACGTAATCAGTGGAAATATGAATCAACTGTGCATTGTTTTTGACGCATAGCCTTGCCAGATTAGCCGGACCATCTGAATTTGCGGCATAGCATATATTTTTTTGCGTTTCAGCAAGATCGACTGCTGTATAAGCCGCCGCATTCACTACGACTGAAGGTTTAACCTCTGAAAATATTCTCCTTAGGTTTTCGGAATCCGTGATATCTATTTCAGGCAGGTCCATTGAAATAATATCCAACCCTGAATTTATAGCCACCTCTTTAATTTCTCTGCCAAGTTGCCCAAGAGATCCCGTAAGTAATATTTTCATTCAAGTTTTCCTTTTTCAGGCTTTTTGTCAAAAGCTGTCAGTTGGTCTTCAGGAAGCTCCGACAAGCGAGGCAGGAAGCTATCCTTTTGAGACAAAATCGGATCTGAAACAGGCCATTGGATGCCGACCTCCGGATCAGACCAAAGCAAGCCACCTTCATCGGCAGGGGAATAAAAATCGGAACATTTATAGGCAAAAATCGCGGTTTCACTGGTAACGCAATAGCCGTGAGCGAAACCCTCGGGTATAAACATTTGATATAAATTGTCCTGGGACAGCATTATGCCGAACCATTTTCCAAATGTCGGGGAACCAAGGCGAATATCTACGGCCACATCAAACACCTCACCTGAAAGCACCTGAACCAACTTGGCCTGGGGGTGGCGATACTGAAAATGGAGACCTCTGAGTATCCCTCTGGATGAACAACTCACATTATCCTGAACAAATTTACGTTCAATGCCGAGGGTCCTGTATTTTTGCACATGATATGTCTCCAAAAAAAAACCTCTTTTATCCTTAAAGACATCCGGCTCCAAAACCAGAAGACCATCAATAGGGGTTGTGTTTATTTTCATGCCAACGTCCTCAGGTAAACATTTTTGACTGCTTTGTATTTGGAATTAATCCTTGCCCCTTTACCATTTAGTCAAGGATCAAATGAAACATAAAATGATCAGACGGATTTTCGTTATTTATTGACAGCTTAATTCCCAATCGTCAAGGGCTCAACCGGTTTTTTATGCGGCCATTGGCGTCAAGTTACTAATCCGAGCATTATTGAATAGACATAGATGGGATAATAATGTTGGTATATGGCCATTTGGACATGAAAACCGTCTAAACATTTATGACCTCCTTAGTAAGGCTTTGACAAGGTATTAGAGTTCATCATTCTGAGGAGGCCAATATCGTAAATGGTTATATAGCACCCGCTCAATGGCCGACGAAGAATCTTTTCTTCACGATGGCACGGCCCCCCTCTTGTTTTAGTTCCAAGTCAGATCTCATGATCGGCCCAGCCTCGGGAACAGAGATTCTTCGGTCACCGCGGTTTCAATCGATTTATTGAATACACTTACCCAAAGACCCTTTTTTACATATTTTGCCATCAATCCAGATAACACCTTCCAAATTGGCATCGTCAAATTTGGCTGTTTTGCCATTCTGTTTCAAATAGGCTCCCTTCAGATTGGCCTCACGCATATCCGCTCCGGAAAAATCAGTACCTCCTAAATTGGCTTTTGAAAAATCCGCACCATTCAACAAAGAGCCTGTAAAATTTGCTCCGGCTAAATCCGATCCTTCAAAACAACCATGGCGAATATCTCCACGAGTAAATTGGGCTTTTTTTAAATTTGCTCTACTGAGATTCGCATATCGGAGATCACTTGAAAGCAAATAAGCCTGTTCCATGTTTGAATGAGACAAATCCGCTCTTTCCAGCCGAACCCCCATCAAAAATGCGTTTTTTAGATCAGCACCCTTCAAACACACTTTCTGCATAGTAGCATCTTTTAAATTGGTCTCTTGCAGTTGTGAAAATGAAAGATCTGCATTTTTTAAAATCGCACGTTTCAAATAAGCCCTTTTCAGGTTTGCACCACTTAAATTCGCATCCGTAAGATCAACACCGATCCATCGAACAAACGACAGATCAGCATTTTTAAAATTGCATCCCCTGCAGGCATTTTCGGGCAGTATGCGAGCAGGAGCAATGACATCAAATGCATGAGCATTGAAATCTGCAACCCAAATACCTGTAAAAATTAATGTGACAATACAAATCCTATGTTTTCTCTTTTTCATCATATTTATTGAAATTGGCTGGATTTTTTTTTAACGGAAAGATAAAATCACAATTATGGAATCTTAATCTAACAATATAAAATGTCTTAATTTTTGTAACAGATTTTGATCAAATAAACCACACTATCTGGTCAATCTGTTTTGAATCGACCAAAACAGATCCGCATTCCAAGATAAAGGAGTCCACGCAAAATGAAAGAAAAAAAAAGTAAATTTTCAGAAAAATACGGACCGAATGAAAAACCGGATCCGCTAATTAAAGAAAAGATTTTGGCACAAACCTCCAAAAATGAATTAGCCTGCGCAGTGGCTTTTGAAATTGCAGACAAGTTAGGAGTAAAACCTTCTGAAGTAGGAAAAACCCTTGATCTGATGGAATATCGTCTGGTCAAATGTCAACTTGGGCTTTTTGGGTACAAACCCGGGCACAGCATTGTTAAGGCACAACTACCCGAAAACGATAAGATAACCCAAGCGATTAAGAGCGGAATGATAAACGATCGGCTTCCTTGTGTAACCGCCTGGAAAATTGCTTCCCTTTTTAATGTCCATAAAATGACGATCAGCAACGCCTGTGAGGCCATGAATATTAAAATCAAACCCTGCCAGTTAGGGGCTTTTTAACAACCTTTCAGATTAACAAATTAATGACGGCCCGGCCTTTTTCTCAGAAAGTCAGCCGGGATTTTTTCTTTTTCTATGATTTCACCTGTTTTCCCTTTCATATTCAATACAACTAGTCCATAGCGACTGGTGCCCTTTTTAAAAACTGAAATCCTACCCTTACTGCCCTATAACATTTCGATCAGATCTTGGCTGACATGACCACCAGGATTGATTTCCAGCCATCAACTCCTTGTTTTAAATTGGCATATATTTTGCTTTTGGAAATAAATCAATTGGGAAGTGATGGGTTAAAAAAGCTCCACTTACTTTGGTTTGCCCGCCAAAAGCCTTGGGGGAGCATTTCAAAAAGACGTTTATTTCAGGCTAAGATTAGAACAAATACGGATGAAAATCGGAAATTTCACTACAGATTTTGTTAATAAAGGAAAAAACCAATGGATCAGGTTCACCGGTTACTTGAAGAATCTATTTTCTGCTATAGAAGACTCATGAAAGTCTATGAACACCTGAGAGAAAAAATTTCTTCAGGAGGGTCATCGGAAAAGTTGAGCGCGTTGCTTGATCAGAGTCGGGAACTGAGCAAAATGGTTCAATATGTCGATCAACAATTTCACAAGCTGGCATATGACCATCAGGTGGCAATAGAGGATTTGCCCTTATTTCCCGAGTGGAAAGCTCTTCTGCGACAGGTTAATGAAGAAAACAGGCTCATGAGAAGGCAGCTTAGGTCAAACCATGCCATGGTCAAGGATGATATCCGGAAAATTAGGCGGACCCAGGTAGCCATACACGGGCTAACCGGTCCCAAAAGCAAAAAAAATAAACAAATGAATAGAATTTTCCCATAACCGTAAAAACCGGGAATTTGGAATAAAAATGATGGTGCATACACCCACTGATTATTTCTATTAAAATTCAATCTGCAACGGAAACGCAAACATATTGACAATCTGATGGTTTTCTTCTAAGAATTAAATTTAGGAAGTTTTGCTAGGGGTGCGATTCGCGCTGAGAGGATGCTATCCAACCCTTGGAACCTGATCCGGGTAATGCCGGCGAAGGGAAGCGGTCGAATCAAAAGATTCCGATATTTTATTTTTATTGCATAATCAAAAGCCGTTTGCTCTATCGTTGGTGCGATCGGCTTTTTTCTTTTCTGAAAAAATTTCCCTGTTGATCAGATCCATGGAGTAATTCCCATCCCCAGTATCAGTTTCGATTGCCCATTAAAAAAAGACGCATAAATAAAGTTTGCTCGATGAACCAACCAACTTTTCGATTCTATTAACAGTTACGATCAACCGGGGAGAATTAAGATGGTCTATTCAACTCAAATGGATGCTGCACAAAAAGGTATAGTCACACCTCAGATGAAACAGGTGCTGGCTCGAGAAAAAATATCGGAAAACAAATTGCTTCAGAAAGTGGCTGAGGGCCGAATCGTTATTCCAGCCAATAAGAAGCATAAAAATTTATTTGCTGGAGGAGTCGGCGAGGGCCTGAGCACCAAAATCAATGTGAACCTCGGCGTTTCAGAAGATTGCTGCGATATTGACCTGGAAATCGCCAAGGTTCAAAAGGCTATCGCACTCAAAGCGGATGCGATTATGGATTTAAGTACATTCGGACGCACAAGGGAATTTCGTCGACGGGTTGTTGAGATCAGCCCCGTAATGATCGGTACCGTGCCAGTCTATGATGCAGTTGCAAATTACGGCAAAGATGTAACCAAGATTACCATTGATGATTTTTTTAATACGGTTCGTATGCATGCTGAGGACGGAGTTGATTTCATGACGATTCATGCCGGATTGAACCGTGGTGCTGTGGAGCGTATTCGCCAAAAACCGCGACTAACTCACGTGGTTAGCCGGGGGGGGTCAATTCTTTTGGACTGGATGGAATCCAATCATCAGGAAAACCCATTTTATGAATATTTTGACCGTTTGATCGAAATATGCCGGGATTTTGATGTAACCATCAGCCTGGGTGATGCGTTACGTCCGGGCTGCCTCTACGATGCTACGGATGCCCCCCAGATTCAGGAATTAATTGTTTTGGGCGAATTGACAAAAAAGGCATGGGAGTCCAAAGTTCAGGTGATTATTGAAGGCCCTGGCCATGTTCCATTAAATGAAATCGTCACAAATATGCAGCTTCAAAAAAAGTTATGCCATGGTGCGCCGTTTTATGTACTCGGTCCGATTGTCACCGATGTGGCTCCGGGATACGATCATATTACTTCGGCAATCGGTGGGGCAATTGCTGCGGGTCATGGGGCCGATTTCCTATGCTATGTGACTCCGGCCGAGCACCTTCGCCTTCCGGATCTTCAGGACATGAAAGATGGCATTATTGCCGCGCGAATTGCTGCCCATGCCGCAGATATTGCCAAGGGAATTCCAGGTGCAATGGATTGGGATAATGCAATGAGCAATGCACGAAGAAAACTGGATTGGAAAAAAATGATGGAACTGGCCATGGACCCGGAAAAGGCAATGGCATATCGACAGTCTTCAAAACCGATGGATCAGGATGTTTGCACCATGTGCGGTGATTTATGTGCGGTAAAACGCAGCAGCCGAATCCTTGAACCCCGTTGATTTTTTATCGGATACACGATTCAATCCAAGGGATCAAATTAACTGCCGGCAGGCTCAAAATGGCATGCAACGTGGTGGTGTCAACCATTGAAACGCTATTCAAAAGAGCTTTAGGTTAAACCCCATGAGTCATTCTATTTGAATGGAGAAAAATTTAATAGTGACAAGTTCAAAAAAAATATAATATAATTGATAACAACACGTTAAATTCATCGGTATCCGTTGTGGTTGAAGAATTTTTTCGTTTTTTTTACATCTCTTCGTCAAAAATCAGGAATCCATCAAGCATGATAACATTGGAGAGCCATCCATGAAAATCCGCATTTTTTTTCTGAATATGATTATTGTTTTTCTGATGGTTGGGAATGCCGCTGCTCAGGTTCCCTATGAAATTGCCGGATTTGCCCTGGGAAAAAATATCGCTGAGTACCATGAGAAGATTCGTATGGATACAATCCTTCCTATCCGGTATGCCGAATTTCTCAAAGAAGTGGAAATTCGGAATATTCCGGGATATAAGAGCGGACTGATTACTTATGGCGATTGTGCAGTTCCGGGACGAATTATCCGGATTAAATTAAAATACGATGATTCCAGCAGGGAATTTTTCAATAACTTGCTGGATCGATACAAAAAACGCTTCGGAAAACCGGACCGTTGGCGAGGAGATCCTTTTCATGTTCTGGTTGCATGGAAATGGTCCTTTACGGATAAAGAGGAAAATCGGATCAGTTTGATCCTTCAGCATAATATCGAAGACACCACAAGAAAATTAGGCAATAATGTAAAACTTGCCATGCTAAATTTCGAAGAAGAAGAAATTCAATGTTTTGAACAAATGGAATCAAAAAAAAGAGGTCGCGAGCCAGAGCAGGATCAAAAATCCGGAACTGAACAAAATTGGGATCTGTTGATTCCTCGATAGGATTGGATTGTGATACCTAAAAGTGAAAAACCACTAAAAGAAATCGGGTGGAACGGGATTCGGTTATCGGTTCCCGGAAACTGGGAAGCCGGTAGAGTCGGAAAACAGTATATGCTTTTAGAAAACGACGGTTTTCCGGCCATGGAATTAAAATGGAATAATATCAAAGGGAAATTTTCCACTGAAAGGCATCTGAAACGCCTCAAATCCGATTATCAAAAGCAGCAGGTGGGACAGGAAATATCGCCATGGGCCATTCCCGATGCCTGGCATCATGTGCTGAGGATGCATAATGTAACAGGATTTCAGTGGGAAGGAAACCTGTTTGCAGGCAAAGGTCTCATTTTATTTTGTAAATCTTGCCGTTGCGCGACCTTGTTACAATTTTATGAACACCGATACAATTTAAACGCAAAGAAAAACACAAATTATCAACAAGAAATTCTGTCATCCTTTCAGGATCACACTCAAAATGGACGACACCTTTGGTCCGTGTTTGATATCCGTACAATACTTCCGAAACATTTTAAACTGTTTCGGCATTCTTTTTCACCAGGAGCATTCGAACTGATTTTCAATACCGGGGATTATCAGGTTTCTTTTTATCGATGGAGCCCGGCCTCGGTTATTCTTCAGGAAAGTGATTTACAGGGGTTTGCTGAAAAAGTTTTTCCTTTTTTTAAATCCAGCCATCCGGGTTCAAACCTGTTGGACGGGTCTGAAACCATTGAGCTTGAGTCTTTTCCGGCCCTTTCCTTGTGGAGAAAATGGCGTTTAAAACTGCGAAAAAAACCTGTTTTTCAGTGGGCCAGGGTTTGGCACGTTTCAGGAGCAAATCGTATTCTGGCGGTAAAAGCGGAAAGTGACAAACCCTTGGAATTTGAATTATTGGATTCGATTTGTTCTGAATATGATGTTATTTAAAAAACGTATTGAATTCCCGAAAATTTCACGAGAAAAGGCCTTAAGTTGCAAGCCGGTAAAAAATATTCAGGTTACCGAAACCATCATAGAATCCGGCAGCGTGATGCTTTCTTATCCTGTGGGTATAAGACCCTGGGTTGCAGCATTGATAAAACGTTTTTCAAACACCGTTCAGAAACCGGTTACCAAGAGGCTGGAACTTGATACACTTGGTTCTGCAGTCTGGAACCTTTTAGATGGAAATCGCACCGTAAAGCAAGTGATTCAAGAGTTTTCAAAAAACTACCGACTGCATCCCAAAGAGTCGGAAATGGCTGTTACACAATTTTTGAGGCAACTTGGCAAAAGAGGTTTAATCGGTTTCAGAGAATGATGGTTTAATCTCCGAATTCTTTTTTCAACCAGTCTTTGAACAAATGGTAGTAGACATCGTAAAGATAAACGACACCAAGCACCTTGTCATTCTCAACAACAGGTAACCGGCGAAGTTTTTTCTTCACCATAATATCGATAATTACCATTAAATGATCCTCAGGGGCTATGGTCATCACCGGCGTGCTCATGGCCTGTTCGACCGTAAGATTTTTAAACTGCTCCAGCAGCGGCAACAATCTTCCTGACCACTTCTCAACAGTTTCCAATCCATAATTTAAAAATTCCGGGCGAAAATGATATAAAATATCAAAAAGCGATATTACTCCAACCAACTTACCAAAATCATCAGTAACAATCAGACTAACCGTTTTATGCCCCGTTTCACGGGTTTTACCATGAAATATTCTGTAAACCGCTTCTTTAATAGGAGCATTTGCGTTGATTTCTTCAACCTGTTTAATCATGATATCTTTTGCAAAAATTTCCATAACCTCTTAATTTCCATTCTTCATATGATTTAAATTAATTTTCAGGGTATCAGTCAAACTGGCATTTTTAGAACTTTTTAACCGCGTCGTCAAATGTTTCTTCGATGGATAAAAACGTATCAAAACCGGCAATCTCAAAAACTTCTTTAACATAATCCTGCATACTACAAAGCACAATCAAACCGTCTGTTTTCTTCATTTCTTTCGTCGCTTTTAAAATAACCCTCAGACCAGCACTTGAAATGTATTCCAAGTCTTTAAAATCGAAAATCATTTTGGTGGTACCATCCTGGGATGATTCGATTATTTTCTCCTCAAATTCCGGGGATGTTTTGGAATCCAAACGCCCTTTTATTTTAAAAACTTTTATATCTCCTTGTTTTTCTTCATTGATTTCCATTAACAACTCCCTTCTTCGATATTTTTATTTTTCATCCAGCCATTTTTTTAAAACAAGAATGTTTTTATCCCTTACTCTTTTATAATGGACACTGTTCATGATCTGGTTGATCAGATGAAGTCCGATTCCACCGACTTTCCGATTTTCAACAGGGCATTTCAATTCGGATTTTGGAACTGCAGTCGGATCAAATGGAACACCGTCGTCTTCTATCGTGATCATCATCTCTCTGTCGGTAATTTGGATATCTATTTTTATCCGATGTTCCTCATTGTCATCAAATCCATAGGAAACAATATTTGTAAACCACTCATCGACAACCAGATTTAATTCAAAGGCATTTCTTTTGGAAAGGCTGTTAGCTTTGGAAAATTGATCCATTATCCGTCTCAGGTTTTCCAGTTCGGCGAGATCATTTCTAAACTCAAGCGATAACGTGGATGCATCCATTTTAATAACCTTTCCCAACCCCCATCAAATCCCAGACTGTCTACAAATTCAGACAAGACTTACCCCTGCAATGATGCTACAGGTTTCACGGTTTTGTCCCTGCTCCATAAACATATTTTCTTCCCAATTGAGGATGCGGGTGAGAACAGCCTGAAAAAGCCTGGGCGTTATATCCGGAAATTGAGCAATAGCCTTGGAAAATTTCTCCCGGGTTAAAACAAGGCATAGGGTATCCTCCAATGCCTTTATGGAAAAAAGTCTCGGCATTTTGCCGATCAGGCTGAGTCCTCCGATAAACTTACCCGGACCATAGTCACGTATCATGTAAAAACTCCTGTCTTCACCATCACTCATCAGTCCGGCTCTTCCCGATATTATATAAAATGCCTGACCGTCATCTTCACCCTTGTTGATTAAAAAGTCTCCTTTTTGATATTTCTCTCGATTGCACAGATAGGCCAAAATTTTTAAGAGATCCAACGGAAGTTCTGAAAAAAAATCGATTTCTCTTAATGCAACAAGGTTTTCCTGAAACTCACAGATGACACAAACCTTATCTTTTTCCTGTGAAGAGTTCATAAAAAATTCCTTTTTTACCCATGAGTTGGTCATAAGGTCCAATTTCTATGATTTTTCCGGCTTTCATTACCGCAATTTTGTCATAGTTTTTGACAATATCAAGACGATGCGCTACGGAAATTACGGTTGTTTTTCCTTTTAACCGTTTTTCAAGCAAATCCTGAATTCGGGCTTGTGATTTATTGTCAAGGGCTGATGTGGCCTCATCCAATATCAGCAACTTCGGCGATTTAAGAAAAACCCTGGCAATGGCGAGTTTCTGCCGCTGGCCTCCTGAAAGGTTTTCCCCTTTGCTTCCTACTTGATATTGCATCCCGATTGCCAGAATCGTTTCCAACAGATCTTCTTCGATCAGAAGATGAATGATGCTTTGATCAATCTTATCCTGGGCTTGTGGGCTTGTTGCTTTGGTTTTTCCGAATAAAATATTACTTAATATGGTTTGGGAATGAATATAAGCCGCCATATCAAAGAATGTAAATGCCCCCTGCCGGCCATCTTTTAAAATTTTTTTCTTAAACAAGGCGCGTCCTTCCAGAAGTAACTGTTCCAATGTCCGCGGCATCGCGACCATTTTATGTTTTCCGGGTATAAAACGCAATGATAGTTCCAATAGTTTCTTATGGTTTTGCTCACTGAGTTGATGCAACCGGGTTTGTTTCAGACGTTCCACCAGATCTTTGAATTCATCGAGTTCATCAGGCGAAATTGGACTGTGCTCGAAAAAAACCGCTTCAGGAGGAAGATTGCCCAGAATATCGACCGTCTGTTTCGAAAGCTCGGCTCCTAAATTAACCAATGCCGTTGTCAGATCCGCCTGGTTTAAAAAATCAATAAAATACTTGTTATCACAAAGATTTTCATCTTTAAAATTTTCCTGGTTCGGAGATCCAAACGTAATATTTTCGCTCACACTTGAATGAAAAAGATAGGCTTTTTCGTCATAAAATTCGACATAATCCATCAAAAGCTGTCCGAAATTATGTTGAAAATTCTCTCTAACACGGATAATTTTTTCTACAAGCTCCTTATGCTCTCCCGGATCGATAATGGCGTTAAGGCCAAAACGCAGAACATCCACGAAAAGACCGGTCTGTTGAAGCACTTCGATCATGTCGTCCAAAGAGGGAAGATTCCGTCCCTGATCAATTTCTTCGACTTCCTCTTTTGCAACACATGAATAAAGCAGATTTTCCATTATGGTACCGGAAAAGATAAACGGAGTTTGGGAAACAAATCCCATATTTCGAATCATATCCCTTTTGGAAAGCGAGGCCACTTCTTTGTTATCCAACAATATATTACCCGAAGTATATCTGTATAACTGGGCGATACACAAAGCCAGGGTACTTTTACCGCTTCCGGAAAAACCTATCAGAGCCATGTGTTCGCCCTTGTCCATGGAAAAGGTCAACTTGTCAAGAAGAACAATACCACTGTCGGTCACAAAATAGAGATCTTTGACTTCAAGTGAAGGTTCAAGATCAAACGGTTCGCGATCGAAAGGTTCCAGAGCATGTTCCGGAAACGCATTAAAATAACTCATGGTTCGTCTATAACTTACTGATGCATCCTGATAGACCTGATAAAACTCAATCAGTTCTTTCCATGGATCATAAAGTTTTTCCTGGGCCGAAAGAAAAGCCACTAAAGCACCAAGCTGCAGCTGACCTTGCATGGCAAGGTAGCCGCCCAAAAGAAAGACCAGAAACGGACCCAGATTGGTAAAAAAATTATTGGTGCTTTTAATGGCATACCTGTATAGAGTCCAGGTAATACGAATACGGTAGAGCCTGTCTACAAGTTTTTTGAATTTCCGATTCTCGATACGGTATGAACCATTCCCGTGAATCTCATGGATACCTGCGATAGCCTCACCAATCTTGCTGGACAGGTCACGGCTCCTGTCCACGCGTTTTTTGTTGGCCTGATTGGTTCGTTTTTGCAGTAATGGAATGATCAACAGTGCCAGAGGATAAATCGAAAGCGATACAAGAGCCAAAAGCCAATTCAAATAGATGAGATACACAGCAAAAGCAACCAAAGTCAACAAATTGATAACGGGTGTGGAAACAGCCATTCCCACAAAATTCCCAGCGGTGGAAAGCTCCGTAACAAGCGCCGACACCACCATACCGGGTTGTGTTCTTCTAAAAAAACTCAACGGTAACGTAATAATATGTCCAAAAAGTTCCTTTCGCATATTTGACAATGTGCGCTCAGAAATGGTTGTTTCTATCATATTGATAAGAAACTTCAGGCCGTTTGCAACGATGACGGCGATTAGATATATTCCACAGTATAGCAACAGCATTTCAAGATCACTGAGCATGATTGCCTGGTTGACAATACGCTTCTGCATCTCCAATGGAACCACTCTTGCAAATACGGTAACTGAAATGATGATTAACAGTAAAATTTGAAGCTTGGTATTTCCAGGAAATATCCAAGAAAAAAGGGAGCGTTGGACCACCGGAGGCCGGGATCTTTTCATTGCAACTCCTCCATATTAGAAGAATACACCCAATTGAAGATTATGATCATAAAACATCTACTACCAGAGCCCCCTCTTTTTCAAGCAATATTTCAGAATCATTCGGAAAGACAATATGGAAATGACTAGTTTAAGGCGCGGGGAAACATTGTTATTGCCAGACTGCCTTTACTTTTTTCATTCAAAAGGCATGAAAATGCGGAGCAAGTAGAACAAACTAGTGATTTTGGCGATGGTTTTGATCCGACCAATAAAGATGAGAATGAAAGAATGGTTTGGTTTTAGGATGTCCTGGTATTGACGGCGTTGTTTTTTTTTACCAGGACACCCGGTTTTTAATGACGGAGAGTAGCAAGGATTTTAGGAAATATGATTATCCCGACAGTCCAAAGTTCTTTCCAACAGATTCAAATTCCCCGATTTTAATTTCGAGGAATCTTTGAGATCCCCTAAATACCTTTCAAAGAGAGGCTTTCCCTTTCCTGCCTCCGCAAAGGAAGACTCTCACTTTCTCATGAAAAAGGATGGCAGTGAATTTTATTCACTCCCACTTTTTGGATGACAGTCATTGCATGCTACAGGGGCTATACGTGCTTTCTTTTCCAAATTATACTCCCTGTGACAGTTTCGACACATTAAATGGACAGCTTCTCCATGATATTGCAACCGTTCTTCCATTGTCAGCCTGGGAGCGCCTACTTCTTTTGGACTTAAACCAGGGGTCTGGTGGCATGTAATGCAGCTTTCGATTTTTAAATCATCCACAGGTTTGCCGTCCTCATCGACATGGCATTTCCCGCAGGCAACATCATAGTCCCCAACATGGCTTTTATGCGTAGAGTCTAAATCGTGACATTCGATACAGCTTGGAGATTTGTCACCCATTGTAAAAGAATCCAAAGGCTTACCGTCTTGATCATGGTGGCATTTTCCACAGCTTAAGTTAAATTCGACAACATGTCGGTTATGTTGAAACTCAACAATACCCCTTTCATGTTTTTCATAACCTTTGGTTTCCATTCTGACAACATCAGGTCCCAAAGTGTCTGCAAAAATACCCGCTACCACAAAAAATGTAGCAATTACTGCAATTGCTGAGCTCAGAACTAAAGACTTTTTCCTCATAAACCTATTGAACCTCCTTTCAGTTTAAAAAAATGTTTGGTTCTTTTATCAATTGGAAAACTTTCTGTCAATCATTAAAAATCATCGTATATCGGCTGTATCAAGCACCATGTTCAATTTTTATCCTTGCACTAAACCAATCTCTTCATCATAATTGGAAAAATTTTTGAATTCGGAATGCTGTTTGAACTCAGAAAATAGAAGTCTGATTTGAGCAAAGACAAAGAAAATATAATAATTGAAAAGTTCCATCAAGAATGCACCCGCTGTAATTTGTGCCTAAAACATTGCGCATTTCTTCAAAAACACGGGAATCCCGCAGAGATTGCAGACACCTTTGATAATGGAAACAAGAAGCTCCAAAACCTTGTTTTTGAGTGCAGCCTCTGTGAACTTTGCGCAACAGTTTGCCCGGCCGGATTGAGTCCCGCCGAAATATTTCTGGAAATGCGCAGGAAAATTGCGCTCAGATCGGATTTTGATTTTTCAAGGTAT